>CAMCXS010000041.1 GCA_945883495.1 Akkermansia muciniphila
GAGTTCATCAAAATTGCGGTCATGCTCCGCGCTCACGGGGAGGGGCTCCGCGAATCCGAGCCGGGCGAAGTCGTGGGCGAGGTTTTCGTGCTTGGCGGTATCTACCTTGTTGATGAGAAGAATGACCGGCGTGCCGCTTTTGCGCAGGACGGAGGCGAGTTCCTCATCCACTGTGGTCAAGCCGTTCTGGGCATCGACGACGAAGAGGATCATTGAGGCGGACTCAATGGCGATATCGGCCTCAAGGCGGACTTGGGCGGTGAAGCCGTCGAGGAGGCGGGAGCCGATGCCTCCGGTGTCGATCAGCTCAAAGGAGCGCTCGCCGCGGGAGCAGATGGCGGAAATGCGGTCCCGGGTGACGCCCGGCTCGTCGTGGACGATAGAGATGCGGCGCCCGATGAGGCGGTTGAAGATGGCGGATTTGCCAACATTGGGGCGGCCGACGATGGCGACAGTGGGGCGCTGGGAAGAAAGTTCGGAATCGGCCATGAGGTGACGAGTGGCGCTTGCAACCACCGGAGGGGTGGTCAACGTAGCCTAAGGAACGCATATGGCAAACAAACCAGAAATCGGAAGTCCCGCCCCTCAGTTCACCGCACCCGTCGTGGGAGGCGAGTATCCGGACGGGGCGACGTTGTCCTTGAGCGACTTGGCCGGGGAGACGGTGGTGCTCTATTTCTACCCGAAAGACAGCACGCCTGGCTGCACGACGCAGGCCTGTGATTTGCGGGACAACTGGGCGGCGGTCGGCATGAAGGCCAAGGTGTTCGGCGTCAGCCCGGACGGGGTGAAGAGCCACAAGAAGTTTATTGAAAACCAGAGCCTGCCGTTCCCGCTGATCGCGGACACGGACAAGAAGATCGTCAATGACTACGGTGTGTGGGTGGAGAAAAGCATGATGGGCCGCCTCGGCTTTGGGACGGAGCGGACCACGTTTGTGATTGGGCCAGATCAGAAGATCAAGGCCGTGTTCCCGAAGGTGAAGCCCAAGGAGCACGTCGCGCAGTTGCTCAGCGTTGTTTGACGCGGTGTTACGGCCCCTCGCGTGACGCTTTCGCGGCTTGCGCATGAGCACTTCCTCTCTAGGGTCGCGGTGAAATCATGAAGCCGCCCGAGTCGCTTGTCTTTGCCGTCCAGTCCCGTTGCGCCGCCCAAGTCGCATGGTTGGTCTTGTTGGCGGTCGCCTTGTCGGCTGGGTTGGGGGCCTTGATTGTTTTGCCGATGCTGCGGCCGGCCGCCAAGCAGAGGCCAGGGATCGCGAGAGAAGCGATCGGCTTCGCGGGGACAATTCCACTCGCGGGCGATTTCCTGACGACCCATCATTCGGCGGGCCGCGACGCGATGTTACCCGGGAAGCGAGGGCAGGAGGCGATGACTGGAGATGCGTTTGAAAGGTGGATCGATTTGGCGCCGATCGCTGGAGGCACGTTACTCACCGTGCCAGATGGTGCCGTTCAGCCTGTCCTTAAGCGGATGCGGCTTGATAGCGTCAAAGGGGAGCTGCGGTTTGCTTCCTTTGGACCGGGAGCATGGCTGGAAGGAAAGGCGGAGGCTGGCGCCAAGGGACTGCCTTTGGACTCGGCTTACCCGGAACCGACGCTTTCCGTGATCCAGATGGTGCGCTTTCGCCCCGAGCCGGGCGGAAGTGTATCCACCGTCCAGTTGGCAAATTCGAGCAGTGGACAGCAGTGGGTGGACATGCGGGCTTCTTGGGATGGATCTTTCGAGGTTTTCCTGGGACCGGCTCGGCGTCCGATCAAGGTGACGGGAGCGGGGCCTGCCGGGCGATTCTTCATCGTTGGTTTGACCTGGGAGGCAAAGAAGCTCACGGGCAAGGCGGTTTTGACGGTGCGCCCAGAGGGCGGAGGGCAGCGCAAAACGGCGGAAATCAAGTATGTGCCGCCCGGTTCGCTTGAGCCCTTGGACCAAGTGCGCCTTGGCGAAAAGACAGGGGCGTCGTCTGGGGTGCTTGAGGTCCTCGAAACATTGGTTTTCAACCGGAACCTTCGTCCCGAGCATTTGCGTGCCATCGAAGACTGGCTCTACCGGCATCATGTGGGTGGAGTGCCTTTGGAAGCGAACGGAAGTGTGCCGTGAGCGAGCCTATCCGATTCGCGATGTTCCCAAGATCTCTTGTGGCAGGAGATCAATGAACAAGCGGTTCCCGCCTCCGCAGAGCCTCTCCGCGTTGGCGGAGTTCCTCCAAGGCTTCGCGGGCTTGTTGCCGTTCTGGCTCCGAGGCTCCGAGCGTGAGTTCCGCCAGTTTGCGGCGGGCTTCGGTAGCGGCGAATTGCAGTTCTTCTACCAGTTTGGCGATGCGCCGGATTTTGGGGTGATCCTCGTTGAATCCGGCTTGCTGCTGTCCGGTCACGGCGAGGTTGCGAAGGAGGTCCCAGAAGGCGTCGCAGGCCTGGTCCGTGGCGGTTTGGAATTCTTCGATCAGGCTTGTGACGATGTAGACATTGCCGGCATCGTGAACGGCGCTGTGAAGGGTGGCGAGCTCCTCGAATGTATGTTCCAGCCCTCCGCGGAGCCCGGGCGCAGGAAGGGGGAGGGGGCCTTGAAGATGTTCGCGCAGCGCGGCTAGGAGATCGTGGCGGCGGGCAAGCCCAAAGGCTTCTTTGAAGCGGTGGTCGCCAAGGAGACAGGCGAGATTCTGGGCGGGAGATTGCAGCGAGGAGGTCACTGACCAGACGAGAATGATCACCAGGAGACCTGGAACGGCGAGCCGGAGGAGCATTGGCTGGACGATGGCCATGGCGGTCAAAGTGCCGGCGATGGCGAACACCCAGAGCATTCCCGTGAGAGCGTTCCCCACGGCGCGGAGGGGAGCGGGAAGCTGGAGCTGGCGGCGCCGGGTGCGGGTCACGGGAGGGAGAACGAGTCGGGATTCTGGTAACCGCCGTCGGTCATTTTGGCGATTTGCAGGGTGACGTCCACGAGCAGGGCGCTGGCGCCGAAGCGGAAGAGATCCGGAGTGAGCCAATCATCCCCAAGGACTTCCTTGACCATTACCAAATATTGCAGCGCTTCCTTGGCTTGGCGAATGCCGCCGGCGGGTTTGATGCCGATCCGTTTGCCGGTGCGGAAGTAGAAATCGCGCACCGCTTGGAGCATCACCAAGGTGACCGGCAGCGTCGCCGCCGGGGTGACTTTGCCGGTGGAAGTTTTGATGAAATCCGCTCCGGCTTCCATGGCGATCTCTGAGGCTAGGCGGACGTTGTCATAAGTCTGCAGCTCGCCGGTTTCGAAGATTACCTTGAGGTGGGCAGGGCCGCAGGCCTCTTTGGTGGCGGCGATCTCGTCGAAGGTAAATTGGTGATTCCCGCGGAGGAATTCGCCCCGGCTGATCACCATATCAATCTCCGTGGCGCCTTCGGAGACGGCCCAACGGACGTCCGCAAGTTTCTGATCCAGGGGAAACTGCCCGCTGGGAAAGGCGGTGGCCACGGCGGCAACGCTCATCTGGGAGCCCGCGGTGAGCCGCACCGCTTCACGCACGTGGTTCGGGTAGACGCAGACTGCGGCGCAGGGCGGACAATCGAAGCGATCCGGCATGGGGCGCAGTGCTTTGGCGACGAGATGGCCGACTTTGCCCGGGGTATCACTGCCTTCGAGCGTGGTTAAATCCATCATGGAAACCGCCAGCTTGAGGGCTCGCTGCTTGGAATCGTTCTTCAGCGAGCGCCGGGTGAAGGAGGCGGCGCGCTCCTCAATGGCAACGGTATCAAGCGAGGGGCGCCGCGGCAGCGATTTCATGGCGCGAGGACTTCCCTCCACTTACGACAAGCGCACCATGTCCTTGACGAACTGAGCCCATAGAAACACCAAGCCGCGCCAGGAATAACGGAAGGTGTCTTCACCCGTAGGTGCGATGAGGCCCTCAGAGAGGTTGTGATCGACCTGATCACGAATTTCAGAGGCGATCACGCCGGGGATGTCTTCCGGAGAAACCGAGGGAAGCCTTGAGGTGTCAATCCGCTTGGAGTAGAGGAACTGCTCGTGAAGGTCGAGTAGCTCAGAGAACGAGGCGACCAGCGGCGCGGGATTGATTTGAACCTGAGGCGCCATGGCCATGGTTTCTGAGAATGGATAATTCCAAGTGCGCCAGATCGTGCCATTGGCGTCCCGGCTGGTGAGGGTGATGTACGAGAGCCCTAGTTCGTTCTGCTCCGCGAGACAGATGGCGGCCTCCGTGCGACGCGACTCATGGTAAAACAGACGGTAGAACTGGTTCATCCCTTCCCAGACCCAGCCAGTGTCGTCCACGTATTCGAAGCCTTCCGCTTCGATCTCGGCTGTCAGCCCAGCTAACTCCGGAAACCGCACCGACGAAGGCGGGGGGACGTGGCTTAACTCCTTGTGGATGGGCAGGCGCAAACGCCGGATCCGGGTGAGCAGCTCGAACCACGGGAACAGGAACCATGCGACCACGGCGGCGATGCCTCCCAGGTGGTTTTTGAAGATCAAGAGGCCCGAGCAGTAGCTGGCCACCAGGATGAGCACCGCGCCGGATTTGCGGATCACCGGGTGATGAAAAGTTCGCAAGGCGAATGCCAAAACGACCGTCGCGGCCAGGGCAAGGATGGGTTGGAATGTGAATTCCATGGCTACAGAGACGTAAAGATCAGGGATGAATTCCGTGTTTTTGCAAAAAGGCGCGCAATTCGGGGACTCCGCAGTCCGCGAGCACCAACTCGCCGTACGTGATCGTCGGTGCCAAAGATTGCCCTGACAGCCGCTTCATTTCCGCAAACGCATTGCGGTCCGCGATGACATCGATCTCCTCGAAGGCAAAGCCCTTGGCCCGTAATTCGCCCACCACCTGGACGCACCAAGGGCATCCTGGTTTTACGTAGACCTTTAGGGAGGAGTTGCTCATGGCAGACGTACGGAAGGGGCAACCACTCGCGTGCAGGCGACCTGCCGTCAAATCCGAAATCGCAACGTCTTTCAGTAAGACTTAGCGAAAACCAATCTCTTCTGGGAAGGGCGGCCGGTGTAGAAGCAGGTGCCTGCTTCCTCTGGTGAAATGTCCGGATCTTTCGGAATGCAGCGCACCGTGACCTTGAACTCCTGCTGGAGACGTTTTTCGTCCGCCGCCGATCCTCCCCAATGGGCCAGAGCGAATCCGCCGTGGATCTCGGGTTTGTCGGGATTGGCCGGCGTGAAATACGCCCGGAAATCATCGAGTGAATCGATCTTCACGGTGTGTTCCTTGCGGAAGGCGAGCGCGCGTGCCAACATCGCCTTTTGCACCTCTTGCAAGGTCTTGGCCATTGTTTGGACGACTTGTGCCATGGCGACAAACGATTTGTCCTTCGGTCCGAGATACCTCTGGCAGAGCGCCACGGTGCCATTTTCCAGATCGCGCGGGCCAATCTCGATGCGCAGTGGGACGCCTTTCTTGATCCATTCCCAGCTCTTGACGCCTCCGTTGAGGTCGCGTTTGTCCACCTCCACGCGCACGGCATCGCCCCAGGCTTTTTTCTTGCGGAGTTCCGCCGCCAAGCGATCCGCGGCTTCCCAAACGGCGGCTTTGGTGTCTTCCTTGGGCGTCACTGGGAGGATGACCACCTGAACCGGCGCGATTCGCGGAGGCAGCACGGCGCCATCATCATCGGCATGCGCCATGATCAAGGTCCCGATCATCCGGGTGCTGACACCCCAACTCGTGGTCCAAGCAAACTGTTCTTTGCCGTCGCGCCCTTGGAATTTGATGTTCGCGGCCTTGGCGAAATTCTGGCCAAGGAAGTGGGAGGTACCGGCCTGGATGGCCTTGCGATCCTGGACCATGGCTTCCACGGTGAAGGTGTTCTCCGCACCCGGGAAACGTTCCGCTTCGGTTTTTTCGCCGGGAATGGAGGGAATGGCGAGGTGATCCCGCAAAAACGTCTCGTAGACGCCATGCATCAAATGGGTCTCCTGCAGAGCCTCTTCCTTGGTCTCGTGCGCGGTGTGGCCTTCCTGCCAGAGGAATTCCGCCGTCCGCAGGAAGAGCCGGGGACGCATTTCCCAGCGCATCACGTTGGCCCACTGGTTGATAAGGATCGGCAGATCGCGATAACTCTGGACCCACCGGGCGTAGGCGGCTCCGATGATCGTCTCCGAGGTGGGCCGGATGATGTAGGGCTCGGCGAGTTTGCCGGTCGGGATCATTTTGACGGAACCGTCCGCCTGCTTTTCCGCTTCCAGGCGGTGGTGCGTGACCACGGCACACTCGGTGGCAAAGCCTTCGGCATGTTCCGCCTCCTTTTCCAAGTAGCTCAACGGAATGAGCAGCGGAAAATAGGCGTTCTTGTGGCCCGTGGCCTTGAAATGGGTATCCAGCTGATCCTGCATCTGCTCCCAAATCCCGTAGCCCCACGGCTTGATGACCATGCAACCGCGCACTTCGGAGTTCTCCGCGAGGTCGGCGGCGCGCACCACTTGCTGGTACCACTCGGGAAAATCCTCTTCCCGGGTCGGCGAAATCGCCGTTTTCACGGGGGCGGGTTGCGAGGATTGCGGCTGTTTTGGTTTTTGCTGGGCGGGGGCCATGACGAAGCGAAGCGCTAGTTTGCGGGCGAATTCGCAATGAGCAAGTGCGAGTCCTGATTCAGCTGCTTAAGGCCGCTTCCTCGCGGTTTCCGTTCGGGGCGCGGTCGTTTCGAGTCGAACGGCGCAACGACACCGAACCGATCCCGTTGACGGCCTCATCGATCTGGGTCGCCAAGCGGTCGTATGGCGCGCGGCCTTTGCGGGCCTGGTGGCCGATTCCCTGGCGAATCAGCTCCAGCATCCAGGCAATCCGAGCCGTGATCTCATTCATTGAAGGCAGGGGGAGCGATCGGTCTGCCGAAGCGGCGGACTCCTCCTTCACCGCCTCGCGGTATTGAGCGTGGCTGGACTTGAGCCTCTTGTACCAAATCGCTAAATCGAGAGCTGCGAGGTCCATTTGCACCGGCGCATGATCAAATTCCGCAATCAGCAATTCCAACTCCGCGGAGGGGTTCTCCAGCACGAGCTGTCGCAAGGCGAGACCGCGCCGTTCCATGATGAGGCAGAGCCGGCGTGCGGCTTCCGCCTTGGCTTCGAACGGATGACGGCAAGCGGCACGAATTGTTTGGGTCAGGCCGGAAAGCAGGAGTTCCCGCTCGTGTTCGAGATCGTCCGTTGAGAATGTCAACCCTTGAGTCAAGCTTTGCTCCAGGATTCGGGTAAGGATCGCGATGTCCTGAGCTAGGTCTTCTGCGAGGTTTCGGTGAAACGAATCTTCCAACGGCAAGCCGGTCAGCAATTCGCCGATCTTTGCTCCGGCGGTGAGGATCTGTTCGTTTGTGAAATCGTGGAAGCAAATTCCGAAGTCGTGCGCGGGAGTCATGGGAGATGGCTAAGTTTTGTGAAATACTAACAAGGTCAAAGGAAAGCGCAAGGCCGTTGCCCCATTTTGTTTTCCCGGCCTCCTGTCGCGGTTGCTTTCCGCTCGTCCTGGCCTCACGATTCCCTTGCCCGCGTCCAGCGGATTCCGATTGCGCCCCTCGCCCCATCGCCAACCATGAAGCAACGAATTCTTTTGCTGATTCTGTCTCTATCGATGGCAGCCCTCGCCGAGGAGCCCCTGGCGGGCCGGATGCGCGCTCTGTTCGCGCTGGCCGATTCCGACCGTGACGGAGCGCTGTCCGCGCCCGAGCAGGCCAAAGCCGTGGAACAGGTTCGCTCCCAATATGGGGCGGATTGGGCGAAACGCATCGGCGTCATGTTTGCCAAGGCGGGAGCGGGCCAAGGAATAGTTACCGCCGAGGCCTGGAGAAAGGAGATCGATGCCACCATGAAGCGCCGTTCCGAGAAACTCACGGAGATGGTGGCGATGCGGGACGGAATCCGGTTGGCCACGGACATTTTCTTTCCGGCCGGGGACGGACCATTTCCGGTGGTCCTGAGCCGCACGCCCTACAGCCGGGCCAAGCAGGGACAAAAAGCCGGAGGCTATCAACGAGAAGGGTACGTGTTCGTGATTCAGGACATGCGCGGCCGGTTCGATTCCGAGGGCGAGAATTTGCCGTTCATCGGATGTGGCTGGGAAAAACACCAGGACGGGGTGGATACGATCGAGTGGTTGAAGAAGCAGTCATGGTGCAATGGCGCGATCGCCACGATCGGTGCTTCCGCGGGTGGGATTACGCAAAACTTCCTGGCGGCAGCCGCTCCAGCAGGATTGGGACTGAGGGCGCAATATATTATCGTGGCAGCGAACAGTATGTACGGGGATGCGTCGTATATCGGCAACGCCTTCCGCAAAGGCGATGTGGAGAACTGGCTGAATGGAAATGAGTTCGATCCGCGGGCCCTCGAAATCAGCCGCTCGCGGCCTGGTTATGACGAATATTGGGCGGGATTCGACACCACCCGCCGCTTCTCGGTGATGGACGTTCCGGCAGTCCATGTCGGTGGCTGGTATGATATGTTCGCTCAGGCGACGATTGATCAATTCTGCGGGCGCCAACAGCAAGGCGGACCGGGCTCGCGGGGCAAGCAGAAGCTGGTGATGGGGCCTTGGGCTCACGGGATCGGAAAGGCGCAAGTCGGTGAATTCACTTTTCCCGAGGCGTCGCGGGTGCCCAAAGACTACGACTCGGATCGCTGGTTCGCCCATCATTTGCGCGGGGAGCCGAACGGCATCGACAGGGAGCCAGCGGTGGCCTATTACGTAATGGGCGATACACGCACGCCCGGCGCCCCTGGGAACGAATGGCGCTATGCTGAGGCGTGGCCGGTCCCCGCCAAGGACACGTCCCTGTATTTTCACGAGCCCAAAACTTTAATCTGGGAGGCTCCGGACGCGGACGCAGCCCACGTCGAATATACCTTCGATCCGGCCTCTCCCTGTCCGACAACGGGCGGCAACAATCTCACCATCCCGAGTGGTCCTCTGGATCAATCTTCCGTGGAGAAACGGGCCGATGTGATCAGCTTTACCAGTGAACCGCTGGACAAACCTGTGGAGATTACAGGACGAGTGCGCGCCATGGTCTTTATTTCTTCGAGCGCGGTGGATACGGATCTGTCGGTGCGCCTCTGTGATGTCCATCCGGACGGACGCAGCTTTCTCATCGCCGAGGGCATTCAACGCTTGCGCTACCGGAACTCCACCGGGACCCCCGAGCCGCTGACACCGGGCAAAATCGAGGAAGTCAAGGTCGATTGCTGGTCCACGAGCATGATTTTCGACCGGGGACATCGCCTCCGAGTCAGCGTGACCTCGAGCAATTATCCGCGTTTCGATCTGAACCCGGGGACCAGCTTGCCCTGGACCGAAGATGGGGAAAAGGTGAAGCAGACGAACCGGATCTATTGCGATGCCGGCCATCCCTCCCAGTTGGTGGTCCCGGTCGTGGAGGAGAAGTAGTGCCTGATTTCAAGCTCAATAGCGAATTCAAGCCCCAGGGCGATCAAGCGCAAGCTATCGCCAAGCTGGTGAAGTCGATCCGTGCCGGGAATGCGCACCAGACGTTGCTCGGCGTCACGGGATCGGGAAAGACGTTCACGATGGCGAACGTTATCGCGGAGCTCGGCCGTCCAGCGTTGGTGATGTCTCACAACAAGACGCTAGCGGCGCAGCTCTATTCCGAGTTCAAAAACTTCTTCCCGCACAATGCGGTGGAGTATTTCGTCAGCTATTTCGATTACTACCAGCCCGAGGCGTATATTCCACGGACGGATACTTATATTGAGAAGGATTCATCGATTAACGAAGAGATCGAGCGGTTGCGTCTTTCTACGATGGGATCCCTGCTTACCCGCAATGATGTCTTGGTCGTGGCCAGTGTGTCGTGTATTTACGGTTTGGGATCGCCCGACGATTTCCAGGGCATGATGGTCTCCGTGGCGCGGGGCGATACCATCGATCGGGATGTTTTTGTGCGCGGACTCGTCGATATTCTCTACGAGCGCAATGATATCGGGTTCACCCGGGGCAAATTCCGCGTCCGTGGCGATGTCGTCGAAGTACATCCGGCGGTGCTGGAGGACGAGGCGGTGCGGGTGGAGTTTTTCGGGGATGAAGTGGACCGGATTTCTCTGTTTGATCCGCTGACGGGGAGCGCCACGGAGGAGGTGGATCGCTACACGTTTTGGCCAGCCAAGCAGTTCGTCACGGCCAAGGAGAAGATGACGCGAGCGATCCGCGAGATCCGGGCGGAATTGACGGAGGTCATCGAACGCTTCGAGAAGTCGGGAAAGTACCTGGAGGCCCAGCGCATCAAGATGCGGACGGAGTACGACATCGAGATGATGCAGGAGATGGGCTTCTGCCAAGGAATCGAAAACTACAGCCGGCACCTCACTGCGCGACCGCCGGGATCGCGTCCGTATACGTTGCTCGACTTCTTTCCAAAAGATTTCGTGCTCATCACGGATGAATCGCATGCGACGATTCCCCAGATCGGCGGAATGTATGAAGGCGACTTCAGCCGGAAAACGACCTTGGTGGAGCACGGGTTTCGTCTCCCGAGCGCGTTGGATAACCGCCCGCTTCGCTTTAACGAATTCATGGGGCAGACGTCGTGCCGCTTGTATGTCAGCGCGACTCCGGCGGGCTTTGAGATTGAGAACAGCCGGGTTGGCGTTTCCGATTATATTCCGCCGCGCAAGAAGCGTCTGGGGGAAGAGGAAACAACCCCGGCGCGATTGCCGCGGATTTCTGGGAGCGCCCAGCCGGTTGAGGCATTCGATGTCTCCACGCCGGGACGCGATTTGATCGTGGAACAGATTATCCGGCCTACCGGGTTGCTCGATCCTACGATCGAACTGCGCCCGCTCAAAAACCAGATCGATGACACCATCGACTTATGCCGGGAGCGGGTGTCAAAGAAAGAGCGAGTTTTGATCACCACGTTGACCAAGCGGACGGCGGAGGATTTGACGGACTACTTGCGCAACACCGGGCTGGCGGTGCGCTATCTCCACAGCGAGATTGACGCCATTGAGCGGGTCGAAATCTTGCGTGCCTTGCGGGCAGCGGAGTTTGATATTTTGGTTGGAATCAACCTCTTGCGCGAAGGGCTCGATCTTCCTGAGGTGAGCTTGGTCTGTATTCTCGATGCGGACAAGGAGGGCTATTTGCGCAGCGAAACCAGCTTGATCCAGACGGCGGGACGCGCCGCACGGCATGTGAATGGACACGTCGTCCTCTTTGCTGACCGGGTGACGGACAGCATGCAACGGCTCATGGACGTCTCCGCGTATCGCCGCGCCAAGCAGATCGAATACAACGAAGAGCACGGAATTACGCCGGCAAGTGTGGTGCGGGCGGTTCAGGCGAGTCTTCAGTTCAACCCCGGGCAGAAGGGGATGAACCGGGCGGTGGTGCAAGAGTCTGGGGGGGATTACGACGTGCTCCAAGTGCTCAAGGAGCTGGAAGAGGAGATGCAGGAAGCGGCGGTGGCCTTGGAGTTCGAGCGGGCCGCCCTGTTGCGGGACCAAATCGCGGAGTTGCGTAAACGTCACGGGATCGAGCCGGGCCAGGGGGCTTCCGGGCCGCAAAAGCCGAAATTTGCCCGCAAAAAAGTGAAATACTGAAGGCGAGGGAGTCGGATTTCTCGAATCGTTACGAATTTCCCCTTTTCTTTTGGAAAACCCTCGTTCAGAGATGCAGGGCGAATCCATCGCGCCCCGCGTTCATGAACATGCTGCACCCGTCTGCTCTTTTGGTCTCCTGTTGCGTCTTGGCTGGCTCCGCTCTGGCGGCGGATCCATATCGCTACCCGGCGGAATATGTTTATCCCACGGAATACACGTATGGCTATACCTACGGGACGCATGAACATTATTGTGGCAATCTCCAACTCCCCGGGTGGAAGTGGAGTGATTGGTATATCGTGGAGTCCGAGGGCAACGTGGAGCTTCAAGTGCGCTACCGGATGAAGAACGGTGGCCCCAACGGAACCCGGACCTTTATGCAATTGCGCTACGTGAATCGCAGCAAGTGCATCAAGACAGCCACCGTTTCCAAAGTCCGTCTTCATTTTCACGACGGCACTCCGGATCTGATCTGGAACGGCGAGAGCGTCACCGTGCAGCCATATTCAATTGGCTATGGCGTGATTCAGACGCTCGACGGCCGTCTGTGCACTTGGACGAAGAATTACTACGTCCAGTGATCCGCCGATCTCACGGGCCGGAGCGGATTGTCAGTTCTGGCCGGTAAAGATCGCGATTGCCTGCTTGGTATTCCGCTTTGAGGCGGACCTTGAAGCCGTAGAGATCGACGAGGTTCCAGGAGAGAAACGTCCAATCGCCGTCTTTGCCATCGTGCGTGATGCCGATGAGAAGATGGTGGGCATCTTCGCGGATCTTGTTCGTGGTGGTGCGCGGGGTGAAATAAAACGTCCGCAAGCTGCTATTCAGGGAGCCGGCCTCCACCAGCTTCGGATCCAGATAGCAGACGCGGCCAGAGGGCAGGTGCAGGATGCGGCGGTCCGGATATCCGGCGGCGAGCTTGGTGCCATCTTGCGTGAGCGGCACCGCGCACTCGAAGTCCGGATGGGCGTCGATGATGCGCTCCAGAGACTCCTCAAAATAGCGGCTCGCTTCGTTGATTCTCCGTTCCTGACGCACCGGGCTGCCGGGCTGGTTGAGCGTTGCCAGCGTTTGGTTCAGGGCCGCACTGATGATGTCCAGAATCGCCCGTTCAATCTCGGCGTTCGGGTCGATCGGAAGCACGCGATGCCCGGTGACGCGTTCCACAACGGTGCGGAACGCGACTTCTTCCCGGCTGGATTGATCCAATACCATCTCGATCAACGCGTCCTCTGGAGCGGGCGCATCGTCTCCGCGGAGGAGCGGCGCCAAACAGGCGGCGGCGATCAGTAGGCGGAGGGATGCCATGCCGTCTTGAACTCCACGGTATCGAGGATGCGGTAGGGATTCTCCAAGTCTTCGCTTTCCCACTGGGCGGCATTGAATTGCCAGTGATGGACTCGCTTCAGGTTCGTAACCGCCCCACCCGCCAAGATCTCCGAAACCGCCGGATCGCCGCCAGCGTCGAGGATGGCTTGAACTTCCTGGTGGGAGGCAAGGCTGGGCGCGAGTTCGGAGCGGATACCGGTGAGAATGTTGACCACCCCGGCAGGGAGATCGCTGACGGCCAGGACCTCCGCTAGGGAGATGGCGCTGAGCGCTTCTTTCTCCGAGGCGATCGCCACCACCGCATTCCCGGTGACCAATGGCGCGGCCAGCAAGGTGACCAGCCCAAGCAAGGAGGGAGCATCCGGACAAACCACGGCCACGACACCGCACGGTTCCGGGGACGTCACGTTCCAGTGCGGGGACGATACCGGATTCACGGAGCCGAACACGGCGGCGAGTTTATCAGTCCAGCCGGCGTAATAGACGAGGCGGTCGATCGCCAAATCGATCTGGCGGGTGGCGGATTTCGGGTCGAGGCCCATGAGCGCGAGTTCCGGGGCGAAGGACGCCCGGCGGCTTTCGAGGATCTCGGCGGCGCGATACAGGATTTGGCCGCGGAGGAAGGCAGAGGCGTTTTGCCATCCGGATTGAGCGGCGCGGGCGTTTCGCACGGCATCACGGAGGTCCTTGCGGGAAGCGTTGCAATAATTGGCCACGTGGTCACCGATTGGAGTTCGCGCAATCAAGTATCGGCCGCTTTCGGAACGGGGAAAGGCGCCCCCGATGAAGAGTTTGTAGGTTTTCGCCACCGTGAGGCGTTGGGCACTGGCCGCCATGGGATCCACAGATAGGCACGGGAGCGGTCCTGGTAAAATCGGAAATGCTTTCCTTGAATGCCAGGGGCTTTCTGCAATCTAATGAACGCGGTGGCAAGACTCAACCCTGACAAAATCCTGGCCCCCTGGCGTCTCCCTTTCTTTCGTTGGTTCCTTCTGTGCACCCTTCTCGTGGTGGCCGCAGGCGAGCCCGCTGGAGCGTATCCTCTGACGCAGGCCCAGCGCGATCGACTCACCCGCTACGCGCCCCAAGCCCTGGAAAAGCTGGAACGCCGCCAGCCTGTGCACGTCGTGGTCGTGGGGGAGGGAGTCTCCCGGATGGTGACCCGGGACGAGCGGAGCAACGATGTGCTGTCCTCGATGCACGGCCATTTTCTGGCGGGGATGGAAGCAGAGTTTTACTACACCGGCGGAGTGCGCCTGGTGAACCCCATCGCGGACCATCCCTCGAAGAACCGGACCCACAAGGGGGAAGAGATCACGTTTGAGCAGTTCACGGAACCAAACGGTACCGTGCTCGGAGCCCTGCGCCACATGTCGGGACGTGCCCTCCTGAATCACCCCGACCTGGTGCTCATTCACGCCGGAGTCAACGACTCATTGGAAGGCATTCTGCTGGAGACGTTCGGCCAAGCCCTGGAGGAAGCGGCCACGAAGGCGAGCGAAAGTGGTGCTGAAGTCATCATCGTGGGCCCAACCCTGATCCACGAACCAGGCTCGGCCACTGGCTGGGGCGTAACCCGTGCGTATGCGGCGGAGGCGCGTCAGGTAGCTGAAAAACTGGGCATCATGTTCATCGACCCGGCCGTGGATCTGGCGAGGACCCGTCCGATTCCAGATGATGGCAGCCCTGGGGAGCGCGCTGGGCAAATTTCCGAAGCAATCGCCTTGGAACTCTTCGATTACGGTCCGGGCGTTAAGGAAACCATCCTCATCAATCCTGAGGCGCACCGCCGGGCGGGCCGGGGCATGTTCCAGCAATTTCTCAACGGCTTGCCTGATTCTGGCTGGAAGGTCCAGGGAAGCGGAACTCTCGTCCGGCCACGGGAGTTGGAAGTGGAGGCGGAAGTGACCAACACGTCGGACCGGGAAAAAGCCGGTGTCCTCGTCGCGCTCGATATTGGCTCTTCCTGGAAGGCGACGATCCCGGCCTTTGACCTGAATTGTGCCCCCGGAGAGAAGAAGAAGTTCAAGATCCTCTACCGCCAGCGCATCGTTTCTGGTGAGGGCGAGAATGCGGTCTACGCCGCTTCGCAGTTTCCGGATGGCAAGCTTGATTGCCCGCTCCTGATCAGCGACCTCTACGACACGAGTCTGCTCGATCTCACTGGCGATCTTGGCCCGGTGAAGGTGGAATGGGATTTCGCGCCACAGCAAGGCCGCCGGGGGAACTTTCCGCTCAAGTTTTCCCTGCGCAATCCGGGCAAGGAACTGGTGAAGGGCAACTACGAACTTGCTTATGCGAACCAGCGGGCCCGGGTCAGCTTCGAGTTGGCGCCCGCTCAAACCAAGGAGTTTTCCAATCAGTGCACCTTGCCGAAGGAGCACGGACAGTGGGGCGCAAAGAATCCGGTGGTCCTCACGGTGGATACGCAGGCGGGCAAGTTCATCGAAGAACGGGAAGTGGAGGTCATCCGGAATTTGCGCCTCGGTGAGACTCGACCGCTGGCCAAAGCTTCCGAGCTGCTTGATGCCACGGGGCCACTGCAGTCAGATGGACGGACCTCCGTCCTGGCCTCCGTAGATGCCGATTTCCTCAAACTGACCTTTGATTTGGGTACCGTGGAAGTTCAGTCCATTCCCGGGAAGCCGTCGCTCCTGCTGGAGCTGTCGCTGGACGGGCGTCCGTCGGGAGAAGGCGGCGCCGCGGGCTTTGTTGAGCCCGTGCAGATCGGCTTTTCGGCCAGCGACGGACCTGGCAAAGTGGCTTCGATCAGCGACGCCGCGTTTGGCGAAGGCTACTCGAAGGAGTTGAGTCCTCTCGGAGTCTTCGCCGAACTCTCCACCGGGGCGGGGGGCCGTCGCAAAGCCGAGATTTCCATTCCAAAACTTTACCTATACCGGCATGATTGGAAGCTGGACGATCCCGAGAGCCGGATCGGAATTCTGGCACGGGTGAACTTCGCTCGTCGCGATTCCAGCGGCATGGGCTCCTATCCCGCTGAGGCTCGTTGGATGAACGCGGGAGCCCCACTTTGCCGGGAGGATGCATCGGCCCTGCCCCAGGTGGAGCTGCTCAAGGGCGAGTCGGAAGCCTGGAGCGTTCACCTGTATTGATTGTGTCCCTGCTTCGCATTCGCCTTCTGGCCTGCCTAGTCTTGGCGGTGGTTTCACCAGTGTTCGCGACTGGTCAGGCCAGCTCTGGTTTTTGGGAGGTGCAAATGCTGGGGGGCCAGCCCTACCTCACCGTGGAAGCGATTCAGCGCAACTACGGGTTCACGGACTTGCGGGGCGACTCTGAGCGGTTTGAACTCAGCAGTTCGACCGCTCGCTTGGAGGGCCGGACGGGCGCTTCATCGATCCTTCTCAATCGGCTGCGCTATGAACTGCACTATCCGTTGGAGGCGAGGGATGGCCGGGTGCTGGTTTCCGCCTACGATCTATCCAACTTGATCGATCTCCTCTTCCGGCCCGGTGAACACCTCCAAGCGAGCGAACTCAAGACAATCTACTTGCAAACCGACAGTGCGGACGGCTTGGCGGCCAAACCCGTGGCCGCGGAAATGGTGCTGGCGCTTCAGGAGGCCCTTGCCTCCTTGGGTTTCGATGTCCGGCCCGTGCCCGTCGATGCCAAGCGGATCTCGGCTGATCTTCTTTCCCGCCAGGAGACTGGTGCCGCCGTTTGGTTGCGGTTGCGGGGAAATCCAAAGCTGCCCGCCCATTATGCCCGTTGCGCCGTGCTCGCTCCGCCAGAGTCCCCAAAGCGGAAAACGGACCGGACTGCGGTTTACGCTGGGAATCTCGCGGACGCAGAAAGCCTGGCCTTGGCGACTTTGCTGCAGTCAGGGCTCGTTTTTGGACCTGGGGCGAAAGTGCAGAAGGTGACCGATGGCGCCATCGCGCAGGACATGACGCAACCATTTGAGCGCGCTCCGGGAGCTGCCGTGCTGGTGGAATGGGGCAAGGAGTTTGGTCAAGATCATCTCCTGAAGTCGCTCGCAGCTGGTGTGGTGCGCTACCAGGGGTTTCTCGAAGGTCTGGTGAAGCAGCAAGCTCAGCGGCCAAAGATGCAGCCAGAATTCTTCATCTCGACTCTAAAACTGGATGGCGAACCTGGCGGGCGCCGTTTGGCCGGGACCATTCAGGTGGCGGACGGAAGCGGCATCTCGCTGCAAACGGCAAGGGAGCCGCTGCAGCTCCAATTTTATCTTTTTGCCGTTTCGGACGCGGGAAAGCTGGAACTTTTGCAAACGCCTCCCGAAGCCGTTCGTGGCGAAAGCCTGACGTCAGCGAGCGATTCTGGTTCGGGTGCGCTGGTGTTCGAATATGCCTTGCCGGAGGGATTCTCTACCCGGCTCGACCAGCCAGGCGCGGGCTACGCTGTGCGGTTGCTCTGGCAGGGAAAAGAACAGGACGTTCAGTCATGGCCCCGGGAATTGAGTAATCAATTGGGCCGATTTACGGGTCTCTATCCCTGATTCTAAAAAAAAGCGTTACAAATCGCCCGGATTGATTCAAATTTGAAATCCTTCCGGGCGCCGCGTCTTCGAAACGAGGATTCGCGGCGAATCTCCGGATTCGATTTCAACCATGCTGGTGTTTGAACGCAATGCTCTCGCGGCGGGGATGGCTTTGTCCATCTTCTTCCTTGCCGTTCCGGCGATTCCCGCTCAGGATGGTGCCAATCCGGTGCTCGATGCCAGCAAGAAAGCGGTTGCCCGTCGGGAAGCATCCGTGGAGTCGGCGCGCAAACTTTTGCTTCAAGGAGATCGCCTGATGGCCGATCAGGATTCCGCAGGGGCCTTGGATGCGTATCGGTCAGCCTTTGGGCAAATCCCGGACACATCCGCGACCCGGGAGCTTCGGCTGGAAGCGGTGACCAAGTATGAGGCGGCGCTTCAGAAACAGGCCCGGGCGGTGGCCGAGGAGGGGCGCTTGGACGATGCAGTGGCCTTGATTCAGCAGTTTTACGGTGCAGTGCGCGATTCCGGGTTGCCTCCATCGACGATTGGGGCGGCCACGAAGCAGTTGTTCGCTGATTTGCAGGACGGAGAGACCTTCGAGCCTGCGAATTCCCCGGAGATGGTGCAAAGTCGGCGCGAGGTGGAACGGTTGTTCGCTTACGCGGATGGGGCCGTCCAAACCGGACAATATGATGAGGCAACCATGCTCTACGGGCAGATTCTGAACTTGGACCCCACGAATCAAGGTGCTCGCCGCGGGATGGAGCGAGTCGACAAACTTGTAAGCGAATACAACAAGGCGGCCCGGGACCACACGCGTGCAGCCGCTTTGGCCAAGGTCACCGCGCAGTGGGAGAACCCAGTTCCTCGCTACACTCTGGATGGGGTTACTGCTGAGCGGACGCCTGCGGCGGCATCGACGGCGGGTTCGCTACGGGAGAAGCTGCGGCGGATTGTGTTCCCGGAGGTTGAATTTGCGGAGACGGCTCTCCGGGATGCTTTGGATTATCTGGCGATTCGAGGCAAGGAGCTGGATGTTCAGGGCCCTCCTGAGCAAAGGGGGGTCAACATCATCCTGTCGGGATCGGATCCAGCTGTGTCGTCGACTCCCATCAGCCTCCGGTTGCGGAATGCGCCACTCGATACCATTCTCGATTACGTCGCGCAATTGGCGCGGATGAAAGTCCGGGTCGAAGATGTGGCCGTAAGCCTCGTGCCCCTCTCTGCGCCGGATCAGAATGCGATCATCACGAAAAGCTATCGGGTTCCGCCTAACTTTATCACCGCTGGAGCAACAGGTGCGGGTTCTGCCGCGGATGATCCGTTTGGGGCTAACGGTGGGGCTCCGGCGTCGAGCACTTTGCAGAAAAAGCTCACTGCGGCCGAGTTCCTAAAGATGAATGGCGTCACCTTCGGTGAGGGCGCTAGCGCGGAGTTCGTTTCCGCTACGAGCACGTTGCTTGTGAGGAATACCCAAGACCAGCTCGAACTGGTGGAAGCCATGATCGAGTCCAGCTTCGGCAGCGTCGCCAAGCTGCTGCGCATCGACGTCAAAACGATGGAGATCAGTGAGTCCAAGTTGAACGAGTTGGGCTTCGACTGGCTGCTGGGGCAGTTCAATTTGCCTGGCAGTGATCGCGTGTTCGGCGCTGGGGGAACGCAGGGAAACCAAGTCGCGGGAAGCCCGGAAAAGGAGTATCCGTTCATTCCACCTGGAGCCAGCCCTCCACTGGGCAGTCATCCAGTGACCTCGGGGAATCGAAGTGGCGATGGGGCTAGTTTTCCCGACAACATTGAGACTGCCATCAACCGGAACGTAAGCTTCGGCTCCCAAGGGACAGGGATTGTGAAGTCTCCAGGAATCTTCTCGTTGGCCGGCGTGTTTACAGATCCCCAATTCCAAGTCGTCCTTCGCGGAGTCAATCAGTCCGCCGCGCGCGACTTGATTACGAACAACTCCTTGGTGTGCCGGGCCGGTCAGCAGGCGATTCTTAAGAGCGTTCGGGAATTCATCTATCCCACAGAGTATGATCCGCCGGAAGTGCCCGACCAAGTCGGCCTCGTCCCGACCGGACCAAACACCGTCCCATTGATTGCCGACAGCAGCTTCGCTCCGATTACTCCGGCTCATCCGACAGCGTTCGAAGTTCGCGAGTTGGGCTCCTTGGTTCAAGTGGAGGGAACGATCGGACCGGACAATTACACCGTCGATCTAACCTTGACGCCCGAAGTGAGCCGGTTTGAGGGATTCGTGAACTATGGTTCTCCGATCCGGCAGTATGATGTGGATGGCGCCGGTAGGCAATTCGTTGCCCAGGAGGTGCAGAACCGAATTCTGATGCCAGTGTTTAAGGTGCTCCGCAACTCGGTGAACGTCTCGGTTTACAGCGGAGAAACCGTCGTGGTGGGGAGCTTGTTGGAATCGAAACAAGGAATGACCAACGACAAGACGCCGATTCTCGGAGATGCGCCGCTCGTTGGACATTTGTTCCGCTCGAAGGTGGATCACCGCGAGATGCGGGCGATCATTTTCTTCGTCACTGTGAACATCGTGGATCCCTCAGGCGGTTTGGTGCACAAGCCGGGGGCCACGACCGCCTCCCTGTGAATGGGTTGGGATTGGCCGACGTCCCTTGGTGATGAGTCGATCCACCCACCAACTCAGCCCTCGCCCGTCGGCGCCACGCCGGGCCTACGGACTTTGGGTTCTCTTGTTTCTCATCCTGTTTCTCGCTGTCGCCAGCTTCCTTGTGGGGACCATCATGGTGGCGCGAGCCAGCGAAAATCCGTCTTTTCGGGAACATGTGGAGGCTCGCCTTGCCCACCGCCTTGGCGCGGATGTTGAACTCGGGGAGATTGACTCCAACGCTATTATCTTCCTTTCCATCCCGGAAATCCGGGTAAGCGCGCGGGATCAACGGTGGTCGTTCCTGCTTCAGCGGGTGACGTTGGAGCTGGATTGGCGGCTGCTTCTGCAACGGGAATGGACCTTCCGCTCCGCGCAAATCCAGTCCGCGGAGCTTTGGCTTGGATCGAATTTCGGTTCTCCGGCGGAGCCAATGGAAGCGGGAGTCGTTGCTTCCACGTCGGCCGTTGATGTGGCCTCAGAGGAGCGGGAAGACCTTCCTGGATGGCTCAAGGCATTGCTCTTTCGCGGCCGGACGGGTACCGTCGTCGAGTCCATTCGGATCGGCAAACTGTCCGCACGCGGTCCGGTGATCAACCCTCCGAGTCCAGTCTTCGAGCTCGAATCCGTGGCCGAGGGGCGTTACGCGAGAGGGCGGCTCTTATGGAAGATTCACCGGGGTTCGTTCCGCGGAGGTGGGGAGCCATGGGAGATTGACTTCGTCAACGGCTCGATTGATCGGGGGATTTGGGCTGTCGAGACCGGCCGCCTTCTGGCCGCGGCAAACGAAGGAGGGGGAGAATTGCGCCTCACTGGGGCTTCTGTCGTGCCTGGAGAGATTGCCATCGGCGTTTCTGGCTCAAATCTCGGGGGCCGAGCGTTGTCCGGGGGGGGGGCTCAGGCGCTCGGTCCGCTCGATCAGGTATCCATCGGCCTGGATGGCCGGCTCAGCGCTAGGTTCCCAGAAGTCCATCGATTCCGTTTCGAGGGAGCGCTGAAGGCGGATGGGTTGAAACTGGGAGCCTCCCGCGTGTTTGCATTGCTTGCGGGGCAAACTGGAGAGCCTCGGCTCGCACGCCTCCAGTCGGGAAGCGTGACTGGACGGGTTGAGTGGACGCCTGGGCTGGTGCGGCTTTACGATTTGAGCTTCGCCGAAGCTAGTTTGGTGAGGATCGAAGGACGGCTCTCCGTGGTTGCGTCGGAAATCGCGGGCGTGTTTGATCTGGAACTTCCGGTTGGGCTGGTGGGGCGATTCCCTGGTGGCAAGCCGCAGGGGTTCAGCTATCCGGCCGCAGGCTGGTCGCGGGCGCAGATACGGGTGCGCGGGCCGGTTGACCGCTGGAGCGAGGACCTGACGGGGCGTCTGTTGGGCCAAATTCCCGATGACATTACGGTGGAGGCGGGGCCTTCCCTCGAAATCGCGCCCGTGGATCTCGAAAAGGTGAGGCAGGAGCGGTTCGCCCGGGCGGAAAGCCTTTTCAACGAATTGATTCAGGAATGAAGGGGGCAGCTTGCCAGATCTCACTGGATGCAACCTGCCAACCGAACGCTTTTTGGCAAAAGCCTTGAGCCGGTGGTTGACCAGCGGGCCGGTGCGGCTTTCCTTGCAAGCTCCCAAAAGGTTGCCCGGATCCTGCTTCTTCAGGGACGGCGTGACCGCGTGTTTCCGGATGGAGCTCGTGTGCGGGAGTAAGCCGAATGAAGCCTGATCGAGCCACCCTGAATTTCCTCAACTCCTTCTCCGACGATTCCCGCAAGGAGGGCGAACGCCTGCAAAAAGACGGGTGCGTCACCAAAATCTTTGGCAATCACGTCCGCGTTCAAGGGCGGGTCGAAGATGGGGGAACCTTGTGTCGCACCACCCTCCACTTCCGTTCGGACGTTTGGGAGGGAGAGTGCTCTTGCCGGGAGGGGGAGCGCTGTTCCGCGATTGTGGCCACCATGATGGAACGCCTGGAGCGCGGAGGGGAAGTTCCGGAAGTCCCCAATGAGGTGGATGATCAGAGTCTCACCGAGATTCTTGAGGAGAAGCTCAAACGCGAACTCACTCCGAATGAGGCTCAGTTCCTTGATAAGCTGGAGAAGCGATACCGGCGGTTCGAGGTGGAAGGCCAGTTGGTGGATCATGACCTCGTCCGGCTCAACGCCAAGTGGCCGGTGGAATCCTACGACCCGATCCAGCTCTGGCCGGTCCCGCCCGCGGACATTCTCGAGTTCTGGAACTACATTGCTTACCATTTCCGGTCCCGGAATCTCGCCTACCCGAAGTTCATGGATATCGTCACCGATATCGCCAAGGTCGAGACTCAGCTTCGGGAGTGGGAAATGGAGCGGGCCGAGGACGAATGGCGCCGGATCGTTTGCGATGTCCCCGCCACGGTGGTCGCCACGGTGCAAGAGGTGGAATTCCGCATCCTCATCACCACCACGGAGGCGCGTTTGCAGTGGCGCCCGGCCAGCGACGCGCATGGTTACGTCTCCATTCAGCATCCCGAAAAGCTCGTCGAAATTCGGGAGAGACACGCCCGGGGCGAGTTTCGCATGAATGACCACTCCGCCCTCCTCGCGGAGGCTTTCCTTGCCATCGTCGGTGCGGGAGAGCTGGCCACCCTGCGGCTGGAAGACCGGGATCAAGCGGCTGTTCTCAACCGGCTTTTCCACGCGCCGCAAGCCTCGGGCCGGATTGTGAATTTGGACGAACGTGTCATCCAGAAGCTCGATGCCCCGGTCAGTTGGCGCGCTACGGAGCGCAATGACGGCGAAGGTCTCTTTGTCGATCTCCAACTCATCGGTCACGACGGCGAAGCCATTCCACACGCCCTCCGGCTGCTTCCAGGCAATCCGAATCTTTATTTGGGCGATGAACAGGTCTTTCCCGGCCCGATGTTCTTCCAGACCGGGACGGAAGTCCTCCCGTGTTACGAAATCCCGCGGACGTTGATCTGGACCGAGGCCGGAGTGGAGTTCCTCACCCGAATCGGAGCGACCTTGCCCGCCGGGCTGCAAGCCGTGGTGATCGATAGCGTCCTCCGGGTCAAGCTGCGAATGAGGCTCAGTCAGAAGATCAGCGGGACCGAAACCGAGCAGCTGATTGTTGAACTGGACGCCGAAGATGAGGCCCAGACTCGCCGCGAGGTGCTGGAGAAAGACGGCTGGATCATTGAGCGGCGGGGCGAAGTGCCTCCAGGCACGATTTACCGCTACGACCGGTCCAACTTGCTCGCTTTTCCAGCCCTCCTGGATCCGCTCAACCTTTCTTGGGATCCCGTCCGCCAAAGTCTGCGCACTCGCATCACCAAGTCTTTCCCGGATCGCTTCGTCGATTGGTATCGCTCGCTTCCTGAACACATTGAGGTAGAAATCGACGATCATCTCGGCACCCTCCTCGCGGATCCCGTCAAGGCCTCGGTGACCTTCGATATCGTCTCCAGCGAGATCGACTGGTTTGACCTGAAAATCGTAGTCAACGTGGAGGGGCTCAACCTTTCCACCAACGAAATTCGCGCACTGGTCGCCGCTCGTGGTGGCTTTGTCCGCATGCAGTCAGGCGGTTGGTTGCGGCTGGAATTCGATCTTACGGAGTCGCAAACCCGTGCCGTCAGCCGGCTTGGGCTCGATCCCTTCGATCTCTCGGGCGAGAGCCATCGAATGCACGTGCTCCAGCTTTCGGACGCGGCGGCGCGTGAGGTCTTCGATGCGGCCGCCTGGGAGAAGATCTGTGAGCGATCCAACGCGCTGTCTCTGGAAGTGAAGCCGCAGGTTCCGGAAAAATTGCAGCTGCAACTGCGTCCCTATCAGATCGAGGGCTTCCACTTCCTGGCGTATCTTTCCACGAACCGGTTCGGAGGCATTTTGGCGGACGATATGGGTCTGGGGAAAACCGTGCAGTCGATCACCTGGTTGCTCTGGTTGCAACAGCACGCACCCGAACGAGTACCGGCTTTGGTGGTCTGCCCCAAATCGGTTCTCGATGTATGGGCGGGCGAAGTTCGGAAATTTGCCCCGCACCTCCGCGTCAAGATCCTCCGCAACAAGCTGGAACTCGATATGGACGAGATCCGTAGCCTCGACGTCCTCGTGCTGAATTACTCTCAGTTGCGTGTCAACGTTGAGGACCTTGTCCAAATTCACTGGCTCGCGATTATCTTGGACGAGGGACAACAGATCAAGAATCCGGATTCCAAGGCCGCTAAGGCTGCCCGGGAAATTCAGGCCGAGAACCGTTTGGTTCTCACGGGGACCCCGATCGAAAACCGCCTCCTCGATATCTGGAGCTTGATGGCGTTTGCCATGCCCGGCGTGCTTGGCTCGCGCAAGTATTTCCGGGAACGCTTCGACCGGCGCCGCGATCCGCTCTGCCAAGAGCGGCTCTCCGCCCGGCTCCGTCCTTTCCTGGTCCGGCGCACCAAGGACCAAGTGGCCGTCGATCTTCCGCCGCGGACTGAAGAAGACGTCCTCTGCAAAATGGACGACGTCCAGGAGGAGCTCTACAAGTCCGAGGTGGAGCGCATTCAGCAGGTATTGCTGGGATGCGAAAACGATGGCGACTTCAACACGGCGCGCTTCACGGTTTTGCAGGGGCTGACCCGCTTGCGGCAAATTTGCTGTCACCCGGGACTCTTTGACCGCGGCTATCTTGCGGAAGAGAGCGCCAAATTTACGGCCTTATTTTATCTCTTGGATCAATTGCGGGCGGAAGGGCACAAAGTGCTCGTCTTCAGTCAGTTTGTGACCATGCTCGAGATCATCCGGGAGCGGCTGGAAGAAGAAGAGCGGCATCATCTGCTGCTCACGGGGCAAACCAAGGACCGGCAAAAAGTCATTGAAGACTTCCAGACCTCCAAGGATCCAACCGTCTTTCTCCTTTCCTTGAAGGCGGGCGGCAGCGGTCTCAACCTCACCGCCGCGTCCTACGTCATTCTCTACGATCCTTGGTGGAATCCCGCCGTGGAGAACCAGGCGATTGACCGGACTCACCGGATTGGCCAGGTCAATAAGGTGATCGCCTATCGACTCCTCATGCGAGATAGCGTGGAAGAAAAGATCCGCGTCTTACAGCAGCAGAAACAAGCTGTCTCTGCGGGAGTGCTCGGGGAAGAAGGTTTTGCGAAGTCGCTGACGCGCGATGACCTCAGGTTCTTGTTCGCCCCGGTTCCTGCGAATTGATCGCGGGGAACGCCAGAACCCCAGAGATGCAAAAGCGCCGCCCCAGGATCTGGAGCGGCGCCGCGTTACGTTTAGAGGAATGATGCAAATCCAGCGCCTGATCGCTGGCCTTGCCTTCGAAGATTACTCTTTGGTGATTGAGGTCACCGCGATGATCTTCTTGCCATCACGTTCCTCCACTTTGCCGGTCACGGTGGCCTTGGCGGTACCGCTGCATTGGTGGGCGCCGGTTTTGACCTTGCCACCTTCTTCGAGGTGATAGACAACGTCGCCCACTTTCAGGGTATCGGCACAGGCATCAGCCGTTCCGAGCGAGCATTTGGCGCACGCCAGAGTGCCTTCAAACTTTTGGTCTTCGGCACGGACGCTGAAGGTGGAAAGAGCCGCAAGGGCAACGATCGATAGGAATTTTTTCATATACAAACAAGTTTATCTGGTTAGTTACTAATTGGTTCTGCAGTTGTTTTTGTTACTCACGGTTCCAGGCAATGCGTGCCCGGATTAACAACGCAGAACACAATTCAGCAGATAAACCGGCGGGCCGCTCCGAGGGGGAGCGTGGCCGCTGTGGAGCGCCGATGCGTCTGGTGGAAACGCAATCGTGCCAAAGGAGTCGTCCCACCAGGCAAGAGGGCAGACGGCGGGCTCGGGCGCTTTGAGCGAGAGCCCATCCACCAGCAAAGCTCCCTCCATGCTCTTGCAGGCGCAGGAGTGCTCAGGAGAGGTGGGGATGGGCGGCAATGTTTCTCGACCCGCGTCGTCCTGCTGGTGGTGGCAGCAGGAGGCGGCTGGCTCTTTCTCCGGTTTCTGGATCGCGGACTCGATGGCGCAGCAGCACCAAGGTTTGCCCAAGGCCAGAATCAGGAGAATGGCAATCGCGCCTTTCATCGTCTAGATCCTATGATGCGCTTGCGGGCGGATCGTTCAAAAGAATTCACGCGGCCCTCGTCCGGCTCACCAATTCCGAAGCATCCCGGGCGAGTTCGGTGAGTGCGGCCCAATCTCGCGCTCGGACCAAATCCCGCGGGGCCAACCAGGAGCCACCCAGCGCCAGGACGGACGGTTCCACCAAATAGGTTTCCGCGTTCGCTGGGGTGATGCCGCCCAGAGGAATGAAGCGCACGCCCAGGTGACTGAATGGCGCCGCGACCGCGCGGAGATAGGCCAAGCCCCCAGATTGTTCCGCCGGAAACAGCTTCAGGGCACGGCAGCCTCGCTCCACAGCCAGTTCAATGTCCGTGGGCGTGCAGACGCCGGGGGCGAAGGGGAGCCCGATCCGGGTCGCTTCGTCCACGACTCGCGGATTCATACCTGGAGCCACTCCAAAGGCTGCGCCCGCTGCCTTCGCTTCGGCGGCCTGTTGGGGCGTCAGGATGGTTCCGGCGCCCAGGAGAAGGTCCGGCACTTCCCGGTGGATGCGGCGCAAGGATTCCAGCGCGGACGGCGTTCGTAAGGTCAACTCGATGGCATCAACGCCACCGGCGAGCAGCGCTTGGGCCAGGGGGACGGCGGTATCCGCATCTTCAATGATCAAAACGGCGATCACACCGGAACGATGAAGTCGCGCCTGGAGGGAATCGGGAAACATGGTAGACCCATTTTCGCGCGGAATCGGAACCGAGTCACGCAAAACGTAAGGAACTTCGGGCGGCCGCGACGAACGGCCATGAACATTTCGCATTTCTCCGGTTTTGCTATCTCATTGTTATCATTGGTGACATCCGTCAGTTTGGCTCAGGAATCAGATAAGCATCTCTTGAATTTAGATAAAACGGGTCTGGCCCTGCAAGGCTACGATCCAGTCGCGTTCTTCACGGCCGGAGAACCGGTGAAGGGAGAGTCGTCCATTACTACTGTCCATCATGGTGCGCGCTATCAATTCACCTCCGCGGAAAATAAGTCCAAGTTCGATGCCGATCCGGCCAAATACGCGCCGCAATTCGGAGGCTATTGCGCGTATGGAGTGAGTCGCGGATACACCGCGCCGATCAAGGTGGATGCCTTTCAGATTGTCGATGGACGGCTCTTGTTGCAATACGACAAAGGCGCTCGGGATATCTTCAATAAAGACGTTCAAGCCAGTCTGAAAAAGGCCGATGCGAACTGGCCTGGTTTGGTGGCGAAAAAAGGCAAGTGACACTCCATACGGACTTTGACGATGAATGATTCTTGCTGCCAATCCAAGCCGCTCCAGATTCTCCAGTGGCTCGCCCGCATTGCCGCGGCGGTGATTATGTTGCAAACTCTGTATTATAAATTCAGCGCTGCGCCGGAGTCGGTGCATATTTTCACCACCGTGGGGCTGGAGCCTTGGGGCCGGATCGGGATTGGCGTTTTGGAATTGATCGCGTCCGTCCTGATCTTGATTCCCGCCGCGCGCGTGGCCGTCGTGGGCGCGGGTCTGGGAGCGGGCTTGATGGCCGGAGCCATCTTCTTGCACCTGACGCAGCTTGGGATCGTGGTGCTCAATGACGGCGGCGGCCTCTTTACGCTGGCCTTGATTGTCTTTGTGAGCTGCCTGGCCGTGTTGCTCATGAATCCAAGCGCCATCGGAGCGTGGTTGGGCTTGTTTGGGGTTCGACTTCCCTTCACTCCGGCAAAGTAGCGATCACTGGAAGCCGGCTCCGCCGCGGCGGGTTTCCTCATCCATCATCAACCTGATCAATGTCGATCTTGGCCATCGTGGCAAGCCCATCCGTGGCCGCTTTGTCACGTTGCGTAACCTTCTCGGGCCCCTGCCACCTTTCGAGCGTCAACAACGCCGGATTCGGCCACGACTGGGCTCAGCCCCGTCGCCGGCGTGTCAGCACCACGATGATGAAAGCGACAATCGTGACTCCTATCACGATTGTTGGCATCCAACTCGGCGACGGCGATTCTGTTGATGATGTTCGCGGTTCGGGGGAGCCAGCTGGGCCTGAGGCGGTCTCCGGCCTGGATTGGGTGGGCGGTTTGGCTTTGGACGGAGCCTCCACGGCGGGTTCCTGCATCCGGTTGAACATCTCCAAGGCCTGCTCGGGCCGGAGATTCAGGGTTTCCAGCCGTTCGATGTCTCGCTTGAGGACGATGGAGCGGGTGTTCCCCCGGAACTCCACTTCTTCGGTCCGGAGGTCAACCGGCTCCCAGTCACGGCTGCCGTTTAAGTAATCTACCAGGCGCAACATCTCCAACCGGGGGCGGATGACTTGGCCCCGTGCCTTGCAGTCCTGGATGAATTTGCCGAGCTCTTCGTGATGGACTGGCTGGGATCGGTAATTCACTCCGTGCTTGTCCCAGGTTTGCACCAACATGGTGTGGCCTCCAGACGTGCTCCACGAGGGGAAGATCGACGCGTCTCCTTCCCGAATCACAAGAAATTCGTAAGCGGAGAGTTCGAGCCCACCATTGATTGGCTTTTGCTTTGAATAGACGAGCCAACCTGCCCGAGGAGAAAAGCCCGACGACGTTGTAACAAAATGTTCTGCGTCTGCATCACCCCAAACATCTGCGGAGAACCGAAACAAGTAACCTCCGCTCAATGAGTCATCCCACGCTTCACTCTCAATCAATTGTCCGTTGATCCAAAGTGATACTTTCAGGTCTACGGCGGAATGCGGAAAATTCGCTGGGGCGTTGGAGGCGCACACTACGAGAGGGATAGCTAATATCGGATGGATGAA
This sequence comes from Akkermansia muciniphila, assembly GCA_945883495.1. Lineage (GTDB taxonomy): Bacteria > Verrucomicrobiota > Verrucomicrobiia > Verrucomicrobiales > DEV007 > V1-115. The sequence goes on from CAMCXS010000041.1 coordinate 28,799, forward strand.
ATACTTCATATCGTTTCAATGCTCACGGTTCCAATTCGATGCATACATCCGCGACGTAGTTCCGGTTGTTCGCATTCAGCCTACTCAAGGCCCAAGCGGGCGGATTGGCCGTTACGATTGCTCCGTCCTGCCAGAGAGTTGAATTAGGGCTTGTTTGCTGCCGAAACGCACTTCTCCAGAAGCAATAGTGCCCGGACGAGTGAGGGTCGAGGATAAAGCCAGGAACTTGGCCATTGTCTACGAAGGCGAAGCTCGGCCTGCTTGAGCCATTGTAGGCTTTGATCGTCAGTGCGTGTTCCATGGTCCGGCCGGTTCCATCCGCAAACCTCACCCCTTCCACCGAGTGCGCGGGCAATGGCGCGTTGGCCAGGGCGGCTTGTTGGCGTTGAGCGTTCATGAACGTGACAACTTCCGTTCGTTTGGATGCCAGGATGCGCAAAGCCTCAGCGACGTTGTCCTGCCAGTTCCAAATTGCTTTACGCGGAATGTCGGGCATGGTCACTTGAAATAATCCATAGCCCCCGGGTTCTCCAGCATCATCGTTGTTCAACACGGGGAAGCCAGCTTCTTGCCGGACGCGATTCCATCGACCGTCAACGTTCCAGAAATGATTGTAGCGGGATGCGGTTCCGTTTCTGTCATGCGTTTCATGCTTGGCGATAGCGTAGGCGAACCGCAGATCGCCGTTTGGACCCGCGTCTTGCTGAGCTTCGATGTAACGCCGGCATCTGGCCGGGACCGGATTTCGTCCTCCGATGCGGAAGGGATTCTCTGCGGAGGGACAAGTTCGTAGAACCCGTTGCATCCAGCCCGACGACTGCTTCGCCAACGGGTTCTTGGGCGACCTCCGATAGTCGCAACCGCAATCGGTCTCAGCCCCTTCGCCGGCGCGTCAGTACTAGGATGATGAAGGCGACAATCGTAACACCGATGACGATTGTTGGCATCCAACTCGGCGACGGCGATTCTGTTGATGATGTTCGCGGTTCGGGGGAGCCAGCTGGGCCTGAGGCGGTCTCCGGCCTGGATTGGGTGGGCGGATTGGCTTTGGACGGAGCCTCCACCGCGGGTTTCGGCATCCGGTTGAACATCCGCCATCGGCAAGGCGACGGCGGATAGCGTGGCTTGAGGTGAACGATGGCGCCCCTTACGGGCGGAAGCTGCTGATCGGAAGAGAGCGCCTGAGTTGACTTAATATGGATACTCCAAACCCTCAGGCCACAACTCCTTGGGCCCATACATAGGCTCGTCTGAGATGGTCCCCGACCCGGGCGGCCATTCACAATCTTCGTGGAAGAAGAGTTTCCAGAGCCGCTGCTGCATCCGGCCCTGCTCTCCGTCTGGACGGGTGAAGGGCGTGGGCCAGCACTTGAAATAGGTGTAGTGCGGCGTGTCCCGCGTCTCCAGCCAGAAGTCCGCTGCTAGGGCTTCTTCCTTGGTGCATTGGGCGTACTGCCAGAAGTGCGGGCCGAGCCACATCTCGGCAGTGGGGTAGAATTCAACGGTTGGCAAAAGCTCCTTTGGTCGACCCGGATTAAGAGAAATGTCGATGAAGACCCGATCAGGCTGGGGTGTGAGCGATTCCGTGTTTCGGAAAGTCATGGAATATCCTGATGGTGGAGAACCAAAGGAACTCAAATAACCACAATTGACCTCGATTGCTGACTGCCACGACTGATAAAGTTGCCTCCACTGCCACCCACCGACCGTTGAGAAACGCTCCATGAGCGCCTCGATCAGCCCATTCCATCCCTTGGGTGCTTTGGCATCCTTTTCGATATAGCAGCCAAGCACAGACTGAAAGCCAAGTGTCTTGGCATGAAGCAGCCGAAATGACAATGTCCGGCCTGAAACACCGCTATCAAACCAGAAAGCATCTAATCTACGCTCGTCTATTAGCTTGGCGAATTCTTCCGGCCTTATCTTCAGACGCTCTGTTGTATGGAATTCCTCGCGGTGTCCTGCGATTTGCTGGACTGAAAGGATGTTTGGAAGACACTTCTTATCACAAAGGTATTGAGAGATCAGTCCCCAAACTTCGGAGACTGGTTGAGGGCCCACAGGAAAAGCCAATGTGAAATGGGTGCGATCAGGGAACGGGGGAATCATGGAATGATGTCGAACGGATCTATGATGAGCTCAAACTTCTTCTTTGCAGGTAGTGTTCCTATGTAGTTATCTAGTGCCGCTTGCAATGGGGCTGAGTCATTTCCAGGCGGTGGAACCAAGATGTGCAGTTTCAGCGGTTTATCTGTTGGTGATTCGGCAATCAACGCATTGACAGCGTCCCGCATTCTTGAAAAAGCGGTTGTTGGGTCTTTAACAGTCTTGATCTGCACCCACTTCGGACCCGTGAAGTCAAATCCAGGGGCATTCGGTGCATGCTCGTAGCCACGTCCCTTGTAATATCGTTTGTAGACGCTAAGTTCAGCCAGCACGCCCCGAACACGATTGTTAAAGAATGTGGCTTCATCGAAGGTGTCCCAAAGCTTTCCTGGAGTTGGGTCGCTGAGAAATGTTTTGAGAGCTGCCTTGCCTTGTGGGCTCAGAAATACCTTACTGTAGGTTTGTGCATCAGCGTGCGCCAGTTCACTGGGGTTGCCAGCAAACGCCCTGAGAAACCCCTCGAAAAACTCATCCACCGTGCCGTCCGGTTTGGCAACCACGATGATTTCGTCTGCTACCTTGGCAAAGTTTTTGGCGATGACGGCATCGAAGTCGTCGCCCATAATCGTCGCCAGCTGCGATAGCCGACGCTGGAAGACCGCTTCCCCTCCCGTCTGCGCGAGTAGTTTGCTCAGGTTTGGACGGTTGAGGAGGTCGTCTTGAAGGTGCTTCCAGCTGTAGATGCTGCGGTCAAAGCCTCCTTTCGAGAACGCTTTTTCCAAAACCTCGTTGACCACTTCCCGGATCGTGGGGCCGACGGGCTCGACAGAGCACGTCACCAGGCCGCGTTCGTAGGCGGCTCGCATCACTGCATCGCCAGCGCCGGCTTCGCGGAGGAGGGCCTTCAGCCACTGAGATCGAGCGACGACGGAAGCTGACGTGCGTTTGGCAAGGTTCAGTGCGAGAGACCGGCCGCCCTTGAGTGCGACTTGTGCCACTTTGACCGTGCCTCCCGTTAAAGCTCCGACGGCAACTTGTTCGCACAAGTATCCGAAGGTGTGCCCGAAGGTGTAGCACATTTGCCGGTTGATGGAACCAATGTCTGAGAGTAGATCGTTCTTCTCCCAGGGGGCGTTGTCCCAATGGAACTTTTACGACTGCGTCATCATGCGGGCGCAGAAGTCATCTGCCCAGGCGATGAGGCCATCGACGATCGAATTCCAGACGCTCTTCTCGATGGCCCACTTGGTTTGGTGAAGTCCACGGATCGCCTTCCAGGTTTCCCACGAGCGTTTTCGCAGACCTTCCCAGGTGTGCAAATCATCACCGAGTTCCTGCACGGCGGTGGAGGAGAAGACGACGGTTTCACAAATCTGATCCACCGTCCGTTTCAGTTCAGCCGCCCGCTTCAACGGGCGGTTGCGCCAATCATTGATCTCAGCTCGAGCCTTATCATAGGCCCAGCTTCTGGCTTCCACGCTTCCGGAACCGATCAGTTCGATCATGCTCCAATCGTCCAGTAGACCAGCCTTTACTCCATCGAGGAGTCCTAGAACAACCGTGCCTAGCCCCTCGACTTGATTGACCGCGCAGAAGAATGGAATGAGTGCAGCGCGGGTGAAGTTGTTGATCGGACCGGTGTCGGCAGGGATATCTGCTGCCGCAGCTACTACCCGTGAGGACCCATGACTTGAGCGGTTCCAGTCAAAACTGGATCCGCTGACCCAAGAATTCACATAGGCAATGGTGTCGCCGAAATCCTGTGCTCCCGTATTGCCCTGATCGTCGATCCAGATGGAGTTGCCGTTCATCGTACAAGCCCAGACGGAAAGATCGCCGGAGTCGAATGTGTCTGCCGATGCGTCGGTGGTCGCAGCGAAGATCCCATCACCGGCGGGATTTCCAGCCAAAGAGGCAACGGTTGAAAGCGGGGTGAAGAGAAAACGGTCGCCGGGCTGAAAAAGGGTGAGACTGGCACTTCCCGCAAGAGCCGAAGCGACTGGTTCCAACTGGTAGGTCCAAGTTTCGGCGTCGGGCACTGGAGTGAGCAAGACGGGGCGCCCACCCGTCAGGGCTGAGTTTCGGGGCATCACGGTTCCCGGCTGACTGCCAGGTTGGCCCGACCAGCGGATGCGCAGCTTTTGATCGTCCTGAACTTCGAGCACTTCACCGCCAGCAACCGGCGCTTGTGAAAAGATGGGTGCCACCGTCACCTGTTGCCCTGGCTGCATGAGAGCTTCCCCGACTGCGATGACCGGGCTCGAAGCTTCTTGGGCAGGGAGCCGTGAGGCAATTAGGGCCGTCAGGAGGAGAAGGGAGAAGGGAGAAGGGAGAAGGGAGAAGGGAGAAGGGAGAAGGGAGAAGGGAGAAGGGAGAAGGGAGAAGGGAGAAGGGAGAAGGGAGAAGGGAGAGGGTAGTGTTGGTGCGAGCGCATGGCTGGGCTGGGTGTTGAGGTAGGATCGGAGTCCGAATTCGGCAACAAAAGTTTCTGGGGTAGGTAGGATTTGGGGAGCGCGGGATGGAATTTGACCTGGACATCCTCTTCCTTGCCGGTTTCCCTAAAATCGTTACAGACTTTTTGCGGAAATGTGAGGTCGCTCCGCAACCGCAGTGTTGATGCAGTCGAGATGACGTTTGCTGGCGCTTTGCAGGGGCGCCGCAACCATGCAGGCTCCAATTTTCCTTGGAAAACCCGACTTCTTTGCAGCGTGAAATCAGTGCCCAGAGCGGGAACCCTTGGGAGGATGGCGGCCACGCTTCCCCGCTTTTGGGGCAGAAAAGCAGAAACGCCGTCCCCCCCACGGAAGGACGGCGTCTTGCGGGCAACCAAACAGATTAGCTTTGCGCCTTCTTGGTCTCGTCCACCACCACGAAGCGGCTGCCGCTTCGACTCCAGACTTGGAGGAGGGTGGGGGTGATGGGCTCGGCTTCGGTCAGCTCGACGGCTTGCGCGGCGTCGGTCACCGGTTGGCGATTGATTTGCTGGATCACATCGCCGGCGCGCAGCCCGGCCTTCCAGGAAGGCGTGCCGGGATCGACACTCGTAATGAGCGCGCCTTTGATCTCCGCCGGGATGTTTGCGGAACGCCGCGTTTCGGCATCCAGGTCCGCCACGGCCACGCCATTGAGCGTCCCTTCATCGGCGCCGGAGCGGGAGGAGAGCTCTTCGCGGCCGTTGCTGGAACCCTTTTGCGCATCAAGAAGCGCGCTAAAGGTGCGGGATTTTCCATCGCGCAAGACGACGACCTCGGCCTTTTCGCCGGGCTTTTGGTTGGCGACGGCGAGCTTCAAAGCGCGAGCGTCCTTGACCGGTTGACCCGCGAATTGGGTCACGATGTCGCCGCTTTGCAGGCCTGCGGCATCGGCGGGAGATCCTTTGACGACATCGCCCACGAGGGCACCGGAGGTTTGGTCGCCGGCTTGGAATTGCTGAGCCAGCTCCGGCGTGAGGTCTTGGATCATCACCCCGAGCGAGGCGCGGACCACTTTGCCGGTGGCGATCAGTTGCTCCATGATCCCGCGAGCCATGTTGGCGGGAATCGCGAAGCCGATGCCGTCGTTCCCACCGCTGCGGCTCACGATGGCGGTGTTGATGCCGACTAGGCGGCCTTGGGAATCGAGCAGCGCACCTCCCGAGTTCCCCGGGTTGATGGCGGCGTCGGTTTGGATGAAGTCTTCGTAATCCAAGCCCATGGTGGCCCGGCCGATGGCGCTGACCATGCCCAGGCTCACCGATTCTCCGAGGCCGAAGGGATTGCCGGCGGCGAGCACGACATCGCCCACTTCCACCTGCGCGCTATCCGCGAAGGTCGCGGCGGGCAGGCCGGTGGCCTCCACCTTGACCACGGCCAAGTCGGATTTCGGGTCGGTGCCGACCACTTTGGCGGTCAGCGAGCGGCCGTCATGCAGGGTGACTTCGACTTTCTCGGCGTCGTCGATCACGTGATTGTTCGTGAGGATGTAACCGTCCGGGGTGACGATCACGCCGCTGGCGGCGCCTTGCGGTTGGGGCATCGGCATGCGGCGGCCGCCCGGCTGCTCAAAGAGACGGCGTGGATCGAAGCCAAACGGCGACAAGCCGAGGGGATCGTTGCCATTCAAGGTGGGGATGGCTTTGCCGGTGACCTCGATCTTGACGACCGCGGGAGCGACCTTTTTGATGATCGGCGCGAAGCTGGCTGGCATGCCGGCTTCGCGATTCACGGGGGTGGAATCAACGGTGATGTTGGCGGCCGCTGACTTCGCGGTGGAAGCGGATTCCACGGCGTTGACGATGGGAAGGGCAAGGCCCACCGGCAGGGCAAGTCCTCCTGCGGCTAGCGCCAGGGCGAACGGATGGGGAAACGTGCTTTTCATGCCAGGATCATTTCACGGCAAGGAGCAGCGCGGTATCGTCCCACGGTCCTGTCGATGGTAGGCATTTTTCCTATCCCGGTGCCGTAGCGGGAACAGCTTTCCGTTCCCGAGCCATGTGAAGGACGGCTCCACCGGAGGGCTCCCGCTTTTCTCTTGGTCACCGGTCCCAGCCGTCCCGCAAGCTGAGCGGAGGATCGAGGATCTCCTTGAGGATGACGGCGTCGCGGATCGATTTGGGCGTGATCCGGAGAGTGCCGCTGTCGCTGGCGGTGGTCTTTGTGGCGGTGCGGGCAGTGGTCACCCGAGGCGGAGGCGAGGATGCTGGAGCTTGAATCGGGATGGGCGGCGGGGGCGACGGAGCGACGCGCTTGGGAGCTGGAGGCGGAGGAGGCTTGTTTGTTTCCACTTGGGCTTCCTTCATCGCTTCTAGAAGGCGGCGCCATTCTTGGAGCGTGGTGGGAGTCGTTGGAGCCGACTGCGGTTGGGCGGGAGGAATCGGCGGCGGGGCCGAGGCGGTTTGCCGGGGGCGGTTTGCCGGGGGCGGCAACTCTTCTTCCAGCGTGGCATCCGGGAGGACGTCCTCGGTCCCCCGCAGTTTGCCCATGATCCACTGGACAAAGGCGATGAACATCATCACCACGATGACCCAGGGGAAGTCGGTTCCGTTTTCGGCGAGCACCTTCTGGTTGGTTGGGGGTTGAGGGTTGAAAGTTGAGGGGGAGCTGGGCGCTGATCGCGCGATTGTGTGCTAACAGCTAACAGCTACTCACTTCGGCGTGTCGTCCTGCTTTTGGCCGGCGGCGATGCTTTCGCGCATTTCGGTGTCCGCGAGGACGTTTTTGTAACGAGTGTAATCCATGACACCGAGACGGCCGTTGCGGAAGGCTTCGGCGATGGCGAGGGGGATCTGGGCTTCGGCTTCGATGACCCGGGCGCGCATTTCCTGGGCCTTGGCCTGCATTTCCTGTTCCGTGGCCACTGCGGCGGCGCGTCGCACTTCGGCTTTGGCCCGGGCGATCTCTTTGTCGGCTTCAGCTTGCTCAATCTGGAGCTTGGCCCCGCGGTTGGTTCCGAGATCGATATCGGCGATATCGATGGAGAGGATTTCGAAGGCGGTATGAGCGTCGAGACCTTTGGAGAGAACGAGCTTGGAAATGTGATCGGGGTTCTCGAGGACGGTCTGGTAGCTGCGGGAAGAGCCGATGGAGGTGACGATGCCCTCGCCGACGCGGGCGATGATGGTTTCCTCCGTCGCTCCCCCGATGAACCGGTCCAAGTTGGTGCGGACGGTGACGCGGGCGCGGGCAAAGACGGAGACGCCATCGAGCGCCACGGCTTCGATTTTGTTCATCGCTCCGGTGGCTGTCTGGGGAGGGCAATCAATCACGGCAGGATTGATACTGGTGCGGACGGCTTCGAGCACGGTTTTGCGGGTGCCTTTGACGGCGAGGTCAATGGCGCAGGCGCGATCGAAGTTGAGGCCGAGGCCTGCTTTGTCGGCGGCGATGAGGGCGAGGATGACGTGATCGACGTCTCCCCCAGCCAGGTAGTGGGCCTCCAGCTGGTCGGTGTTGATGTTGAGGCCGGCTTTGCAGGCAGTGATGCGGGCATTGACAATCAGTTCTACGGGCACCCGACGCAGCCACATGGCCACTAGGGTGAGCATGCCCACTGGCGCGTTGGATACGACGGCGCGCAGCCAGATGTTGAAGAACCGGATGACGATGAAGGAGAAGACAATCGCGATGACGGCAACGATCGCGATGAGGATGAAGCCGAAGCTTGAGGACGAGAAAAACTCCATAACGGTGCTGACGGGGTCCATGGTGACTTCTAGAGTCCCGGGGCTGAGGATGCTTGTCAATCACCGATTGCTGTCGGTGTGGGAATGGAAGCGATGGGCAACAAGGGCGGAATGCTACGAGTGTAGAGATGGAGTAGCGGAATTCCCAAGAATTCCGAGTCTCGTCAATCGATCGCCCGCACTATGATCGCGATGCCGTTGACCCGGACGACTTCGACCTCGCACCCGGGCTCAATTGGATCGAGTTGGGCGATGACGTCGAACCGTCGATTACCGAACTGGGCCTTGCCGCCGGGTTGCAAGCGGGAGACGGTGACGCCGCGTTGACCGGCGAGGGAACGGGTTTCGTCCACGAAATCATTCTTTCCAGCCACCTCGCGGTTGGTCATCCGGGAGCCGAAGAAGGAGCGGTTGAAGGTGTGCAGCCAGTGGCGCACCATGAGGATGGTGACCGTGAGGACGGCAGCGGAGGTGGCGGCTCCGGCGACGATTCCGTGGTTGGCGAAGGAGAGAACGATGCCCGCGATGATCGCGGCAATCCCGGCCAGACCGATGACGCCGCCAGGAACATAAAGCTCCAGCCAGAACAGGAACAGTCCGGAGACGAAGAGAAAGATGATCAGGGCGTCAGGCATGTTCGAGGATTCTTACACCCCAGATCAAGTGCTGTCACGCTTCGGACCTGAAGCGACGTGCCTTTCGATAAAACCTTGCCTCGGGTGGACTCAGGTGGAGGACCTTTTTGAACGATGAAGAAGTCCGAGCCTACCAGATCCTTGTAGAATTGGAGTCGATGGGCTGGATCTGATGCCGCCTGAAGGAGCGATTTTTCCAGGTGATTCTGTGGATCGAATGGCATGTGTTTTTCTGGAGGAACGTCAGGGCGATGCCACGCCGATAAGGCGTTGGTCATCCGCCCCTTGTTCTCCCCTTTGTGGATAATCCTTCATTGCTTCTTCGACAAGACAAGAGCATTTCTCACACTATTTACGCCGCTCACTCTGCCTTCTTTAACTGGAAGGGTGAATTGGTCACAAATACCATCTGGCAAGCCCAGAAAGAGAACCTTACCGCGAATAAACCAATAGAACTTCTTCTCAGAGTCGGAGCGCGTGCCTGATCCGTCTCGATTTAATACAACCTCTGCGGTGTATCCACTGTCGGCCCTGACCACCCAAGTGCCAGCTAAATCATCAACGGCGTTGTGCTGGAGGGAATCAATCTGATCTTTGAGAGCTTGTGCACTAGCTATGTCAGCGGCTTGAGTGGCGGCACGAAGCATTTGTTCCAAATCCCGCTCATAAAACTTGTTCGATGCGTCGATTTGATCCGAGATCGCCCGTTCTCGATCGATCTGTTTCTTGTAGATGGTGTTCAATGCTTTCTCGTCCGCAAATGCGGTCACGGCACAGAGCATGAACAGGGTTACGTGAAATTTCATAGTGGGAGAACAGTCTAATTGAGCCTCCCGTTGCCAATAACTTATTATGGCCGCCGGAGGGAGTTGCAGGGTGTTACCCCGCCCTCAGGTTGAGGCTTCGTTAGTTTTGGGCAGTAGATCCTCTGTCCTGCCGTTTGGCAAGGGATTTTCGCTCTGCGCTGGCCGCTGTTCGCAGGGCAGACGGCGAGGAGATGCGGGTGCGGGTTTTTGTTCGCGGAAGAGGTTGGGAGGAGCATCCGATTTGGGCCGCGCCCGTGGCAAGGGCCTGGGCTGGACATCGAGACGGGGGTTGGCTACGTCGCGAAGGCTGGGAGGAGACGTCGATTCGGGTTTGCTCACGTGGCGAAGGCTGGGAGGAGACGTCGATTCGGGTTTGCTCACGTGGCGAAGGCTGGGAGGAGACGTCGATTCGGGTTTGCCCACGTGGCGAAGGCTGGGAGGAGACGCCGTTTCGGGTTTGCTCACGTGGCGAAGGCTGGGAGGAGACGTCGATTCGGGTTTGCTCACGCGGCGAAGGCCGGGAGGAGACGCCGTTTCGGGTTTGCCCACGTGGCGAAAGCTGGGAGGAGGCGCCGATTCGGGTTTGCTCACGTGGCGAAGGCTGGGAGGAGACGTCGATTCGGGTTTGCCTGCGTGCGAAGGCTGGAAGGAGACGTCGATTCGGGTTTGCCTGCGTGCGAAGGCTGGGAGGAGACGCCGTTTCGGGTTTGCTCACGCGGCGAAGGCTGGGAGGAGATGCCGATTCGGGTTTGCCTGCGTGACGAAGGCCGCCGGGAGACGTCGGGGCGGGTTTGCATCCGTGGCGAAGGTCGCCAGGAGATGCCGATTTGGGGGCGCCCAAGTGGGAGGTGTTGGTGGGGAGCATGAAAGCCGGGCCGCACGCGTGGGAACGATCGCGAGGAGACGTTGATTTGGGTTTGCCCACGTGGCAGAGGCCCCGGGCAGGATTCAGGCGGCGCTGCACCGGTCGTATAGGGTCGCGGGGAGACGCCGGTGGTTTGGGCGCACAGGTGGACGGTGGGGAGCGGAAGCAGCGATTCGAACCCGTCGCGGCGGGAAACCGACTGGGGAGGGCGGTCTTCTCGGTAGTAGGTTGGATCTGTGATCCGACCACCCAAGATGGTTGCTGCTCGGATCACAGATCCAAGCTACGGAACGAAGGCAATCAACCGTAGGATCCGACCATCCAAGATGGTTGCTGCTCGGATCACAGATCCAAGCTACGAAACGAAGGCAATCAACCGTAAAAGTAGGTTGGATCTGTGATCCGACCAGTTTACATCATGATTCACGGTCGGATCACAGATCCAACCCACGAAACGAAGGAACCCAACCAACCAAACCCATGTGGAACCTCCCCGCGCCCGAAGGTTTCCGCGGCCTGGATCCGCACGCGCCGGTGACGATCTACCACCGTCATCTCCCGCACTGGCGGCAAGAGGGCGCGACCTATGCGGTGACATTCCGGCAGGCGGACTCCCTTCCGCGCCACCGGGTGGAGGAACTGCGGCGGTTGCGTCAAGATTGGGAAGCCCGCCACCCGGAGCCGCGCGGCGAAGCGGAGTGGGAGGCGTATGCGCGGGACTTCACCCGGCGTGTCGATGCCTGGCTGGATGAAGGGTATGGGAGCTGCCTCTTCCACGAACGTGACCACGTAGATCTGCTGGCCGAGGCGATGACCCGGTTCCACGGCAGCCGCTACCACACGGGTGCGTATGCCATCCTGCCCAATCATTGCCATCTCCTCATCCGGCCGTTTGCGGGCGAAGCGTTGGAAAAGCTTCTCCAAAGCATCAAGGGAATCGTCTCCCGGGAGATCCAGTGGAGCCGGGGGCGGCGAGGCGAACGGCTCTGGGAACAGGAGAGTTACGACCGCATCATCCGGGACGAGGAACATCTGGCCCATGCGATCGAATACACAGGACGGAATCCAGAACGAGCCGGGCTGAGTCACGAGCGGGCCTGGCGATGCTGGATCGCGCCCGACTGGGCCGAGGCGGGGTGGCACTTCGATGCGTTTGGTAAGTAGGTTGGATCTGTGATCCGACCACCCAAGATGGTTGCTGCTTGGATCTGTGATCCGACCACCCAAGATGGTTGCTGCTCGGATCACAGATCCAAGCTACGTGTCGGGTAGACGGGTCCAACCTACGAGATGAGGGACAAAGGCAAGCCCTGGGCGACGGCGGCGTGCAACACGGCAGTCTGAAGGCTTCTTTTATCGATCAGCTTGACTCACTATAAAAACCAAAGAAAGTCGCTTGCAGTGATTATTAATAAAGCTTAATAATCACTGCATCGTAGCAACTCCATTTGTGCTGAGTGGTGCATCGGGGTGGCTAGGGTGAACTTAGAGAAATCGAGAATGAACCTGAAATCGATTGGAGATAAGCTATCTGGCTTTGCCCAGAATCTCATCCAGGGCTATTTTGCGCTCTTGATGACGTTGGACCTGCCGAAGGAGGCAGGGGAATCCGCCCAGGCCGCGGCGACCTCTTATGAGGCGAAAGCGGCGGAAACGGAGGCGTCCACCTCTCGACTGACCCGGGAGCTGCAGCCTGCTTTGCAGGAAGCAAACCGGATTGCGGAAGAGCGGATCGCGGCCGGGAAGAAGGTGTTGCAGCTGAAACTGGGGGAACGGTGGAATCCCGCGTATGTCGAAGCGGGCTACAAGCGGAACTTGGAAATGCCCTCCAGCTTCAAGGGACAGGCGCGTTTGCTGACCAAGATGGGAGCGTTCTTCGCCAAGAACCCGCAATGGGAAAACAAGGACCTGGAAGTGACCGCCGAGGTGTTCATGAACGCTGGGAAAGCCCTGGACAGTGCGTTGGACGCCATTAAGAAGCATGCCGCCAATCACCGGAAGCTGGTGAAGGAGAGCAAAACGGCCGAAGCTCTATTGCGGAGCCGGTTGCGGAATCTGATCACGGAAGTGGGGCACGTGTTGTCCGACGACGATGTCCGCTGGGCGACGTTGCACATCGAAAGCCCAGCGGAAGAGCGGGCCAAACGGGAGGTCCGTGCCGAGCAGAGAAAGCGGAAGTCTGAAACCGCCGCGGAAGAAGCAACGGCGCGGAAGATCGAAGCGGCGCAACGCAAAGTCCTCGCCGCCCGGATCAAATCCGAGAAAACACGTGCCCGGGCCGAGACGGCGACCACGGTGGCGGCGTCGCTGCAGCGGGATGCGGTGGCGGCCGCTGACGAAGTGGCGCGATTGGAATCGGCCCTGCTGGCCATGGGCGGGAATTTGCTGACGCTGGAGATCCCAGCGCGTGGGGAAAACGTGGGATTGGTTGCGGTGGCCGGAGCCGCAGATTCCGCGCTGGTGGCTTGAGAGACGAGTGGTTGATTGCAGTCAGCACGTTTTTTGGGCCAGGCCGCCCCGGAGGAGGTTTTCCAGCTTCTTCCGAGGCGGCTTCTTGATTAGCCTAAAAACGGAAATGGTCTGGGCTCACGCGCACAAGGCGCGGAGGACTGGGGATTTTGATGGCTGGAACGGGGGGCCGTCGGCGCCCACTTGGTGAGTGAGCGCCTCAAGTTCACCATCCTGTCTGATTCTGCGCGTCTCTGCGCCTTGCGTGCGATGACTCCATTGCCGGATTTAGCAGACAATCCACGGCGCGCCGAAGTGGAACGCAGAGTAACTTTTCGGCTCCGGGGCCCGCAAGTTAGCCTGGAGGTTCAACGGTGTTTCGATTACGAGCACGAGCACGAGCACGTAATCGAGTTTGAATCGGTTCATCAAAACTCCCACTCCACCAAGCTTGGTCCCCTCGCTCCAGCCCCGTTAACTGGATCGAGTTAGTCGGGAGGATTAGCCAAATCCCGCCATCGGCCCACGCTTCCCGCCCCTCAACCATCAACTCGAGCGGAGCTCAGCTCGCTCAAGCCTTGCGGCCGCAGCATTGCTTGAACTTTTTGCCGCTGCCGCAGGAACAGGGATCGTTGCGGCCCACTTTGGGGGCTTCGCGTTTGACGGGGAGTTGGATGGTGGGGAGTTCGATGTCTCCGGGCCCGCCGCTCAGAGAAGGTTCGGGCGCGGCCGATGGGGGGACGGCGGCGATGCGGTCTTGGGGTTGCGGCGCGGGGTTTTCACCAAAGAGGCTGGCGAGATCCGAACGGCCACTGGAGATCTTGCCGAGGAACGACTGGAAGCCCTCGGGATTCGTGGTGCTGCGGAAGAGGTTGTTGAGGATCTCCAGCTTGATGCTCCCCATGAGGCCGACGAAGAGGTCGTAACCCTCCTTCTTGTATTCCACGAGCGGGTCTTTCTGTCCTTGGGCGCGGAGGCCGATGCCTTCCCGGAGCCCGTCCATGGCGTAGAGGTGCTCTCTCCAAAGGTTATCGACGGCGGAGAGGATGATGAAACGCTCCAACTCATCGGCATGGTCCGGATTCTCGTGGGCCATCTTCAGGTCGTAGGCGGCGCGGATGCGCTTGTCGAGAATCGCCACGACTTCCTCGGCGTCCTTGCCTCGCAGTTCCTCGGCGGCTTGGCCGGTGAGGCGGATGGGGAAGGTCATGTTGACCCAGTGAATGAGGGCATCGAGACCGGTGCCGGTGCCTTCGTCCTCCAGCGAGAGGAATTCCTGGACGCGTGCGGGCAGCGCTTCCTCGATGACTTCAAGAATGAGTGCGTGCGGATCCTCGGTTTGGATCACCTCGTTGCGGTACCCGTAAATTACGGACCGCTGCTGGTTCATGACGTCGTCGTACTGGAGCACCCACTTGCGGCGCAGGTAGTTGCGTTCCTCGACCCGCTTTTGCGCCATCTCGATGGTGCGGGTGAGAAGGGTGCCTTCCAGCTCCTGGCCTTCTTCCAGCTTGAGCTGCTCCATGAGCTTGGTCATCCGGTCCGACGCGCCGTATTGCCGCATCAGGTCATCTTCAAAGCTGACGTAAAAAATCGATTCCCCGGGGTCGCCTTGCCGGGCGGAACGGCCGCGCAGCTGGCGGTCGATCCGGCGGGATGGGTGACGTTCCGTGCCGATGACGAGCAATCCGCCGAGTTCGGTGACGTTGGGCCCGAGTTTGATATCCGTCCCCCGGCCCGCCATGTTCGTGGCCACGGTGACGGCGCCTTTCATGCCGGCGCGGGCAACGATTTCGGCTTCCTGCCGGTGATGCTTGGCATTCAGGACGTTGTGGATGATTTTCTCCCGGCTCAGCATCTTCGAGAGGATCTCCGAGGAACGCTCGCTGGCGGTGCCGAGCAGCATCGGCTGGCCCTTGGCATGGCGCTCCTTGACGTGGTTGACCACGGCGTTGAGCTTCTCCCGCTGGGATTTGTAGACCTTGTCGTTTTGGTCGATCCGTGAGATGGGCCGGTTCGTCGGCACCACGAGGACATCGACGTGGTAAATGTCGTGGAACTCGGCGGCCTCGGTTTCGGCGGTGCCGGTCATCCCCGCCATCTTTTCATAGAGGCGGAAGTAATTTTGGATCGTGATGGTGGCCAGGGTTTGGGTTTCCTGGTCGATCCGGACGTTTTCCTTAGCCTCGACGGCTTGGTGGAGACCGTCGCTCCAACGGCGCCCGGGCATGGGACGGCCGGTGTTTTCATCGAGGATGACCACCTTGTTTTCGGCCACCATGTAATCGACGTCTTTCTCGTAGAGACAGTAAGCCTTCAGCAGCTGACTGATGGAGTGCATCTTCTGCGCTTGGCCATCCATCGAGGCTTGAAGATCGTCCTTGGCCTTTTCCTTTTGGGCGTCGTCGAGCGTGGGATTGCCATCGATCTCCGAGAATGCCTCGGCGAGGTCGGGGAGAAGGAAGGACTCTGGATCGTCGGGATTGAGGAATTCGCGCCCCTTCTCGCTAAGGTCGGCGTCGTGCTGTTTCTCGTCGATCGTGAAGTAGAGTTCTTCCTTCAGCGCGAAGAGTTCTTTCTTCTGGGTATCCTGGTAGAAGGAGAGTTCCGCCTTGTCCACGGCGCGGCGGACATCGGGTTCTTCCAGCATCCGTTGCAGGATGCGGTGGCGGGGTTGGCCGAGCTTGACCTTGAAGAGGTTGAGCCCGACGGCGTCCCAATCGGCCGCGTCTTGGGCCTTCTTGGCTTCATTGGCGAAGCCGTTGCAGAGGAGGATCTGCTTTTTGACCAGCTGTTGGACGATCGGCTGGAAGCGCTTGAATTGCGGCGCCATGGGAGAGGCGACGGGGCCGCTGATGATCAAGGGCGTGCGGGCCTCGTCGATGAGCACGGAGTCCGCCTCATCGATGAGGGCGAAGTAGTGGCCGCGCTGCACCTGGGTGGCGGAGGAGGTGGCCATGCCGTTGTCGCGCAGGTAGTCGAACCCAAACTCGCTGGAGGTGCCGTAGGTGATATCGCACTGATACTGCTCACGGCGGATGTGCGGCGGTTGGTTGTTTTGGATGCAACCGACGGTGAGGCCGAGCCAACGGAAGAGTTGCCCCATCCACTCAGAGTCCCGGCGGGCGAGGTAATCGTTGACCGTGACGACATGGACGCCGAGTCCGGTGAGCGCGTTGAGGAAGACCGGCAAGGTGGCGACGAGGGTCTTGCCTTCCCCAGTGGCCATTTCCGCGATCATCCCTTTGTGCAGGCCCATGCCACCGATGAGCTGGACGTCGAAGTGGACCATTTCCCAGGTCAGCGGCTGATCGGAAACCATGATGGTGGTCCCGCTGAGGCGCCGGGCGGTGTTTTTGACGACGGCGAGAGCTTCGGTCGTGATTTGATCCAGGTAGGCCGCGCGGAGGGGCGGGAATTTGTCCCGCATTTCGTGGTAGTCGTGCTGGATCTTGACGATGGCGTCGATCCGGGCCTCTTCCGCGCTGTTGCTCGCGATCAGGGAGCGGAGGTTGACGGATTTGGCGCTGGCTTCCGGGAAATCATTGGCCAAGGACTCCAAGCGCTCCGCCCAAGCGGAGAGCACCGCGACGATTTCTTCGGCGGGCAGCGACTCCAGCTTGCGGCGAGAGAAATACTCGACCTCATCGGCATACCGGGCGAGGTAGGCTTTCCACTCAGCGGTCTTGGCGCGAAGCGCGTCGTCGGGCAGTGATTGCAGCTCGGCTTCGATCCGGTTGATTTCCTGGACCATGGGCCAGAAGCGCCGAAGCCGGCGCTGGTTTTGGCTGCCCACGATCTTTTTGAGAATCCACTTTACCATGATGTCGGGTGACGAAATTTGCAGGGGGAGACGCTCTGGATGCCCGGCCCGGACTACCGGCGCCATCGGAGCGAAAGAACGTCGATAGCGCAGCATCACGGCGGACTCAAGGGAACATCTTGACGAACCGGAGTGACGGGGGTTGGCTGGAAAGTCGGCGGACCACGTCCAAAGGCAGCACGAATGATTTCTGTTTTCATGGCTGGCGGGACCAACGCCCGTCGCGGGGGACTGTTCGCCGCGGTGGCGCTAGGGGCCATCACACTCGGAGCGGTGGCGTTGGCCGGCCCGGAAGCGGAACCCGGCAAGCCAGTTCCTGGGGTATTTGCGCTTCCGGAGCTGCAAGATTTCTTCTGGAGCTTGGAACGGGAAACGGCCTTGGCGGTGCAGCGCAAGGACTACGCGGCGGCGGAGGCTAGTGTGACCAAGCAGATCGATCTGGCTCCCCTGGACCCGGTCGCCGTCTACAGCCGGGCAAAGGTGCTCGCGCTCCAAGGGCGTCGGGACGCCGTTTGGCCGGATTTGCGCCGGGCGGTGGAGTTGGGATTCCGGGATGCCCGGGCGCTTCGTGCGGACCGTGACTTTGCCTTGCTGCAAACGGAGGCGGAATTCGCCAGCATCGTCCAAGACGCGGAGAGGCTGGCGGGCATTCCCTTGCCAGTGGCGGCGCCTCCGGCCCGGGTTGAACCAGGCTTCGCCCGGGTGGACGCGGCAAACACCGCCTGGGACTTCCGCTCGGGCACCTTCCGCAGTTTCTTCGAGTTCCCCGAGGCCGATCCCCGGGCTGGACCGATCGCCGTGGGGCAGGGGGAGGTTGGCGACCTTTTGCGGGGCTGGTTTGCGGAAGGAACGGCGGCGGGAAATTGGCGGGATCTTTACGACAACCACGATCTCGGCCATTCGCCGATGGATTTGGCGGCGTTTCCGCAGTTCACCCGGGTTGTGTATAGCGATGACGCATCCGCCGCCAAAGGGTTGACCAACGGACTGCAACTTCGGCTCTTTACCAATGCGATTACCCTGGGGAATTCCTCGACGGCGGTCACGGGGAGTTGGCAATGGCGAAGCATGCCGCGCCTGGCTTACGGGACGCGTGGCGGGCCTGCGTTGCTCTTCGCGCAATACCAGAGCAACCACCTCTACGTCTACCCGGAGCACCGGGACCACGACGTCGATTTTCTGGGGGACGTTTATCCGGCGAACACTCCGTATCTGCTGATTTCCCAAGGCTCATCGGGCTCCGATCAGCCGTTTTTACAGGCCATGGCCGCGACGATGGCCGCTTTCCGACCGGAGGTGAAAACCGCGCTGGCGAGCCGGGGCGCCTTGATGCCGGCGTTGCAAATGATCTTGCGACGTACCTACCGCGGCGAAAAAGGAAGCGGCGTGGCGGGCGGCTACTTCAGCGGTGAAGCGCATCCCACGGTGTTCGACGCCGCTGGCTTGGATGTGCCCGCGATGGTCCGGATGGCTCACGACATCGCGCCGGATGCCTTGCCTCCGGTCGTCCGGCTGCGCGTGCTGGAAGAAAGTCGGCTCCTCTCCGGTTTGGACTCCGCCGCGAATGGGCCGGAATCGCTGTTCGACACCCCGTGCGCCATCGCGCGGGTGCATCGCACGTTGGCGTTTAGCCGTCGCATGGTGGTGAGTGCGCGGGAGAGCGTCGATTTTCACGGACGGCCGTTGCAGTTTCACTGGTCGGTCTTGCGCGGGGATCCCAAGCGGATTTCCTTTCAACCGTTGGATCCGCAAGCCTCCGTGGTGGAAGTTCGGGTGGGATGGCACGAGCGGAGGCCAATTCGCGAGGGCTCAAGCTTGGCATCGAACCGGGTGGACATTGGGGTGTTCGTCACCAACGGCGTTTCCGATTCCGCCCCGGCCTTCGTGACCACCTACTTCCCGGCCACGGCGCAGCGGACTTACGACGCGAACCAGAGGATTGCGTCGCTCGACGGGACCAGGATCGATCCGTCAAAGCTTTACACCGACCCGACGATCGATGGGCGCCGCAACTGGCGGGACGAGTTTTCCTACGATGCGTATGGGATTTGCACCGGTTGGGTGCGGATGATCAAAGGGGAGCGGCAGACGTTTGACCCAGACGGGCGAATGATCATCGGACAGGACGGAAACAAACCGAAAACGAAGGCGGTTAACTACGCAATTCGCGTCGCGGGCGAGGCCGAGGCCGCTTCCGTCGAGGTGGAACCCAAGGTGGAGGCATCCGAGCCGGGCAGCCAAGCGGGATCTCAGGAAGCAATGGGCCGATAGAGCGGGGCACCCGGCAAGGCGTTTCTGCGGCGCGCGAAGGGGGGGCCGGGGAGTGGAATGAAGGTGTTCTTATGCGCAAAATTCCCAAAGGGAGCTTGACTCGCTTGGCGGAGATTCCCTTCAGCCCAGGAGGTCCTCCCACTTCAAACCGAAGCGTCCGAGGTATTTCTTCAGCCGATCCGCATCATTCTGTACGGAACGTTGGAGCCGTGACACCGCGAAGAGCTTTCGACCCGCGTCCGATAGCGTCTTTGATTCTCGGCACACTCGGATCACGTATTCCAGTTGCACCCGATCGAAGGGATCCAGCTCGTTCGGGATCACCTCTTCACCGTCCGTCTTTGGCTCGGATCGCCAGCCGTCGCGGAGCCGAGCGATCTCCCGTTCGACGCATTCCACCGTGATCCTGCCCTTGGGCGCAAGCGTGGCCATTCGGGTCACTGCGGCGTTCAAGTCCCGGAAGTTCGCACTCCACCTCGCGTCCGGCGCTTCGGCAAACTTCAGGAAGGCTTGCCGGGCTTCCTTGTTCATCCGGACCTGGCGCCGGTGCGTCTTGGCATAGCGTTCCAGCTCAAAGTCCAGGTTCGCCGGGATGTCTTCGCGCCGTTCCGCCAGACTGGGCAAGGTGAAGGTCCACAGATTGATTCGTGCCAGCAGGTCCTCGCGAAACTTGCCCGCCGTGACTTGGCCCCGGAGATCACGATTCGTTCCCGCGATGAGCTGAAAATCGCTCCGGACCGCTTGGTCGCTGCCGACGGGAAGGAACGTCTTGTCCTCCAGTGCCCGCAACAGCATGGCTTGCTCATCCATCCCCAGTTCCCCGATCTCATCGAGAAAGATCATCCCTTTGTCCGCTTCCTTGAGCAACCCCGGCCGGTCGGACAATGCGCCGGTGAAGGAACCCCGCTTGTGACCAAACAAGGCTGACATGGCCTGATCTCCGCGCAGGGTGGCACAGTTCACCTCAACAAACTTTCCTCCCAGCCCGGCCCGAGTGCGTCTCAGGTCATAGATCCGGCTGGCCAACATGGATTTTCCCGCACCGGTCGGCCCCATGATCAGGATCGGGGCCTTGGAGTTTACGGCGACCAGCTCAATCTGCTCGATCAACTGGTTGAAGTTCTTGTTCTTGGTGGCGATGCCGCTCTTCAAGAAATCCAAGGTCCATTCTTGCTCCTGGGCGAACCGGGTCGCGAGGCGATCATACTTGGAGAGATCCAGATCGATGATCTCGTAACGCCCCGAGGCCTTGGCATCGCGCCCGCCCTCTCGGGAGGGTGACGTTTGCAGCAGGCGCGCCGGGATGAAGTTTGCCTCATGGAGCAGGAACCAGCAGATCTGAGCGACGTGCGTCCCGGTTGTCAGGTGAGTGAGGTAGTCTTCCTGATCTGGTTGAAACTCATAGCCCCGGACAAAATCGTAGAGCCGCTCATACACCTCCTGAAAGTCCCACGGATCCTTGAGCGAAAAGTCGTGGACCACCACCTTGGTCTCCGGAGAAACCTTGGCGATGTCCCCGATGACGATTTTCGCCAGATCCGCAAACTTCGGTTCCACGAGCAATTCCAAACGTGAGATCAACAGATCCTCCTGCTGACACATCGCTACCGTGGGCCGCCACTTCGACCAGCGCTCTGCCCCGTGAGCACGGTCCAAGGTGGAGCCGAGGAAGCCGAAGGTGACGATGGGTTTGGCTTGCGTCATCATCCGGATAATACTTTATCTCACCGGATAAGTCCTCTCGCTTTTTTTCGCTCAGATTTTGGCGTGGAGAATTCCTGAAACTTTTTTCTACCGCTTGTTTGATGCGGTCCGAGCGACATTGCCGCCGCTGCGGATCATGAATTGGCACGGGGATCGCAAGGTGGCTCTTCGTCCGGCGAATTCAGATCGCCATCATTCCACCGAAAATCTCTCACCCCACTCATCGATCCTATGTCCCTCTTCCACGCCATCAACGAAGCCGAAGCCATCCTGCCCGCCCGCAACAATGCTGGGAAGCCCATCACCGTGATCGGAACCGAAGCGATTCGTTCCGGCTTCGACTCCTTTTGTATCGAACAAGCCCTCAACTCCCGATCAGCTCCGGGCGTCACGGATCTCATCCTCAATCCCGATGCCCACTCCGGCTACGGCGCCCCTGTCGGTTGCGTCATGGTGTCGCCTACCCACATCTACCCAGGGCCGGTCGGGGTGGACATCAAGTGCTCCATGTCGTTGCTCCAGATGAACCTTCCGGCAGACGAAATTGTGGACAAGACGATCCGGCGTCGACTCATCGAAGCGATTGTGGAACGCACGCCGACCGGCGCGGGCCGCGGACAGCGGTGTGCGAAGAAGTCCCGCCGCGTTTCCTCGGATCTGGGCGAGCAGGTTTGCACTGAAGGCGCGAGCCGTGGCGTGTGCGAAGCCTTGGGAATCCCGCCGGAGTGGGCCCAGCGTTGTGAAGACAGCGCTCACTACGGTCACGATGGAAACGTCTCCACGCTGCAGGAGCGTCTCGACAAGATGCGCTCGTTCAACGGCTTTGCTGGCTTCGAAAACAAGATGATGCAACTCGGCTCTTATGGCGGGGGAAATCACTTCGGCGAGTGCGAAGTGGTGCAGCTCGCCGACGATCCCGAGATGCGCGCCACGGCCGAAGTGTTTGGGCTTCGGGACAATCACGTCGCCTTTTTGAGCCACTGCGGATCCCGCGGCTTTGGGAACATCTTGGCGCAACGCCAGTTCAAGACCTTGGAGGGATTCTTCCGTAACTGGGGCCTACCGTTTCCCGCCGAGGACAAGCAACTCGTCTACGCCCCGCTCGGGACGCCTGAGGCGAACGCGTACCTCGACGACATGGCGCTCGGAGCGAACTTCGCCACCGTGAACCATCTCCTGATCAACGCGCTGGTGTTGGAGGCGTTCCAAGAAGTGTTGCCGGGGACCACGGGGCAACTGGTGTATTTCATCAGCCACAACATCGCGCGGCAAGAAGTCGTCGATGGCCAATTGGCTTGGGTCCACCGGAAAGGCGCCACTCGGGCCTTCCCTGGTGGTCACCATGCCCTCAAGGACACGCCGTTCGCTGAGACCGGCCATCCCATCCTGCTCCCCGGAAATCCGCGCGACGGATCGGTGGTCATGGTCGCCAAGCCAGGTGCCGTGAAAAGTTGTTACAGCGTCAACCATGGGGCCGGTCGTTGCATGGGCCGCAAAGCCGCCGCTCGTAGCCTCGACCAAGTCACCGTGGATGCGGATTTCAACACCCACGACATCCTCTTCAACGGGCGTCAATACCCGATCGATGAAGCGCCGGCCGCCTACAAAGACTTCGCGGAAGTTCTCCGCAGTGTCGAAACCGCCGGACTGGCCCAGCAAGTGTGCAAACTGAAGGCCCGCTTTGTCATCAAGGACGCTTCGGAAGCGGACGATTGAATCGAACCAGACCCGAAACCCTTCTCCCTCGAGATGAAGCCTACCCAACATTCCCTTCTCTCCATCTCCGGCGAATCCGGCGGCGGGCAATTGCTGCGGTCAGCCCTCTCCCTGTCTCTGGTGACTGGGCAAGCGTTCCGCATGACGAACATTCGGGGCAAACGTCCCAAGCCTGGTCTCATGCGTCAGCACCTCACCTGTGTGACCGCGTCCGCGGAGGTCTGCGGCGCGGAGGTTGAGGGCGCCACGATCGGATCCACGGAGCTGATGTTTCAACCAAGAAAGATCCAGCCGGGCGACTACCGCTTTTCCATCGGCTCAGGGGGGAGCACCACCTTGGTCTTCCAAACCCTGCTGCCTGCCTTGCTCCAGGCGAAGGCGGGCAGCACGCTGCGCATCGAAGGCGGAACCCACAATCCCATGGCGCCTCCGTTTGAGTTCATCGAGCACTGTTTCCTGCCGATCCTCCGGCGCATGGGCGTCGATGCGACCGCGACACTGGAACGGCCCGGCTTCATGCAGGCGGGAGGCGGCGTGCTCACGGCCACCATTCGGCCACTCCAGACTTGGCGACCCCTCATCTTGACCGAGCGCGGCGGATTGGAAGAGCCATTCGGCCGGGTCCTCCACGCGCATTTGCCCGGAGAGATCGCGAAGCGCGCCATCAGCACCGCCGCGAGACTGCTGGAATGGCCCGAGGATCGGATCGAACTGCGCTACGCCAACGACAGCATCGGCCCTGGAAGCGCAATCCTGCTGGGCGTCCGCCATGCCCACGTGGTCGAGATCAGCACGGGCATCGCGCAGATGGGAAAATCCGCTGAAGCGATCGCCGCGGGTGCGGCCAAAGGGCTGCGTGGCTATTTGGCTTCTCCCGCGCCGGTAGGGGTGCACCTGGCGGATCAGTTGGTGTTGCCCATGGCCCTGGCTGGTCAAGGCCTGATTCACACCCTGTCCATCACCGATCACATCCGAACCAACATGACGCTGATCCAGCAGTTTCTCCCCGACATCGCCTTTGTCATCAAGGACCTCGGGAAGGGCGTGAAGGAGATCCGCGTCCGTTCGTGAGTATCACGCTGCGTCCCTCAGAACCGCCCGGGCGCAGCTTCCTGGAAGGGGCTGCCCCTCTTCAAAGTAGAACCAATAAACGCTTCTTCCCACGGTGTCGTTCACCAAGTGCACGAGAACGCAAAACAGCCGCGGGCACGGACGTGCCGCACAATTCGTAGGTCCGCCGAGCCTCACAGCTGGCTCGGTGCCCTTGGGATCGTACTGGGCGGGGAACGTAAACGTAGTATTCGCGAGTGGTGCCCGCGAATACGGTGCTCTTCCAGATATGCTTGGTGACGGCGCCCTGAGGGATGCCCTCGCGACGCGTGGAATCCGGGCCAAGGGGATATTCTTTGGGCTTGGCTTCCTCCGCGAGGGCGGCGGACTTTGGGGGCATCGGAGGCACCATAGCCACGGAACGCTACCTTTCGCAATCTTCCTCGTCCGGGTTCCAAGGGAGCAGTTGCACCAGGGTGGCGCCCCAGGAACCTTCATCCTCGCGGCCGGTTCGAAAGCCGAGGACGGTGGGTTCACGCTCCAGGAGTTGCCGAACCTGAGCGCGGAGGGTGCCGATTCCCTTTCCGTGGACCACACGCACCGTGAGAATCCCGCCGCGGCGGCACTCGCGAAAGTATTCGGGGAGGAGGGACGCGATCTCCGCGGGGCGGAAGCGGTGGAGATCGAGCTCACCCGTGATCGGGATGCGCACCGGTTCGGGCTCGTCGTCTGGGGGCGGCGGGACGCGATCGTTCACAACCGGCTGATGAGAATGCCGAGTTCGATCGCGATAAACAAGGAGAGGAGAAGGGCCAGGGCTCCGAGGGCGATCCAGGCAATCCTCCCCGCTGGTCTCTCCGCGGCGATGGCACCTTGGACACCGGTGGCGATCAACACTCCGCCGCCAAGGAGGACGAGCGGGACGATGCCGCAAAGCCAAAGAATGGTCGGCTGGCCCGACAGCATGACCAGCCAAATGCCAAGCAGCAAGGCGACGAAGACAAGGATTCGCGCCAAAATCTGGCTGGCGTGCT
>CAMCXS010000042.1 GCA_945883495.1 Akkermansia muciniphila
CAGATCCGCTACAATGCGAATTCGATTGCGATTCCGAGCACCGCTTCGCTGAGCACGAGCACGATACCCGTCCCGGCTCCGCTGAGAAGCGCTCATCCTCCGCGTCGCTGCGTCTTGAGCGAAGCGGGCATGAGACCGTTGGGCCTCAACCCAAGAACTTCCCGGGATTCAAGATGCCGTGCGGATCCAACGCGGTTTTGATCGCGCGGTGGGTAGCGAGATTCACGGAATCGAGCGCCTCGCCGATCCAACGTTTTTTGGCCAGCCCGATGCCGTGTTCTCCCGTGATCGCCCCGCCCCAGGCGAGGATTTGGCGGAAGAGACGATCGAGCGCCGCGTCCACTTGCTCCTTCTTTGCCTTCATGTCGTCTGGGCTGACCATGATGTTGACGTGGATATTGCCATCTCCCGCATGCCCAAAGCTGGCCACCGCGAATCCAGTTTCTTCTTGAAGCTCACGCGAGAACTTGGCCAGATCGACCAACCGGCCCCGCGGCACCACGATGTCTTCATTGAGCTTGATCAGCCCGGTCGCCCGCAAGCTGTAGGAAAAACTGCGCCGGATTTCCCAAATCCCTTCACAGGCGGCTTCGGAGTCCGCCGTCTCCAGCATCGTGGGCTGCAAGCCTTGGAGCAACGTTTGCAGGTTGCGGCAGTCGCTGGCCACCGCTTCCGGTTGACCGTCGATCTCCAGCAACAAGTGGGCGTCCCCCGGAGGCACGTTTTGCGGCGCTTCAGGATTTTCCCGGGCCGCCCGCAACGTGAAAGCATCGGAAATCTCCAAGGCGCAGGGCAGGAACCCAGCGGCGAACACGGCCTGCACGGCGGCAGCCGCCTCTTCAAAGGTGCGGAACCCAGCCGACAACGTGGCCCGGGCCGGAGGAAGCGGGATCAGGCGCAAGGTGACCTCGGTGACCACGCCCAACATCCCTTCAGATCCGACAAACATGCCCACGAGATCAAACCCGGTCTTGTTTTTGTGGGTCCGGCCCCCGGCGCGCAGCACCTCCCCCCCCGCCAAAACGGCTTCGAGCCCGAGCACATAGCTCCGGGTGACTCCATATTTTAAGCACTTCGGCCCGCCAGCGTTGGTCGCGACGTTGCCGCCGATGCTGCATTCCCGCAGACTGGCCGGGTCGGGGGGATAGTACCAACCGAGCCGTTTCACCGCATCCTGCAAATCTCCGGTGATGACCCCAGGTTGCACCACAGCAAGGCCATCGGCCGGGTTGATCTCCAGAATCCGGTTCATCCGGGCCACGGAGAGAGCGATGCCTGCCTGGACGGGGACGCAGCCCCCTACGTAGCCAACTCCGGCCCCCCGAGGCGTCACCGGAATCCGGTGCAAGTGGGCGAACTCCAGGACTTTGGCGACGTCGGCGGTGCTTTCCGCGAAGACGACCACGTCCGGCTCATTGGCGGCATACCACTTGTCGGTGGCATGGGTTTTGAGCTGCTGGGGATCAACGGAGACTTGTCCCTCTCCGAGAAACCCGAGGAGGTGCGTCCGCAAAACATCGGCATTCATCATCGAGAAACCAAAAGCGCCCAAAGGCGCGGCAAGAAAATCACGGCTCCCGCCAACGCAGCGCCCAGGGAAACCACGAGCACGCCGCCCGCCGCTGCATCCTTGGCGTGTCTGATGAGGAAGTGCTCCTTCATGGAAACACGGTCGGCCAGCCGCTCCAACGCAGAGTTGATCGCCTCCGCCGCCATGACTTGGGCGATGCAGAGGATCAGCACGGCCCATTCCACGCTGCTGACGCGGAAAAATCCAGCCGCCGCCGCCACCACCGCCGCGACCACGAAATGGAGCCGCATGTTCTGCTCCGTGGCGATGACGTGGAGGAGACCGACCGCTGCACAGACGAAACTTCGTCTAAGCTTTCCTACGTCAATGCCGGCTACCTTCATCCTCTGCACGACGCCGATGGCCCGTGACCAAGGTAAAATCAAGGTGTTTACGCTCCAGATCGACGCGAAGCACCCGAACCGGGATGATCATGCCCGCTCGGGCGACGATTTTGCCGCGCGGACCGATGATCCGTTGCATCCGGGGTTCTAGCTCATAGCCGAGAGGAAGATCGGCTGATTTCAGCAATCCCCTCAGTTGCAGGGACTGCAGTTCGACGAAGGCGCCGCGGGGCAGGATCTCGGTGACCACGGCCTCGAAGGAGACGTCCTTCTTCTCGCGCATCAGGCGCATGAGGTATTCGTATTGCTTGAGCAGTTTGGACTCCTGTTCCGCGCTCGCGGCGGTCCGCTCGGTGGTGGAGAGGTGCTCCGCGGTTTCCGCCAGTTCCGGCTTTTTCGGCAAGGGCCGTGCCGTTTCCGGGCTCGTGGCGAGTTTCTCCAACACCCGGTGGACGACCAGATCGGCGTAACGGCGGATCGGGCTGGTGAAGTGACAATAGTTCTGCTTTGCCAAGCCGTAGTGTCCAAACGGCTCCTCGCTGTAAACCGCCCGCTTCAGACTTTTCAGCAAACTCAGCTTGAGCACGTGCTCCTCCGGCTTCCCGCGGATCGCGCGCAAGAGCTTTTGCAGCTCGTTCTTGATCGTGACGTCGCCGACCGGATGGCCATAGGCAGTGGCCAGTTCGCGGAAATCGAACAGCTTTTCCGGATCCGGATCCTCATGCACCCGGTAAATGGCTCCCGCTTGGCGGTTCTTGATGAATTCCGCGACCGCTTCGTTTGCCGCCAGCATGAATTCCTCAATGAGTTGGTGCGAAATGTCGTAAACAACGAGCCGGACATCAATGGGCTCCCCGGCCTCGTTGAGGATGACTTTGACCTCGGGGAAATCGAGATCCAGCGATCCGTGCTCCATCCGCAAGTGCCGCAAGCGCCCCGCCAAATTCCAAGCCTCGTGCAACGCCTGGCTGAACAGGGCATCGCCTCCCGTCCCGTTTTGCACCGGCTGATCGAGGAGCGCGAACGCTTCCTCGTAGCTGAAGCGGCGTTGGCTCCGGATCACCGCCTTGGCAAAGCGCGACTTGGTCCGATGCCCTTGCGCGTCGAACTCCATGATCACCGCGTGCGTCAGCCGGTCGACGTGTGGATTCAGGCTGCAAATGCCGTTACTGAGATGAAAGGGCAACATCGGGATGACCCGGTCCACCAGGTAAACGCTGTTCCCCCGCTTCCGAGCCTCTTTGTCCACAGCTCCCCCAGCCCGCACGTAATGCGCGACGTCGGCGATGAACACGCCCAACTCCCAGCCTCCGTAGTCCAGACGGCGCACGCAAATCGCGTCGTCGAAGTCCCGAGCATCGAACGGGTCGATCGTAATGACGAACGCTTCCCGCCAATCTTCCCGCCCCTCGGCCTCCTCCGCGCTCACCTCGATCGGCGCTGTCGAAGCTTCCAACAGCACGGCTTCGGGGAAATCGAGCGGCAAATCGTAGCGGTGAATGATGGAAAGGATATCGACGCCCGGAGCGCCCATCGGCCCCAGAACCCGGACCACCTTGACCTTGGGGTTGCGGAGCGGGCTGGTCCAAGCCGTGAGCTCAAAAACGACTTTGCACCGGTCCTCGGCTCCAGGCGGGAGGGCGGCTGTGTCCGTATCGCAGTCCCGGTGGAAGGCAGGCTCGTCCGGGACGATGCGCCCGTAGCCGCGTTCCAAATGCAGGGTGCCGACGTACTGCTGGCGTTTGCGGCGGACGATCTCCTCCACCTTGGCCTCCCAACGCGCCCTCGGCTCTTCCCGGAACTTTTTGACGTGGCGTTGCCAAGCGGGAGGCGGCCCCTGAAACACGGAGAATCGCACGGTGTCGCCCGGGAGCGCCGTGCTGCTGTTCCGCTCTCCGAAAAAGACGCTTTCTTTGCCGATCCGGGCGCGCAAGGTCCGGCGGCTCTCGTCATTGGCCTCGATCCACCCGTTGCGCACCTTGCCCGGGGAAGGAAATTCCACGACGCCCACCCAAGTCTCGCCTTTGGCGGAGGCTGGACGCGGCAAGCCGTAGCGGGACTTTTTGTATTCCTCGATCGCGCCGCGTTCTTCCAGGTTGCGGATGGCTTGGCGCAGATTGGCCCGATCCTTGGACGCGACCTCTAGCGCGCGAGCCAACTCGGAGCGCGTCATCGGCTGGGCCTTAGGTGCTTCCAGGAGGCGCTGGATGCGCTTTTCCAGTTCGGCGGTGCCGGGATTCGAGTCCAATACACCCAGTTAGCGCCGACCACAATGCCTTGTCAAACCTGGAATCTTCTTGACTTTAAAGCTTTCTTCAGGCTTTTATCCGGTTTTTGTGTCCACACGCTGGAGGTGAATGCGTGGGGAAAAATGCTCAAATGGCAATCATGAAGCGACAAAACAGCAATCAGACTCTTCTCTGGACCATCATCCACGCGGGAGCCGTTCTTGGATTTGCCGCCCTGACCAGTTGCACCAGCGCCCGCATGAACTTCGCGGACATCAGGCCGTTGGAGCGTTTCCGCCAGCCAGCCAGCACGCCACAACCCCCGCCAAACAAGTTCGTCATCAAGACGACCGCCTACTGTCATCAAGAGTCAGATAGCCAAAAATACGGCAAGCTCACCGCCCGCGGCACCACCCTCCGCTGCACCGGACCGATCCGCAGCGCCGCCGCCGATTGGTCCCGCTACCCCGTCGGCACCCGCTTCCGCATCATCGGCCAATCCCAAGTTTATGAAGTGGACGACTACGGCAGCGCCCTGGTCGGGACAGACACCATCGATATCTACCAGCCCACCATGCGCTCCATGCGCAACTGGGGTGCCCCCGTCGTGGGCATTGAGGTCATCCATTGGGGCAGCTACGCCGAAAGCGAGGCCATCCTGGCCCCTCGCGCCAAGAAATCCCCTTACGTCCGGCAAATGCTCACCGGCGTCCGCGCCAAGAACATGCAACTCGAGGCAGGTCTCCAACCCGTCGGTGGACCGGTGGGCCAAGGCCGACACGCGGCCCATCGGACTCGTAAATCCGCGTAACCCGTGACCAAGCCGGAACGCGCCGCCTTCCTTGAACGGCGTCTCGCCGAGCTTTATCCCGAGACCCCCATCCCGCTCGACCACCGGGATCCCTACACCCTTCTGGTCGCCGTCCTCCTCTCGGCCCAATGCACCGATGCCCGGGTCAACCTCGTGACCCCTTCCCTCTGGGCCTTGGCCGCTCATCCGCGTGATATGGCACAACGTTCCGTGGAGGAGATCGACGCCATTGTCCGGCCCTGCGGCCTCTCTCCGCGCAAAGCACAAAACATCCGGGATCTTTCGCGAATCCTCGTTGAGCAGCACGGCGGCCAAGTGCCCGCTGACTTCGAAGCCCTGGAAGCGCTCCCTGGCGTCGGCCACAAAACCGCTTCCGTGGTAATGGCCCAGGCGTTCGGGGTTCCGGCATTCCCGGTCGATACTCATATCCACCGCCTGGCGCAGCGCTGGAAGCTGACTTCCGGCAAAAGCGTGGCCCAGACCGAGGTGGATCTGAAGCGCCTTTTCCCCAAGAAAAGCTGGAATCAGCTTCACCTTCGCATCATTTTTTACGGCCGAGAACACTGTTCAGCCCGTGGCTGCGACGGCACCGTCTGCGAGATCTGCCGCACCTGCTTCCCGGAGCGGAATAAGCCAGTCGTCACGAAAAAGTAAGCTGTCGCCCAGGTTCTAGCGGCCACAGAACAGCCCGGGCGTCTAGCAGAATCGCTCTAGCGATGTCGCAGGGTTACGCCACTGAGGCAGGTGAATGCACGACTGTGGCCAGAAAAATACTTAAGAAGTCTATACCATCATGGTATCTTTTCTTTTTTGACTACTTGATCAATTTACCCAGTCCTAGCACTGTGCGCCCGCTGTCCAGGAGCAGCTTTTCCTCTCCCTCATGAACACCACGGCAACCTTTCCTCTGGCTTCTTCCCGCTCGTTCGATCCTCACTCTTCCCCGCTTTTACTGAAGGGAAACGACGCAGATACCCGGCTCACTTTCTCTCCGGACCGGGGCACGTTTGTTCAGCTCAAGCAGTACCATCGCAAAGGTCTACACGATCCGGAAGCCGTCCGCGAGTTAAACCGGAAGCTCCGTTCCGTTCAGGCCCAGTTCCGGGGAGGGATTGCCTTTCCGCTAGCCGCCGGAATCCGGGATGGCCGGGTTTATCAGGAGATGGAACTCCTGCCAGGCCACAGCCTCTTGGCCTTTGTCCGGCGCAACGGACGACTACCCTCTCACGCCATCCTTTCCCTGGCGCGGCGCATCGTGGATCGTTTGGTTTTTGTCCGGGATCAATATGGGTTTCTGCCCTCGCTGCTGCCAGAATCGATTTACCTCTGCCGAGAGGGCAAAGAAGGCTGGGTTCCTTCATTTGCGGACTATCCGCTCTGGCCTTGCCAGCAAGCCGCTGGACCGGAACAAGAAGAGCAAGCGGTGGAGCAACTGGCCATTGTGCTTTACTTCCTGGCATCCCGGAAGGTGGTCTCCTCCTTTGCGGCCCTCTGCCAAGCTTGGCCAGTGCTGCGAGGCACTTTACCCTATCCTCTCGTGCCGATCTTTGACTGGTTCCTCCGGGAGGGAGGCGAGTCCGCAGGCAGCCTCCCAGCGGAATTGGGGCGTCAATTAGCCGTTGCGGCGGCAGAAGCGGGAACGGATACCCCGATCCTCCTAGAGCCTCGGGTAGAGTCCCAGCTCCTCGAATCGATCCCGCCCATCCATCGCTTGGAAAGCCGATTCACGATCGAAGGCGGCGGTCGCTGCTTGAGCCAACCGGCCTCCTACGACGCCCACGATCAATTGCGCAACGAGCCGAGACGCCTTCATCTCCTTCCCGCGGAAGAAGCTGCCGGATCCAACTTCCGGCGCTTAGTCGCGCAGGCCCGCAAACTGACTCACCGCCGCACCAAATCCGCCCTCCTTCCGGTGGAGGACGTTCTTTGTGATCCGGCAGGTTGTGTGATCGCGGAACGGCATGCACAAGGCATTTCTCTTGAGGAAGTGCTGGAGCGCCGCCCCGCGATGCGCACCAGTGAAGCCGCAGCATTGCTCAGCCGGATCGGACGTAGCCTCTTGGGACTGAGAATGTCGGGTTGGGACGTCCAAGGGCTCAGCGCACAGGATATCTTTTTGGACAGCGGGATCCTCCGGGGCGATTGGAGTCCGCAGCTCCTTTCCTCCGTCGAAGTCAGATTCCGCAGCTTCCCGTCCAACCTTCATTTCCGCACGCCTCGGACGCTGGCGAATTTCTTGCCCCTTGTCCCCCAACGCGAGCAGGTCCGCATCGCTCAAAACTGGGCCAAGCCGAAATACTGGTTCTTCGCCTTGGCCGCGTCCATGCTGCAAGACACCGAGGAATCGACCTGGAACCGCTCCGCCCGCTATTCCTTGCGGCGTGCCTTCCTTTCCCGGGCGGATTGGCCTGGCCTAATTGTATTCCTCGGCCAACTGCACTGGATCGCCAGGACGCAAACCGAACCGGCGCTCTCTTTGCGTCGCTCCGAGGCTGCCATGGCCGCCTAATTTCAAAATCCTTTAGCATGTTTACCGAAGACCCAATCCATCAGCCAAGCCAACTCCGGGATATCGGGGCCCTCAATGTATCCGATGTCGTCGGAGAGTTGCAGGTTGCGCTCCACGCCGGCGCCGGCGTCCTCGTAGTGGCCGGGGATACGATGGCCGAGCTCTCCGAGTCTCTGGAGGAGCTGGTCGTCGAAGCCTCTCGCCAGTTTCCGGACCTGTCCTGCGTTCTTTTTACGCCGGAGCACCCAGAAGGAGCCATCGGGGCCCTGGAGGAAGCGCTCCGGGCACTCTTGGGCCGCCAGCCGGAGGAAGCGCTCCAGTCCCCGCCTTGGGAGATCGTGGAAGCCTCGTTGCTGCGCGGACATTTGCCAGAGTCATCCCCCCGGCTGTTAGTCGTGGATCGACTTCGCGAGCTGTTTCACGAATCAGAAGCCGACGTATCCCGCTTCTGCCGCTCCTTGAGCCGGTGGGCCCGCCTGGAACGGATGTCCGTCGTGGTCGGCGTGATCCGAGAGGATCTGGACAAGCTCCGCGCCATCGCGGGCTTGCTCCCCTCGTTACAACCGGCCGTCCTCCCATCCGCATTCCCGGCCCCGCTGCCAGGGAGCGGGGTGAGTGTCGAAGCGCCAGAGGACCCCACTTCCATTCCAGCCCCGGAACCGGAACTCATTCTTGAGCCGACGCACATCTGGGCAGCAGAAAGCGAGACCGAAGGGGCACGACCGGCTGACGTGGACACGCAGCCCGCTCCATCGCTCATCCTTCGCCAGATCGAGCCGCTCCCCGAAGCCTTCTTTCATTCGGACGTTCTCCAAACTTGGGATGCCGAGCCGGTCCAACGCCCCCAGCGGAAAGCCGGCGGCAAGCGCTCCGTCCACCTCTTTGAGCTGCTCCTAGTGAGCACTGCGGTGGCACTGTTGGTCTACTTTTTGCCGTTGCGCGACTCCGCTCCCATGGCGACTCCTGTTCCCTCGCCCGCGCCAACGGAATTCTCCAGCATTCCCGAGGCGTCTGCTGCGACCAGTCCTTCCGAAGCGCCGTCGTCAGCCGCCTTGATTCCTGTTTCGGGCCTACCGAAAGAAGCACCAACAGCCCAGACACCAGAGGCCGAAGCGCAGGCAGACACTCCTGCCAAAAAATCGCCTCCCATCAAGAGCGCAATCCCCGTCGCCGCCCCAGCAACAGCCCCACCCCAAAAACCAGTGCAAACATCCGCGAGCCTGGAGCAGGTTTCCGTGAATCCTCCACGGCAAATCCCGGGGCCAGCGATCGCGGCCAAACCAGTTCAGGCCCCAGTGGCCCAGCCCCCAAAAGCCTTGCCGCCCCCTGCTCCGGTCGCGGCCGCTCCGAAAGCTCCCGCGAAGCCCACGCCTTCCGCTCCCAAAGCCAACCCAAAACCCACGCAAGGGCAAGCCCGCGCCTCAAAGCCGCCCTTGGAGCCGACCAGGAAATCAGATCCTGTCAGCCGCCTCAGCACCGAACTCAAGAAGTCCCCTCCGGCAACTTTTGGAGACGTGGCCGTTCTTGCGGAGAACTTGTCGCAGTCTGTGGCGGCGGACGCCCGCGAAGATCTACGGAGCTTCCTGGCCGATCGCTTCTTCAGCGAGGAACACTTTGCGCTCGCCATGGGCAAGCTCTTCGCTGACGCCCGGGTCGATGATGCCGTCACGGCAAACCAGTGGTTTCAAAAGGCCGTCGATCGCGATTTGGCCGGCGGCATGACCCAACTCGGCGTCTCCCATCTTCTGGGTCGCGGCTTACCGCAGAATACCGAGGAAGGCTACCGTTGGCTGGTACGCGCCCGTGCCAAGAATGACGGAGCGGGCGCTTTTTTGGCTGCAATCTGCCGCATGCGTGGAACCGGGGCTACCCAGAACCTCCCCATGGCCCGGGAACTGCTCAATGTCGCAATTGATCAGAAATGTATCGAAGCTTACTGGGAATCTTCCTGGATGCACGCGGAAGGTCTGGGCGGCGCCACGGATAAAGATTGGGCCTTCCACCTCTGCCGGATCGGCGCGGCTCACGGAGAGGCGAAGTGCGTGGAGCGGCTCGCCCTGCATTACGAAACTGGGGACCTAACCCCAAAAGATCTCGATAAGGCGGTCGATCTGCGGGCAGCCGCATCTACTGCCCGCTCCTCTTGGCTCAGGAACGTCGCCTCCCAGATAGAAAAGCTACCCATGGATCATCCCGCTCCCGCTCCTTCGGCGGAAACCGTTTCCGCCCTGCCATTGGCCTGGCTCCAGCTTTGGTCCCAGCGGACCCACATGTCCTTCGTGAGATCCCTGACTGGTTGGCATACGGCTGTCCGCTAACAAACAAACCCTCCCAGCCTTCCCCTACGATGTCGCGGACGTCTTCTTTACTGCCGTTTGATTCTGCATTGCCCTTTCTCGCCGTCACATTCCCGGACGGTACCGACCGCATCTACGCCATCCCCAACTCCGGCCTAATCGTCGGCAGCAGCCCGGGAAATGCCCTCTACATCCCAGACGGGGAGCTAGCTGGCCGCCACGCGGAGGTGTTGCTGGGTGAAGACGGCGGGGTTGAACTCGTCGATCTCGACTCCGGCTACGGCACCTTCGTCAACGGCGTCTCCGTGCGCCGCTGCTGGCTGGAAGAAGGTGACGAAGTGTGGTTCGGCGTTGCGCGAGCCCGCTTTTCCACCGGACAAGATCACAGTCCAATGTCCGCACCAGGACACTTGTTATCCCAGGCGGACGACGGATTGCCGACGCTCGCGCTGGGGAGCGAGCCGGGGATCGAGCCAGATCCAGAAACGGCCAGTGCGCTCCAGGAGGAGTGGACCGCGCTACGCAGCGAGCAAGAGCAGCTCCGCCGCGACCGGCTGCAATTTGAAACGGCCAAGCGCAAGCATCTTGAGAAAGAGCGCGCGCTATTCGAAACAGGCGAGCCGCACGTTCTCTTGGATACGTGCCGCCAGGAACTTCGCCGGCTCAAACAGCGTTCCGAAGAGTTTGCGTTGGAGCTGGAGGCGAAACACCAAGAGCGGCTCGCCTTGGAAGCCGAGTTTGGCAAACTGCGCAAGGCGCTTGCCGAACTCGCGAGCGAAAAGGACCTAACGCATAAGCAGGTTGAGGAACTGCAACGAGAGCGGGTGATTACACGAGAATGCATAGCTTCTCTCGCCAGGCTTTCCGTCCGAGCCAAGCTGGAGTGGTCCACTCAACTTGAAAAGCTGCGGCACGCCTGCACAGCCGAGGAGCGCTGTTGGCAAACTTTGGTAGTCAGGCGGGAAACGCTGCGTAAAGAGGTGACGACCATTCGCAAGGAACTCGCGGAAGCCAAAGACTCGTGGTTGTCCTTTGAGCGGACAGCCCAAACGCAACGCGCAACCCTGGACAAGGAACACCTTGAACGCGTGGCGGAGATCGAGGAGGAATTGCAACGGCGCCAGCACGAACTCACCATTCAGCGGGAAGCCTTCGAATCCATGCGCGAGGCCATGGAGCTGGCGACCTCGGATTGCGGAGAGGCATTGGCTGCCACCGAGCGCCTCCGGACCGAGTCAGACCTGTTGCGCCAGGAAATGGACAAGCACGTCGAGAAAATCTCTGACCTCTCACAAGAAGCGACTACCTTGCGCTCGACCATCCAGGATCTCCAACGCAAGGAGCAAGCCTTGGTGGAACGCCTGCAAATGCTTCACCGCCAACAACTCCGCACCGCTTCCTGATTCATGAACGCGTTCCAAGCCCAAGCCTCCCAATTTGCCGAGCTATTGTCTTCCCCAAAGCTCAACCCATCGGAATTAGTGCCGCTGTTCCTGCGATTCCGCGCATGCATCGAAGACAGCATCCCAGAGTGGGACTTTGTCGATCCTCAGTTGATTCCGCACCTCCGGCAGATTGAAGAGACTTTGCACGGCTCTGGACGAAACCTTCATTCCGTCGCGGACCGCCGGACTCTGGCGCGCCAGCTTTTTTTGAGTCTGAGCCCTCGGCTCAACGAGCGTTATGCGCCTCCGCTGCCGCAGGAGTCCCCAGTCTCGCTTCCCATGCTCGCGGACTGGCTAGCCCCGTCAGCGCTCATCGGGGTGGCCGGAGCCCTGATGCTGGCGATTGCGCACGCTTCCTCTGAGCACGCCCCCCGAAACGAGACCGCCAAGCACGAACGACCACCGTCGGGGATGCGGTAGCCGCAACCCGGGAGCGAATCCTCTAGGCGTCCCAACGGACCGTTTGAATCGCGGTAACCATGATCTTTTGGTCATTAACAGCCGACTGGGTCGCCGCTAACAAGTCCGCCAGAGATGCACCGTCCGCGTCTTTCGCAGTAAGCAGGTAGATTTGCCGGTAACCGTTCCAGGCCCCATCCACAGCCGCTGCCAAAACCTGTTCAATTTCCACGTCACGATCCACCCGGATGACCCAGGCGGAAAATGTTTCGATGTTTCCTGCAAGGCTCACACTCACCCTCTCCTCCCTCTTTTACCATAGAGGGATTTTCTTCATTGCGTAAAGAATTGTTGCTTCGAAAAAGACAAAAGTTTGTCGAAGCTCGCCCGCGCAAAGCAAGAAGCGTAGATTACGCGGCTAAAAGCTTCCGGAATGCGGCCAACGACTGATCCGCGGCAGCATTCACCCATTGAATCGACCGGCGGCCCCTCGCGAGCGCCAAAACTCCGAGAAAAGACGACATCAGCAAGGCGGACATCTCATCCGGGCTGGCACTTTGCGTCATCGTCCCCTTGCCCACCCCCTGCGTGAGCCCCGCAAGAAGCTCCGCGTGAATGGACTCCAGCATCGCCTCCCCGATTTTGGCTAACTCGGGTTCCCCGCTCTGTAACTCAACTAGAGTTCCCAAGATCAAACCACAATGGGACGGCTTTTCCAAGGCACACCGCCGGGCTGTTTCCAGCACAGTCTGGGCGATCTCTTCGATCCCGGGCGCTTCCTGGATCATCTTTAGAAGCGGCTGCACCACTACTTGCCGATACTGCTCCAAGCAGGTTCGGTAGAGACTCCGCTTGTCGCCAAAGGCTTCGTAAATGCTCTGGCGGCCGATTCCCATCGTGGCCTCAAGGTCGGCTAGCGTCGTACCGGTAAATCCGTAAGCAGCGAACTGGATGGCGGCTTTCTCCAGAACTTGCTCCTCAACGAATTCCTTTTTCCGCCCGGAAGGCATGGGCGGGTTAATTAAGGCATCTCGGAACAGAATCAAGTCAATTTGACCTAGCATTTTGGAGTAATATTTCTTAGACCGTCTCCGTACAAAGTCATACATGACCCTTGCGCTTAAGATCTGAGCTCTTCATCAGGCTACCGAATCTATTTTCACCAAATCGCTCCGCTCCGATCTGCGGCCATCGTTCTATCCCTCCGAAACTCTGATTTTTCTTGCACTTTGCATGATTTTCGGTTCGTGTCGGCCCAATGCGCCTCCCCATAGCATTCTGGCCCGTTCAATCGTCTGCGTCGGGCAATCCCATTGATGCCCCGGGCTCTTTTATCCACCCATGAGGCGCAACTCAAACGTTTGCACAGGGAAGCTTCTTACCGTGACCGACGGTAAAAGCGAGCTCCTTGACGAGCAGGAAGCACTCAACCGCGCCTCGCAGCAGTTTGCCGCCCGCGGCTTCGTCGGCACCTCGCTTCCAGATCTAGAGGAAGCGATGGCGATGGATCGCCAGGCGATCTATGCAAAGTTTGGGGACAAGGGCTCACTCTACCGGCGTTGCCTCCAGAATTACCTTGAGAGGAACGTCAACCCGCTGCTTGTCCAAATCCGCCAAACCCAGGATGCCGAGGAAATTGTTTCTCTGCTGGCAAGCTTCGCTGAGGGCAATGGAGAAGCGAGCACTTCGCTGGCTTCCCTCCTGATTGGCGCTCTCGTCGAGATGGAATCAGTCGATCGCGATGCCGCCGAGACGGCGGACAAAATCTTCTGCACCCTGAAGACTGAGATCAGCGACCAACTGCGACGGCTGGCGGGTCCGCACCAGCTTCCTGGAAATGCATGCCCCAACCGCACCGCAGCCGCCTTGGTCACCGCGCTTCTGGGCATGCTAGTCGGGCACCGCGGAGAACGGACTCGAGAATGGGCTCAGTTTTCCTTGAGCGATCCCCACCACGTCATCCAGAGCGTCGTGGCCTTTTTCGCCTTGCCCGAGAAAGAAATTTAAGAGTCCCGTCCGGTGAATGTCCTTCATACTCACTTCGTCCTCGCCGCGAGCGATCCCAAAGGGAAGATCGAGTATTACTACGACGAGGACCAAAACGTGCTCTACGAGCGTTTCACTGGACAGATCTCGATGACCGCAATCATAAGCTACCTGGGCGGACTGGAAGAAATTGCATTCCGGGATGGCTGCCGGGTCTTCGCGGATTTCAGTGCGGCTAGCGGTCTCAATCTGGATTTGCGCAAAATTAAGCGAATCAGTGAATCCTCCCACCGCATCACCTTCCGGATTCGCCGCATGAGGGTGGCCCTGCTCACCCGGGACTCGATCAGCTGGGGCGTGGCCAACTGCTTCGCCTTTCTCGCTCGCCGTCCGGATTACCAGATTCAGGTCTTCAATGACCTGTCCCAGTGTGAGGATTACCTGAATCTGCACGGCCTCGCCGCCGAAGCCTCGAGCGATCTCGCCGCCTAAGAAACGAGGAAGCGGCCTCCTACATCCCTATAGCGAAGCGGGCAACTTTAGCCAGCGGCTTCTCGTCCGCACGTCTACCGCTTCACCCTATCCCTCACAAAGTGGGGCCCAGGCACGAAGGGCGAAGCTGCACACAAGCGCGAGGGACGTCGCGTTAAAGATACTAAAGA
This sequence comes from Akkermansia muciniphila, assembly GCA_945883495.1. GTDB lineage: Bacteria > Verrucomicrobiota > Verrucomicrobiia > Verrucomicrobiales > DEV007 > V1-115. Next base: position 14,252 of record CAMCXS010000042.1, read on the forward strand.
TAAGTTGATTTTTACTCTAGATTGAGCATCAGTCGGCGCTGACTATCAAGCCCACAATGATTGCTCGCACCAAGATGTCTTCGATCGGGGAAACCGGCGCCGATTTGCACCTAGAACGTATGGACGGTCCAGTTCAAGCCGCCGCCGTCTACCGTTTGCGCCACCAAGCGTATTCCGCCGTGGGCGCGCTCCCAGTAGAACATGCAGCCGCCGACCAGTTCCCCGACCGCTACGACTCTTGCCCAAACGTGCAATCCTACGGAATCTTCCAGAGATCCGGCCAAACCTTGTTAGGCTCCATCCGCGCGAACCTCTGGAACCCAGAGCTCGGAACCCCAGAAATTTGTGCGTTTGAGCGCTACAAGGACGAAATCTCCGTTGAACTCGGGCTCGATTCAACCTTGGTGGAGTCCAACCGCCTGGTGACACACGAGATTGGCCGAGAGGAATCCCCGGGCTTGCAGATGGCTCTCTTCCGCGCCATCGGCGTCAACGCTTACGCCCACTACGTCGACTACATCATCATCGCCGTTCGTCAGCGGCACGCGAAGCTTTACGAACGCATGCTTCAATTCCGCACGATCTCCAAGCCCAAGCCGTACCCGGGACTGAATGTGGAGATGGTCCTCATGGCGAGTGACTTCCGCTCGCTCTACCCCTGGGTAACCCGAAATCGCCCGGTGTTCACGGTGAGCACCGAAGAAGCCAACCGCCTCGCCCTTCGCCTCCCTGGCCAGACCCAACTGGATGGAATCGAGTCCTCGGTCGCGCTATCCTTCTGACCCCAAGTCGCGCTCTCCATGCAAAGCCTTGAACACACATACGTCGATTGGAGTAACTACTCCAGGAGCTACGACGAAGTCATCCACTGTAATCCGGCCTACCGGGATCTCTTGGAGCAAGCTCGGCGGGAATGGAGATCCATCCCGACTGATTCGGTTACGCGAATTCTCGATCTCGGCGCCGGCACCGGAAACTTTGGATTGCATGCGCTGGAAGATTTTCCTGAAGCCTCGCTCGACCTCGTCGATGCGGACCTGCGAATGCTCCATCAAGCTCGGCATAAAACCAGCCCAGGCCAGAAGGTGCGCCTCCTCGTCAACGGCGCCAAGGAGTATCTTGAAAAAGACGGCCCCAGCTACTCACTAATTCTTTGCTTTCACTGCCTTTACACGCTTCCAGATCCGAAGGGCACACTGAAGGCTATGCGCCAGCGGCTAGCCCCGGGCGGCTCCGTCCTCCTCTGCGATCTCGGCCGCGTCCTCGACGTCGGCAAGTGGCGTGGCATCATTTTCGGGGATCTCGTCCGGCAAAGGGGGCTACCTCAAGCCCTTCAGGTCCTGTGGCGAGCCAGGGATTTCACATCACAGAACCAAACAATCGCCCAGCTTCAGCGCAACGGCACGTTCTGGATTCATAGTCACGAGGAGTTCCTCAGTGCGGTAGAGGAAGCCGGGTTTGAAGTCCGCGAGCACCGGATCGTCTTTGAGGGCGATTCCGACCTAGTGTTGGCCACCAGCGCCGATGAGGTGACGGGACTGGTGAACTGAGCGCTGCAAGGGGCGCGGTCAGTTCCAGGACGGGCCATTGCGCCCCGCCCCAGCCGTTACAAACTGCCGCGGCGGGGGACCCCACGCCATCCTCGTGAACCGGGTTGCGTCGCGGGCTCTCCGATGCTTTGATGACCATCGTCGTCGCCCAACGCCAATCCTCCCCCCCGCACCATGGAACCGAACGCCCCCGCTTTTCGCAATCCCGACTCTCTGCTGGAGTCCGGCAAAACCCAGGCGATGCGCGCCGCCGAGCAGTTGCGCAACGCGGCGGCTTCCACCGTCCAGCAATTCCGCACCGTGGCGGAAGAGCGCGCGGACCAACTCCGCGCCGCCGCAGGGGAACAGACCGGCACGATGCGTGCCGCCGCCGAAGCACAAGCCGAGCAGCTCCGCGATGCCGCCGAGGAACAATGGAGCCAGGCCCGCACCCATGTCCAAGATTGGCAGCAGGAGCTCGAAACCTATGTCCGGGCCAATCCAACCAAATCGATTTTGGCGACCTTTGGCCTCGGTCTCGTCCTTGGTCTCATGATGCGCCGTCGTTGATCGTGCGGCTTCCACCCTTTCTCCGATTGATGGCTGGCCCCTTTGGCGATGACGGCGTACCCGGAAAACAGATCGGGGTCACCACGCGCAATCTCATCGCCCACCTTCAGGCACGCACCCAGTTGCTGGCGCTGGAAACCCGGGAGGCTTACCGGGAACTGTGCGGCCGGTCGCTGTTCGGGGCGATTGGAGCTCTCCTCATTTTGATCGGCTATCTGCTGACGCTGACCTGCGTCGTGCCGCTGTTAGCGGAGAGCCTCAAGGTCCGCTGGCAATTTGTCGGCCTCGTGTTGGCGGCCTTACACCTCATAGCCGGCCTCGTTGTGCTCTGGATCGCGCGTCGCCGCTTCTCGGCGGTCCTCTACGAATGCACTCTCTCCGAACTGGAAAAGGATCGCCAATGGCTCGCCCGGAACCAGCCCGCAACCCCTCGAAATTAGAGCTCGTCGCGACGCTCGACCGGACCCGCGCCTCCCTCTCCCGGGATCTCGGAGGCATGGGGCGCGCTTTGGACTTGGGGACGAGGTTTCGACGGTCCTACGCCTCCGGATCGTGGCGCTGGCTAGCGAGTGCCCTGGTGCTGGGAGTGGTCGCCGGCCTTCGCTTCATGTCGCCCTCAGCGCCACCGTCATCGAAAACCGCTCCGGCCGCCAAGCCGTCTGGAAACGGGGGCGGAATGATGGCAAACCTCGCGGGCGTTTTGCTCCGGCAGGTGCTCACAAGTGCAGCTCAACCCGCTTTGAGCCGGATTTTAGGGCAAGAGATCGACAAATGGCTCAGCGCAGTATTGCGAAAGCCCTGACTCTTTGCTTAGCTGGCGCCCTCCCATCCGACGACCCTTGTCTTTTCACGGCCTGCCATGTCCGAAACCATCGCTACCCTTCCCCACATCGACGATTACCTGAATCTGTCGGTTGAATACGACGCCTCCGACCTGCACCTCTGCGCGGGCACCCAGCCCTCGTGGCGCCGCTACGGATTGTTGCAACCGATTTGGGAAAACGCAGCCGTCCTCACGGCGGAAGACATGGAGCGCATCGTCAAGGGCTTCATCGATGAGCGGAACTTCCAACGATTCATGGAGCGGGGTGACGCCGACTTCGCCTACGCCACGGCCACCCACCGTTTCCGGGCCAGTGTGGTGCGCCAGCGCTTGGGATGGACGGTCTGCTGCCGGGTGATTAACACCAAAGTCCGCTCCATGGACGAGTTGGGACTCCCCACCATTCTCAAGCCTCTCTTGGAATACAGCAGCGGTCTGATCCTTGTCACGGGCGGGATCGGCTCCGGGAAATCGACCACCCTGGCGGCCATGATCAATGAGATCAACACCACCCGCGCCGATCACATCATCACCTTGGAAGACCCAGTCGAATACGTCATCGAGTCCAAGGCGTGCCACGTGAATCAACGGGAGGTCCACCTGCACACCGGCTCCTTCGCCCGCGCATTGCGAGCCGCGCTCCGGGAAGACCCGGACGTGATCATGGTCGGGGAAATGCGGGACCTCGAAACCATCTCCCTGGCCATCACCGCCTCGGAAACCGGTCACTTGGTCATGGGCACCCTGCACACCAGCTCGGCTGCCCGGACGCTCGACCGGGTGCTCGATGTATTCCCGGTCGATCAGCGGGATCAGATCCGCCAGATGGTCAGCGAATCACTCCGGGGCGTCATCTGTCAGCAGCTCGTCCCCCGTTGTGACAAGGAAGGGCGGGTGCTGGCCCAGGAAATTCTCGTGAACTCCCCCGCCGTGTCCGCCTCCATCCGGGACGGCAAGACGTTCATGATCCCGGGCATCATGCAAACCGGCCGGAACATGGGCATGCGCCTGATGGACGATGTCCTCTACGAACATCTCACCGCCGGGCGAATCTCCCAAGAGCAGTGCCTCATGCGCGCCGTGGACCAAACCACCATGAAGCAAAAACTCGGACTCGTCTGATATTGGACAACCCTCTCCGCGTTACCTCACGTCATGCCTATCATCGACCAGTATTTTGAAGTGCTCGTCCAAGGGAGCGGTTCCGACCTTCACCTATCCGAAGGTCAACCCCCGAAAGCGCGCATTCACGGCTCCATCGTCCCGATCGCCGATGGCGAGCTCTCCCACGAAGCCATCAAGCAAATCCTCGCCGAGATTTGCGATCCGAAAGCCTTCGAACGCTTCCTCGAAGCAGGCGACCTCGACTTCGCTTACGAAATGGACGTGAATTCCCGTTTCCGCTGCAACTATTTCAAGCAGCAGAACGGTCTCGCCGCCGTCTTCCGGCTCATCCCGACCAAGATCGCCACTCTCGATCAACTCGGAATTCCCAAGGCCGTCGAAGGCTTTGCCCACATGCGGAGCGGCATCGTCCTGGTCACCGGTCCCACCGGCTCCGGGAAATCGACGACCCTGGCGGCCCTCATCGACTTCATCAACACGAGCTACAACCGGCACATCGTCACCATCGAGGAGCCGATCGAGTTCGTGCACCGCAACAAACAGTCGATCCTTACCCAGCGTGAGGTGGGAATTCACTGTCCGACGTTCGCGGACGGCCTCCGCGCCTCGCTCCGGGAAGACGCGGACATCGTGCTCGTCGGGGAGATGCGGGACCTGGAAACAATCTCCCTGGCGCTGACGGCCGCCGAAACTGGCCAGCTGGTCTTCGGGACGCTGCACACCAATAACGCCCGGAAGACCGTTGACCGGATCATCGACGTCTTCCCATCCGACCAACAGGCACAGGTTCGCACCATGCTTTCCTCCTCGCTCCGCGGGGTAGTCGCTCAGCTGCTCATGAAACGGATCGACCAGCCTGGCCGGGTTGCGGTGAACGAAATTCTCATCTCCACCCCCGCAGTCGGCGCGGTGATCCGGGAAGGCTCGACCTACAAGCTGTATGACGTCATCACCGGCGGCAAAGCCCACGGCATGCAGTTCATGGACGACGCCATCATGGCTCAGCTCATGGCCGGTCGCGTCTCACCCGTGGAAGCCTACATGAAGGGAACCGATAAGGCTCGCTTCGTGAAGTTCCTTCCGCCGGAGCACGCCGCGCTGGCAAATTCGGGAGGTTGAGCCGGTCAGATTGCAAGGAGGCATAGCGGCCGGGCTGAAACGGCTGGTTGGGGACAACCAGCCTTGCCCAAGGACATCTGGCTGTCGGGACAAACTCCCGAGCACAAAAGAGCCCCCAAGTGCGGGGGGGCACTCGGGGGCGGGAAAAGACAGAAACAATCTCAGTCCAGCGTTTTCTTGGGTGGCCCAATCCGGACCGCGTTGGGATTCGGCGGCGGACCTGGAGGCGCAGCCAGCTGGAATCTCTGTACCTCGAAGTTCGGAATTCTCACCGCGATCTCGATTCCAGTCGGAGGCGCATTGTAAAACTCCCAAGTTGCCGGCACTCCCACTTCATCGGCCACTTTGCGGGCTTCAAGGTACGTAGCGAAGCCGTCTTTGGCTACTTGGAACACGGCAACGCCCTTGGGATTTGCCTTAATGGAGCGCATCGTGCTCAGGAATAGGGATCTGGAATCAGCGATCTGCTCGACCGTTTCACCACCTTCGGGGCGGGGTCTCATGACGACCTGCACCGCAGTATCCCCGGGCTTGACGACGGGCTCCATTGAGAACGTTTTTGCAAAGAGCTGACTGCCCGTCGCCCGCTGCAACGCCTCCGCGATTCGGAAAGCGTCGTAAACTGTCTTACTCTCAGCGGCGCTCTTGAAGGGCTCGTTGTCGGCCAAGGTCTTCACGTAATCCACCACACCGCGTGGCGTGTTCTTCACATCCGCAGCTTGGTTCCCGTAGCGGAAAACTAGATCTTTCCCTTTTGTTTCCACCTTGATCGTCTTCTTGGCGGGATCAGTGGAGGAATCAAGCGCCACCCACTTGGTGACATCTCCCTTGGCAGCGGCTACCACGGCATTTGCCACATCTGGCATGGGCTTGTTGAGCCGGACCGAAATTTTACCGATGTCCGCAAGGAATTTGGTGTTCACCTCAAGTTGATCGGCAGCTAGGGCTTTGTAGGCGAGAGCGACCTGGTCCATCTGGAACTTCTCTGCTAGTGGCGAAATGATCGGCCAAGCCTTCTGGGCCTCGGCCGCACTGCCCAGCGCCTTTTCCAGCATTGGCCGGAACGGATTGATATCGACGGTCTGATAGCGGAAGCTAGAGCGAGCCTTCTCTAGGCCCGCAACCAACGGCGGGACATAGTCATCCTGCTTGTAGAAGTAAATCTTTCCTCCAGTGACAATCACCCGAGTCTCCACGGCCTCCGCCGGGTAATCACGAGGATTGGGGAGGCGCACATAGGTGGGCGGTTCCGGTTTGTAGATCGGCGTTTCGTCCAGCAGTGCCTTCAACCGCTCGATCTCAGCAAGCAGCTTGTCCAAAAGCTCTCGCTGCGCATCCCGAACCTTGGTGTTGGTATCGATCTGCTTCTGGACGTCGTTGGCATCCATCAGTTTGATGCGTTGCTTCACGGCAGTGAGATCCACCGTCTCAATCTGTTTGCTCACCTCAACGATCTTCTTCTTCGCGTCCAGCTCCTGCAATTTGGCTTGGGCTGGATCGATCTGAATCGGAGTCACAGTGGCCAACTGTTGCTGCAATTCCTCCAACTGTGCCTGAGTCACGTCGGGCAGCTCAGAAAAGATTTTCCGAGCCGCTGAAGCGATACTGATCCCAATGGTGACCAAAACAATGAGAAGCACTCCCACCACGTTGGTCATGGTATCCATGAGAGCAACGAAGGGAAGCTCCTGTTCCTCGGCGTGTCTTCTGTGTGCCATGGCAGTGTCTTACAAAATTTAGTTTGCCTTCAGTTTATGCGGCCGGCTTCGGCGCCGCGGCTGCCACTGGCGGTTTTGGAATGCTGCCCCGGAACTTGGCAAAGAGCTCCAAGTCCAATTTGCCTCGCCCCGGGATCGGCAACTTGCCGACCCGGATCTTGTAATCCGAGCTGGCCCGGCCAGCTCCGTTGTTGAAGGCGCCTTGGCCGTCATCACGAATGAGGAAGAGAATCAGGGAATTCGGGTCCTTGGCCACTTCTCGCAGAAAGTGGTTGTAGGCCACGTCCGCCACCACCACCTCAGCAGATGCCCCTAAGCGGTAGTCTTCTCCCCAAGCACCCAACACTTGGAGAGCGCCGCCGTTGCATTCCACGAAGTAGACTTTCACGTTGTCGCCCATGCCGGCTCCTGAAGGCTGAACCACGACTGGCGGGATTTTCTTGTCCGGCGGAATCTTTCGTTTGTCGATTTCCGCAACGAGCAATGCCTTTTCCTTGTTCTGTTCTTCCTGCTGCTTCTTCAATCCCTCGATTTCCACCATCAGGTCATCGAGCTGCTTTTGTAACTTGAGAATCGCCAGTTGATACTGCTCCTTCGAGTTCTTGGCGTCATCGATCAAACGCCGCAGTTTGAGGTATTTGTCTGTCTTTTCCTGGAGATCCTTTTGCGCCTTCTGCAGCTCCGCAACCGCAAGAGAGGCTTCCGCCTCCTTCTTCTTGTGCTCCTCCAGCTGCTTCTTCGTCTTCACAAACTCCTGAGAACGCTGAATTTCCTCAGGAGACCGGCCCTGAGTCTTCTGCGTTTGGGCCACGGCCATGACGACGATGATCAGGACGAGCACCCCGATGAGGGAGCAAAGAATGTCCAAGAAGGGGACCACGAGGATCTCGTCCTTGGCGGAATGTCTACGCTTTGCCATGGGATGACGAAAAGGTTGAGATGGAAACGGGGCAGCTACCTTGGCCGTTTCAGTTCAGTCAACGGCCAAACCAGCCCTTCTTCTTCACTTGCTGAATGACGACCTGTTTCTCACCCAGGTCGGCCAATACCTTGTTGAGCCCCTCCACCGCGGAGGTCAGGGCTTTCACGTAGTCGCTAGTGGACTTCGCGCTTTCGGACAATGGCCCCGTCAAATCTTCCCGCATCTTGGACATGATGGTTCCGAACTCGGACGACGCCTTCTGCTCAAGCTTGCCCGCGTGATCCGCCAGCCCCTGAGAAATCGACCGGGTGTATTCGTTCGCTGACCGGGCACTCTCGCTCACCGCCGAAAGCAACTCCGAGCGCAAGCTCTTCATTGTATCGACGAACTCCTCGGCCACCCGCTTCTCGTGCGCCGCCGCCCGGGCTTCCATCTGAATTGACTGCTGCTTGATTTGCCCGGTCACTGCGGTCAACTCGCCCAAGAACTCTCGTTGCACCTGCGTCAACGCATTCACCAGCATGTTCATCATGCCCGCCGGGTCGCCCCCGGCCAATCCGCCGCCATCGTTCAGGCGGGGAAGCAGCACCTCGTTGCAGAACGCATCGATCTCGTTCAAGCAGTCGTCCTCATCCTTCGACATCGTGTTCAGCGGGAAGTTGAGGATCATAGCGAGCAACAGACCGAGCAGGGTGGCGTCGAACGCCGTCCCCAAACCGCCCGTCACCGCACCGAGAGAGTTCTTGACCGCCTCAATGTCCTCCATGTTGGACAAATCCATCCCGCCGATGGCATGGGACAGACCGATAACCGTTCCAATGAATCCCAAAATCGGAATCGCCCAGAAGAACGCCTTGATCAGGGTGTAACTCCCTCCGATCCGCATGCTGTCGATGTCTGATTGGCTCTCCAGCATGTGGGCGACGCTGTCGTTATTCTGCTTGACTTCAAACAGCTCCAAGGCCTTGCGGATACGGTTCACCATCATGCTGTCACGCAATGCGTGTGGAAGCTTGTAGAGGTGATCAATGAAGCTCCCCACGTTGTCGGCATTGATTTCCGCTCCCAGTTCCCAAGGCAGAACGTTGAGAAGGAGGGCCTGGCGCTGCCGGCGCAGCATTTGGCTCTTGAAGAAAAGGATGACCATCGCCCAGGCAAACAAAAGGAAGTTCGCAAAGGAGACTTCCCAGTGCTTGAAGAACAGCGAGGCAATGAACTGAATCCCGTTGTAATCAGAATGCTCAACCTCCTTGGGCGGGTTGAAGGGAAAGAGGATCGCCCCCAACAGCACGGTGAGTGCCAGCCCAATCCCAAAGCACACAAAGCCGTTCGGGTTCGTCGGGTCTTTCTCTTCCCACCCCCCCCGCTCGAACTGCTCGCGGTCATAGCCGCCCTCGGCTGCTTCCTCCTGCGCGCCCGTTTCTTCTTCTCCGGCATCGGGAGCCGTCAGCCCCAGCGATGGAGAAGGAATCTTCGGCTTCGGAATCCCCTGCAAGCTCGTTTGACTGCTGACCGTTTCCGGGATTTGCAACTTGGTGTTGCAACCCGGACACCGGACATACTTTCCGGCAAATTCCGGTTCAGCTTGCAGCTGCATCTGGCAGGAGGGACATTCAAACTTCATGATGAAACTCTAGGAGATTAAGGAATTCGGGGGGGACAGTGCAATCCTCTTTTGATGCAACTACCCGGTCACGGAAAGGTTTGGGATGTGAAAGGGGGGATGAAACCGGACATTGATTTCAGCCGTCCCCGGCCCGCCAGTTCACCTTGAATTGCCTTTTTGGTCAAGAGCAATCCTCCGCACATCCGTAGAAATCGAAAACTGAAAATCTTTCCGTCTGGCGCGGACTTTGCTAGCCTCGCGTGGCGCCCTTCCCTTCCCCCCTAATTCTTCGTTTCCATGACTACAATCCCGACCGATCTCGCCCGCGTCGAACCCGCCACCATGGCTCAACTCGACGACCTCGTGGAGCTCGTCATGGAACTGTTCCGGATTGAACAAGATTTCAAACCAGACCGGGCCAAGCAAGAACAAGGGCTCCGCCTCATCCTGGAGCAGCCCAGCCGAGGACGCATCTTTATGGTCCGCACGGACCACAAAATCATTGGAATGGTCAACTTGCTCTTCACCATCAGTACTGCCGAGGGCGGCTTCGTGATCCTCATGGAAGATGTCATCATCCACCCCGACCACCGAGGTCACGGCTATGGCTCAATCCTCATGGAGCATGTATTAAAATTCGCCCAGGAGAAGAACTTCCTTCGTATCACCCTTTTGACGGACGCCATCAGTGCCGAGTCCCAGCGGTTCTTCCACAAGTTCGGCTTCGACCGGTCCCAGATGGTCCCGATGCGCCTCAATCTCGGACCCGGCAAATCCTCATGATGATTGCAACCATGCGCGGAGATTCGTTCGGCCAAGGCGCCCATGCCTTGGCTGCCGGAGAGAACGCTCTAGTGCTCTTCATGCTCGCCCTTCACATCTCGGTCCTCTGCCTAATCTTTCTCGTCGGCTGGTTCACCTGGCGCCGCCGCATCCGCACCAGTCTTCCCGCTGAAACAGAGGCACTTCTGGAGGAGTTAGAAGCCCCTTCCCGCCCGGTTGACTCCGCCGCCCCAGTTTCTACATGGGAGCGCGACGCGGATTGGTGGAAGCCAGAAGCCGCTCAGGATGGGAAGGGATAAGCTGGATAGCCCAGTTCATCGAGCCAGTTACCCGCGATCCGCCAGAGCTCCTCCCGGTGCGCACCGTGCAAAGGCTCGTGCAATCCGCCCGGGATCTCGTGATGTGCCTTCCGCCGACACGGCATCGTCTCAAAAAGCTCCCGGCTCAACGGTGGCGGACAAACTTCGTCCGCACTTCCATGCGTCATCAAGACATCCAGCCCCGCCGGCAGTAACGTCGCCGCCACTCGCACCCGCGTCGCCCGCTCAATCATCTGCGCGCCAAATCCAGCGGTGACCGTGTGGTGCAGCAGACGCTCCTCACTCCCGCCAACTCCGTCCGCCCCCGAGCCCAGCGAACGCTCCCGGCATTGCGCGGCTCTCACCCCGGTGTCGATCGGCAATCGCGGACACAGCACTCCGGCGATTGCCGCCACCCGCAGCAAAAACTTTGGCTGGCGCCAAGCGGGATCGACCAACGGAGAACTCAACCACGCCATCCGGAACAAGCCGGGACGCCGCGCCAAGTAGTCGATGCTCAGATACGCACCGAACGAATGCGCGAACATCCCCAGCTCCGCGCCGTCCTCCAGCTCGTGCCGCAACTGCACCACCAAGTCATCCAAGAGCTCAATCAGCGCATCCCAACCAGGCACATGCCCCCGTTGCCCTGGGGAGCGCCCATGCCCGGGAAAATCAACGCCAATTCCCAAAATTCCACGCTCCGCGAAAAAGCGGCCAAGCGCCGAGTACCGGTGCAAATGGTCCCCCAACCCGTGCACCAGCAACATCCCGGCCACCGGTTTCCCAGGCGGCCGAAACACATGCCTGTAGACCGTGCATCCCGACGGAAAGCGATGCAGTTCCCCCTCTTGCGTCATGGTCAATTTGACGGGGGCGGGATGGCGCCCCATCACTCCCCGCCCACTCGAAGCCGTACCAGTTGCTCCACGACCCGGCGCAGCGCCTTCCCCGCGCGCGGATCCGTCAACCCGCCTTGCTCGTCAAACGCCTGATACGCCTGCGACAGCGCGTATTGCGCGGGCACAACGTAGACACCGATGTTTCCCAAAATCTCCCGCAGGTGCCGCAACGCCCGGATTCCTCCCAAATTCCCCGGCGATGCCGCGATCAAGGCCGCCGTTTTCCCATCGTATGCTTGCAAGACCGGTTCCGAATCACTCTCCGCGCGGGAACACCAATCGATCGTATTCTTCAGCAGCGGCGTGATCGAACTGTTGTATTCCGGTGACGCAATCAAGAAGCCGTCGTGCTCAATCATGAGCGCTTTCAGCCGCTTTGCCGCTTCTGGCAACCCGTTCGCATCCTCCCAGTCTCCGTCGTAAAGCGGCATCGGATATTCCGCCAAATCAACCTCCGTCACCTCCGCGCCCGCCTCCCGCGCCAACTGGACGGCACAATGCAGCAACTTGCAATTCACGGAGTCGCGACGCGCACTCCCAGCCATAGCGAGGATTTTCGGAACGGTTTCCACCAGCGTTTGACGCCGGACCCCATCATCGCCTTACTTGGAACGATGCCGGCCATTGAGAAATCCGCCATCATTGCCACCGTCCGCGCTCACCTCCAGGCCCAGTACGATCGCATCGTCGGCGCCGCCCTCGAAGCGCGGGGCTACGCCACCGATCCTGGCAGCAAGGCGGAGTCCAAATACGATACCCGCAGCCTCGAAGCCGCCTATCTCGCCATCGGTCAGGCCGAAAAAGCCGACGAACTCGCCGAAGCCCTCGCGGATTTCGATACCTTCGACTGGCCAAGCTTCCCGCCGGACGGCCGGATCGCTCTCGGCGCTTTGGTGGAGTTGGACTTTGATGGGGATCGCGTCTTTTGCCTCATCGGTCCCGGGGGCGGAGGCGTCTCTTGCCGCTTCGAGGGCGTCGAGGTCACCGTCGTGACCATCCAAGCCCCGCTCTACGCCCGCATCGCGAGCCGCCAAGCGGGCGATCTACTTCCCGGCCCCGCGCTCCGCATTCTCTCCGTCTGCTGACTTCCCCTCGAGATACCTCCCGGCCAAAACCAACCCCGCGAGCGGCGCCAGCACCGAGAGCAGCTGCACCCCGGCCAAGCCAATCATTCCCAAAAACGCGCTAGTCGTCATCACGAGGGCCCAACGAGGTGGCCAAAGAATCAGCGTCGCCAACAGCCCCTCGCTTACGATCACCCCTCGGGCAAACCACCCGGAACACGCTCGCAGCGTCTCGTCACTCCAATTTGCCCGCATCCAATCAAACGGGAAGTACGGCTTCTGTACCACGTAGAGCTGATAAAACGCTTCCCCATTCCAGTAATCCGGAGTCAGCTTGCCAATCACTCCGCCCAAAAAACAGAGCCCCACGATCCCCTGCCCCAGCGCGATCGCATGCCGCTCCACTCCCACATTCCCGTCCTCAATCCGCCGGGCCCACCACACCAACCAGAGCGCGCTCCAGAACGCCGCGGCATAGCTCGCGTCGTTGTAACTGGCAATGTGCCCCAGCAACCCCAACGCGCAAAGCACCAGCCCCACCGCCAGCCCACGGAGCACCCGCACGTCCGCCACCCCAAATCCCGCCCCGCCCCCTAGCGCCAGCACGAACATCCCGAGCGCCACGCCGGGATTCCGCATCGCCTCCGGAAACAGCCAATGTTCCGTGATGGGAGTCTCCAACCCCGCCAGGAACAGCCGCGTATTCTCGACCGTGTTCACGAACCAGCCAATGAGCCACCCCGCCAAGGCGATCCTCCAGGCCTTCCGCCGGATCTGAACACGTAACGTCATGGCCCCGGCGTTACAAACCGCTCCTCCACCAAACTCATCCGGAATTCGCCTCCTGCTTCGGGTTGCACCCGCGTCTTAGTCAGCAATTCCCGCCCCCGGTAACGCGACCGGCAATACAGATAGAACGCTTCACTCCCCAATCCGCGCCGCCGCGCAAAGGTAAACAGCCGCGGCGGATAATGATTTACCCAAGTCGCCCCGGAAAACGCCTCCCCTACCGCTAAGTCCTCCGAGCTCAGCCGGTATTCATTGCCGAACGAATACATCGCCGGCACCACTTGTTGCGGTAACCACCGCCAATAACTCACCGTCGTCAGGTGGAACCGCCGCATCACCGTCGCTGTCACCCCAGGCAGCAACGGCAGCAGCAGGATCCAAAGACTCACGAGCGCCAACGTCCCGTAAAAAAGCCGAGTCGGTCCTCGCCGTCCCTCCGCGCCACCACGCCTCCAGGCCGCCACCAAGGCGATCTTCTCGCTCCACGCGTCTCGTTCCATGCCCCCTCATTCTGACACATTCGAAAGACCAGGGAAAGCTCCCACGTGATCCCGGAACCCCTACGATGAATTCGCGTCCCATCGCTCTCCTCATCCTGCTCCCTCTCGGTCTCGCCTCCGCTTGGGCGCAATCCGCAGCTCCCTCCCCAACCCCGCCCAAAGGCTTCCGCGCCCTCTTCAACGGCACCGATCTCTCCGGATGGCACGGGCTCGATCCCCACCAAGTCGCCAAACTCGACGGCCAAGCCCGCGAGGCCAAGCTCAAGGCCATGCGCGACGACTTCGCCAATCACTGGCGCGCCGAAAACGGCGAACTCGTTAACTCCGGCACCGGCCCCTATGCCGCCACCGATGCCGATCTCGGCGATATCGAACTCCTCCTCGAATACAGAACCGTCCCCGGCGCCGACAGCGGAATCTACCTTCGCGGCACGCCCCAGGTCCAAATCTGGGATCCAAATCAAAAGGACGATCCCAAGAACCCCACCCGCAAGCCCCGGCTCGGCTCCGGCGGCCTCTTCAACAATTCCCCAAGCTGGCCGGGCCGCGATCCCCTGGTCCGCGCCGACAAGCCCTTCGGCGAGTGGAATAGCTTCCGCATCCGCCAGATCGGCGCCCGCACTTGGGTTTGGCTCAACGGCAAACTCGTCGTCGATGGCCAGGATCTGGAAAATTACTGGGACCGCAACCAACCGCTCCCGGCCCAAGGTCCAATCATGCTGCAAACCCACGGTGGCGAAATTCGCTGGCGCAACATCTACGTCCGCGACATCCCGGAGGAAGAAGCGCAACGCATCGCCGCCGCCGCTCCCCCGATCCCCAAACCCACCCTGTTCGATGTCGCCTACGGCCCGCACCGCAAGCAGGTCGTGCACTTCTGGAAAGCGTCGTCGGACAAACCAACACCCCTCCTTTTCTATGTCCACGGCGGCGGCTGGCGCAGCGGCAATCGCCTCAGCGGCGTCGCCCCTCTCCTCTCCCAGTTTCTCCAAGCCGGCATTTCCGTCGTCTCCGTGGAATACCGCTTCACCGATGAAGCCACCGCCGATGGAGTCGTTCCGCCGGTAAAGGGCCCGCTCCACGATGCAGCGCGCGCCCTGCAATTCGTCCGAAGCAAGGCCGCGGAGTGGAACATCGACAAAACCCGCATCGGCGCCAGCGGTGGTTCCGCAGGGGCCTGCACCTCGCTTTGGCTCGCTTTCCATCCCGACCTGGCGGATCCCAACAGCAGTGATCCGATCGCCCGGGAATCAACTCGCCTCCTTTGCGCGGCAGTCAACGGCGCGCAAACCACCCTCGATCCGCGGCAAATGAAGGATTGGACGCCAAACAGCAAATACGGCGGCCACGCCTTTGGCTTCACCGGGGATCCCGCCACGAAACTGTCCCAATTCGACGAATTCCTCGCCAAACGCGACACCATCCTCCCCTGGATCGCCGAATACTCTCCCTACGCCCTGGTGAGCTCCGACGATCCGCCAGTTTATCTCTTCTACAAGGCCGCCCCAGCCCTGGGCCAAGAACAGAAAGACCCCACCCACACCGCGAACTTCGGAGTCAAGCTCCAAGAGCATTGTCAATCCAACGGCGTGGAGTGCGAACTCGTCTACCCTGGTTCCCCCAACGTGGTGCATGCCACGGCGGCGGATTATCTCTTAAGCGAACTCACCCGCGCGGATCGCGGAAATTGAGGGTTGCGAGTCCACTCCATCACTCCCTCCCCGTCACCCAAAGTAAAGCGCGGCAGACAAGATCGAGATACCGGGCGTCGCCCACCGTGTCGTTGTTGTGGCCGATCGTAGTGCTGAAAATCCGGGTCTTGCCGGGCCCAAATTCGTTGGTCCAGGCGACCACCGCTTCCACTTCCTTGGCCGGTTGCTCCGGCTCGCCCGGCTTCGCTTTCGGCTTTTGCGATTGCTTGCCTTTGGCGATGGGATGGCCAGTGAGGACTTGGATGTTGTTGTAAAGTTCCTCGTTGATCGTCGTCCATCCAGAGAGCCCTTTTGCGATGGGGTGCTCCGCGTCCACATAGCTGATGTCAATCGGCGATTGCGGTCCGTGGCCGGTGGATTGCAGGCCCAGCATTTCAAACCAACCGGCGTTGTCGGCACCGGCAGCGACCGGTTCGCGGAAGTTCCCCCAACGATAGCTGTGCATCGCGCAGTGCAGATTCACCGCTGGGACCCCGTTGCGATGCGCATCGAGGATACACTTCACGTAGGCTGGATCGGTGACGTCCGCGGAACATTCGTCGTGGATCACGACGTCGTAGCCGTTCGCCCAGTTCTCCGAGTTGTAGATTTCAAAAGTCGCTTTGGTCGATTTATCCGGGTTGTGGACGATCTCGACCTGGGCATCAAGCCGCGCTTCGATACCTTCTTTGAGGAGCAGGGTCTGCGTCGCGTAATCATGACAGCAACCGCCGGCTACCAGCAAGACTTTGAGCTGCTTGGGCGCATTCTGGGCCTGAGCAAAGAGCAGCGTCCCGGCCACGGCAATACCGGCCAACGGGAGGAGCAGGAAGAGGGGTTTTCTTGAGAAACTCATGATGCACCTATCTCAGGCGGAATCCGCTCATCCGGCAAGCAGGAATCGAACAACTCCATCTGCAACGGCCGCGCCGGGTCCGCTGCCGCCACTTTCTTCTTCCCCCGGCTTGTTCCCAATCCGCGTTCCCGCCATTCCGCGCGAACTGCCCGGGCCCCGCCGGTGGAGGGGCGCTTCCGGGATCCGTGGGTGACGTAAACCCGCCGCGCCTCGGAACGCGCGTCCTCGCGTCGACGCACCTCGCTGATCTTCGCTTTGGCTTCGCGGCAGGCTTGAGCGTGATCGACCACCGGTGCGGGATACTCGTGGCCGATCCGGCAACTAGACCGGCGTTGCACCTCGGCCGGCATCTTCTCCGGTTGAGCCAAGAACGCCACCGGCACCCGTTCCAACTCCGGCAGCCAGCGCCGCACGAAGACGCCATGCGGATCTTGGTCAATGAGCTGCTTGGCCGGAGAGTAAATCCTCACGGCGTTGATCCCCGTGGTGCCGCTTTGCATCTGAAACTGACTGAAGTGAATCCCCGGCTCGAAATCCAGGAAGTGCCGCGCCAGCCAAACCGAAGTGGGCCGCCAGTGCAACCAGAGGTGATAACTCGCGAAACTCACCAGCATGGCCCGCATCCGGAAGTTGAGCCAGCCAGTCACGCGGACGCTGCGGATGCAGGCATCGATCATCGGATACCCCGTGCAGCCTTCCGTCCAGGCTTGGAATCGCCTCTGCCCCTCCGCGGATTCGGTAAACTCTTCGCGAAGGCCGTTGTAGACCGCCGAGAAATTGGAGAACTCAATGCCCGGCTCGGTTTCCAGCTTCTGCATGAAGTGGCAGTGCCAACGCAAGCGGGCCTCAAAACTGGTGAGCGACCCGAACCAGCGCCGATCCACCGGCAATCCGCGCAGCCGTTCCTCGGCCAAGGCCTCACGCCGTTGCCGGCTCGCCTGGGCCACGGTCCGCACCGACAGGCAACCCCACGCCAGATATGGGCTGAGCCGCGAACAGGCCGTCCACCCCGTGAGCGGGCTCGACATCTCCTTCCGGTAATTCACCCCGCGCCCGGCCAAAAAGCTGTCCAGCGTAGCCCAAGCGGCCTCTTCTCCACCACGCTGCGCTTCCCGCTTGGTGGCGACGCCGAGTCCGGCCGCTTCCGGAGTGAGAAAATCCCCCGGATCGAACCGGAAGTTCCCCGGACCAAAACGCGCCGGAGCGGTCGCGCACGGCAGGCTCATGGTGCGTTCCCACGCCTCGGACCAGCCATCCCGGGATCGCAACCGGCGGATCACCCCGTCTTGCCGAAACTCGTGCCACTCAATCCCCGTCTCCCGGCACCAACGCCCCACCCGCTGATCACGCCGGAAGGTGATCAAGTTTCCCGTCTCCTCATGACTCCAGAGCCGCGCGAACCTAGTCTGGCGTTGCAATTCTACCAGCACAGCCACGGCTTCCCCGGTCCGGACCAGAAGTTCCCCACCCCGGCTCCGCAATGCCTCCCTCAGTTCCCGAAGCGATTCGTTGATAAAAACGAGGTGAGATGCCTCGAACTCCGGCGAGTAGAGGAGTTCCGGCTCGTAGAGATAGAACCCCAGAACCGGCCCACGCCGCGCCGCCTCGGCTAACGGCCAATGATCCGCAAGCCGCAGATCCCGCTTGAACCAAACGATCTCGGGAATGGGATCAGACGTCGGCATCGGCATCGGCATCGCCAATTTGAAATCGGATCGGCCCGGCGGCCGTGCCGGGAGTCACCGGCTCACCACCTTGGGTGCATCGCAACGCGCCTCGGCGCACCAACGCGGCCCCAACGGCCCGGACCTGCGGCATCAACGTCCGCCAACCTTCCACATCCAAGGCACGGGCGGCCTCGGACGGACAAAACGTTTTCCCAGCGCCGCGCTGCACCGCGAGCCGGAGCAGCACCGCCTCGATGTCTCCCGTCGCCACGCCCGTTCCACCCCGCGGCGTTCCACGGCGGCAGGCATCGCTGCAAAACACGACGGTTTCCCAGTGCCGCTCCCATTTTTTCCGCCATGTGAACTCCCGTCCGCAAACCCGGCAGGTTTTGGAGGGAAGATGCTCCTTTTTGACGCCTCGCATCGGATCAGGCAAAGTTTGCGGCGAACTCGAGCCCAGCCAGCCAGGCGTCTTCCACCCGAGAAGCCCGCACCGCGTCTCCCACGAAATGGCCCCCCGTCGGAAGCCCGGGTACCCGGAGCGGCTCGGCAACCCGCGCAAACCGCCACCGATGCCCCAACCCGGCGGCGAAGGAATTTGCCGGAAGCCCCCAAGCCTCTTCGATCATCGGACGCACCAAATCTGGATACGCTTCCAACGGCCGCTCCAGATGCTCCCGGCTAAACGCCTCGGAAAGGTGCGCCACCAGCACCGTGAATCCCGGCAAGATCCGGCCCGGCTTGTGGTTTTCGCACGCGGTCCAAGCCAGCGGCGCCGCTGGATCGGGATTACGCAACGCATACGCCTCCGAGGTGCGCCCCAGCCACTCCCCGCGATATGCCAGAATGACTGCCACGCAGGGCACGTAGTCGAACCCGGCGGGATCGATCCCAAACAGACGCGCCGTCTGCGGCCAAGGCGCGGTGCTGATCACCTCATCGAATTCTCCTCGCAACGTTCGCGCCTCCTCAATCGCCGTCTCCAAGCGAACCTCCAGCCCACCAGCCAGGTCGCGGACGAGGCGGCTGTTCCCGTCTCGATGAAACCAACGATCCTCCTCTCGCCCCTCGCCGGGAAGGATCGGAGCGCTCAGCCGCTGCAAGTGATCCCCCGACGCAGCGGTTGCTGCCTCGCGGAAGCGCTCATCCCGGATCGTGAAATACTGCGCACCGTGATCGACGACATGGCCCTCCCAACGCTTGGAAGCACAACGCCCGCCCAAGCCCCGGGACTTTTCGAAGATCACCACCTCATATCCCCGGCGCACCAACTCCCGGGCGGCCGCCACGCCCGCCAATCCAGCCCCAATGATCGCCACTCGTTGCATCCGGAGGGAAGAACGATCCAGGCGCCCGGGCCGATGCGCTTGCGGCGCTGATTTACACGGGTTAAATGGCGATATTCATCACCTGGTTCCCCGCACTACGCGTAACGGCGCGCTGCTGGTAGCGGCCGGGTCTCCTGTTCCCGCTCCCAATGCGTCGCGGCGCGGAATTCCCGAGGGCTGACGCCTTTTTGCTCACGAAAGCGGCGATTGAAATTCGAGAGGTTGGCAAACCCACTCTCCAACGCCACTTCGCTCACCGGCAGATCCGTTTCCAGCAGCAGCCGGGAAGCCATGCTGATCCGCAACTCATGGAGATACCCCACGAGCGTCTTCCCGGTGCTTGCCTTGAAAAACCGGCAAAACGCCGCCGGCGTCAGATGAGCCACCGCCGCCACTTCGTCCAACGTTACCGGTTCCGCAACCCGCTGTTGCAAATACCGGACCACCCGGTCCATCCGCTCGATCTGCCCGGGCCGCAACGATGGTCGATACCCCGGGCTGGCCAAGGGAATCCGTTCGGTGGACCGCCCCAAATCCCGCAACAACAGCAGAAAGCTCGCAAAGCGTTCCAATTCATCTTGTTCCGGCAAGGCCAAGATCCGCTCGGCCGCCTCCCGTCGCGTTCGTCCGAGGAACTCAAAGCCGCGGGCCGCCTCTTCCAGGAACCTCGCCACCACGGCCATCTCTTCCCGCCCCAACAGATCTTCCCCTAACGTTTTCGCCGAAAACTGCAGCACCGCCAGCGCCGGCCGGCTCCAGTCTTCCTCATCGGCTTCCGCCGGATGCAACGCGTGAGGCACGTTCGGACCGTTCAAAAAAAGCGAGCCGGGCTCCATCCTTCCTATGAAGTCTCCGGAAATGTAGGTCCCGGTATTCTTGAGGACAAGCAGCAGATCAAGCTCCGGATGAAAGTGATACACCGGCCAAACGTCACGATCGATCTTGAAAACAAACGAGCGCCGCCCGCTGGTAGGAATGTATTCGAATTGGGGCCGGACCTGCATAGGTGCGCGCGCCGCTCGCGCGGTTGATGGTTGATCGTTGATGGGAAAAATCCAGTCAAAACCGAGGCGACGGCCGTCATGGACAACCTGGCAGCCGTCACGGAGCATCTGACGCCCATCCAGAGGCGGATCGTCATCCGGAGCCATCTGACCGCCGTCGGATCCATCGCGCCCCTCCCCAGAAGCCCCGCGGAGGGTTGATGGCTGATGGGCGAGAATGGTTTTTGGGCAGCTGGCTATCCCGAGCACGATCCCGAGCACTCCACCACTCGACGCGCGCTCGCGCGCCACCTCCCACTTGCAACTCACGCGCGGCACCTTATCTGTCCCGCCGATGAAGATCGTTCTCGCCTACTCCGGAGGTCTCGACACCAGCGTGTTGCTGAAATGGCTCGGCCAAGTCTATGACGCCGAAATCATTGCCTTTTGCTCCGACGTCGGCCAAGAGGAGGAACTCGATGGCCTAGAAGCCAAAGCGTTGGCCACCGGAGCCAGCAAGTGCATCATCGGCGACCAGAAAGAGGAGTTTGCCCGGGACTTCATCTTTCCGATGCTCCAGGCGAACGCGATTTACGAGGGCCAATACCTGCTCGGCACCAGCATCGCCCGTCCTTGCATCGCCAAGGGGATGCTCGACGTCGTGAAGCAAGAAAGCGCCCACGCCATCGCCCACGGCGCTACCGGCAAGGGCAACGACCAGGTCCGCTTCGAGCTCACCGCCGCCGCCTTGGCTCCGGATATCGACGTCATTGCTCCCTGGCGCGATGCCCGTTTCCGCGCCCAATTCCCCGGCCGCGCGGAAATGATCGCCTACGCCGCAGAGAACCAAATCCCCGTCCAAGCTTCCGCGAAGAAGCCCTACAGCATGGACCGCAATCTTCTCCACATCAGCTTCGAAAGCGGCATGCTTGAGGATCCCTGGTTCGATTCCAGCCACCCCTCCAACAAGGAAATGTTTGTCCTCAGCGTTTCTCCCGAGGACGCCCCGGATCAGCCAGAATACGTGGAACTGCTCTTTGAGAAAGGAGACTGCGTTGGTTTGCGTTGTGACCGCTTGGGCGACCTCGTCAGCGCCTTGGGATTGACGCCCACCGGCGAGAAGGACGGCTATACGCTCTTCACGCCCTATGGCGTCATGAAGGTTCTCAATCGCCTTGGTGGCGACCACGGAGTTGGGCGGGTCGATATGGTGGAAAACCGGTTCGTCGGCATGAAATCCCGTGGCGTGTATGAAACCCCTGGCGGGGCGATCCTCCTGGCCGCGCACCGCGATCTGGAAAGCCTCACGATGGATCGCGAGGTCATGCTGCTGCGTGATTCCTTGATCCCGAAGTATGCTCAACTTGTCTACAACGGCTTCTGGTTCGCCCCGGAACGCCATGCGCTACAGGCGCTGGTCACGGAGAGCCAGCAAAACGTCACCGGCGAGGTCCGGGTGAAACTGTACAAGGGCAACGTGATCCGCGCCGGCCGCAAGTCCCCCCGCAGCCTCTACCGCGAAGCCGTGGCCACGATGGAGGCCGATCCAACCCAGGCTTACAACCAAGACGACGCCACCGGCTTCATCCGTTTGAATGGACTACGCCTGAAGAACGAGGCGCTCCGGGATCAGCGGAAAAGCTGATGTCACAGAGGCGGCGCTCGCGACCAGATCTCTTTGTCACCCCGAGGAGATCTGATCGATGAGTGTCATCCTGCTCACCCCAGCCAAGAGCCGTTCACGCTCGCTCTGGAAGCCGTTTCCCTGGAAGCGCGCCGCCCGGCTCTGGCCCTTTGCCTTGACGCTCGCCTTGGGCTGGGCAGGGGGCTTTCTCCACGGCAGCTATCGGGGCGCTGACCGGGCGATTTCCGTCGAAGAAGCCCCCGTGCTTCCCGTAGAGCAGATTGCCACCGCCGCTTCGGTGCCGCCAGCCGCCGCCCGGACGCCAGCTCCAAGCCGGCCTGCTCCCACGCCTTCCGTCCCGGAGCCGATCCCGGTGAGCTCGAAGGTGGCGTCCGCGGCCGTCCCTCCAAGACCGCCAGCCGCCGCCCTGGCCAAAACCGCACCGAGCCCGGAGCCCGCAAAGCTGCCCAGTCACATCCGCGTCTCCAGCCAGCCCGAGAAAGCCGAGGTGTATGCCGCCGAGAAATTCCTCGGACTGACCCCGTTGGACCTGCCCGACGTCCCTGCCGGGAATTACACTTTCCGCGTGGAAAAGGAACGCCACACCCGCAAGCTCGTGGAAGCCCGGGTCAAGGCGGGCGCCTCCGTGGAACTTGACGTGGAGCTGCAATACGATCCCGAGCCCCGCACCGGCAAACCATTTACCAGCGGCCACGGAATCCGCATGCAGTGGATCCCTTGGCTCCAAGGCTGGGCAGCCGCCGTGGAACTGCCCCAATCCGCCTACGAAGCGGTCGCTCACGAGAACCCCAGCGAGCACAAGGAGCCCGGACTTCCCGTCACCAACGTGACCTGGGCCAAGGCGATGACGTTCTGCGATCTGCTCACTATTGCCGAACGGGGGCTCGGCTTCTTGCCTGAGGGGTATGCCTACGCCCTCCCGTCGGACGATGAATGGAGCCGCCTCGCCAAGGACACGCCCTTAACTCAGGCGGTGACCAGCCTCCGCGCTCCCCGGGAAGCCCCCGCCCCAGTGGGATCCCTCGCCGCCAATGCTCTAGGCCTCCACGATGTCCGGGGCAACGTCTGGGAATGGTGCCGTGATTCCTACACCGCCGAGGTGCATCGGCGGCAAGTGACCGAGAACGCCACTGGCGATCCATCCCGGATCAACCAACGCTACAAAGTCCTGCGCGGCGGCAGTTGGAACCGGACCAGCGAGAGCAATCTCGGCTTAGGATTCCGGCTGGCTGCGGACGGAAATAGCCACAGCGACTACGAGACCGGATTCCGGGTCATTCTCGTGAAGGCGGATCTGCCGTGATCCAGCGTCAGGCCACCTGCTCTTCGCGATTGTCGAGGAGCTTTTTCAGGTGCTCCAAGCCGTAGCGATACCGCGACGCCACCGTGTTGGGGGATTCCCCGAGCTGCGTTGCGATTTGCGCAAAGGTCAACCCGCCCCAGATTTTCAAGGCGATCACCTCCCGGTGTTTTTCCGGGATCCGCGACAGCGCGTCTTGCACCGATTTGGCGAAGAGTTCGTTGTCGCCATCGAACTCAAACAGCGCGTCCTCGGCGTCCGGGCGTTCTTCGGCGACGAGATGCTCGCGCTCTTCCCGGCGCAAATTGGACCGAGCGCGATCGATCGCGCAACGGCGGATGTTGGTGTACACGAGGCTGGACGTCTCCTCGGTGATCCGGCCTTGGCAGGTTTTCCACGTTTTAACGAGCGCGTCCTGCAACACATCTTCCGCATCCGCCTGAGAACGGGTCTGCTGGCGGGCATAGAAGAGCCACTTGGCGCTGTTCGCCTCCAGCCAGTCTTGCCATTCCCGCCGGTTTGTCATTGAGTTCCGCGTTGCCGGATCTTTCTCGACAATGTAAAACGGTTTCCCCGTCATGGTGCGAAAATCTGCCCAGTTTTTAGCTGCGCCCGTCGCCGAGTGGCTCGTGCTTCTCCTGGTGGCACATTTGGCATTTGAGACGGTGTCGGTGGCTAGGGAATTCGAGGGAGTTCTTTATCATACCCTGACAGTCAACTCTTCTCAACAACGCTTGCGTTTGTTTTGGCGGAATGAGGCTGGTCAGTCTTACAATTTTTTCTGGCACTGGACTGTCCGGACGAGCTTTACTTGGATGGGGCCATCTCTGAGTTTTACTTGCGCGGGGAATCCTCAGAGATCCCATTTACGACCGATTTCGGCGCAATTTTTGCTCTGACTGAGCCAGCCGCCAAATAGACATGAGCAAAAACGCGTCCAGAATGAGTCGTTGCCAATGCGTACGGAATTGAACGCCCCACAGCTTTGCTTACTCTGACAATTGACTTTAGCGAAATTTGTCCTGCCTTTAAGCTCATGCATTCCTTCCGTCTCGCCGTGATTTTCTTCGGGGCAGCCGCTACCGCGGTTCTGGCCAATCCTGCGGCAGCCCCAGTTGAATCTTCCCGCGAGCTGAATGGACCGCCGACCGTTGTGGACCGGGCCGCTCCCAAGCGGTTGCAGGTCGATGATAGCTGCGCCGGAAGACTCCAGACTGGGGAACCTCAGTTCTCCGAGCCCGATGGCCTCGACACCGTGCGTTTTCCAGTGACCAATCTGACGGACGCTCCTCTGAAGATCCGGGTCGCGACTTGTTTCATCCGTTCCGATGGCGAGGTCGTCCCCAATCCCTACGCGGAAATTAAGGGCGGTTTCGAGGGCATGACCCGCGGCTTTTTGGGCGTGCTCTCGCTCGGCGCTTCGGAGATGGCCATCGTGAACGAGGGCTGTGATGCCACGATCCTCACCTCTCACGTCCTCGCCCCACGCCAGGAACTCATCGTGGAACACCAACTCCCTTATGCCTGCGACCAAGTGGTGGGGTCGCGTTCCCGGGTTTGCGTCGTCACCGAAACCGTGAACGCGGATCATGCCAAGGAAGTGCGCCGCATCATGAAGGAGCAATACTGGAAAGTGCGCGACAGCTACTTCCAGGAGCGGCTCAGCGAAACCCAGCGTTGGGAGGAGCTCCGCAATCGGCTCGACAACGAACGCGCCTCCCTGGAACCGCTCAGCGAGGCTTACCACAAAGCCATGGACGCCTACTGGAAGGCTCACCAATCCCACCAAGCCAAGCTGGCCGCCCTCGAATCCAAGTTCCTCACGTTTGCCCGCTCCCAGGAGGAATCTCTACGCAGCGCTCTGAGTCCGGAGAAGCCGTAAGAGCCCTGAGATCAAACTTCCGCCACAAGGGGCATCCGCAAGGATCGCCCTTTTTTTACAGGCCTGAATTTAGTTAAGAAAATCAAATAATCAAGGCTTGCATAATTCCTTAAAGTCCTGAATTATTGTGCGACAAGCCCCCACTTGGCTTGACTACCAAACTCAGGAGAACCCAACATGATCAAGAATCGTCACATCGTAGCTCTCGCTACTCTCGTCGCTGCCTCGGCAGTGGCCGGTCCTGCCGTCGAAAACCCAGTTTGCGCGGTCCCCTTCACCGGTGAACTCTCGGTCGGTTACGAAACCAACTACATCTTCCGGGGCGTCAACCTCGGTGAAGATGCTCCTTGGGCCAGCATCGGCCTCAACTTCCCGATTCATGAGAAGCTCAGCTTGGATGTCGGCACCTGGTACATCAACTCCACCAACAATCCCGATACCTTCGACGAACTCGATACCTACGCGTTCTTGAACTTCCAGGCGTTTGGTCTCGACGCCTCTCTCGGCGGCACTTGGTATTACTTCCCTGAGCCGGGCGGAAACACCGGGGAGCTCTCCCTCGGCCTCAGCAAGGATCTCAAGATCTTTGAACTCGGCGGTTTCGCTGCCTATGACCTCGGCGATGTTGGCGGTTGGTACTTCGAAACCCGCGCCCTGCGCACCTTCGCCCTCAGCGATTGCTTGGACCTCAACCTCGGCACCGGCATCAGCTTCACGGAAGACTACAGCTTCCGCACTCCCTTCCTCGGCGCGGATGGTTGGAACCATGCCTACGTCCGCCTCGGCCTCGGCTGGCACATGACGGAAACCGCCACGTTGAATACCTACGTTGGCGGGAACTTCGCCCTTGATGCCCTGGATGCCATCGACGACGCAGACCGTCTGCACGGTGGCGCGAGTGTTTCCGTGGCATTTTAAGCTGCCGCCGAAGCCCACATCAAGAATCTAGCACAGGCCGTCCTCCTCGGAGGACGGCCTGTTTCGTTCCGGAGATTCGGAATTCTTCGGGCTCAATCATCGAAATAGAGGATCCTTCCGCAGTTCTCGCAGTGCGTGATCTCTTGGTCCGTCTTTGCTTTGAGGATGGTGGACGTGGTCACCTTCATGTGACAGCCTTTGCACTGTCCCGCGGAAAGCGCGACGAGGGCGGATCCCTGCTTCGCTTTGACCAACCGATCGTAAATCGCCAGCAGCGTCGGTTCCACCTTGGCGGTGAAGGTCCGGCGCTCGGACTCCAGCTCCGCGATCTGCGCCTCGTTGTTGCGGCGCCTTTCTTCGAGCTGCTTCAGCTCGGCATCGACGAGTTCCTGCGTCCGGCGCAAGCCCGCCTCCGCCGCCGTCAACGCGGCCTTGAGTTGCTCGGATTTCTCCATGAACACGAGTTCCTCGTCTTCCAGCCGGCCGATGTCGCCTAGGTAACGTTCCACCTCGTGGCCGAGCGCCTGATATTCCTCGTTCTTCTTGGTCTCGAACTGCTGGGTGCGGAGCCGTTGCAAGGTGTTGCGCCGGGTTTGGATATCCAGTTCCAAGCGCTTTACGAGCACTTCGTTCGCCTGGAACGCTTCCTTGGCCTTGGCCACGGCGGCTTGATCCCCGTTGAGCCGGGTCTTGGCCACCTCGATCATTCGAGGCATGTTGGCGATATCTTTGCGAAGCGCGAGAATGCGTAGGTCGCGATCTTGAACGATCAGCAGGGTTTCGAGGTCAGGCAGCATGATTCAGTAAAGTTCCACGGGCGATCGGGCTCCATCTTCGACGCTCAGGATGGCGGCTCGTTCCTCGCCCAAAGTCGCGACCCGAAGATCCCAAATCTCCCGGTTGATCGCTTCAAAACGTTCCAAGGACCAAGCGTCCGGCCGGGCGAGCTTGCGCTTGAGCGCTTCCACGTGACGCAAGGCATCGTCCAAGAGCGGGTGCGGCAACGTCGCCAAAATCGCGTGCGCCTCCTCCACCATGTCCACCCGATGGCAGATCATCGCGATGTCATTCCCCGCCTCGATGGCGTAGCGAATGGTGTCAGCGAAGGTGACTTCGTTGAGAATCGCGCCCATATCGAGGTCGTCGGTCATGACGAGTCCTTCGTAGCCCAGTTGGTCGCGCAAAAAGCGGCGGATCACGTTGGGCGAGAGTGAGCCCGGCCAGCGGTGATCATCGAAACACGGGTAATAGGCGTGTCCCACCATGATGCTATCCAGATCCGGCAGCATCGAGCGATATGGCAACAGGTCGTGCGCTTCCATTTCCGCCATCGTCTTCTCAATCACCGGCAGGGCATGGTGCGGATCGACCCGGGCGGACGCGTATCCGGGGAAGTGCTTGCCACAAGTGAGAATGCCCTCGCGGCGCAACGCGGTGTTGAAGACCGTGGCATTGCCGATCACCTCGTCCGGCGTGGTCCCATAGGTGCGGCCGCGTAACGAGTTGTCGATGTCTCCGTTGCACGAGATATCGAGCACTGGACAGAGATCCAAATTGAATCCAAAGAGCCGCAAGAGCCGCCCCGTCAGCTCACCATGCTTGCGGATCAGGTGCAGATCGCCTTTCTCCCGGAGTTGCTGCGCGTTCGGCGGTTCCTGGCCGATCAAGCGGAGCCGGGATACGCGTCCTCC
Source organism: Akkermansia muciniphila (assembly GCA_945883495.1). Lineage (GTDB taxonomy): Bacteria > Verrucomicrobiota > Verrucomicrobiia > Verrucomicrobiales > DEV007 > V1-115. The sequence goes on from CAMCXS010000042.1 coordinate 41,962, forward strand.
CTCCTGATCAATGGTGATGATGGGTTCGGTCTGGCTCAGGTCACGCAAATCGTCGATCAGCTTCCGGAGTTGCTCGGGACTCTTGATGTTGCGGCCAAACAGAATGAAGGCGCCGGGCTGCAGCTTCCGGAAACGCGCCGCCGTATCGGCATCAAGGTCCGGGCCGGGCACACCCGTCATCAACAATTGCCCCAAGCGCTGGCTATCCATGTCGCGAAACCATCACTTACGCGACGTCGCCAGGGAAGACAAAACCTTTTTGGCGTTCAGGTCCGCGCCGGGGTCAAGGCCTCCACCGCCGCCATCAATAGCGCCGCCACAAGCAAGGCCGCCAACAGGATCAAATAGGCCGTCGCCGCCGCCCCCTGCACGCCCGGAGGCAGCAGTCCGTCCCCGGGGAACGAGAGCTCGTCGTCCCTCAGACGTTGCAAAAAGCTCACCAACCACGGCATCGGCACCAGGAGCAACGCCCAGCGGAACCGCTCCGGCACGCGGTGGCCAAAGTACAACCCGAGCAGGTGAATCAGCCCAAACGACCAAAATCCGGCCGCCAACGCCGCATCGATCCCAGTCATCGGCCACGCAGCCTGAAGACCCAGCATCACGGCTAGCCAAAACAGGGTCGCATACCAGCAAAACAGCGACAACGGCAGCGCGGCTACCTGGAAAATCATCCAGCAGCGCCAGGTGACCGAAGTCATTGGCCGCCTCCTGCTGCTCGCAGATCGTAGCACAAGAGCCTCGGCGGCGTCCCGGTAATCAAATCTTTCTGATTCTGGGCCACATAGAGCAATCCACGACTCAACGCCGGCAATGTCCAGCTCTGGGTAGCGGCAAATAGATCCGCTTGGCACACGATCTTCCCACCAGCCGGACTCAAATCGAGCACCGCCAATGTCCCCATCTCACCAAGCGCGTAAAACCGCCCTTCCGCCCGGAGCAACGCGCCCCGGAAGAATCCCCAACCGAAGGTCCGCCCACCCAGCTCTTTCTTCCAAAAGAATTCTTCCCGCCACTTCCGTTCCCCCGTGGCGGCGTCCCAGCAATCCAAACCGGCATCGGGCTCGTTGCGGCCGGTGAATGCGTAGATGTGCCCGTCCACGAGCAAGGGCGTCGTGAAGTGCAACTTCAGCTCCGGCGCCTTCCACAGCGGTTTCGCCTTCTCATCCGCACCATATTCCAACAGCACGCCCCCTTCCGTGTAGGTCTCGGACAGCATTACCCGATTCCCCGGCAGCACCAACGGCGTCGCCGCGTTCACGGACTCATACTTGGTCGAACGCCACGGAAACGCATCCTCCAAGGACCCCGTCTCGGGATCGATCCGCAGTAACCCGCCCACCGGAGGATTGCTATCCCCACCGGCGAACACCAGCAAACTCGGCTTCCCATGCAAACGGGTGACGAACGGCGACGCATAGCTCGCTGGCCACTCCTGTTTCGTCTCCCAAATCGTGACCCCAGACCCGGCGTCGAACGCCGCCACCGCCACGCCCGCCGGTCCACCGAGCGGCACAATCACTTTCCCTTCGTAGACCAACGGCGTCGGCCCATGCCCGAAGAAAAACGGCCCGGGCTGATAATCCTTCCCCAGGTCCCGCATCCACACCATCTTGCCGGTCGCAAGCTCCAAGCAGTGCAGCAGGCTATTTGCTGACAGCGTGTAGACTTTTCCTCCGGCGATGACCGGGCTGGCCCGCGGTCCCGTTCCGTAACCATACCGGTCCCGGTATTTGCACGGATAGGTGAACTGCCACTGCAACTCCCCCGTCTCCGGATGCCGGCACTCAACTCGGTCGATGTCCTCGACGTTGTCAAAGGTCACCAAGCGATCTCCGGTGATCGATGGACAGGCGTAACTCTCCCCTTTTTCCAGCTCCCAAACCAGCGGCGGGCCTTCGGGACCGAACGTCGCGAGCAAACCGGTTTCCGGAGACGTGGCATCGTCCGCCGGCCCCAGAAAGCGCGGCCAATCCGAAGTCACCGCGCCCTGGGAGAGCGGCTTGGGCGCCTGGTGAAACGTCACCTTCCCCGGCTCCGCCCAAGCGGAAAACGCCGCGCCTCCGATCCACAATATGCCCGCGGTAACCGCCGCTCGATTCATGGCGCGCACCGTATCAGGGCACGATCAGAATGGAAATCTGAGATTTGCACTTTGGCGCCCGGCCGCCGAGGAACGCCCTCGGTGCCCCCCCCCAAACGGAATTCATGCAGGGACCAGAGAAATGCATCGGAACGGGTGGTGGTGGCCCAACCGCCCCCCTCCTCCAACCACCATCCCTTCGTGATCTGTGGTTGAGTTGATCTCAGTCCAAATAGATCAACTCGTTCGCGTTCAAGAGCGCCCGGCAGAAAGCCCGCGTCCCATGCTCCGCGATCAGCCGCCCCCCTACTTCCCGCTCGTTGTCGGAAGCTTCTCGTTGGAATGCCAGCCGGTAGGCGCTGCCCACCGGGTCCGGGGTCTCCAGACGCGCCGCGAGAGCCGTCGCCATATCCGTCGTGAAGGAGTGATTCATCATCGTCAGCGCCTGCAAAGGCGTCGTCGTATTGGCTCGTTTCGGGGCGGCGAAGGCGATGTCGGGAAGATCGAAATCATTGAGGATATCGACGACGCTGGCGCGGGCGTTTTGATGATAGACCGCGCGGCGATAGGTCTCGGGGCCATGGACATCGAGCGGGAAATACGTGCTCACGTTGTTCTGGGTGAACTTATATAAGCGAAAGCCACGGCCGCCCATCGGCTCCAAGGTCAGCTTTCCGCCCACGGTCAACAGCGTGTCGCGAATCTCTTCCGCGCTAAGGCGACGCGGCGGAAAGCGCCAGAGGAGTCTCGCGTCTTTGTCGAGCTTGGCGCCGTCCTCGCGGTAGGCCGCGCTTTGCAGATAGGTGCGCGACAGCAGAATCTCACGGTGCAGAGCCTTCAATTTCCAACCGTTCGCGATCAATCGTCCCGCCAGGAAATCGAGCAACTCGGGATGGGTCGGTTTGCCGCCGAGAAATCCGAAGTCGCTCGGGGTATCCACGATGCCAGTGCCGAAGTGATATTGCCAGACGCGATTGACCAGGACCCGCGCCGTAAGCGGATTGTCGCTTGAGGCGATCCACCGCGCCAAGGCAAGGCGGCGTTCTCCTTCCGGCGCCTGCGCAGGGAGTGTATACGGTTGGGTCACTTGATCCAACACGCTGAGGCTCGCAGGGATCACCGCGTCCTGCGGTTTCATGGGATCGCCGCCCTTGTGGACATAGGTCGGTTCCTTCGGTTGCGCGTAGTTGCCAGCCCAGACCATTGGCAAGGCTGGGACCTGATTCAGCTGGCTTTGCAGCGCCGCGATTCGCTTGTCCACCTCGGCGAGCTTGGCCGATTCTTCATTTTCCGTCACCGCGCGGCGCACCCGCTGAATCCCATGAGCCGGTGACCATGGTTCGCGATCCTCGCCGCTGGCCACCGTCTTCCACGTCTTGCCATCGCTAGATACTTGGATCTCGTACTCACATGGTGTGGCGCCTTGAGATTTGTCCTGAACATCTTTGCCCTTCGCATTGCGGAAGACGATCCGGTCGATGGCTTCCTCCTGGGCGAAGGTGATCGTCAGGATGGCCGGAGAGCCGATGAACCATTGTTCGCCGGGCTGGCCGTCGATGCAAAACTGCGGGCCGTAGGCATCGGGAAAATCCTCGGCGACAGCTCCTTTGGCTCCGTCCGCCTTGGCACCATTGGCAGCCAGAGCGACGTTGCGCCCTCCGCTCCAGGCTTCGAACTCCGTGAGCCGGCCGCCCCCGCGCAAGTCCGTGGTCGCTTGAATCACAAAGCGGACCTGCTTCGCCCTCACCGTTTGAAAGCGGTCTTCGGTGCCCTGCGGATCGATTTTGGGCCGCGGAAAGGTGCGCTCCGCGAGGGCTTCCTTCGCCCTGGCTTCGATCGTGCCATTCAGGGCATCGCGTTCCGCAGTCAGCTTCGCGATCTGCTCCCGAAGTGGCCTGGTGGCGGCCTCGTGCGCGTGCCGTTGCTCCTTGGAAGCTACCACCCGGCGACCGTGGGTGACGCCTTCAAACACCGCGCGGATCCGGTAGTAATCTTCCGTCGGAATCGGATCGAACTTGTGATGATGGCAACGCGCACAGTTGATCGTTAACCCAAGAAAGGCGCCCGACGTCGCCGTAATCATATCGTCCAAGGTGGCGGCGCGGATATTCTTCTGCGCGACCACGTCTTGGTTTCCCACATCATCATAAGGGCCGGCGACAAGAAACGCGCTGCCCACCTCTGTTTCGGGCCGGTCTTTGCCAATCACATCACCGGCGAGGTGCTCAATGATGAACTGATCAAACGGCTTATCCTCATTGAAGGAGCGGATCACATAGTCGCGAAACGGCCAGAGATCATCGATGATAAAGTTCCGTTCGAACCCGTTGCTTTCCCCGAACCGGACCACATCCAGCCAATGCCGGCCCCAACGTTCCCCGTATCGTGGCGAGGCCAGCAAGCGATCCACGAGGGCCTCAATCGCCGCGTTCCGGTCGGCCTGGCACGCCGCCACAAAGGCTTCGACCTCCGTCAGCGAGGGCGGCAAGCCAGTGAGGTCATAGGTGATCCGGCGCATCAAGGCGCGCGGATCAGCGGGGGGATTCAGGGCGAGCTTTTGTTCCGCCAGCTTCGCCTCGACGAATCCGTCGATTGTTCCATGCGCAAAGTCCTGATTCAGAGGCTGCAACGACCACCACGATTTGTCCGCTCGCTTGGCTTCGATCACTGCGCCATCGCGCGGATCGGGCGCTCCCATCTTGACCCAGGTCACCAAGTCCGCGATGACCGCGTCGGGCAGCTTTGGCTTCTTGGGAGGCATTTCCAGGTCCGGCTCGGAGTGGCGGATCGTCCGGATCAAGAGACTGTTCTCGGGATCTCCCGGAAGGATCGCGGGTTCGCCGTGATCTCCACCCTTTTCCCAACCAGCCTTGGAATCGAGATAAAGATTGCCCTTCAGCTTCTTGGCGCTGGCGCTGTGGCACGCATAGCAATGCTCAACAAGAACAGGACGGATCTTCTGCTCAAAGAACGCAATGCCCGCCGGATCGGCCGAGGCGGTGGCCGTGAGGAAAACGAGGAGCTGGATCATCAGGCCAGGATACTTTGCAGAACGTGCCCATGGACATCGGTGAGCCGTCGGTTGGCGCCGTTGTGATAGTAGGTCAGCTTCTCGTGATCCAACCCGAGCAGATGCAATACGGTGGCATGAAAATCATAGACCGTGGCGATATCCACCGCGGACCGCCTCCCGAAGTCATCGGTGGCTCCATGACTGACGCCGCCTTTGACCCCAGCTCCCATCATCCACGTCGTGAAGGCATCCGGATTGTGATCCCGCCCCGAAGTGCCGTCTTGATGCGTCGGCATCCGGCCAAACTCAGTGCACCAGATCACGAGCACATCATTTAACATACCGCGTTGCTTGAGATCGGTGAGTAACGCGGCCGTCGGTTGATCGAAGATCGGGCAATGCCGTTCATAATCCGCTTTGAGCGTCTTGTGCGCGTCCCAATTCAACAATCCATCCACCGCGCTGGCGCGCGAAGCACAATACAAACTGACGAAGCGCACGCCCTGTTCCAGGAGTCGCCGAGCCAGGAGACAATTCCGCGCATAGGCCGCCTTGAGTTTGTTGGCATCGTTCGTGCCGTAGAACTCGTGGATCGTTCCGGGTTCTCTGGATAGATCGCTCACCTCTGGAGCGGTCATTTGCATGCGCGCGGCCAGTTCATAGGCCGCCATCCGGGCCCGCAACTCGTCGTTTCCGGGGTGCCGACGGGCGTGTTCCTCGTCGATGAAGTTGAGGAAATCGCGGGTCGCCAACTCCTCGCGTTCGCTGATGCCGCTGGGCCGGCTCAAATTCCGGAGCTGTTGCTGGGCGGACATCGTGATGCCTTGAAAGCGGGCCGGGAGAAAGCCGTTACTCCAGTTCGCCTTGCCGTTGGGCGGCTCGCCTCGGAGATCCTGAACGGCCACGTAAGTGGGCAGGTTTTCGTTGAGCGTGCCCAAGCCGTAGCTGATCCACGATCCCGCACTGGGAAAGCCATCGCGGGTAAAGCACGAGTTCATGTTCACACACCCGGGCCCATGCGTGTTCGTGCGCGAGGTCATCGAGTGGACGAAGGCGATGTCATCGACATGTCCGGCCATGTGGGGCAGCATCGTGGAAATCATCTTGCCGCTCTTCCCGGCCGGGGCGAACGGCCAGGGCGACTTCATCAGGTTTCCGTTCTTCCCCTGGAACGTGACCTCGGTTTGTCCCCCTGGGAGCGGAGTGCCGTGGTATTTCTCCAGCAGTGGCTTGTGGTCCCAGAGATCGACATGGGAAGCCGCACCCGGACAGAAGATCTGCAGCACCTGCTTCGCCTTGGGAGCAAAATGAGGTTCCCGGGCGGGAGCGGCCGTGAGTTCACCGGCCAGAAGGCGCGACAGGGCGACTCCGGTCATGCCAGTGTTCATGCGAGCGAGGAACTCGCGCCGGGCCAGATCGATGGGGTTTGCGGTCATCGGCTTTTCTTACACGGCGGGCCGGGGCGGTTTGCTTTCAAGGGATGTGGGAAACCGTGCCCACATCCCTCTTCCCGTAGGCCGGACATTCTTGTCTGGCCAATGCTATTTCCTACGTTCATGGCCAGACAGGAATGTCCGGCCTACGATTGAACCAAAACCCTTAACCGGCGCTCTCACCCAAGATCCAACACCCGATCCATCCGGCGCGCGACATCTGTCAGATACTCCCAATCGCCGCCCCGCATCTCCGCCGCCGCCCACCCCTGAAAATTGATCTTCGCCAACTCCGCGCGAACCGCGGGCCAGTTGATGCTCCCCTCCCCCAGCGGAACGTCGAACCCTTTTCCCATGCCTTCGGACATGGCTTTCTTGAGGTCGTATTCCTTGATGTCGAGCTTCTGGGAACGCGTTCCAAGAACCTGCGCCCAGTGTTCCGGGATGCCCCAACGCACCATGTTCCCGATGTCGAAATGCACCTGCACCCAGGGACTGCCGATTTCATCAATATAGCGGGCCATGTCCATGGGACTGATGAGGAACGTGGCCCAGACGTTCTCGACGAGCAGTTTGACTCCAAGTTCCTGCGCCAATGGGATCGCGGCGCGGAGTTGCTCTTGGCTGGTTTTCCAGCTTTCCAGGATCGGCTTGTCCTGAGGATAGCGAGCCACCACCAAAGTGGAGTCACCGCCAAGCTGTTTGGTGAGCCGTATACCTTTTTCCAGATCCTCGGGGTTGGTACTGGCGGTGACCGTGCCGTCGATAAGCAGTCCGCTCGCCTGCGACGCCGCCAGCCATTCCGCCGGATCCTTCACATCGCCCAGATTCGGCTCCACGCCTTCGAACCCGCACTCGCGCAGCTTTTTGAAGGCGTCCACCAGCGGCACCGGCGTGGCGGGTTTTACCATGTTCCACTTCAGGGACTTGCGGATTTTGCCCGTAAATTGACCGGCCTCGGCTCCGGCCAGCGGGGCGAGCAGGGCGGCGGCAGACGAGGCGAGGATTTGGCGGCGGGTGGGGTTCAGGTTCATGATGGGATCTTCCCGGAATTCGAGCGCGGGCGGACCGGCAGTTGCGCGAAGGTGCGTTCAATGTCCCCCAGCAAATCGATCACGGTGCGAACGCCGCGCTCTAGGTAAGCTTCCCCTTCTTCCGCCGTGGCGGTGGTGGCATCGCCCCACGTTCCGGACTTGGTGATCTCATAGACGCTGCCCGGATTGGCGAAGAAAAAGGCGGTATGCACCGCGGGCGATTTCGTGACGGTTTCTGGAAACGGCGGATGTTCGATATTGAGCTTGGAGAGATCGACCCAATCCGGATTGATCGCCAGAATCATGGAAACTTCTCCGTGTCCCGCGTGCATCCCAAACGCGCGCATTTCCTCCGGCGTGAGGGCGTCGTAGTGATTGACCGGAAAGGCCCGGGCGTCATCGGGCATTTCATGCGACGCCTGGGCGCAGCCATAGGCGATCGCCAAGGTGTTATCATAATGGCCGTTGAGGAAGATAATCCGCTTGAATCCGCTCTTGGCGAACGACACACAGAGGTCGCGAATCACCGCCATGAAGGTCTCGATGCGCAGACTGAATTCTCCAGTGAATCCGCGATGTGGATAAGAAAGCGCATAGGGCAAGGAGGGCGCCACCAGCGCGTTGCCCTGGCGCAGGCAAATCCGCCTTGCGATCTCCCGCGGAATGAACACATCCGTGCCCAACGGCGAATGCGGCCCATGCTGCTCGGTGGCGCCGACCGGAATGATGACGGTGTGATGGTTCGCCAGGAAGGCTTCCAATTCCGGATTCGTCAGCTCGTCGAGAAAAACAGTGGGTGGTTTCATCCGCGCCATTCAAGAGCGAAACCCTTGCTCCCGCAAGAACTGCTCCAGCCACTCCTTGTCTTCCGGCGCCACGTCGGGCTCGGGCCATTGCGTGTAATCGATGCCGAGGTGATAGCCTCCATTGCGATAGCACTGATCCAGAATCGCCTGGAGATCGAGAATGACATCCGCGTCCCCGCGCCGCAGGGGGATGCAGAACGTGGGCAGCCGCTGACGCAGATCGATCGCGTAGATTTCCCATTCGGGCCAAGCAATGGAAGCCCGGTAGACGGAAATCAGGCCACCACCGCGTTTTGCCCGGTCGGGAAGTTTGACCTGCGGCAGCGAAACGATGTATTCACCCGCCCGAATCAGATCGATCTCCACGAGATTGACTTCCGCGGCGAGGTAATCGGCCTGTTTGCGCTGGTAATGCTCGCGCTTCGTCCGCCCAACTTTGTTCGCGGGGCTTAGCACCTCAATCGCTGTCACCAAAGCCCCGCCAGACCGGGTATCGACAATCTCCAGGTGCCGCAACGTAATCGGTTCATCCACCGGGATGACAATCGGCTCCGCGACAGCGAAATTCCCGGCAGCGGAGTCACCCTTCCAAACCGGCGACCACGGCGCTTCGTCGGTGACGTGGACGTCTGGATACGCGAGATGCGCGCCCCCGGAATCGGGACCATCCACGGTGACAACCTCCTCCACCCGGGTCCACAATCCGGGAGGCAACTGGGCCTGCACGGCGTCTCGCATGTAAGTCATCATGCTGGTGTGCACGTTGCTCCAGAACGGCTCCAGATACGGATCGAGACCGGGGAAGGGACTGTTCATCGGACTCCGGTAGGATAGCGGCGGGAACGCAGTCCGTAAACCGCGATGTGAGGAATGCGCCGCCGGCAAGCAGGCGCCCCTTAGCCCGCTTCGAGCCGGTAGCCAATTCCTGGTTCATTGACAATGCGCGGCCCAGAGTCCCCGAGTTTTTTGCGCAAGTGATTGATATGCACGCGCAAGCCTTCGCTGGGGTCGCTGTTGTGACCAGCCCAGACTTGTTTCACGATCTGGTTCTGCGTCACGATCCGGCCCGCGTGTTCCGCGAGCACCTTGAGCAGAGCATACTCAGTCGGCGTTAACTTTAGCGGAACGGAGTCCAAGGTGACTTCGTGATGCAGCAGATCCAGCGTGAGCTGCCCCGCTTCAATCCGGGGGCTCTGCCGGGTGAAGCGACGCCGCTGGATCACTTCCAGACGGGCCAACAATTCCGCGGTGCCGAACGGTTTGGTGACATAGTCGTCCGCCCCGGCCTCCAAGGCTTCCACCTTGACCGCTTCTTGATCCCGAACGCTAAGGATCAGGACGGGAACCTCACTCCACTCCCGCAAACGCCTCACGACTTCGATGCCATTCATCGCCGGCAATCCCAGATCCAGGAGCACCACATCCGGCCTCTGGAAGGCAGCCTCTTGCAAGCCGAGCTGACCGTTGGCGGCTTCGCAAACCTCATAGCC
>CAMCXS010000043.1 GCA_945883495.1 Akkermansia muciniphila
AACAACCCGCCAATCCAATCCGCAACCCATCCGGCCTACTTCAGGCTCGGAGCGGACGGGCATGGACACCTGCGATGTGTTTTCGCACTTCCCCGGGGAATGGCAACCGCTTACGGCCGATTCGGTTCGGGCTGAGCGTCGCCAACAGGCATGGCAGCGTTCCTCGCCTTCCGCTCACGCTCCGTCGAGGTTCTACCTCTAACAGTCAAGCGAGATGATTGTTGGATTCTAACAGTCAAGCGAGATGATTGTTGGATTCGGGGATGGAGGGGGTTCGTCCTTTTCGAGCCCACCCCCGCTCACGAGTCACCGGTCAGCGTCGGATGGAGGGGGTTCCACCTCCACGCCACCGCTTTGCACCGTCTCGGGCTCGATCACGAGAAGCTCAGCTTTTACAACAACGGCATCGACCGGCGGCTGACCGATGTCCATGGACATATGATTCAGGAGATTATCGCGTGACACTCACCGAAGCCGATCGAGCCGCTGGCGTGAGCTCACAGTGAATCTCCCCGATGGTTGATTGAGCTCTGCCTCTGCCGTTGCTTCCCAGAAGTGCGTTCCACTACCCGATCGAAGAGCTCCTGCTGTTCGGCGCTCAGATGCTGGCGAATCTGCGGAGTCAACTTCCGGAACAGTGCGATCTTTTCGTCCAGACGCCGCTGGTCGATCTCGATCGCCTCAGCTTCCCATGACTTCAGGAGTTGCGCGATGACGACATCTTGCTCTGGCGACAGCTTTAGATGTTCACGCAGCTCCGCCAAGACGCTGGCCGCCGCTTGGCTGCCGCTGCGGCCACCCGCCGGATCGGAGTCCGTGACCACAGGAGGCGAAACGCGGCGATCGTTGACGAGCCAACCGGTGGCAAACCCGGAGGCAAAAATGCCAGCGACCGCTGCAGCGACGATGAAACGGTGGAGCAGATTCATTGGAGAGCCAAGATGGGGATCGAGTGCGCTGGGCGCGCGTCGCTGAGGAGCGGACCGAAGAAGTCCGGCGGCTCAGGCTCTGGCCGTGGTACCGTCAGCCCGGCCAGGATCAAGACGAAAATCGATGCGGCCGTCCCCCAAGACAAGCCAGTCAGCCAAGGGATCGTCTCTGGTGCTGCGGCATCCTGCCAGGCCCTGGCGGCAATGCGGGTGGCCAGCCCGACTGGGACCTCGAGGGTTTCGGGGATCTCCTCGGGAGAATTCTGCCGCGCCGCAGCAAGGAGGCGCGTGAGACGATCGTTATGGCTCATGGCGTGCTACCAGCAGAAGGTGACGGAGATTCCAGCGATTCCAAGGCTTTCCTCAACCGGTTTCGGGCTCGGAAGGAGCGCACTCGGACCAGCGTGGAACTCCATCCCGTGAGGTCGACGATCTCGGCGATCGTCCTTTGTTCCAACTCCAGCCAGGTCAAGAGAAGGCGGTCCTGGGTCTTCAGCGTGTCGAGGAGACGGAGAATCAGGGCCTTGGCTCCGGCGCGATCAGGGTCGACTGCTTCGCTCTGGCCAGCCTGCTCAAACGCCAGTTGCTCGGCTTCTCCAAGGTCACTCCAGAAGACAAGCGGACGTCGGCGGTGATGCCGCAGGCGGGAGAGGCACACATTCACCGTGATGCGCGCGACCCAGTGCGGAAAGGGCTGGCGGCCTTGGTACTGGCTGATTTTGGAAAAGACGCGCAAGAATGTCTCCTGGATGAGATCGGCGCTCTCTTCATGCCGCGGCCGGTGAGCGGCCACAATCCGGGCCACGTGCGGATGCAACCGGTCCACGGCCTCGCGCGCGGCGTCCCCGTCTTGCTCGCGGAGCCGGTGCACGAGGGATTCCCAAGAATCCTGCGTCGGCTCCGGGGCAATCATGGCGGGAGGCTCCATCATGAGGCTGGGGACCGCAAACAAGAAGGGGACTGGAACGGGAACTGTGGGCCGGAGCAGCATGGGGAAGGCATGGAGTCTGATCCCGTAGATTCCATTTCAGTGCGGTTGTTACAGATCACCCGGCGATTTTCGGATTTTCTCGCTCCCGGCCTGGGGCAAGGGAGCCCCACCGCACCGCATTCTCAATTTTTTGTTGGTGAAGTGTAACAGGCCGCCGCCGCCGGGATCTCGGATGGGGAAGGCTGGGGATCATCCCTGGCCGGTCACACCAAAACATAACAACGATCCAGAACCCAATTCGCATTCCTTCTCTTATGAAACCACATTCTCTTACACTTCGCCTGCTTCTGCTGGCTTCAGGCGCACTCGCTCCGGGAGCTGCCCTGGCGCTGCCCCCTTTTGAACCGATTGTCACCACCACCATTGATGCCGATGCAGCGGATCGTGCCGATGGTTCGCTGGACGGGAAGATTAGCTACTCTAGCTACTTTGTGCGGCCGGGCATCACCGTGCGATATATCAATTCAGTCGAGCCACTGCGCCCCGTCATCATTGAGGTGCCCAATGGGGACATTACGATCCGCGGGGTGATTGATGTCTCGGCAAGATCGAACCTCTCCACGCGGAATCCCGGGCCCGGGGGACATCCGGGGGGCGCAGCCGGCCTTGGCGTGATGACGGGGACCAAAGGCGACGGGCCTCGCGCTGGCGGCGGCGGTGGCTTGCCTGCCGGCCAGGGGTGTGCCGGCGGGGGCGGAGGTCATGCCACTGCTGGTCTGCGGGCCACTAGCCGCTCGGGGACCGCTCCCGGCATCGGCGGGACGGTCATTGCGCGCCGTGCCATCACCCCTGCCAGCCGAGGCGTGGGCGGTTCCGGAGGCGGGGGCGGCGGGGGCCGTCTCGTGAGTGGCGTAGCCCCAGTGAGTGGTGGCGTGGGCGGCGGCGGCGGCGGTGCCATCCTCTTCTCCTGCCCAGCTGGCCGAATCCAAATCGGTGATCCGGTTTGGAGCGCATGGATTTCCACGATTACCAATCCCCGTCCCGATCCAGCTGAGTGCGGCATTTATGCGAACGGAGCGAATGGCGGAATTGCCTACGGAAACGGTTTGAGTATGCACGCCGGCCCCGGTGGCGGTGGCGCAGGTGGCGTCATCGAATTGCGCTCGCCGAGGATTGAGGTCCTTGCCAATGCGGTGCTCTCCGTGCGCGGCGGCTTCGGAGGAGGAATCAGCAGCCAACCGTACGACCGTGATCCCCTTGCCTTCTCTTGCGGAGCACACGGTGGGGATGGCTATATCTTCTTTGATAGTAAAAGCGTGTTGCTGGACGACGCCTCCCAGCGCCTCGCGGTGCAAGAATGGCCTTTTATCTATTGCCTCACTCACGTGCGCTCTACCTTCGCCCAAGACGTCGTCTTCCGCCCCGGCCGGACATTGCAGGTGAAGGAAGTGCGGGACGGGATCGAAACACTCTGGACCACCGTGCCACGAGCCACCAGCCCTTACGCATCTCCCTACCTGTATGGCCAGACCCCGGGGGTCGAATACTGGTATAAAGCTGAGTAACCCGACCGTAGCCTGCTCACCCTGAACTTCGCCCCGCGCCTGCTTCCCCCAGCAGGTCGGGGCTTGTTCGTTTTCTCAGCAGCGTGAGGGTTCTCTAGGATCGGCAACTCAATCAGGACTCCAATCAGACGGAGCGCTGAAAGCGCGTGACAGACCGCTCTTCCTCGTTGCGCAAGACGCCACTCGCGCGAGTCCTCCGATTCTCGGGCCCCGCCAGGGCGCGATCCTGATGATGGCCGATCGGTCGAGGCCCCATGTAAGGGGAGCACCTCGTTGGACCAAGCGGAGTCCACGCCAGGGCCAGGTCCAAGGAAGGCCGCGCATTGAACATGCTGGCGCTTTGATTTGGTTTCCGTGTTGTCTTCGGTGTTTTCCGTGGTGCGGGAACGCGTTTTCGTGGTCCCGATCTCGCGGAGGAACGGCGGTGGACGGCTGCTGACAGCGCATTTCCCCGCGCGTGCAGTGGCTAGAAGGTCGCTGACATCGCATAGATGCGAGCTGCCGTGGCTAGACGTGAGAAGACTTCGCATAGATGCGAGCTGACGGTGGCTAGACGCGAGCTGCCGTCAATTGGCGCGTGCTGACATCGCATCGGTGCGAGCTGACGGCCGTTCGATAGGAGAAGACTTCGCATAGATGCGAGCTGACAATGGCTAGAAGCGGGCTCACCGTGGCTAGAAGTCAGCTGACAATGGATTTCCTTGCCCTTGCAGTCGATATACTCCGTCTGACAGTTGATAAATCGCTCCCATGAGCGGCTGCGTTCCACATCTTATTATGATTTTCAGAATGACCAGGCATCGACCGATGCCGCCCGGGTGAGCGAGGTGGTCGATTGTGTGGCCACTGGTTGCGGCAGGTGAGTTTTCACTCATTCGCACTTGCAGAACATCAACTAGGTCATAATTTCGGCGAAAACGATGAACACGCGTCAGCTCAACAAACTGAACATGTATCTCGGCGTGCGCCGGTATGTCGCGGATCCAAAGGTGGCCGAGGCTCGGGGCCAAATTGGGGGGTTCCAGGAAGCTTGGGACCAGTTTGTCCCGGTGGTGAACGAGATCCATCAGCAGGCGGTGGCATCGCGTGGTTTGGTCACGGGGGGAACCACGGAAACTAAGGAGACGATTCGGGAGAGTTTGGCGGTGGCGGCGGCTAAGATCAGTGCGGGCCTGGTGATTCTGGCTGAGGTCAATGGAGATGCGGTACTGGCGGAGAAAGCGCACGTGACCAAATCCGTGATGATGACAGGCCGGGAAATGGAAACGGCGGAACGGGCCGATGCTCTTCTGTTGCTGGCCTCGGCGCACGTGGATCATCTAGGCAAGTATGCGGTGACGCAGGAGCGCTTGGACCGGTTTGAGCTGCTTTGCCAGGAGTTTTCCGATCTGACTGGGCGGCCGCGGGCGATTATTTTGCAACGGAAGACGGCGAACCGGTCCTTTACGGAGCTGTTCCAAGAAGCGGATTTGCACTTAAGCCGGATGGATCGGCTTTGCCCTTCGCTGGAAGAGACGCATCCCAAGTTTGTGGCCGGGTATCGGGAAAATCGCAGCATCGTTCAGGTGAACGCGACGCGTCCGCTCTCCGATGAGGAGCTGGCGAACGCGGTGCGGGACTTGGAAGAGAAGCAAGACGCTGAGGCGCGGAAAGCAGCGGCCAAGGCCAGCCAGGACGCGGAACAAGCCCAGCGCGCCGCGGTGCGTGAGGAGATGGAGGAGAAGCTGCGGGTGGCGAAGCAAGGGTTGCCGGCTCCGGGCACAAGCGGGGCCAGCTCCGCCCCGAGCGACACGGCTCAAGCCAAAGGAGATCGAGCGACGACGGCACCGGCGGTGAATTTTGGGCTGCCGTCTTGAGGGCTTGGTTGATGGTTGACCGCGGCGTTGTCGGCCGGACATGCCTGTCTGGCCAACGAGGTAGTCGATTGAAGTGGCCAGACAGGAATGTCCGGCCTACGGGGGAATGAAATGATGCTCCATGGACGCGTTGAGGGCGCGGATGGAGCCGCTCTGCCTGTTGTCTTCCTGTCCGGACCGGCTACTTTGTCTAATGGAATCGCGCGCTTTCGCCCAATGGACGCTCCAGGATTTGCAGGACACCTTTCGTTTGAAGCGTCACACCACGTTGCCGTCTTTGGAAACCTGGCTCGCCATGCCGAACGAGATCGATCCGGCGCATCGCCAGACGCTGGAACGGTTGCAGGAGCGGGTCGCGCGGAATTCGGCCTATTGGTCTGAAGAAGAGCTCAAGTTCTTCCTCATCGCGCCGCTGATCAACATGGCCGATTATCATGATCCGGTGCATTTCTTTGGGGGACGGCTGATTTCGGCGCAGGTGGATGATTTCTATCTCTCCGGAGTGGTGGATGGGATGTTGGCGGATGGGGAGTATGCGCCGCGGCGTCCGTTCTTTTGCCTCCATGAGTACAAGCCGGAAGAATCCGGGCGTAAGGATGACCCGGCGGCTCAAGTTCTCTCCGCGATGCTGGTGGCCGACCGGCTCAATGAAGATGACGAGCCCGTGTTTGGAGCGTATGTCTTGGGCCGGTTCTGGTTCTTTCTAGTGTTGGAAGGGCGCAACTATGCCATCAGCAAGGATTACTCCACGTCGCATAACGATATCTTCGACGTCCTGCGCATTCTGAAAAATCTTGACCAGCTGATCCGCGAACGCGTCGAGCGAGCCACGCTGCGGCGGGGATAATTACTGCCGGGATCGACGTTCGCCCCAAGCCAACTTGGGAGTGATCGCTCCAATTCATCCCCAACTGCAAGCCCGGTGGTGGATGGAAGTGGCCAGACAGGAATGTCCGGCCTACGGAGGAAGAATGGCACCTCCACCCTCCTTCCTTCTCTTCCCTCCACCGGGCAGATTGGCGGCTTCGCTTTTGGGAAGATAGGATGCCAATTCCACCTTCATCTCTCTGCGCTCGGGATCGTGGGAGAGGTTGGTATATTCCAGCGGATCCGCCGAGTGATCGTAGAGCTCCTCGCTGCCATCAGCATAGCGAATGTAGCGGTAATCGCCAAACCGGATGGCATGGTTCCCGAGGCCGTGGGTGGTGATGGCGGGTTGATCCCAGTCTGCCGACGGATCTTCCAGAATGGGCGTCATATCGAAGCCTTCCAGATGATCGGGGCGTGGCAGCTTGGCCAGGGAGGCGAGCGTTGGATAGATGTTGAGGTAATCGACCGGCCAATGGCAAACTCCGCCTTTCTCTGGTGTGAGGCCGGGGACTTTCCAGAGGAAGACAGTGCGGGTTGGTTCTTCCCAGAGGGCGAACTTCCGCCAGTGGAATTTCTCTCCCAGACTCCAGCCGTGGTCGCTCCACAAGCAGACGATGGTGTCTTTGCGGCGGGCGGAGGCTTCCAGGGCGTTGAGGAGGCGGCCGATCTCGTAATCAC
The DNA here is from genome assembly GCA_945883495.1 of Akkermansia muciniphila. GTDB lineage: Bacteria > Verrucomicrobiota > Verrucomicrobiia > Verrucomicrobiales > DEV007 > V1-115. The sequence continues at coordinate 6,830 of CAMCXS010000043.1, forward strand.
AATAGGCAATCGTCGCCAGATAGGCCTGAACGGCTTCTTTCCAACGGCCTGAGGCCACGATCTTCGCATGGTCGCCTTCCGGCCCCGCCATTTTCACCCCGGCGGGCGGAACGTCGTTGAGGTCGTCTTCGCGATGGGGCGGCAGCTCGATAGAGTCGAGCGGGAACTTGTCGAACCATTCCTTGGGCACGCTGAAGGGCATGTGCGGCTTGACCAATCCGCAGGCAATGAAGAAGGGGTTGGCGCTATCTTCGCGCAGCCGGTCGATGCACCAATCGACCACGCCGTGATCGGGCATTTCTTCGTTAGTGTTCGCCAGAGGATAGAACTCGATGCCTCCGACGCCTTGGTCTTGGGCGGAGGGATGGGGGGTGAGCTTGCCGCTTTTGCCGTCGAAGTAATCGGTCCACTCCCCTCCCCTGTCAGCGGCGCCGTGGTAGATTTTGCCCGCTCCGTAGACCCGGTATCCGTGCTGGAAAAAGTGGCTATTCAGGAGCTGGGTTTCGGGAATGCCGGGGCGCCAATTTTGGGCGTTGGTATAGCAGCCGGTGGAGCTCGGCCGACGACCCGACATCAATGAAGCGCGAGACGGATTGCAGGCGGGGGCGGTGCAATAGGCATTCGTGAAGGCAACGCTTTGTCCGGCGAGGCGATCCAGATTCGGCGTCCGCGTTTGTGCGTTGCGGCCGAGGTAGCCGACCCAATGATTGAGGTCATCGATGGCGATGAAGAGGACGTTCGGCGGCTTCGCTTCCGCGGCCGGGAGCGGAGAGAGCACGAGAAGGGAGAACGCGAAAGCAAGAGCCGGAGCGGGATGGAGCGGATTCATTTGGCCACGGGGGCGGGACGTTGACGGAGGGCTTCCATTTCCATGACCTGGGCGTTCCATTTCTTCTCCAGATCGGCGGCGATCTCGGGATGCGAGGCCACGAGATTCGTCGATTCCGCCCGGTCTTTGGAGAGATCATAGAGCTCCCAGGGCTCGCCACGGGCGGCGACGAGCTTCCAATCCCCGACGCGGATGGCGCGGTTCCCTTCGTGAAGCCACCAGAGGGAGTCGCGCTCGATGGCCACGTCCTTGGCGAAGGCGGGGACCAAGCTGCGACCCGGAGCGGGTGGGAGCGGCTGGCCCTCCCAGGCTGCGGGCTTGGTGATCCCGGCGGCCTGCAGGATGGTGGGAACGATGTCGATGAGGTGAGCCGGGGAATGTCGCAATTCTCCTTTGGCCGCGATCCGGGCAGGCCAGTGAACGATCAGGGGCGTGGCGATGCCTCCCTCGTGGACCCAGGTTTTGTGGCGGCGGAAGGGCGTGTTCGCGGCGCTGGAAAAACCGGGTCCGAGGCAAAGATACGAGGCGGCGCTGCCGGGCGGAGCGCTGGGATCGTGACCGCCGTGACGCACCATGATTTCCGCGCTGGCTCCGTTGTCAGAAGCGAAGAGAATCAGGGTGTTCTCCAACTGGCCGGTGCCGCTGAGATGATCGAGCAAGCGGCCGATTTCGCGATCCATGCGATCGACCATCGCGGCGTGGATGGCCATTTTCGTGGCTTGGAAGCGGCGCTGTTCGTCGGTAAGGTCCGCCCAGGGCAACGGCCGGTTGACCTCGCCAGGACCGAGCTTGGCCATGGCTTCGGGAAAGGCGTAGGGCGGGCCGACTTCGGGCTCCAAGGCCGACAAGGGCGTGTTGACCAATCCGATTTCCCGCTGTCGCGCGCTTCGTTCCTGCCGCAGCGCTTCCCACCCGGCAAGATAGCGATCCCGATAGCGCTCGATATCCTGCGGCAACGCATGCAGCGGAAAGTGGGGTGCGATGAAGGCAATATACTGGAAGAACGGCTTGCCGGCGTCGTTCAGGTTATGATCCCGCAAACAACCCAACGCGTGATCGATCGTGGCGGTGGTGGCGTAATAGCCAGATTCGTCCGCCGGCACCTTCACCGGGACGTCGTCGATATCGTTGCCTTTCGCGGTAAAATAGTTCCCCTGATTCTCCACATTTAAGGAGCGGTCGAATCCACCGGCGAGGACCTTGCCGTCGATGTGCCACTTGCCGCTGTGATACGCGCGGTAGCCGTGCGGCTTGAGGAAATCCGGGAGGAGGCGGGCCCAGCTGGGCCGCGGATTCTTGCCGCCGCCACCCTTGGCCTCCGGAAGCGCATCGCGGTTGACTTGTTGGGCATAGTAGCCGGTGAGGAGGGCGGCCCGGCTCGGCCAACAGCGGGCGGTGTTGTAGCATTGGCTGAAACGAAGTCCGCCCGCCGCAAGCCGGTCGAGATTGGGAGTGGCGATCTCGCCGCCATAGCAGCCTAGATCGGAGTAGCCGAGGTCATCGGCGAGGATGAGGACGACATTGGGCGGAGCGGCGGCGAGACCTGAACCGGCAAGGAGAGCTAGGCAAACAAGGGTGCGGATCATCGGGGGCATCAATCTACACCTCCTTGCCTGAGGAGAGCCGTGGCTGGACCTTCGACGGCTGGGGAAAACGTCCCGTGGAGCCAAAAACCAGTTGTGCCCGCCGCTTGGATGCCGAGGATCCGGGATGACCCTGCGCGGCGCCCTCCCCTGTATATTCCTCTTGCTCATCGCCGCAACGGCTCAGGGCGCCAGTGTTTCGGTCGATTTGAATGGAGCCCCCGCCGAAGTCGTTGCCTACGAGGATCTGGAGGTCGTGCACTTCCCGTTCCCTGGTCCCACGAACGTGCGGATTCAACGGCTCGACGGTCAAGCCATCGGCGAGCATCGGATCCGGCCGGAGCGCCTCGGCTACCACGGCGAGGGGCAAGGGGCGGAACTGACCTTCACCTTGGAGCAGCCTCGCCAGCTCATCGTCAATGTCGACAAGCTGCGCAAACTGCTCCTGATCGCCGAGCGGCCCCATCCGGACAAGCCGTCCGGCCCCAAGGTGGTCAATGCCGTGGCGGCGGGGGCCGATCCTTCGGGAAAAGCGGATAGCACGGCGGCGCTGCAGCAGGCGATTGACGGTCTGGCTCCCGGCGGCGTCCTCTATTTTCCGGCGGGCCAGTATCTTAGCGGTTCGTTGGAACTAAAAAGCGAGATGACGCTCTATCTCGACTTTGGCGCTCTCCTCAAGGGCAGCCCGGATCCGGAGACGCATCGGTTCCAGAAGAGCTATCTCTACTTCCTGCGCGGCACCGATTTGCACGATGTCCGCATTGCCGGACCCGGAATCATCGACGCCAACGGGAATGCGGTGCGGACGGCTTGGCAGACGAAGCTGAAGCAAACCAAAGTGCCAGGCCGCGCCCTATTGCTCCAGCGCATCCGGAACCTTGAGCTTCGCGACGTGACGGTGCGGGATTCGTATTCCTGGAACGTCCACCTCGTCGAATGCGACCACGCCCGAATCGACAACGTCAAGGTGCTCAGCAATGTCACGCACAGCAACGGTGACGGGTTTGACATTGATGGCTGTGTGGATGTGGAGATGAGCAACTGCTTCGTCTACGCGGAAGATGACGCCATCAGCCCCAAGGCTTCTTGGTCCCACCGCACGCCGGAGAAGTATCGAATCCGCGATTGTATCCTTTGGAGCCAGAACGCCACGGGAATCCGGCTGGGGGACGAGACGGATGCGCCGGAATTCCGCGACATGGTGTTCGAGAATATCGATATCCTGCGGGCCAACAGCATGCTGCGGATTTACAATTATGATGGCGGCGATCTCCATGGGATCGTGTTCCGCAACATCTGGTTGGGAGAGTATTCCGCAGACGTGCAAGAGCTTGGCTACGAAGAAACAGCGCGCACCAAGCCGGCGCACGAAGGCGTCACTTCGTTGCTGCATATCTATGTGCGTCCGCGGACCGAGAAGTCCCGGCTGGGAGTGGTGCACGACATTTTGCTGGACGGGATCCACTCGCAGAAGCTGGCGAAGACCCGTCTCACGGGCACGGCTCGGGACGATGGCCGGAAATCGATTCGCGACATCCGGTTCAAGGACTGCTGGGAAGGCGATCGCGCCTTGCCCACCCTGGAAGTGCTGCGGGTGAAAGTGGGCGAAGACGCCTCCGAGGTCTCGGTGATCGCGCCCTGAAGCGAAGCCCAGGAAATGACAATTCACGCCCAGCGCGTGGCGGAGGGGGGCTGAAGTTGCGGCGCGTCATCGAGATACGCGCAGTCCCCATGATCAATTTGACCCGCCTCTGGACCGGCACCGCCCAGCCCGCCGATCACCTCCGTTATGGCCAAGGCCATCAAGCCGCCGGCAGCGCCCGGACCCGGCGCCCCATCGTCGTCTGGAACATCACCCGGACCTGCAATCTGCGTTGCGTCCATTGCTATTCCGACTCCGCCGCGCAGCGCTACGATGGCGAACTCAGCTGGGAGCAGATGGTCGATGTGGTAGCGGACCTGGCGCAATATAAAATCCCGGCGCTATTGCTCTCCGGCGGGGAACCGATGACGCATCCGCGTTTCTTTGATCTCGTCGAGCTGGCCTCGGACACTGGGATCAAGCTGACCATCTCCACCAACGGCACCCGGATCACACCGGAGAACGTCTGGCTGCTCAAGGACGCCAACGTGGCCTATGTCGGTATCTCCCTGGATGGGATCGGCGAGATCCACGATCGCTTCCGGGGCCGTCAAGGGGCCTTCGATGCGGCGGTGCGCGGGTTCCGGCTTTGCCGCGAAGTGGATCAGAAGACGGGCCTCCGGCTCACCTTGACCCGCCACAACGTGGAGAACATTGAGCGCATTCTGGACTTCATCGAGCAGGAAGAGATCCAGCGCGTTTGCTTCTACCATTTGGTCCCGGCGGGCCGCGGCAGTTCGCTCCAGGTCTTGCGGCCCGAAGAGACGCGCTCTGCCATCGATACCTTGATTGCCCGGGTTGAGAACTGGCACGGCCGGGGCATTGATCGTGAGGTGCTGACGGTGACGCAACCGGCTGACGGGGCCTACCTTCTGGCGCGTATGGAGCGGGAGAATCACCCGAACCTGGACGAAGCGTCCCGGCTGTTATCTTGGAACGGCGGCGGGGCGAACAGCACCGGGCGCGGGATTGCGAATATCGATACGCAGGGGAACGTGCACCCCGACCAATTCTGGCAAGACACCGTCCTCGGCAACGTGAAGAACACGCCGTTTTCGGTGATTTGGGAAGGGCAACACGAAGCTTCCGCGCCGGAGCTGGAGCGGATCCGATCGATCGGTCTGCTGAGTGCCGAAGAGCGTAGGGAGAAAATGGAAGGCGCGTGCGCGGACTGCCGCTGGTTCACCGTTTGCGGTGGTGGGTTCCGCACGCGCGCGGCGTTCGCGAATGGCCACCTCTGGGGCAGCGATCCTGGTTGTTATCTGGAAGAGCAGGAGCGTCTGGCGGTTGCGTAAGGCGGAACGGAAGGGGGAACGGGAGCCGTTCCGCTACGAGGGGCGGGCTTCGCGGGCAAGGTGCAACTCTGTTCATTGCAATGCGCCTGTGGATTGGGCCGCACCGAGAGCGCGGCGTTGGGCTGGAAGACGGTGGCATGCACGCTGCTCCCTGATTGAGAGGGGTGGGGCCGTGGCGTCTTTCAAGAAGAACGCTGCAAGTTGAGACATCGACAGCAAACCTCATCCAACATGTACGCAAATCGCATCGCCGCCCTTGCTGGCGGATTGGCTCTGTTGACCTTCCCTGCCGTCTCCCCGGCAGCGGAAAAAGATGACTGCCAGTATCGATACCGATACGGATACGGCCGTTACTCACCGGTTCGGTATTACGGCGGATATTATCCAGGGCGCTATTATGGCTACGGTGCCCGGGTTCATGGAGCGCCGCTCATCGGCGCAGGCTTTGGTGTGGGCTATCCGCGCTACGGCTCCCGCTACGGGCGCTACTACAATCCAGGCCCGAGAGTGGGGAGCCGGATTGGCTTTGGCTCCGGTTCTCCAGGCTACTACGGGCGGCCGTATCGATACGCAGGCTATGGCTATCCCGGGTATTGGGGCGGAGGGTATCGACGTGCCTATTATCCCGCCGCCACAGCCTATCGCCGTTCGTACTACGGCGGACCGGCCTACCGCCGCAGCTACTATCCCGTGGCCGGACAGCGCCGGGCATATCGTTCCGGCCGGTGACCGGGCGGAAAGGAAACAGCCCGCGCCCTCTTGCGGAAGGGGCGCGGGCTGGCGCGGGCGCTTGGCGCGTGATTCAAGCGCGGCGCAGGCTCATGGCCTTCTTCTCAAGAGTGGCGATCCGTTCGTAAAGTTCCCGTTCGCGATCTTCGGACCGGCGTAGCCGCTCGGTTGCGCGATTCCGAAGTGCCAAGACTCGCTCGTAGTCCGCCAGGGCGTCCCGGAGATCGCCTTTCTGGGCCTGAAGATCATCCACCTTGGCCGTCGTATCAGCGAGGAGGGCGACTTTGGCGGCCAGGTCGTCTTCGGCCTTGTTCCGGGCGGACTGAAGATCGTCCATGCGCACCTGGAAGGAGGATTCCAAGTCGCGATACTGGGCTTCCAAACCGCGGAGGAATTCCCGGTGCTGGGCGATACCCGCCTCAAGCGCCGCATGTTCGCGACCCCGTTCCGCGATTTGCTCCAGCAAGTGCTCGCGATCCGCTTCGATTGCTTCGCAGCGGGCCTGTTCGGATGCGATCCGCTCAGTGATGGCTTCGAGAGCGTTGTTCGCTTCGCCAACCTTGAGCAATACCGCTTCGAGCTGCGTAGCGTGGGCTTGGATGACACTTGCTTGCTCAGCGGTGACTGACTTCAATCGAGCTTCGGCGGCATGGAGCTCTTGCTCGCGGGTGTTGGCCACGGCTTGGAGACGGGCAAAGCTGGTTTGCAACTCCGCGAGCGAGGCACGCTGCGAAACCAACTCATCCTCCCGCGCCGCGCACTGCTTGGTCAGTCGCACGCGGTCTTCGGTGGCATCCTCGATCTCTTCAGCGAGCTTTTCCCGGCGGAAGCGCATCTCCTCTGTCTCGTAAGCGCAGAGGCTGAACTCCGCTTCGCTCTGCGCCAGCTTGGCGTCGAGGTCATCGAGACGGCTCTGTCCTTGGGCGAGCAGTTCACGGGCGCAGCGAGCCTCTTCCTCTTTGCGGACAATGTCCGTTTGCAACCCCGCCAGTTCCTCGCGGCGCTGGGCCAGCGTGGAGTCGAGGATTTCCAGCTCCCTTGAACCGATTTGGCGCATTTCCTCCAAATCGTCGATGCTCCCGCGCAACGCGGTCACTTCGGCCTGCACGTCTTCGCGCTTCTGCTCGACGGTGGCGAGATCGTCCCGGAGGGCCGCCAGTTGAGCCACACGGGCGGCGCACTCGGACTCCAAGTTCACCAAGCTCTGGCGTTCCTCCTCTCCGCAGGCTTCGACTTCCCGCAGGGCGGTTCGGGCTGCCTCGGCCGACGCTTCGGCTTCGGCTCGATCCTTGTTGCGCTGGATCACTTGGGCAGTCACCTCCTCCAGCTTTTTGGTTTCCGCGACTTGTTTCGCCTCCACTTCTTGAAGGGCTGCGCAGAGGCGATCCCCTTGCACACGGAAGGAGTCTCGCGCCGCCTCAGCTTCAGCCGCTTCCTGCCGTAAGGTAGCCACCATTCCGCGCAACTCCTCGACATCTAGAGTGAGCGCTTGGACGGCGGTTCTCTCCGCGTCGCGCAATTCGACAAGGGCATCGAGGTCTCGCTGTGCGGCTTCGGTCTCGGCACTCTGGATTTCGCGCCGGCTTTGCAGCGATTCCAATTCGCCAAGGAGTGCGGAGAGCGTGGCTCGTCCGGTCTCGATTTCCGCCAACACGGTGTCCCGCTCCCGGCGGCAAGTGGCCAACTTTTCCGACTCCATCGGGATGACGGCTTCGTAGCCGTCCACGTCACTTTGGAGGCGCTGCGCCCAGCGTTGCAAGCGGTCGATCGATTCCCGCAGTGTGGCTTCCTCTTCCTTCAATCGCTCCAGTTTCTTGGCACGATCGGCGAAGGTCGCCTCGGCACTCTGCAGCTCAGCGATGTTTTGCTGCAAGCTGGTTCGCGTTTCCTCCAGCTGACTCACCTTGGCCTTGGCGGCGTCCAGCTCGCGAGCGGCTTCGCGGGCCGAAGCGATCTGCATTTTGAGCTGCTTGAGTTCACGCGACTTCTCCGCGATCGCCATCTCCGTTCCCTGCAATTTCTTGGCGGGGTTACCTCCAAGAAGCGACAGACCGAGCCAACTCGGAGCTTCTCCGGCGGACGCTTTCATCCGATTCAGCTCCGCGCGGGTTTCCGATAGTTCCCGGCGCAGCCGTTCCGCCTCCGTTGGAGACGGGGTGCGGGGGCCGTCCAGGATTCCGGTCTCGCCATCGGCCACCAGTTCCAGAACATCATCGATTTCTCCAAAGTGAAGTGGATCGTCGCCCGGAGTGGCGGCCAGTGGGTTGCGCTGCCCTAACGCCGGGACGGCATGGTCCCTCGCGGCGGGACCAGTGAGATCCAGAGTATCTGGGTCGTGCAACCCTGGAAGACAAGCTCCGACAGGGGCGGGATCGGTTGGATTCGAGTCGGGAAGGTTGTTTTGGAACATGGCGATAAAGTTCGTTTTCTGTGATAATTAAGTCATATTTACCACCTGGAGCCTGCCCGTCAACTAGAAATTATAGTATAGAGAGAAATTTAGATGAAGAATGTGAGAAATCCGTCTAGCAGCCCTCGGTCGCAAACGGCTCCTGGGAAGCGATCCGTACGCCTGCGCTCCCCGAAGCCCGTACGTTAGCCAGCAGTGTCGCGGCTTCCGCCGGGAACATAAAAACTGCCTGACTCCGGCCTTGGAGCGGGCGGAAGAGCAGGACCTCCGTGAGGGGCCGGACCGACACGCGGCCCAGGACAAATCGCGGAGTCGATCAACTCGCCAAGCCGCTCCGGTTGCCCCGGACCAGATTGAGGCTCCGGAGGACGGCGGGGCGGACCACGACGCTTTCCAGCCAGTCTGGCGTTTGATCCCCCATGAGCCGGAGCGTTGCCCATTCCGGTCGCCAATCGATGGCCACTTTGCGTTCCCGGATGCTCCGCGCGAACGCCTCTCCATCGACGGCAATTTTCGCTGGGTGGGAGTAGTAGGTGGAGATATCCTCGGTACTAGACCGGGCTTCGCGTTCCCAGCGGGGCATCAGTTCGGCCAAGACGCGCACGTCGTGCAGGCCTTTGCGCAACCCGAGAGCAGCGGAAGGCGCCATCTCGCCAGCGGCGTCGCCAGCCAACACGAGACCGGCTTCCACCGGATTGGCGGGCCGGGTGAGGTGGACGACGCTCTCCTCAATGGACGACGTGATCCGGAATGGCCCCGCATAGGGAATCAATCCTTCCACCGTGTGGGCCATGACCGCCAGCGTGTCCCCTTCCATCAGCTCCTGGCGGCGTTTGTCTTTGGGAGACCAAAACGTCAGGAAGTTCGCCCGTGCCCGGCCTTCGCCCAAGTCAAACAACTTGAGTGCCTGGTAGCCATGCCCGGTGTGCGTGGTCCGGAAAATCAACCCGGGATGCGTCATCCGGTCTGGTTCTTCGAATTCGAGATCCCAGGAGAACACGCGGGAGTAATCCGCACAAATCGTCTCCACCGGCCAGTCCAACCCACTCTCCGCTCCTTTTCGCTGCGCCCCGGTGGCCACGACCACCATGCGGCCGCAGACCACTTCCCCCGACTCCAACCGGACACTTTTGACGCGGCCCTGAGTGGAAACCTGAACGGCTCGTTCCCAAACCATATTGACCACCTTGGCCAAGCGAGGGCGCACGGATTCGATGAGCTGATCGTAGGCCACCACGTAGGGGCCCTCGCTGGCCGCCTTGACGAGGTGCCCGTTGCGAAAGTGGGCCAAGGCATCGAGCGGTACCAGCGAGGGACGAAGGCGTTCGAAAATCCCCATCTCCCGGTAAAGGCTGACGACTTGGTGGGTCAAGTGTTCCATCCGCAACGGCCGGGGCACGGATTCGTGCTGCTCGCAGACACAGACGCGGTAGCCGTCCGCCGCCAGCTTCCAGGCGAGCGGCGCGCCCACAGCGCCGGCCCCCACAACCACGACGTCATAAAGATGGCCCTGCGCGTTTCCTGACCGATCCATAATATTAACAGATCGTAATCAAAAACGCGCCGGAGGCAACGCTTTTTCAAATGCTTGTTAGCGCCCCGCCTCCGGACGGCAACGGAGCGAGGACCAGACCGCGGAACTCTTCAAGCGTTCATGTCCCCAGGGAACGCGCGAGAACCTGTCGCGTTGCCGCCACCAAGCTATCGACCAGCGCCATCGCTTCCGTACGCTCCCCCACCGTCTCCCTGCGAAGCACCGCAAGCGCCTCGACGGTTGGTGCAGGGTCCGCGAGCCGCACAAACACGCAACCGCCATGCGGCAACTTCGCCGCGTGATGGGGCAGCAACGCCACGCCCTCCCCGGCAGCGACGTCCGCGGTCACCAAGGCGACGGAGTCGCACTCGCGCCGAATCAGCGGTTCGAAACCGGCGCGGCGGCCGGTCTCCTTAAGAAAATCACGGCGGCCCGGGAAAGACTCTTCGGAGAGGGAGACGAACGCCTCGTTACGAAGCTCGGACAAGGCGACTGCCGGCCGAAGCGCAAACGGATGACTCTCCGGGAGCACCGCCGCCATGGGAAAACGTCCGAGCACGGTGATATGATAACACTCCCGTTCCGCTTCGATGATGTTCCCCAAAATGGCGATATCCAGCTCCCCATCCCGGAGACGATTTAGCTGCGCCCGTGGAGACAATTCAAAGAGCGAGACCTGCACATCAGCGTGCGACTGCCGAAACTCCCGAATCGCTGGCCCAATCACATCATCGAGCAGTGGAATGACAAATCCGGCGCGCAAGACCGGACTGGCATGGCCAAATCGTTCCCGGGTTTGTTGGATGCTCGTCTCCGCGTCACACAAGATCTGTTGGGCCTTCACCAGAAAGAACCGGCCCGCCTCGGTGAGGTGGATCCGCTTGCGAACCCGGTCGAACAGCGCCACGCCCAACTCATCCTCCAGTACCGCAATCTGACGGCTCATCGCCGGTTGGGTAACATGGAGCCGGGACGCCGCTTTCGAAATATTTAGCTCCTCCGCAGCCGCCACGAAATAGCGCAACTGATGAAATTCCATCTGCAAGAGCATCTAGGGGCATGCGCGCAATCGCAACACCCAAATTTCCATGATAGAACTCTGGCGCGGACTCCCAACGAGACGGATGGATCGTCTTGCGCCCCCCCCTCTCGGAGCTATGCAGTCAACCCCTCGCGGGCTGGGAGGCTACTGCTGGTCCGCGTTCCTGGGGCGGGTTCGAGAACCGGGCGTTTTCGCGGCGATTGCCTCGCTGCCTCGTTCATTGCCGGTCTCAAGGACGACATAGATTGTCTACAACGCCACGCCCCCGGAGTTGCTGAGCCCTTTGCGGGTGAGGTGCTCGCGCGGAGCGTCCGCGGAAATGATGGCTTGCACCGTTTCGGCAGCTCTATCATAAAAACCTAGCGCGGGGAAAGCCCCTCGGCTACGATTGAAAAATCGAAAGCGCTAGCGAGCACGCCGGTTCGCCAAGCTCATCTCTCCATCTCTGCGCATGGCCTTCGTAAAAGATCCGGACGGAAACGCGATTTGCCATTCCGGCTCGACCTGTTGTACGATGATTCAGTCTCGAGCCGGATTTGGCTCGGCGAATGTTTCTCGGAAATGGGCCGATTGAGATGGGACGGTCTGGATGCGGCCTTGCGATCCCTTAGTACGTGGCCGCCACGATCCCATGCGCGCCCGTCAATTATCCACCCGAACCTGCGCCGTCCGCGCAGCCGATTTCACAACCCCGTTGGCGTTGGTCCGGATGGTGGGATGTGGACTCCGGGGTTGCGGCAACCAACCTTGGGCACTGGGTCCCTCCCCAGAATCCAATCCTGAGGGGACCTATGGTTTGACCGGATTGTGATTCCATTTCCGCCCCTCCACCATCAACCCTCAACGGCGCCCTCCCTCACTCCAACCACTCATCAGCCAGGAACGGCTCGGGATCAGCGTGGCGGAAGCGGGGTTTTGGTTCTTCTTGGCCGTTTTCTCCACTCAGAGCGAAGAGCAGACCCGGACCGTCGGTCAGGGTTTGAATCCGCTTGCGCACGATGGGTTGCGATTCGGTGTAATCGCAAACGCGTACCTTGAAATTCCGCATGGTATTCATGGCAGATGCAAACAGGTGAGAGCTTGGTTTCAGAGTGTTTGGGGATGGCGCGCCACTGCCTTTGTGTGGCAAAATCGTCACCCTTGATTGCCAAATGCTAGCGATTGTCAGCTACTCCGCAAGTAAAAGATGAATGTATTGTTAGGAGCTCTTGATTGTTCGACCCGCTCAATACTTCCAAACACCCGCAGGCGCCGCGAAGCCGGAGCCACGCGGCCCGGTTTGCCTCCTCCGTTCCATCGCCAAACCGAAAGTGAAATGGGGGACCACGAGAGACAATGACGACACGGACCCGCAGCGGAGAGCAGCCTCAAGTGCCGATCACCTTTTGGCCGAAGGCCAAAGGCGACCGCGCCCGGTCATTTTCAGTGCGTGCCGGGTACTCCGGGGTGGATTGAGGATCAAAGATCCCGGGACCGAGGTTCGCGCTGAACCGTGGTGGCATCCGCCGCGACCGTGACGAACGGTCCACCGGCCAGCGGCGCTGTTCCGGTGAAGGCGACGTCGGGGACTTCCGTTTCCTTGCCGCCCAACGGGAAATCCTTGCGGAGCGGAAAGAAGGGATAGCCCTCCCACATGAGGATGCGGCGCAGATCGGGGTGACCGGAGAAATCAATCCCCATCATGTCGTAGACTTCCCGCTCGTGCCAGTTCGCGGTCGGCCAGAGATCGACGACGCTTTCCACTTTGCCGGTCTGGTCCGGGACGTCGGAGCGGACGCGGAGGTGCATCTTGTCTTTATAAGAATAGAGCTCGTAGACCATTTCGAACCGGTTTTCGGCATGATCATCACCGAAATGGTCGAGGCTGCTGACATCGACCAGGTAATCGAACCCGAGATCGTTTTTGCAGTGAACCAAGACGGTTTTGAGAGCAGCGGGATCGACCTTGACGGTCTCTTCTCCGCGAAAAGGAATGCGCTTGAGAATGCGGGAGGCGAACTTGGTTTGGAGAGCGTTCGCGGCGTCGGCGGCGGTCATGGATTGAGGAAATGGGGGCGGGCTCCGTCGGGGAACCGAACCGGCAAAATCAGGCGGTCAGTTCCGCAATGAGTTCGCGCTTCTGATCGGCTAAAGCGTGTTCCTTGCCAATCTTGCGTTGAAGACGCATGAGACCTTCCAAAAGAGCTTCGGGACGGGGCGGGCAGCCGGAGATGTAGACGTCCACTGGGATCAACTGGTCAATCCCTTGCAGAACGGCGTAGCTGCGATACATACCGCCGCTGGAGGCACAAGCGCCCATGGCGATGCACCACTTGGGCTCCGCCATTTGATCCCAGATCCGCTTCACGGCCAGTGCCATTTTGTAGGTCACCGTTCCCGCTACAATCATGACGTCCGATTGGCGGGGCGAAAAGCGCATCACCTCGGCTCCGAAGCGGGAGATGTCGAACCGCGATGCGCCCGAGGCCATCAACTCGATGGCGCAGCAGGCCAAGCCCATCGGCATCGGCCAAAGGGAGTTCGAGCGCATCCAATTCATGGCGGCATCGACCTGAGTGAAAATGATGTTCCCCTCGATTTTGGAATCGTAGGCAGCGGAGATGTTGTTTCCGGGCGCGGACATGGCTCTGGAGTCTAGAGACCTTACGAACGCTGGCCGCCCTGGCAACCCACCTTTGTGAAATTGTGCCTGGTTTTCCGCCCGGCGTCGTAAAAAGTAGCACCGATGCGCCACTGGCTCCTCAAATCCGAACCCGACGTCTTCTCTTTCGACGACCTCAAGAAGCGTCCCAAGAAGACCGAACCTTGGAACGGCGTGCGCAATTACCAAGCCCGGAACTTCATGCGCGATGGGATGGAAGTGGGTGATCTTGGACTCTTTTATCACTCCAACGCCGCCGTCCCGGGCATCGCGGGCTTGGTGCGCATTTCCCGAACCGCCTATCCAGACCCGACCCAGTTCGACCCCTCCTCCGAGTATCACGACCCGAAGAGCGATCCCGAAGCGCCGCGCTGGCTGATGGTCGATGTCACTTGGGCGGCCGATTTCCCGTCATACGTCAGCTTGGATGCGATGAAGCAGGACCCCGCCCTGGAGGGGATGCTGATCCTCCGCCGCGGCAACCGGCTCTCCATCACCCCCGTCGAGGCCAGCCATTTCGAACACATCTGCCAACTCGGCGGGCTCAACGCATTGCCCTGATGAAGCTTTCTCCCCCTTCCTCCGCCACCATTATCCGCATCTGCCTCGTCGGACTGCCGGTCGGCCTCCTTCTGCTCGGCGTCGTTTCAATGATTCTGGCGCCGCATCGCCCTGGTCACTCCGAGCAAGGCCGCGCCGAGGCCAAACCGCCCCAACAAGTGATGAAACGTGACCTGGATCTTCGCGCCATCGTCCAACGCCACGTGAATACCCTGGCCAACGAGATCGGCCCCCGCAGCTACCAACAGTTCCCGAGCCTGGAGTCTGCCCGGTTCTACCTCCTTTCCACCTTGGGCCAAAGCAATCTCGGTTACCCTGTCCGCGAGCAGCGTTACAGCGTGAAGGAACAAACCTTCTCCAACGTCGAGGCGGAGCTCCCCGGCAAACGCTGGCCCAAGGAAATCATCGTCGTCGGCGCGCATTACGACAGCATTGCGACCACGCCCGGCGCGGACGACAACGGCTCGGGAGTCGCTTCCTTGCTCGCCCTGGCGGAGATCTTCGCCGGCAACGCCCAGGGCCGGACGATCCGCTTCGTCGCGTTCGCGAACGAGGAGCCGCCCTGGTTCCAAACGCCCGATATGGGCAGCCTCCGCTACGCCAACGAACTGCGCGCCAAGGGCGAGAACGTCGTGGCCATGCTCGCTCTGGAGTCGATGGGCTATTTCTCGGACGAGCCCGGCTCCCAGCGCTACCCTGCCCCACTCGCCCAATTGTATCCAAACACAGGAAACTTCCTCGCGGTCGTCGGCTCCCCAAAAAGCGCCCGGCTGGTCGACTTTGTTCACGCCGCCATGGGCTACAGCGGAGCGATTCCGGTGGAAAAGGGCGCCTTGCCGCCGCAAACGCCGGGCGTGGGCTGGTCAGATCACTGGGCCTTTTGGGAAAACGGTTACCCCGCCGTGATGCTGACCGGGACCGCGCCGTTCCGGAACCCAAACTACCATCAACCGACCGACACCGCCGCCACTTTGGACTACGATCGGCTGGCCGGTGCAACCACGGCCGTGCGCCAAGCAATCGAAGCGCTCGCCAACACGCCGAAACTCGGTTGGTAAGGACGCAGGAATGGCGGCGTCAACTGCCCACCAGATGCCACAGCGTCGATCAGAATGATGGATGGTTGCAAAAACAGGTTGAATCCCGAGCGCACGACGCGTAGGATCAACGTCCCGTCTTCCCGGCGGACTTTCTGGGGCATTAGCTCAGTTGGTAGAGCGCTTCAATGGCATTGAAGAGGTCAGCGGTTCGAACCCGCTATGCTCCACGTCCCCTCCCCCACGCGCCACCTTTGGGGATTGCGCTCCAAGCTTAAGAGCACCGCTGCGATAGAAAACCAGGCGTGTTCCAGGTTACGGCGCCTTCCGCTCGCCTGGTTCCTCCTTCCCTCGCATCGCGCGCGGCAGTTCCAAAATCACGCTGATCTCCCGCGCCAGGGATCCTTCCACTTTGCCGGTGGCCTCGTTGTGAAATAGGAAGACCAGATAAGGGATGGCTTCGGTGAACTCAATTGGCTCCATCACTTCGGTTCCTTGGTATCGAACCGTGATCGACTGATTCCCCTGCATATCGAAGTGTTGCGCTAGGCGGGGCGTCAGCGAAATCGCCTGATCCCCCAGCTTTATCGGCAAGGCATCGGCGTCAATCAGCGACACGATGGAGAGGCGCGGTTGGCCGGGAGGCGTGGTCCGGTTCAGCTTTGCATATTGGAGCCGGTGCACGACTTTGCCGTCCTTCGTCACTGGCTCGGTATAAAGCACAATGACGGCGTAGGTACCACCTTCCGTAAGCGCGATGGTATCCTCCACCTCTGACCGCTCACATCCCTCATTGGCCACCCTCAAATGATAGGTTCCAAGGCGAAGCGCTCGCATCCCGCTGACCTCCCCGGGAGCCAAATCCGCCCACTTCGGCGCGGAGGCGGTGCGGAAGGACACCTTAGTGGGAGTCTTCAGGCCGATGGCGTTGACGATGCGGACAAAGGTCACGTTCCCTGGCGCCAGTTCTATTCCTTGAATCGACTCTTTCTCCGTCCGCCCCTCACCCTCTTGGGCAGCGGCGATGGTGGCAAGAAGGAACGCGGCGGCGGCAAGCGGGACAAGCGCAGACAGGGTCATAGCGAGCGGACGTTGAGAACTTGAAGTTGCGTTGAGGTGATCTTTCCGCTGCTGTTCCGGATGGGAAGCAAGAAGACCTCATACACTTTCATACAGCGGCCGATCACTTTCCCGCTTTCATTGGCGAGCACCTCCTTGAGCGCATCCGGATGGCGGGTCAAGACCTCCCCTTGCACATAGATCCGGAAGTGGCGGCTGCTGAATGTTGTGGCATTAAAAATGCGGGCGAACGGTTCCTCTTGCAGGGCGTCACTGCCCCAATTTGGCAAGGCGGAGCCTTTCCCGCCCGTTTGGTTCGCCCCCTCGCCCAGGAGATCTGTTTCCGCTTCGGATGGTCCCAGGGCCTGCGCCAGTGCCGCCGCCAGAAGAGACGGAGAACGGAAGGGCCGGGCAGCCATCAACTTTTGGGCTACTTCGCTGACCGTTTTCTTGGGTCGTCCCTTGACATCCTCAGCGGCCGGATCCGTATTGAGCGTATTCTCAATGATCTCCTCCGCCGTCAGCCCGGGCGCAAAGCCTGCCGGCGTTTCCACGGCGGCACCGATGGCCGCATCCCACTTGACATTGGCGCTGGCAAAGCATCCTCGCAATAGAGCTTCCATCTCGAATTGGGTCGGCACGGAATTCACGTTCAGCTGACCGTGGATCCAGCGGACATTGGAGGAGGCGTGAAGATCCGCTGGATAAATGCGACGGAAAGGCGCCAGTTTGGCTTGGCTCGCGTCTACCGCAGCAGGTGGCGGTTGATTGACTGAGGGGTCGTAGTGGTTGTAGGCATCGGCGGAGCGATCGGGCACAAAGGCGACTTCGCTCGCGCTTTCCTGCTTCGTCAAAATTTCGCAGTTGGTGCCTGGCGTACCTGTCTGAAAGAGATCGAGCAGCTGACATGCACGCTGCCCCATCTGGTCAAATTTGGGATGCTCCAAACGGCCGATCCGCAGGGAGTTCCCCCCGCCGAACTGCTGACATCCTTTCTTGCGCTCGAGCAGGGTGCCCCCTTGGGCGTCCTTGCCAATGGAAAGCACGAAGCGCTCGCGAGTGTCGAAATCCTTGGCCAAGAGGTTTTCGGTGACCAGTTTGCCGCTGGAACCGGAAGGCGCAAAGTTCGGCTTCCACATCACGGGATCGTAGATATGTCCCAACTCCGTCACCGAATAGTAGCGGCCATGGTTCGAAATGCGCCACGGAGCCAGCGCCTTGATGAGCGGAGCCTGGGGAACTTGATCGGGATCCACCGCTTCCTTAAGCTGGAACGACGGCACCGGGGCATCATACCCCCCGTCCGGCCAGCCCCATAAATGCACCACGTCGCAGTAGCCATTGCGTCCCGCTGGCGCGGAGCGATTCACATTCCGGGCGCCAGGTGTAGATGCATCGAAATAATCGAGTGGATAGCCCTGGGTTCGCCCATAATAAGACATCCTTGGATCTCCATAAAAGGTTGCCGCTTGCAGCTGCCCCGAACGCATGGCCGCCGCGCTGCAACGCATGATGGAGTCCCCCATGTGGAGCTGCCGGCCAGAATACTGGGTGATTTCAACACCGTGAACGGCTTCGCTTTCATCCGGTGGATTCCCCTTGCCGCTGGCACTAAATCCCATCCGGCCCGACATATCGATGGTCCGTCCGTGCCACCGCAGCGCATAATGGGCTTGGACTCTGCTCTTCGCGGCAGCTTTGAGCTCATCGACCACCGGCCCCGCAGCATCGTCTTCATCCATCTCCACCACTGCTGAGAACTCATAATCAGCAAAGCGGACCACCTTGAATTCGTTGGCCCTCAGGGTTCCCGCGGGTGTCACCAACGCAACCGGACCATCGGGCACGCGATTTTCAATCGGACGGAATTTATCCGTGCCGGCCCTCAGCACGAAAGTCTCCAAGAAGCGGAAATCGACTTTCAACCCTTCGTAATTCACCGGGACGTTCACCGGATTCCACAGCTCGACAAACGGCGTCGCCTTGAAGAACAAACGGGCGCCGCCGCTTTCCAATTCGTAGCCGTCATAGGTGAACTTCAGGTAAAATTCATTGCCCAACGGAAAGCTATCGATTCCCCGGAAGGCATTCTCGTCGTTCGCCAGCTGGTAGGGAATCGTAATGCCCGGATTCTCCACAGTGGACATGGAATCGGTGTCCGCATAGTCAAGGATACTTGCGGCAAGCGTCTTAAGATAGTCCTCCGGAAACGCTCCTTTGCGTTGCGGGAACAGAGGCAGCATGTTGCCGAGATAAGCGGCCAGTTCCTCAACGGCCTGCTTCCGCACTTCGGGCGTTGGATCATTTTCCACTCTGCGCACCCATTCGTTAAGATTGCGGCGGGGTTGCCCCACCGTGGTGTCCGGATAGCCAAGTCCCGGAGGAATCAGCGGAACCTCCCGGTAACCCGGCAAGGCCAGCGTGAAACGTGGCTCCACGTTAAGCCCAAAGGCGCGTTGTCCGGCCAACTCGGGCTCAAACGCCGCCAAGGAAGCAATACTGCCCACGGAGGCCAAGCCGAGTTGATTCGCTCGCAAATTCGTCATTCGGCCGTAGGGATGATCGAACCACTGGCTCGCACCATCCTTTAGCCGCCAAGGATAGAACGGGATTTCCCGCGGGCTCAATCCCGGCGCGGCCTGACCGGCAAGGAGCTGATACGTGGTCTGCTTGGTGGAGGGATCGCGAAGTTCCAGGACTTCTGGGAAGCTGACCTGGTAGTCGTCCGGCGCCAGGCAATGCGAACGGCCGAGGGGATACATTGGCTGGTTGCTCCGGCTGTCGCCGAAGCCATAGCCACCCCAACGCAATGCGATACGCTTGGCGTTCACCGAGGTCTCCGTGCTTGGCGAATCAAGCCCCGCATGGCCCACCACGCTGATGTCTGGATATCCCTGGAGATCCTCAATCCAGTAGGTATAACGTTCTTCCCTGGCGGCGCTTTGACCGGGGCTGGATTGCAACGACCTCCATGCGGTTCTGGGCCGGTTCCGCTCCTTGACGCAGCTGCCATCCGGCGTCAGGTCCGTTAGGGGCGGAAGCTGAATGATCTCCTGCGGTTGGCTCTCGGATTCCCAGCCGACCGAGGGTCGAAGGGGGGGCGCCAGAAACGGATCTTGGCCGTCGTTGATCGCAAAACTCTCTTCTTTGCCCCCTGAAAACAGCGGGATCGCACGGTAGGAGTTCCCATCGGGCCGCAAAATGTAGGTATAACGAGCCGAAGTTTCGGCCGTTTTCCCCTTTTCCCGTACCGCCGTGACCAGATAATCGTCGCCCCGGAAACTGCTGGAGACTTGATCCCCGGCCACACTGCGAAGAAGCAGACTTTTCGCCTCCTCGAACCCGGCCGTGACCGCAATTTCGACCCGGCTAGCATCCGCATCGAGCGCGGCATTCTTCGCCTCGTTGCGGGAGAGGCTCAGGGCGGACATCGTGAGAATCGCGATTCCGGTAATAAATATCAGCGCCAAAACCAAGGCGGCGCCTCTGGAGGTGCAACCCGGTGCTTTCATGACGAAACGACGGTGTCAGGCACCGCACGGAGTGTGACCCGGAAACGGAGTGACGTGACGGACTTTCGGATCAAGCGCGCGGCGGACGATTCCCCTGAGGCCGGAGGTCTCTGCCAGTCAGCCAGCCAATCTTCCCGCTTGGTGAGCAGCGCGGCGGTGCTTCCATCAATGACCGCCAGCTCGAGATCGATGAAGTCCGGCAGAACCAAAACCGGCCATTCGTCGCCAGTGAAGCCCAAATGTTTGGCCAGATCCGCCGCGCCCAAGACCACGGGATTATCGCCGTTGAGGACTCGCTTGTAGGGAATCGCGGAAAAGCCTACGACATGGTCAATGACGGCTGGATCTCCTGGGAGGACGTCGTGGACTGGATGATTGGGACTGAACCAATACGCCGCTTTCGAGCGATCCGGCATCGGCCGCCCAAGCGCCGGCAGGCTCGCGGGCCAGGGCGGCTGGGAGGGCGTGTGCTCGATGCCCCCCAGGTCGAGATCCTTGGCATGGAAGGCCAGGAGAAAGGGCAGCTCCGAATTGCGGAACTTGCGTCGCGGCACCAGATCGTGATTCACCGTCGCGGTGACGCTGCGGACCGTCGAGCTGGCTTGTGCTTGTCCCAAGCTGGTTCCGCCCGGCCGGAAATGCCGGTAGAGCTTCATGCTCCAACGATCGTTGCCGCCGACCAGCGAATCTGGCGTGTAGGCGACGTAGTAGCCAATCACCGAGACATCGGACGGAGTCGGGCGCCCCCCAGAGGGAAGCGCTGGGTCCGCCAAAGGCCCGTGCCGCTCCCGGGTAAAGTTCTCCGGAAGCAGACTCCCCGCCCCCGGCTGAATGGCGACGAAGGCCATTTGGGAGAAGCGGCGGGACGTCTCCGCGTTTTGGAAGGAACGCTCCAAGCCCAATCCCGACCGGCGGTCGATCTCAAATGGTAGAAGCATCTTGTTCGCGAGCAAACGTCTCTGGGCGTCGTTGGTGAGCTCGCCAGGATCAATCGCTTGATGCGGCAACGGCCGGTTCGGGAACGCGGACTCAAGATCCGCCCGCAACAAGGACGCCGCTTCCTGGAGGTGACCTGAATCCGCCGACAACCGCATCTGGCCTGACCAAGTGCTCGCGGTGAAGGAGAAGAGGTCCGCCAGACCGACGATCATCAGTGAAAGAATCGCCATGGAGAGGAGCAACTCCACCATCGTGAAGCCTCTGCGCGGCGAAGAGTGGCACGATCCCGGATGCATGGGCTTGAATTAAGTGCCCGTGGAGGGCTGGGCCACGTGGACCAAGGTGGTGAAGGTCTCCACGCGCCTTGACGCCAAAGGCGCCGAGACTGGGCTGCCGACCGAAACCGTGGCGCGATAAGTCAGGGAGGCTGCGGAGCTTGCGGCGGCTCGCTCAAACGCGATTTGGACCGCGAGCAGCGGCTCCACGCCCGAATCAATCGGATCGGGCCAGGTCTCGACTCCTTTTTGGTAAGCCGAAGCGGAGATCTCCCCGGCTGGACGCAAGCTGGTGTCATAGAGGACGTAGACATTGTGCCCGTGCAGGTCCGCTGGGAACGTAGTCCGGTAGGGCCAATCTCCGCCACCGGCCTGTTCATTGGAGCGACGCACGGCAATCAACGGATACCCGTGTGCTGAGGGCGCCCCCAGCTCGGCGGGAGAGTGCACCAATTCCGCGGAAATCTGACGGGCGATCAAGGCTGACGTCTTGCGCAGATCGCCGGTGGTCCGGGTACTCATCGCTACCCCCAGCATCGCGCTGAGCGGGACGGCCACGGAAACGATCAACGTCATGGCCATCAAATTCTCCGTCAGTGTAAAGCCCGCGGGCTGCTCCAGGTCCGGCTTCATTCGATTGAGGTTCTCGCCCGCCCGGTCGCTGGGTCGATCGTCAAGGCCACTGCCCGGGGCATGCGGCGGCCGTCCACCGTCTGCCAGCCGAGGTGGACACGGTCAGGAGCGCCCGCGAACGTCTCCGCTCCCGCTTCATAAGCAGCTTCGACGATTCCAACTTGGTGGTAGCGCTCCCCGAACAGCGGAGGGACCTCCAACATTCCATACCGGTTAAAAAGAAAGAACGGCATGCTGACGGACCCGGTGCCGGATGGAAAGCGGCGGTGGAACGCCCCGGGAGCATCGATGATCGTGTCCAGTCCCGGACTCCCGCCACCCACTTCCGCGCCATGCGCGAAGAGCAAGCCTTCGGGCAGCGTGTGCCAGCCGGTAATACCGGTGAGCGGCCGCTGAAAGATATCCTCCGTTCCCGCGCCCGTAGTTTCATGGAGAGGCGCCTCACTGGGGATGAACAATCCAAAGCGCCGAAACCGGCCTTCGGGATCGGTGAGACCATCCGTCGCGAACGCCACATACACATCCGTACGGCCCGCCAAGGCCGTCGCGCGGGCCGACTCCAGCACGCCACGCAACTCCGCGAGCGCCCCTTGACGGTCCCGGCTTAAGCCCTGCAAGCTCAGCGATGAGATCCCCAGAACCGTGACGATCACAGAGAGCACCAGGAGCACCTCCAAAAAGGAGAAGCCCTGCCTTCCGCTCCTATCCGGGCGGATTTCCTGGTCTAGCCAAGCCACGCTGCCAACATACCATTTTCGCGGAGTCTGCTAGCATCTCTGCGTGACGAATTTGTTACATCGGCCAAAGGAGCAGGATCGGGGCCATCCTCCACGGAAGTGAATGACTTTGGGACGCGGATTCGAGTTCTGGTGAGTCGTCCATGCCGTTCCACCGTTTCTTTCCTTGTGAAGGCCGGGAGATGCTGATAGTTTCCTTAAAATAAACTTTTCTTAAGCATCGACCAATTGCCCCAATGACTCGCCGCCATGCGCTCCTCCTCCGCAGCCTGCCCCTGCTTGCGGAATGTCTCCAGACGCACGAGAACGTCTACCTCGCGGTGCCGGGGTTTGCGGAGCAGGTGACAGTCTTCCGCCGTTTGGCCATCAAGGCGCAACTTCAGGAGCAGTGCTCGCTCCGCATCGACACGGAACTTCCCATCGATCTTCAGCTCGCCCGGGAAGCTCTCATCCAAGCATGCCGCGCCGTTTCGGGGCCGTTGGCCGGTTGGGCGGCCGTCATCGGCGATGAGCGCCTGCGCAACCAAGTGAACTCAACTCCAGACGAGCTCCGCGCGATCGGCCAGGGACTGATTGATCATGCCCGCGCCATTGCCGCCATCGGCCGCCGCACGTTGCCACAGGGAGCGGGTCACTACGGCGTCACCAAAATCGCCCTGGAGCGGCTCGATCAGGAGACGGAGGCATTTTCAGCGGCGGTGGGCGGTTTCCCGGGCGCGTTGCCTTCCCTGCGCACCGCGTCGGATCAACTGCGGTTTTTCCTCCGGGACGTGATGGACCCGCTTGTCGATGGGTTCCTGCTCAGCGCCCCGGGGTTTTGCGCTGCCTACCGCCAAGCACGGAAAGGCAAGGAATCCACGGCCAACGACCGGGATTCCCTGCAAACGGCAACCCGCGACACGGTCCTGAGCGCCTGACGCACTCAGAACTCGTTTCTCAGTAGGCGAACAATTCGCCGGGAGCGAAAAATCGATTCAGCTCGATCTGGGCGTTCTCCACCGAATCGGAAGCGTGGACGACGTTGATCATCATATCGACGCCGTAGTCACCCCGAATGGTTCCGGGAGCTGCATCTTTCGAATTGGTGGGGCCAAGCAGATCGCGAACGCGAACCACGACGTCGTCCCCTTCAATGGCGAGCGCGACGACCGGCGTCTTCTGCATGAATTCCTGAACTTCCGGGAAGAAAGGACGGCTGGCGATGTGGGCGTAATGTTCCAGCAGAAGTTCGTTCGTGAGCTGGAGCATCTTGATTCCGCGGATTTTGAAGCCGTGGGCTTCGAAGCGCTGGATGACGTCGCCGCAATGGCCCTTTTGGACACAATCGGGCTTGAGGAGGATGAGAGTGGTTTGGGACATGGTGGGATTGGGGCAGCAAACCTATCCAGAATCCGCCCAATGCAACCGGGAAAAGTCCCGCGGCTCAGAGCGGTTTCCCGTAGGTCGCGCAGCGATTGCTCCAACCTGCCAGCCAGCGGGATTCGTCCTTTGGCGCGTTCTTGACCCGGCGGGTGAGGACACGCGTGGCGGCGCGGCCGAATTCGACGGATGCGGCTTGGCCTTCAGGGCGCCCTTCCATCTCCAGGAGAACTTGAGCCAGCCCCCACCCCTGGCCCTGGTAGCGCTCCTCCTCCTTGATCCCCTCCCCTTTGAAATTCACGTAATCAATCAAAGCGTAAACCCCAGAGCCCGTTTGCGCGACGGTATCGAAGTTCCGTTCCAGCCGCTTCCGCTCGCGCACCGCGACGCTCGCCGTCATTTTCGGCAACGCCTCCTGAAGCCGCTGCACGACGAACGCCGTTTGCGTCTCGATGCTCCCCGCGAGAAAAGTCCGCAACTCCCGCATCCGCGCGCTCTGGAAATCCGCGACAAACGCTTCCCGCGTCGCCCATGGACAGTCTGGAGTGGTCAACAACCAACCGGGGATGGAGACACCCCGCCCCTTCATGAAGGCAATCAGCTTCGGCCAGCTTTCATCGAACGGCCCTTCCTGCCCCGGCGGATACCAGATGAAGTGGCCGATCCCCAGTGAAGCAAACGTCTCGCCTTTGTTCCAACTGGTGAGCCCATCCACCGTGCCCGCGCATTCATTTTGCCATATCTTCCGGCCGATGGCTTGCGTTTCCCCGGGTTTTAATTCGATGGCCCACGAAGCAACGCCCGGAAACCAAGCGGCGATGAGGGCGAACACAAGCCAAGGGCGGGAGGAAGGGGAAATCATGGAGCCCGTATGTCGTCCCGTGGGGGCCGCCTCTTCAACGACAAAATCCTCCGTTTTTTGAGAGATTGCCCCTTTTCCGCAAGCCATCGGCATGCAATGTTTAACGCCCGCCATGACCGACCCGGCTCCTCCCCACTCCGTCCAGGACCCTACGGATGCATCCCCGCTGCGTCTGGCATGTCCCGCCTGTTCCCGGGAATTGACCCTGGATTCCGCGCACCTTGGGGTGCAGGGCTTCTGTCCAGAGTGCCAAATCCCGATTATCGCCAAGCCTGGCCCTACCGGCGACATCGGCGTACAGAGGCTCGACCAAACGCCAGCGCTGCCCGACGCGGCCGCATCCCGTCCCCTCCCCCGCCGAGGCCCGTCCCTGTTCCTCATCGGTTTCGCGGTGTTTGCCCTGATCGTCGCCCTGCTTGCCGCCGCCGCGGTCTCCCTGCGCCGCTCCGGACGCCTGTTTGAATTCGCCAGACCTGTGCGCATCATTCCGGAGCTCGTTCCGGTGGCTTCGGCGCCCATGGAGATCACCGCCCCGGGCGCTCTCCAGGTCCCGCCCCGGCTGGAAATGCCAGCCCAACCGGAGTTACTTCCGGAGTCTGAAGTCATCCCGAGAACGGAGGCAGAAACCGAGCTGCCCACTGCTCCTGCGCCCGCACCCGATCCCTCGCGCGAGGCCCGGCTTGCCTCAGCCGCCGAGAAAGCCCTGCTCGCGTTCATGTCCGCCGAGCGGCCTTGGGAAAAGCTCATCCACGTCTTGGAACCAGAGGAGGATCTGCTCTCGATCCTTGACTTCAAGAAACTCGATCCCATCGCCTCCCAGGCTCCGATCCGGGAACTGGAGACGTTTTATGTCGAACCCGAAAAGCGTTGGATCAGCCTGGCGACTCTCCCCGAAAAGGATGGTTCGCTGCACACCCTCTGCGTCGTCCACCAAAGCGAGGACGGAACCGCCAAACTCGACTTCTCCCTCTACTGGCAGAACCGTTCCGATATCCTCCTCCCGTTTGTCGAGGGGGAACCCAAGGCTAAACCGCTGATCGTGCGGGCGGAGCTGCGGCGCTTGCCCGCTGAAACGCCGGGCTCGGAATTGCGTCTATCGATCGGCCAAGCCTACGCCAGCTTCGCGCCGGTCGAAATTTCCGTTCCCGCAGCCTTGCCGATCGCGGCGGAGCTCGCCGCCCGGCCGGGGATCGATACCCCCACGGCCGCCATCGTGGAACTCGTCTGGAGCACGGGCGAAAGCCAACCCACTCCCACGATCAGCCGCATCGTTCAGTGGGGCCTTTGGGGTGCCGAAGGCTGAATCAGCCGGAAGGTCAGGTTCACCCGGGGCGCCTCCACCCGCGTCGTCTTGGGAAGGCAATGCAGCCAATGGGTCTGCGTGGCACCCGCCATCACCAGGAGGCTGCCATGCTCCAACTCCACCGCCACCGTCTCCGCAGGTCGCTTCTTGTGTTTGAAGCGGAACCGCCGTTGCGCCCCAAAACTCAGGGACGCGATCGCTGACTCCCGGACGATCTCCGGTTCGTCATCGCTGTGCCAAGCCATTCCTTCGCGGCCGTGATGGTAGAGATTGAGCAGGCAGGAATTGAACGACGCGCCGGTCCGCTCTTCGGCCAGCGCTTTCAAGTCAAGCAGCACCGGAGTCCACGGCAGCGCCTCTTTGGTCGTCCCGGAATACCGGTAGTCGCAACCCGGATCGCCATGCCAAGCTACTTGCCTCGCCGTGACGATCCGTTTGCCGAACAGCACCATCTCATCGTGCCGCCACGCGATGGTTTGCAGCAGTCGGTCCAGGTAGCGATCCGCTTCCGCTTCCGGAAGCACCGCCCCGAGATAAAAAGCTTCGCCGTCGCACGGCAGCAGATTTGAACTCACAACGGCAATACGCACGACTCCCGGGCCAGGAGCGCCGCTTTGCGATCCACTCCCCAGCGGTACCCCGTAAGCTTCCCGTTTCGCCCAATTACCCGATGGCACGGAATCACCACCGCCAAGGGATTGGCTCCACACGCGGCGGCGACGGCCCGGACGGCCGATGGCAGGCCGAGTTGCGCGGCCAAATCGCTATAGGAGATCGTCTCCCCCGCCGGCACGTGGCGCAACGCCTCCCAAACCCGGTGTTGAAACTCCGTCCCGCGCGGATCGAGCGGCAATTCCAAACGCCCATCGGGCTCTTCCAGAAACGCCACGACTTGCGCGACCCGGCTGTCCCCCGGCGCAGCAATCAGTTCAATTCCCCGGAAGCGATGTTCCAAATCCGCCTGCAATGCTGCGGCATCATCCCCCAGCAGAATGGCGCACAATCCGCGTTCGGACCACGCCGCCAGGACCGTTCCCATCGCTCCCGCGCTGCGGCCAGCCGCATACCAGAGGCACCCGCTTGGTTTCATGAAGTGGACCCTACGGCCACCTTGGCCCGGCGCAAGGACTGGAACAGCCCCCAAATGAGCACCCCAATTCCGGTGAGGAAAATGCCCGTCTGCCACATCATGGCTCCACCGTTGAGCCGTGGTGGCGACAGCTGGTTCGCGGCGAGAATCACGGAGTGCAGAGTGCCCAGGAAGATCAGGTGCATCGCGGCCAACAGCCAGGACCAGCGCGCAAAGATCCGGCACGCCTCTGGATAATTCCGCGGGTCCCGCCAGAACTTGGCGTCAGGCACGTTGAGCGTGTTTGGAGGGAAAAACCGGAACGAGTGGAGCAGCGCGACCAAAAACGCGGAGACTCCCAGACCGGTCCCGATGAGGAAACCCACGTGTCCCTCCCGGCTCATCCAGCCGTTGGCCTCGCCTTGGGCATTGAAGTGCGTGGCGACGCGGTCCGGCAATTGCGGCGCGGACTGCCACACACTCCCGGCAAAAATCACCGCCGTCACGGCAAAGAGAATCTGCGGAACGGGAAAGCGCGGAGACGAGGCGAACATGGCGATTCGAGCCTCGCACAAACCCGGCAGGACTACGATGCTAAAGAAAGCGTGTCCTCCGCCCAATTCCGGACGCTGAGGACGTTGCGCCACCATTGCGCCACGAAGGCCCACGGCTCGATCCCAGGTGAGGCAAGCAGGACCAGGGCCGCCAGGACGAGAACGTTCACCAGGACGATCCACACCAAGGAAAAGAAGCGCCCATTGCGCGCCAAATCAGACTGCGCTTCCCACAACATGCACGCCGTGAAGATGACGTGGAATCCCCAGGTGTATCCCAACGCGGCATAGAAAATCCACTCCCCCGCCGTCCCCAAATCCACCAACGCGCCCAGCCCAAAGAAGACGCCGGCCACGAGGACGGAATAAAATGGGAAGACATAGGGCGAGAGCGAGATCAGATGATTCGTTTTCGATGCCAAGACGTGCCCGCCCCGGCTCGTCACCTCCGGCCACGCCAAGATCCGGCCACCGCAAAGAATCGTGAAAATCACGTGGGTCCACTCGTGGGCAAACACGTAGAGCCACGAAAGCGCCGGCCCGCGTAATCCCGCGAAGGTGATCGTCCACAGCAGCAGACCGACGTGAAACCACCACACCGGTGGGGAACTCCAAAACTCGCCCCGCACCGTGGCCGCCGCCACCGTTTGCCCAAATGTCCAGAGCGTGATCCAGAGCACCGGCACCAGCAACAGGCCGGACCCGATGCTCAGCCAAGCCGGGGGCATTCCGGTCGCGTGCCGCCGTTCCATCACCGCGGGTTAGGCCCGGGACATATACTTCTTCGTCTCCGTGCTGATCTTGAGCACGTCACCTTCCTTGACGAAAAGCGGGACTTGGACTTCGAGCCCGGTCTCGAGCTTGGCCGGTTTGGTCGGGTTGTTCGCGGTGTCCCCCTTCATCCCTTCCGCCGCCTCGACGACTTTCAATTCCACTGACGAAGGCAATTCCACGCTCACCGGCTTGTCTTCGACGTAGAGGATGTCGCATGCGAGGTTTTCAGTGAGCAACTGCTCGTTCCCCTCCAGCAAAACCGGGTTGAGCGTGGTCATCTCAAACGTCGTTGGGTCCATAAAGTGGAAGCCCTCGCCATCGGCGTAATTGAATTCCAAGGTGACGCGCTCAAAGCTAAGCACGTCCACTTTGTCGGAGCTGGCGAACCGGATGTCCTTGGTCCGGCCGGACGCAAACGAGCGGATCGTGGCCATCACCAGGGCGTTGCCTTTGCCCGGGGTCCGGTGTTCCAGGTTGATGACCAGGCCCTGTTCCCCTTTGTACTCAATACACTGTCCCTTTTTCAGCTGGGTTGCGACGACTGCCATGTGACGAAAACGCGTTCGGTAGGTGGTTTGTAAATTCCGGATTCAGCGGGAGTCCCTCGACAGGCGGGCGCTCCACGTGTATTCAGCCTGCGATGCCGCCAAAGCCTGTGGTCGCCAGCTACTGCGTGACGTTCCTCGCTCCCGAGATGCTGCACGTGTACCGGCAGATCCGCGGTTTGCAACAGTTTCAACCCGTGGTGCTCACCGAGAAGTGGATTCACCGGGACCGCTTCCCCTTCGATCCCACCCGGGTCGAGGTCATCCGCCGTGCCCAGCTCCGCGCCTTGCGGCGGATCTGGTTCAAACAAATCGTCGACCGCCCCATCACCGTTTCCCCGGGTCAAGTGACCGCGATCGAGCGGGTTTTGCGCAACCACGAGGCCCGGATCCTCCACGTCTACTTCGGCCATATCGGCCTTTATCTGCTGCCGCTCTTGCGGAAACGGATCCTCCCCACCGTCGTCTCGTTCCACGGTGCCGATGCCGGGGTCGATCGCGAACGCCCACACCATCAGCAAGCCATGGCGGAGCTGTTTCAAGTCGCCGACCGCATTCTCGTGCGTTCCGAAGCCCTCGCCGAGGAGCTCCGCAAAGCCGGGTGCCCAGAAGCCAAAATCCGGCTGAACCGCACCGGGATCCCCATGGAAGATTGGCCGCTCGTGAGCCGGGAGATGCCGGCAAATGGCGCTTGGCGCATCCTCCAAGCCTGCCGTTTGATCGAAAAGAAAGGTCTCGATCTCTCCCTGCGCGCCTTCGCCCAGCTCCATCGCGATCATCCCGCCGCGCGCTTCGTCCTCGCCGGAGAAGGCCCCTTGCAAGCCAGCCTCGAAGCCTTGGCCCGGGAACTTGGGATCCAAGACGCCGTCGAGTTCCGCGGCTTCCTTGATGAACCGGACCTCCGCGCCGAGATGAACCGCGCCCACCTCTTCCTGCACCCCAGCCGGACCGGAAGTGACGGCAACCAAGAAGGCGTCCCCAATTCCATGCTCGAAGCCATGGCAACGGGCCTTCCGGTGCTCGCCACCCGCCACGGCGGAATTCCCGAAGCCGTGACGGACGGAGTCAGTGGCCTCCTCGTCCCTGAAAACGACGGTCCGGCGCTCACGGCGGCTTTGCGGCGGTTGGTAGAGGATCCCGATTTCGTCTGGAGGCTCGGAGCCGCTGGAAGAAGCGCGGTGGCGGAAACCTTCAGCTCCGCCGCGCGGGTGGCGGATCTGGAGCGGATTTATGCGGAGGTGTCGCAGTGCGGGGCCCCGTCCTGACCCTTACCTAAACGTTTTGATTGCCCTCCGGTCTAGCGGGCCGTGACAGGATAGCCCACGTCGAAGGCAGCCGAAGGCCACCGCAGGGCTTTGGTCAGAACGCGGGGCGAACCCCGGTCCCCCAAATCGTCACCCTTCGCGGCGGCGCGCGGAATCTCCAATTCACATGGACCCACGCCGAGTTCACCCGTTCCGGCTAAGCGCTCCTGAGGCCGCAACGGCAGCTCCATTGTGACGAAGATTACCAGAACTGTCTCACGCGGGAGGTCCGCTGCCACTGGCGAGACAACCGCTGTCCCCAACGGGACCACGCCTGTCCCAAACGCTAGAGCCGTCGTCCACAACGAGACAACCACCGCCCCCAAAGGGACCACGCTTGTCCCATACGCTAGAACCGCCGTCCGCAACGAGACAACGGCCGTCCCCAAAGGGACCACGCTTGTCCCAAACGCTAGAACCGCCGTCCCCAACGAGACAACGGCCGCCAGCAAAGCCAAAACCGCTGCACCCATCGATAAATCGCCAACACCACGCGATAAATCCCGACCACCGACGAAGAAATCGCGAACACCAGCCGCCAAATCGCGAACACCCATAAACAAATCAAAAGACAAATGGCTAGGGTGCGTCGTACTCGCGTGAGGAAAAAAGCCCTAGAGCGGCTGCGACCTCCCTGGTGATTGTGCCCGCGGTTCAGCTTTGCTCCTGATCGCGCAGCATCTGACGGAGGCGTTGAAGCCTACTTTGGCGGGACTACCAATCGCGGTAGCGAACCAAATTCAGGCGAAGCCTTACCGGGAGAGCCCGGCGCAGCCGGGATAGCTGATCCGGCAAACCTGGGGAGTGGATCCGATGGAATGCCCCTGCTGCACGCCACGATGACGGACGCGGGCAAAATGCGGCGCCGGTGATGGCGGTGCTCAATGCGTTGCGGGCATCATTGACGCCGAGGGTACTGACGGATTCGTGACGAGCAGAGGAGTTGAACGTACGGCAAATCCGTACGAGCAACTATGCGGATCCCTCATTGCGGGATAGGCTGACCACGTCAAAGTGTGGCCGCTATCCAACGATGATTGCCTTCAAATTGCCAGGAGTCACACGTTTATGGGTTCGTGGGGCCTCAACTGTCGCGGTGATTACCGGACCCTCCAGCTTAGGGCCTTGGGCAGCAGGGGCGGCCCTGAGAGGGGCGCTCTGCTTGATTTTGACGGGTGGAGCCTTGTGGGCATTGGCGGGAGCCGCAGGAACGCACACGCGGACGCTCAGTCGCTCCCGGATTTGGGCGGGAAGGTTTCTTGCTGGCCTGATCGTGGTGTTGGGGGGCTCGCTGGTGCGGGGGAACCCGTGCGGCTCCATGTTCGCACCGGGCCCCGCGGGTTCGGGATGCCACTGCCTTCCGGAGCCATTGATCCTGGTGCTGCTGGGACTCGGACTGATCGCCGGGAGCATGACTGGCTGGCAGCGTGCGGCGTTTTGGTGCGGTGTGGCAGCCTTAATGATCACGGCGGCTCCGGTGGTGGGCGGATTTTGCCACGGCTTTCCCCTGTGCCTGACTTCCTGTGAGAAGGGAATCGTTTGGCCCTCGGTCATCGCGTTTGGAGCGCTGAGCATAGCGCTGATTTTGTCGACGGGCGCCAAGACAAGTTGGAGCCTGATTAACCCTCAGCCCGATCCAGGCGGGGCCCTGCTGCGCCGGTTGCTTCCAGCAGCCCTGCTGCTTCCAATGCTGGTGCGCGGCATGGAGCGTGGCGCGGAAGTGACCGGGCTCGCCGATGTGGATACCGCCCGGGGGCTTGGGGTGATCCTGCTGACAGTTTGCCTGGTGGTGATGCTGTGGAAAAGCGCCTTCCGGATCAGCGAGCACAGCAGGAGTCTGCGGGAGAGCGAGGAACGGTTGCGTCTCCAAAGACAACGAATGCCGATCGGCTGCTTGGTGTTCGATGCCGAGAACCGCTTCAGCCAACTCAATCCGGCGGCCGAGGCGATCTTCGGATACGCGGAATCCGAGCTGCTGGGAGGGCACGCGAATCTGATCGTGCCGGAACCGGCGAGGGAGCACGTCGATGAGGTGATGCGGCGCTTGGCGGAGGGCGACATGAAGGCGCACAGTATCAACGAGAATGTGCGAAAGGACGGGCAGTTGATCACTTGCGAGTGGACGAATACGCCCCTGCGAGATCCTGCGGGCCATTATCTTGGGATTCTGTCAATGGTCCAGGACGTCACGGCACGGCGTGAGTCCGAAGAGGCGCTGCGCTTGACGCGAGAGCGCTTGGAAACCGCGTTGATCGCATCCCAGGTGGTGGTCTTTCAGCAGGACCTGGATCTGCGTTACACCTGGATTCACAATCCGGCGCTTGGCTACTCCGCCCATCAAGTGGTCGGACGGCGTGACGTGGACGTTTTCGAGCGGACCGAGGACGCTGCTCGCACGGAGGCGATCAAGCGCGAGGTAATCGCCACGGGGCGCGCCCAACGGCAAGAGGTGGAGGTCACTCACGGGGGTGAGCCGTTCTTCTACGATCTGGTGGTGCAACCAAGACGCGACGCCGCTGGCCGGACGATAGGGGTGGTCTGCGCGGCCGTGGACATTACTTCCCGAAAACGGGTCGAGCAACGGCTGGCCGCCTCTCTCCGTGAGTTGCGCGAGGCACAACAAGGGTTGATGCGGCAGGAGCGCTTGGCCACATTGGGAAACCTGGCGGGCAGCGTGGCTCACGAAATGCGCACCCCTCTTTGCGTGGTGCGCAACAGCACCGTCTTTTTGCAACATGTGCTGGGAAGCGCGAATGGCGACATCAGCGAGGCGTTGGCGGAGATGGATCGAGCCGTAAGCAGTTGCGATCACATCATCACGGAAATGCTCGATTATGTCCGGGATCCACGAGCCGGAGGTGAGAAAACCACGGTGTTTCAAATTCAAGAAGTCATCTCCGTGGCCCTCAGGGGATGTAGCGTGCCGGCATCGGTTCAGCTTCGCCGGTTGGAGCTTGCGACGGAGCCCTTGCACGTGCGCGCAAATGCCGATCAAGTGATTCGCATTCTCATCAACCTGCTGCAAAATGCCCTGCAATCGATGCCCGAGGGCGGCCTAATCGAGACCGGGGCCGAACTGGCGGAGGGCAACATGGTGCGCCTCACGGTACGCGATACGGGTTGCGGCATTCCTGCCGAGCAGCTGGAAAGAATCTTCGAACCGCTCTTCTCGACGAAGATCAAAGGAATCGGCCTCGGGCTGGCGATCGCGCAACGCTACGCCCGGCTCAATGGCGGAGAACTGAGCGTCGAGAGTGTTGCCGGGGAGGGAACCACGTTCCGGCTGCTTCTTCCGGGCGGATCCGAGATTGCGTAAAGCGCATCGTTCAGCGCGTCACGAGATGTTTATCGTGCCAAGAAATTTGTTCATAAGAACACTGGCGCTCTGGATGTTCAATACCAGCTTCGCCGGGCTCTCCGCCTGGCGTTCCGGCAAAGTCATTCCCAATCGGCGGCGGCGGCTGGAGGCTTGACAGAGCCCCTTCCGCCGATTGATGAATCACTTTGGGAACGGTATCAGCAAAACCCTTTCAATTCGCCCTCAGCACCCCTCGCATCAGGATGCCGTGGCCGGGGAAGCTGCAGACAAAGGGATACTCTCCCGCGGCGGGCAGGGTGAACTCGAGGGTTTCCTCTTTGCTCATGTCGAGGAGCTTGGTGTGGTGCAGAACGTCGTCGCTGGTGGGGATGAAGCCCTTTTCAAAGCCGGCGGCACCCATGATGGCGGCGGCGTTGACGACGGGGTCGGCTTTGCCGGGCTTGGTGACGAGGAGGTTGTGTGGCATGACGTCGGTGTTGGCGAAGGTGAGCCGGATCTTCTTGCCAGCCTTCACGTTGAGCTCCTTCACGTCATACATGAGGCGCTCGCGGATGGTGCCGATGCGGATGGTGGTCAAATCGGCGGTGTCGCTAAGGATGCCTGACTTTTGGGCCTTTTCCTCGGCCTCACCGGCGATGACGCCGCCTTTCGTGCTGGCCTCGACGTTGAACCAGAGGTGCTGGACGACGTTGGCGGCGTTGCGGGCGTGCAGTTCGGGGGATTTCTGCAGGGCGGCGAGCAGCGCGGTGTCGCGCACGTTGTGCTGCTGGTGAACCCAGAGCGCTTCGAGCAAGGGATGCGCGTCTTCCTTCTTCGTGGCGTCAAATTGCTTGATCCATTCCTTCGTGGCGGCGACGACTTCGGCGGTGGGGCGCTCGCTGAGCTCGACGCGGGTGCGATGGCGCACGCTGTCGGCCGGGTGCTTGAGGTTTTCAAGCAGCGCGGGGATGGGTTGGCCGTCGATGGCGACCGGCTTTTGCAACTCGCGGCCTTTGGCGGTCATGCGGTAGATGCGGCCGTGTTTGTGGTCGCGGTTCGGATCACGCACGTTGTGCTGCATGTGGCCGATGATGACGTTGTGCCAGTCGGCGATATAAAGAGAGCCGTCCTCGCCGAAGATCGCGTCGCTGGGGCGGAAGTTCTTGTCGCCGCTCATGAGCAGGCCGCGGGATTTGTCCTCGGTGACGGTGCCGTCGGCCTGCGTGACCTTCACGATGAGTTCCGCGCCGGCGGGCTCGCCCCAAACGCTGGCTTTTTCCGCGTCCCGGGCCAGGTCGTAGTGCTTGATGCCGAGGAAGCCGATGACGTTGCAGATCAAAAAGTCGCCCTGCATGTCCTCGGGGAAGTGCGTGCTGCTGACGATCTCGCTCGCGGTGACGGGGCGGACTTCCTTCTTGAGCAGCTCATACATTTTGAAGCCATTGCCCTCGGGGCGGACTTGGTAGGCGCGACCGCCGGTGCCGTCGGTGGCGTACTGATAGCCCCAGGTGTCAAAGGAGATGCCGTGCGGGTTTGGCGAGTTGTCGGCGTGCTTCGCGATGGTGAAGCGACGCGGATCAAAGCGATACATCGCGCTCGTGCTGGTCTGCAGCGACGGGCCCCACGGATGCTCATGATTGTGCATCATGAAAACGCCGCTCTGCCAGTAGATGCCGCCATCGGGGCCGTAGATGAGATTGTTCGCGCCGTGGTGGGTGTCGGCGAAATCGACGCCTTGCAGCAAGATGGTGCGCACGTCCGCCACATCGTCGCCATCGGTGTCCTTGAGGAAGATGATGTCCGGGGCGCAGGTGACGATGACGCCGCCGTTCCAGAACTCAAAGCCGAGCGGATTCTGGACTCGGGCGAACTCGGTCATGCGGTCGCACTTGCCGTCCT
Organism: Akkermansia muciniphila; assembly: GCA_945883495.1. Taxonomy (GTDB): domain Bacteria; phylum Verrucomicrobiota; class Verrucomicrobiia; order Verrucomicrobiales; family DEV007; genus V1-115. The sequence goes on from CAMCXS010000043.1 coordinate 42,255, forward strand.
TGTTGTCGTCGTGGCAGATGACCAGGGCGTCCTTCATCTCCTTCAGCGGTTCCCACATCGGGTAGGTGTGCCACACCGCGGCCCACAGCCGGCCTTTGGTATCCACTTGGAGCTGCACCGGATTGACGAGCTGCGGGAACTGCGCCTCATCGGCAAACAGGCTCACTTCAAAGCGCGGATCAAAGGCCATGTGCTGGATCGCGTCCTGGCCGCTGATGTATTCGGTGCGGCCTTCCTTCATGGCGCTCGATGACTTCGACTTGCCGCCGACATTGGAAACCACCGGCACAGGCGGCGGCACGTTGCTGTCACCGACTTTGAGGTCGTCGCCGTTGGCGCGTGCCCAGATCTTCGGATCGCGATTCCTGGTCATCACATCGAGCATCGTCAGCTCATGCTGAAGCACCACGGCGTTGGTCTGGCCATCGGTGAAGGAGAGCGTCGAGCGGCCGCCCCACACGTCGTTGCCATCGCGGGCCCGGTAGCGGGCATTCCAATACACATCCTTCTCGATCACGGCCTCGCGCAGCTTTTCGAGCGACGCGGAGGCGGGCACTTCCTTTCCGAGCAGCGCTTTCGCGATCACTTCCGCGAGCTGGCGATTGCCCTCGGCGCTGAGATGCGCGCCATTGATCGTCAGCGGCTCCTTCGCGGCTTTGAAAAGATCGAGCGAGGGATGGAAGAGATCGACAAAGCCCACGCCCGCCTCCTTGGCGGCGGCTTCGGTGGCCTTTGTGTAGGCTTCGAGCTGCGGATTGTGTTCCGCGCCGCTCGGCAGGTTCGGGTTCTTCGTGTCCTCATGCGCGATGGGGCTGAAGAGCACGATGCGTGGGAAAGAGCTGCCGTTCGGCTTGGTGCCGCGCACGTACTTCACGAAATCGACGAGCTGGGTTTTGAAATCGTCCGGCTTGTTCTCGAAGGACTCGTTGTAGCCGAAGAAGGCGAACACGACATCCGGCTTCACATGACGCAGATAATCCGTCATGTGCATGTGCCCGCCGCTGCGCGGGAAAGAGTTAGGGCGGTCGCCGCTCGCGCTCATGTTGCGGAAGCGCACGTTCAGCTCCGGCAACGCGCTTTGCAGCACCGTCTCCATCCAACCATCGTGCTGCATCCGATCCGGCAGGCCATTGCCGAGGATCGCCACGGTATCGCCGGGGCGGAAGGCAAACGGCAACGTGTCCTTGTAGTCCGCAGGAACCTCGACCAGCGCAGGTTCCTTCGGCGCGGGAGCACTGCGAGAACCCTTAGCCGCCGGTTGGCCCGGCTTCCCATCAAACGTGAGGTAAGCGATTTTTCCGCCGCCTTTGACATCCATCGTCAGCGATTCACCCGCCGCGACGTTCTTGACCTCAAACACCGGTTTGCGCGCCTCATCGAGCAAACTCAGCGTAAAACCACCGAGACGCTCCGGGAAGCCCTGACGGCTCCACAGGGTGATCGAGTCAATCGCCTGCGCCGTGCCCAGATCGACCTCCCACCACGGATTCGGCTTGTTTTCCTGGGTGTGCGTCATGCCCTTGCCGTAGTTGGGCGACTTGTCGCCATCCATCGCGCGACTCGCATCACCGCCATGCGCCGTCGTCGATTGCGTGGCTTGGCCGCCCTTCGCGATATTTTTGCCGCCGCTCAGAATCTCAATTTCCGCAATCTGGAGGCACTGACGCTCACCCGGGATCTCGATGCGGACAAAACGCGCCGGTTTGCCCGTGGCGATCGCCGGCTTTGCATCCACCGTGGCTACCGGGGCCGCGGCGGCCGGTTTCTCGTCCTTCTTCGGCTTCTCGGGCCGTTTCGTATTCGCGTTCGCCGGGATTGGCGAGTCCCAACCGGCATACATCTCCGGCTTGATGCCGCGAGCGTAAGCGCCGCCTGCGAAGGTGTTCGGCTTGAAGGGGCCGACGAAGTCGATCTTGAGATCCGGGGTGATCTTCTCCTCCAGACCAAGGGTCCAGAAGATGCCGTTCACGAGCAGGCGGCGGTAGCCTTCGTTCGTGATGTCCTCCGACGTGCCGTACATCGACGTGAAAACGCGGCCTTCTTTGCCGGAGGCCGATTTGTAACTGCGGATCCACTCGCTCGGCATCGGCGGCTTGGTGGCGTCCGCAGGCGAATCGGGCGTCATGCCGTTCAGCGGCTGTGCCATCGTGAGAATCTCGCTGTTCACCGGCTTGCCGACGTAACCGCCCGCCTGCACCCAAACGTCCTTCACGCCACGCAGGATGGGATGCGAGGCCTTGTCCGGCACGAGGGCGATGCGCGTGCTTTGCGAGTGATTTTTGCCGTAGTGACCCACCCAGGTCTGCCCGAGCACCTGATGGCCGAACCCGAGCTCGTAATCGCTGCCCTTGTAGTCGTAGGAATACTTCGCGTAAGGCGAGTCCTTCGGAATCTTGAAGCCATGGGTCGTCGTGCGCAGCCCGACGACCGGCCCGCCGCGGTTCAGGTAGTCGTCGAAGTGCTTCATCTGCTCAGGCGGGAAGTTTTGGAAGCGCAGGAACACCACCGCGAGATCCGCCGTATCCAGCGCCTCGATCCCCGGCATGTTCGATTTGTCACCCCCCACGATCTCACCGGAATTGGGATCGATCCCAAACAGCACGGTGCACTTGAAGCCCTGATGCTTCGCCAAAAGCCGCGCCAGCCCTGGCAGCGACTCCTCCGAGCGATACTCATGGTCATCCGCCAAGAAGACAATGTGCTTGCCATGGCCCGGCCCGTCGCTGCCTTCAAACACCAGCGGCGCGGCAGTCGCGAACGAGACAAACGTGAACAGGCAGAAGAGGATGGGTTTCATGCGGCTGGGAAGCTTGTAAGTCGCCGGATTGCCGGCTGCAAGATGGGATTTGCGCTTTGAGGCCGCCCGCCCCCGAGTCGCCGGTCGGCGTGGGTTGGGGGGGAAGCCCCTTCATCCTTCATGCTCCTCCGAAGCCGGGGGCAGGAGATAGAGGCGGAGATCTTTGACAAGTGCTGCTGAGGCAACCACCAAGTAGAGGGTCAGCCTGACTCCTTCCTCTCTCACCAACTCCTCGATCACAAACGCTGCATCAGCTTCGGGAAAATTCGGCAAATGGACTCGAAGCTCTCTGCTCGAACCGAGATCGTCCAATCCGCAAATACACAGAGTCTTGCTAGGCAGAGCCATGGGAACGAAGCAGCTTCCCGCTTGAACGGAAAGATCTTCGACCGAACACGTCACGAGTTGGATATCAGCGAGGCCTTCGGGAGCCGCTACCGCAAGAGTGAATGCATGGGGAGCGGCAACCCCGCCACCTTGGAAGTCCCTAAGCGGCACCAAGAAGAGCGGTTTTGCGGTTGGGTCTCGGAAGGAAATCGAACCACATGAGTAAGGGACAGATCCTAGGTCTTGCAGCATTTGTAAGCGATCATCGCCCTTCGCTCAGTGCCCGGCAAAATGGTTCAAAAGATTTGTGACTGGTTGATCTTCTGCGTGTAACGAGCCTGGCACCAAAATTTATGTATATCCCTGAGCACTTCGCGGAGCCGGAGCTGGCCGTCCTGCATGACCTCATCGAAGCGCACCCGTTCGGCACATGGGTGACGGTCGATACTGGCCAGCTCGTCGTCAATCATCTGCCGTTCGTCTTGGATGCCACCCGCGGCGAGTTCGGGACGCTCTCCGGACACGTCGCCCGGGCCAATGATGTGTGGAAGACGGCGTCGCAGCTGGAGTCGGTGGCAGTGTTCCATGGCCCGGAGACCTACATCACCCCGAGCTGGTACCCGACGAAGCATGAGCATGGCAAGGCGGTGCCTACCTGGAACTACGTTGTCGTCCATGCGCACGGCGTGCCGCGCGTCATTCATGAGCCCGAGTGGCTGCGCCAGCACGTCTCCGAGCTCACCCGCAGGCACGAGGCCGGGCGGGAAGCGCCGTGGCAAGTGTCGGATGCACCCTCGGAATTCATTGACGCGATGCTCGGCGCGATCGTCGGCATCGAAATTCCCATTGCCCGAGTAGCCGGCAAGTGGAAAGTCAGTCAGAATCGGCCTGAACGAGATCGACTCGGAGTGGTCGCTGGCCTCAGCGAGAGTCCCGACCCAAAGTCGCAGCAGATGGCCGCGCTCGTCCGGGGTCGACAGCGACCTAAAGGCTAACACCGCGATGAACCCGACGCCACGCGGTCGTTGCCTCATGATGCCGCGTGGCGCGGGTTATCCCAAACCTCGGCGTGTGCAACGGCTCCTCGCCAGCAGCGCCCCGGCGGCGGGCGAGAGGACACAAGAATCATCCGCTTCACAGGGTCCCCCCAGTGCTCGGGATCGGGATCGAAATCGAAATCGGCGACGACACAGCGTCGCGCTCCGGAGCGTTGCGCTTTGTCGCAACCTTTCCCTTCGCGGCGCAAACCCACAGGTGGCGCAGATCTCCGCAGATGACGAAGCGTCGTGCTCGTGCTCGAAATCGATTCCGATGACGAGCACCGCTTCGCTGAGCACGAACACGAGCACGAGGTTGTCCGATGCATGGAGTGCGGTGACTCGTCTCAGCCTTTCCGCCCGAAGCTTCCTGAGGAGCGTGAGCGTCCATCCTTCCCAATCGTCGGCAAGCCTCCTCCGGAAAGCGGCGACGAGTCGCGCGCAGTCCACATCCACTCCATCCCACGAGGCACAGACCGGATTTCTCCATTTCGCCCATCAACCATCAACATGAACGCCGCTCGCATCCCGCCTCCCACCGCCGCCACAAAGCCACAAACGTGTCAGGAGGACTGGGCAAAAGCCTTGCCAAGTCCCGGGCCCGGAGTACCTCCTTGTTGATGAAAATGCCTCCGATCATCCCTTCCAGCTCCGAATGGGCGGGATTACACCAGAGAACCATTTCAATCGAAAGGAATCGCGCATGAACTTGTTGCTTCGATCTGCGGCATTTTGGATATTTCAGGTCATCAATACGTTGACTGGTATTGGAATGAGCCTGAATCCGCGAGGGTTTCATGAATCACTGTTCCGGGATCCGCAAAGGGTTTATCAGCAGCTCGGATTCTCCGATGTAGCTGTTGAGATGCTTCATAATGTGATACGCGGTCAAGGTGTAGCGCTATTGGCGGTATCGATATTCCTGTGGGTGGCCGGATCGCGGCAACGATCGTCCTACCTGTTGATTGCACTTACCTGTCTGTTGTCAGTTTTTGCCCATTTGATGACGTTGCAGCATCACCTGAACTCTCCATTGGTGATGGAAGCAATCGGCGGGGCTGGTTCGCTCTACGTGGCGATCTCAATTACCTCGATCAGCGGCGTTCTTGCCGGTGCGACATACTTCACGTGGCAGCGGTCCACCACAACGGACTGAAGGAGCTTGAGCTCCCTCTGCGCGCCGGAAAGCGCATCGAGGTCGAAGGCGAAAGATTCATCGCCTCGAGCCAGGAGCTACTGGCTTGGACTCAGGCAAAGTTCCCCGAAGCGTATGTCTCCCTTGGGGTTGCACTCGCCGTTCCATTGCGTCTTGGAATCAAGACCAGAGCTTGCGGAGCGCTTTTGCCACTTCCTGTGTTTGGTATTATCAGGCTTTGGCTACGCGCATCGGTCTGGAACGCTACCAGCGAATCATTCCTAAAGCCGGTTACGGCAACCATGACTTGACGGGCGGCGTGACCCAATTCTGGCTTCAGAGCTCTCTGAGCATTTCGCCAGACGAGCAGGTGGAGTTTCTGCGCCGCCTGCACGCTCGTATGTTGCCATTCGCGGCCACGAGTGTGGACACCGTGCTCGACATCATGACGCTATCGCGGGCCGGACAGACGGTCTTCCGAGGCAAGACCGGAAGTGCCTTCGACACGAGGAAGAACGTCCCGATCCTCGGTTGGTTCATCGGCAGCGTGAGAATGGCCTGATCGGCCTCGCCTATAATGAACGACGACGGTTACTCCGTAGTCCTGTTTGATCCATTCGCCTCATTCTGTAGGACGGGCATTCCTGCCTGTCCCGAGCCAGCGTCGGCGATGTGGTCTCGGGCGGACAAGAATGTCCACCCTACAATCCGTCACGCCTCCCCGTCCTTCGTGGTGAACCGAATCGTCAATCCCACCACTTGAACGAGCGTGAGAGGCGGAGAGCGTGGGAGCGTGAGAAAGGCCTGATCGGCCTGGAAACATCCCAGCTGCGACATTTCCGTCGCGCTCGTGCTCGTGCTCGTAATCGAACCACCGTTGAACCTCCAGGCTAACTTGCGGGCCCCGGAGCCGAAAAGTGACTCTCCGTTCCACTTCGGCGCGCCGTGGATTGCCAGCTAAATGCGGAGCTGGAGTCAGCGCACCAGAGGCGCGGAGAATCAGAGAGGATAATGGTTTTGGTGAATTTGAGGCGCTCACTCACCAAGTGGGCGCCAGTGGACAAGCCTTCCAGCAGTCAAAATCACCAGTCCTCCGCGTCTCCGCGTTAGCCAAGACCATTCCCGTTTCTAGGATTAGCGAACCCGGACGTATTGCCCGTTCTCCGGGTATGGATTGAATCCGGCGGGACGCACCAGGGAGCGCGTGGTTTGCGGCTTCTGCTTGTCCGGGAACATGGGGCGGCCATGAGAATAGTAATTCCGCGGATAGGTGGTGCGCTCGTACATCTGCTCCCAGCGGTAGGGACGGTCGTTGCGCAAGTAATGACCGGCGTAGCTGTGGCGATACGTTGGCGCCGGTTTTGGGTTCTTGTAGAGACCGACGTACGTGCGATCGTAGTGGCGGTAGCAATCTTCGGCCTGCATCGCCGGGGTCAGGATGGAAAGGGCCGAAACCAGAAGGCAAAGGCGGAGAATGGTCTTCATGCGTAGCGTGATCTGCATCTATTCCTCAGGCCTTGGGCCTTGCGAGTCAAGCCTGCCCTGTCGCCAGCGAGCTGAAAAAAACCTAGGGCCCCGCTTCGACACCAATAGCAACGCCTCTGAACACGCCGGCCATGACGACGCGCTACTATGATGCCCACTGCCACCTCCAAGACCCACGATTCGGCGGGACAGTAGAGGAAATCCTCAAAGCGTGCCAGGACCGCGGCATCCAGCGCCTGGTCGTGAACGGGACGCGGGAATCGGATTGGGACCGGGTCGCGGAACTGGCGGAGCGCTATCCAGACCTGATCCTTCCGAGCTACGGTTTGCATCCCTGGTGGTCCCGCGAGCGCTCCGCGAACTGGCGCGAGGATTTGGAAGCACGGCTGCTGGCGAACCCTCGGGCAAGCATCGGAGAAACGGGCCTGGACCGCTGGATGGAAAATCCCGACCCAGCGGATCAAGAGGAGGTCTTGCTGGCACATCTCGACTTGGCGGAGCGGCTGAACCGGCCGCTGTCCCTGCACTGTCTCCGTGCCTGGGGCCACCTGGACGCCGTCCTGCGCGCGCATCCGCGTCCCGCCCGGGGCATTCTGCTCCACTCCTACGGCGGCCCGGCGGAAATGGTGCGGCCACTGGCGGACCTCGGCGCTTACTTCTCCTTCGCTGGCTACTTCCTAAACCCGTCCCAGGAGAAGAAGCGCGCCGCCTTCCAGCTGGTGCCGGAGGACCGTTTGCTCATTGAATCCGATGCCCCGGATCAGGTGTTGCCTCCCGAACTCGACGAGTTTTCCCTGATCGATCCCGACACCGGGAAACGGCTCAATCATCCCGGCAACCTCCCGGTGATTTACCGGCATTGGCCCCCGGCGGATCCGGAACGGGTGGAGGCGAACTTCCGGAGCTTCTTTGCCTGACCGTAGATCCGCGCCCGCCACAACCCCGCCATTCTCGCCCGATCTCATTGATCTTCCCACGCACATGCCGGGACTGCGCCTCCGTCATCCATCCTTTGGCCAGGACGATCAGCGACAGCGAGGACAGAAATCAGTCCTTTGTCACGGATTGGCACGGATGAATGGGATGCGCACGGATCAGGAACAGTTCGGCTGGCCGACTCCCTCATCCGCCTCCCAAACTCATCCGTGTAATCCGTTTCATCCGTGCCCAAAGACAAAACCCGCTCCCGGAGGGCCCCAATGTTGGAAGCGATTCCGACAGGCCCAACGGGCCGCGACGCTGCGCGAGTTGATGGTTGAAAGTTGAGTGTTGAGAGTTGGCCCAGCCTATCAATCAACCATCAACCATAGACAATCAACTCCCACAGGCCCAACGGGCCGGGATAGGATAGCCCAGGGCAAAGCGAGGAACGAGCGGTGCCCTGGGTTTGCCCCCACGATCTGAACCAAAGCCCTGCAAGGGCGAGACAACGGCTGTCCCGCACTTGCAGCGCGGATGCAAAATACAACGTCCCCCCAGGCCTGCGGTCGCCTTCGGCTC
>CAMCXS010000044.1 GCA_945883495.1 Akkermansia muciniphila
TACTAGGAACGCGTGGATCCAAATGGGAACGCGCCAAGCTGGGTCAGATTGCTCTACGAGTCGCAGAAACGGCAAACCAAGGATGGCGGCGATAGTCGGACACAGGTGAGTCCATCGCGGTCGAAGCGACGTCAAAACTCTTTGTGCCTGAGGTAGTCGATCCCAGCGACTCCAAAGGCACCATGCCGCTAAGAGAGGGACGAGCCAGCCGTAGTCGTAGTAAGATCCCTCCCTCCACCAGGGCGCAAGCGTGATCGCAAGTTGACCCCAAAGCAGTGCTCCGAAAACAAGAGACGGCAGCGCCTGCTGGATCCCAGGTTGGTATCGTTCAAGGCAACGTGAACTCATGACGGTGCAGGGGCTCAAGCTGGGGAGCCTGCAAGAAAGTTCTCCGCCGAAAAAGCGGGTCGTCTCCTGGCAAATCGTAATAGGCGCGCGGGCCAGCCAGCCACATACTGGGCAAGTAAAGCGGGTCTGCGTGAAGCTAAAGACAGATCAAAACGCATCGCTCCGGCCGAAAGAAGCGCTTCTTGAAGGGCTCTTGAGGTAGCAGCCTGATCAAACTTATCGCGAGCCAAAAGGTGTCCAGTCGCCCCGTAACTTCGCGAAAGTGGCACATCTTCCAAAAGCGTCTGCAAGCAATTGGCAAACTGTTCGGGTTTGCGCTCATCGGTGAGTAGGCCATTGGCCCCGTCGATGACCATTTCGGGGATGCCTGCCAGCCGAGTGGAGACGCAAGGCAGTCCGACAGCCATCGCTTCCATGATCACCGTCGGCAGATTGTCCATGCCTCCGTCTCTTTCCGTCACGCAGGCCAATGCAAACACGTGCGCTTGATTCGCTAGCGACTCAATAATGCGTTCTTGATCCCATTCCCCTTCAAGGTGAACATGCGAAGATAAGCCTAGCTTCAGAATCATGGCTCGCAACTCGGCCTCAAGCGGTCCACCTCCCACGATGTGGATGGTGTGAGTTACGCCTCGATCACGAAGAATCGCGGAAGCACGGATCAAGTCGTCGAAGCCTTTCTTTTCGATGAGGCGGCCTATCGAGTAGATTCTTCGAGAGCCTATTCCGCGGGGATAACCGTTCGCGGCCTGCTGCCATGGTCTCAGATCAAGGCCGTTATAGACTCTTCGGATCTTGGGCTGGGTGCCGGGGTGCTCGGTGCCGAGGCGATTTACCGTGTAATCGCTGACAGTGATAATCCGGGCGGCATCGCGCATTAGCAGAGCCAGGGAGACTGGCGTTTCGACCTCCGCACAGAAGACGTCATTGGCGTGGGCCGTGAGACTGTAGCTTACGCCGTAGAAGTTGCGCATCCACCAGAGAGTCCGCGCGGCGCGGCCAGCAAAATGGCAATGCGCGTGACCTGCCCCCGGAGCGAGAATCTTCAGCTGCTCGCCGATCCAAATGGCCTCGTAAATCCTGAGCTTATCGGGCTGCCCGCTCCAATACCGTAGCGCGTGATCCGCCGGCTTTGGAACCTTTTTCTCAGCTCTTAGCTGTTTAACCGTTCGGGTTAACTCCTCGCTTTCAGGCAAGTAGCGAACGATCTCGCGGAGGGCTGTGGGATAGGTTTGAACCGGCTCGTCCCGCGGATCGCGCAAGCTAAAAATCAAAGGCCGAACTCCTTGTGCCCGGAGCTCCAAAATCTCCCGGACGCAGAATGTCTGCGTGAACGTGGGGAAACGCTCAAACACATACACTAGGTGCGGGCGCGACTGCGGGACCATAGAGCCGGAAGGCTACCCTTGGACGGCTCGGTTGCAACGTTCTTGCATGAGTTCATGGCCTCCGTCGCGGTTGATGCTAGATTGCGTGCCGTGGAACAGTTGAAAGTTTGGGAGCGCTCGATTCCACGGCGCATTGTAGCGGTCTTCGGGGCGCTTTGTTGCGTTGTATTGTCATGATTGCGATCGTTGGGGCAGGTTTGGCGGGCATGGCTGCGGCGCGGCGGCTAGAAAACGCGGGTTGTCAAGACTACACAATCCTGGATCGGGAATCCAGGGCTGGTGGTAGGGTTGACACGCGGATCATAGATGGCTTTCGGCTCGACGTAGGATTCCACGTTGCCTCGACCGGATACCCTGCCTTCCAGCGCATCCTGCCGAGCTTCCTTCTTGATCCTGAATGGTTCGACGCCGGGGTGCTGCTGCAAAACGGAGTTGGGGAATTGGTGCCATTTTACCATCCGCTAAGGCATCCCAGGAGCGCATGGGATGCTGGCTGGCCTCCGTTTGCCGCTTGGGATCTCTTCCATTTTGCTACCTTGGGACTCGAGTGCTTGGCTGGGTTCGGGGATGTTTGGGCTGCAACACACCACGGCTCCGCAGCGGATCTCCTAAGTAAGCGCGGTTTCTCGGACCTGTGCGTTGAATCCTTTTGGCGTCCGTTCTTCGGAGGAGTGTTCTTAGATCAAGACCTGCAAACAAGTGCTGGATTGCTGCGGTATTACTTGCGTGCTTTTATCCTGGGACGCGCGTTTCTTCCTGGTGGCGGAATCGGTCGCTTAGCTTCAATTCTGCGCGAGAAGATTCCCGATGAGCGCTTCCGATTCCATGCGAATGTCAGGGAAGTTGAGAAGGGGCCCGATGGCTTCCGTGTGGCGTTGGATTCCGGTGAGATTCTGCGGGCAGTCAGTGTCATCCTAGCGAACGGTCCAGTTGGCGTGAGCCAGCTCCTCCATTGGCCGGAGCCGGAGATGCGGCCAACCACCACCCTCTATTTCAAGAGTAGGCGTGCCCTCTATCCGGAGCGATGTCTCGTCCTGCCCAGGGCGAAAGATGCATTGGTTCGCCATTATGTCCAGTTGACCAACATCGATCCCGGCTTGGCTCCGAAGGGGTCACATCTTCTAAGCGCCACTGTCCTTAACAACCAAGATCTGGACGATGGTACCCTCTTTTCGCTTGCTCTCCGGGAGATCGGCAACCTAATGCCTGATGCTGCTGGCTTGCTGGAGCCGCTTCACGTGACCAGGGTCCCGGCAGCCTTGCCTGCGCAGACTCCACAAAGGCTGGCATCCTGGCTTGAAAGGCGGGCAAATCTTCCGCCGGGCTTGCTGCTGGCGGGAGATCTCGCGGGTAATGCCAGTCAGAACAATGCGCTTGAGACTGGGGTGGCGGCTGCAGAAAAGGCTCTGTGGATGACTGGTCGATTAACCTAAACGCATTGCGAAGTCCTCGTAGCCGAACTTCTTCGTGAGTCTTATTTGGCCGTCCTCGTACACTGCCAAGGAGGGCAGGTTGACCCCGTTGAAAGTCGTTGTCTTAACCGCCGTGTAATAGGCTTGGTCCTCAAACACGAGGTAGTCGCCAATTTGCAGCGGAGAGTCAAAGCTGTAATCGCCGATTACATCGCCCGCGAGGCATGTTGGTCCACCCAGACGATAGGTAAATGCTTTCACCCCGGGCTCTCCTGCATCCATGAGCGGAGGGCGATATGGCATTTCCAGCACATCCGGCATGTGGCAAGTTGCGGAGATGTCGAGAATTGCGATCTGGACGCCATTCTCTATGATGTCCTGCACGGTCCCGATCAGGCAGCCGGCTTGGTAAGCTACGGCCTCGCCGGGCTCCAGATAGAGCTTTAGGTGGGGATAACGGCCTTTAAAACTCGACAAGATGGTGTGAAGATGATCAAGGTCATACATCGGCGAGGTCAGTAAGTGGCCGCCTCCCATGTTTAGCCACTTCATTTGGGGGAGCCATTTCCCAAATTTCAACTCCACTGCATCAAGAGCCTGCTCAAGGGCGTCATGAAACTTCTCGCACAACACATGGAAGTGCAGTCCCTCTATTCCCCGCAGATCAGCTCCTTCCAGTGCACTCGACAGCAATCCAAATCTTGAACCGGGTGCACAAGGATCATAAAGGGTGGCAGCGGCGGATGAATACTCGGGGTTCACGCGCAGACCTGCCGAGATTTGGCGCGGCGCATAAAGAACGCGATCGCGAAACTTCTCCCATTGGGAAAGTGAATTAAATACCAGGTGGTCTGCGATTGCTAAAAGCTGATCCATCTCCCCTTCCTTGTAGGCCGGGGCAAATACGTGGACCTCCCCACCAAAATGGCGAAACCCATGCAGCGCTTCGTGCAATCCCGAGGACGTCGTTCCAGTAAGGTAGGTCCGGAGCGCCGGATACAGTGTTTGACTGCTGAAGGCTTTCTGTGCCAGCAAGATCGATACTCCGCTGCGTTGCTGAATGCCTTGAAGGGTGCGACCGTTCTCGTTAAACCTCTCGGCGTCGAAGACAAAACAAGGAGTCTCCAACCTGCTTTCCCGAAAGGCATGAACGATTTGCGACGAACGCGCATCGTTCGAGCCAGCTTGCTGATTGAAGATTGAGGAGACGTGGGTCATGGTGAATCGCTAGAGGCGGATCAAACCGACGATTTACGGAACTGCCAGTGGATCCGCTTCTCGGAGCTCCCATGGGAGGCCAAAAGCTCCCAAATCGTTCATGAACGGATCGGGATTCAACTCCTCGATGTTCCAAACACCTGGACGAAGCCAAGCGCCGGTGAGGAGTTGCTTGGCTCCCACGACGGGCGGAACCCCCGCCGTGTAGGAAATTGCCTGCGATTTGAGCTCTCGGTAGCAAGCTTCGTGGTCGCAGATGTTGTAGATGAACTTGGTCTCCTCCTTTCCGGCCTTGGTTCCCGTGACAAGGCATCCAATGCAAGTCTTCCCCTTGGTATCGGGGCCCAAACTGGCTGGATCCGGGAGCAATGCTTTCAAAAACTCAATCGGAATCACCGAATGGCCTTGATACATCACGGGTTCGATGGAGGTCATCCCGACATTCTCCAGCACCCGAAGGTGGGTGAGATAGTTCTGGGAGAAAGTCATCCAAAACCGGATGCGCTCCAAGCCCCGGAGGTTGAGAGCTAAGCTCTCCAGCTCCTCGTGAAACAGCAAATAGATCTCACGGGTTCCCACTTGTTCGTGAGGGAACGCATACGGCAGATGCACGGAAAGTGGATCAGTCTCCTTCCAAACTCCTTTCTCCCAGTAGCGCCCACGTTGGGTGATCTCGCGGATATTGATCTCTGGGTTAAAGTTCGTGGCAAATGGGCGGCCGTGATCACCGGCGTTCGCGTCGAGAATATCAACGGTGCGGATCTCGTCAAAGTAGTGCTTCGCGGCGTAGGCACAAAAAGCATTCGTGACCCCGGGATCAAAGCCGCAGCCCAAAATCGCCGTCAGACCAGCTTTCTCAAAACGCTCCCGGTAGGCCCACTGCCATTTGTATTCGAACTTCGCCACGTCACGCGGCTCATAATTCGCGGTATCGACGTAGTGAACGCCCGCCTCGAGACAAGCATCCATCAGCGGCAGATCCTGGTAGGGCAGAGCCAAATTGAGTAGCACCGTCGGGCGAACTTCCTCAAGCAACTTCACCGTTGCCCGGACGTCATCTGCGTCCAGCGATGCCGTATGAATCGTCTTCCCGTCCGCCGCTAGATCGCTCGCGATGGCGTCGCAACGGCTCTTGGTGCGGCTTGCGAGCCAAATGTCCGAGAACACATCAGGAAATTGAGCCGCTTTGCGAACAGTGACACTGCCGACGCCGCCGGCTCCGACTACAAGAATTCTACTCATCGTTGTTTCAACTAATTGCGACGTTCTCCCGGTGCGAGTGCCCAGCGCAGCCGCGCAATGGGAGCCCAGTGCCGACGGGCCCGAAATAACGCGGTGCCGGGTGGCATGTCAACGGCGGCAGGGCGAAAAGTCGGCATTGAAAGAGAGAGCTCTCCCAGAGAAAAGTGTTCAGAATGACAAAATTGACGCTTGCGCAATCGAACAGCTATGGTAGATCATGCAAACACTGAGCGGATGGACAGTCCACCCGATCGTGATCGAAACACAACAAATCAGAAAGGAATAAGAAAACATGAAACCAGTAACCACATTCACAATCGTAACTGCATTCGCGCTCGCCTCCGGCCTTTACGCCGGAGACCCAGCGATGTGCGGAGCCGCAGGAACGGCCAAAGCCACTCCAATCCATGCAGATCAACCCTCTGGCGGAAAATCCTCGGTCCAGCGCAGCGCCGAAGAATTCGCCGCTCAACTTGCGCCGGAGCGCCAGTCCGATCTCCTCATTCTACTCAATGAGGCCGACGAAGCCCGTTTGCTCACCATTGACGGAATTGCGGCGACTCGGGTCGCTGCAATCATCGCCGCGAGACCCATTGGGTCGCTAAGTGAACTCGTCGCCATCAAGGGAATTGGACTGACTACCTTCAAGCGAATCCTAGCCCATGACCAGCACACGATCGAGTCTGCGGCGGTGGATGCCACCGCCGGGATGGAATCGCAGACAAAACGCTGAGAAGCAGTCAAGAAAGGAATCAAATAGGGAAGGCGATCAGACGCAGTATGCAAGCGGCTGCTCTCCGTGGGGGACCATGGAGGGCGGTCCGCCTTGACTGCTTGTTACCCAAAGGACAATGAATCTACCCACAGCGGTGACGCCGCTGATAAAGTCGGACGAATCGTGGGTGCGAGGGGACAAGAAGACCTCATCTCCAGGGAAGAGTATCTTTGTCGGCTCTGCGGGACGGCCGTGGAGCGGTCCGGATGCCTTATCCACAACAGCAACATTGAAAAAAGCTGAATCAACTCGGTCCGATGCGACGTGCTTCTCCGTGGCTATGACTGTACAGACTCCTGCCTCATTGATGACTAGATTTTCTCTCAGGCCTATCCTCTACATGGCGCTTGGTTTCTGTACGCCCGTCTGCGGTGTCGCGGAGAATTGGGCAAATTGGCGTGGCCCGCGCTGGGATGGTTCGTCGCCGGAGGCTGGACTACCTGCTGTGTTCTCGAAGACCGAAAATCTCCGGTGGAGGGTAGAGATGCCTGGGGAAGGGGCGTCAACGCCGGTAATTTGGGGGAATCATGTGTTCTTGACCTCCGCTGATGGATCTTTTGGATCATTGGCGCTATGCCTTGATCGAGGCACGGGGCAACAATGCTGGCGGAGAAGCTTTCCTGGGGGGGCTTACGACAACCGGAGCAATTTCTCGTCCCCGTCGGCAAGCACCGACGGTGAGAAGGTCGTCTTCTTCTTCGGTAACGGGCCAATGGCCTGTTTTGATTTTGCCGGTCGAGAGCTCTGGTCCCTGGATGTTACCAAGGTTTACGGTGACTTTTGTTTTCAGTGGACCTTTTCTTCCAGTCCTGTGTTGCACTCGGGGAAGGTCTTTCTTCAGATCTTGCAGCGAAACACCCCGGTGCACGGAAGAGGCAAGGAAGGGGCTGAGTCCTTCTTACTTGCATTGGATGCGGGGACTGGCAAAGAGGTCTTTCGGCATCTACGCCCCAGCCAGGCCAAGAATGAGTCACTCGAGTCCTTCGCGACGCCGGTTCCTCTCCAACTGAATGGGCGAGTCGAGCTGATTGTTGCCGGGGGCGATGTGCTCACTGGACATGATCCGGAAAGTGGAAGAGAGCGCTGGCGTTGGGGCACTTGGAATCCAGGACATCAGGAGGAGTGGTGGCGACTAGTCGTCTCGCCAGTCTATGGCGCAGGAAGGATTTTGGCGTGCGGCCCCAAGAACGCGCCGATCTTCGCGGTCAGGGCCGGTCTCGAAGGAACCCACGAGGCTCCCGATGGGTTGGCCTGGGCGAGCACGCCGAGCAAAGAGGTTCCCATCACCAGCGACGTAGCGACTCCATTGTTTTATGACGGTCGATTCTACATTATTGATCACGGTGCGTCCCGCAGCCTCAGTTGCATCGATCCATTGAACGGCAAGGTGATCTACACCGAGCGCACAGGTAGCCGAGAGAAGTTTGAGGCTTCGCCTACGGGTGTGGATGGCAAGATCTACCTGGTGAATCAGTTGGGAGACATTTTCGTGATCAGGGCGGGAGACAAGTTTGAGCTGCTCCATCAAGTCGAGATGGGAACGAGCATGAAGAACATCACTCGCTCCAGTATCGCCGTGTCCCAGGGCAATCTCTTCATTCGCACGGACACCCACCTCCACTGTGTCGGCAAATGACGCGTGGACTTTGAATCTGACTTTGAAAGCATGAAGGAACCGATTAGTTACAAGTGGAGCTTGGGGCTTTGGGCATCGATCGTGACTCTCTTGGGAGCTAGCGCCGCTCCAGTGCCGGTCTACTTCGGAACTGGCGGCAGCGAAACCAAAGGAATTTATCGTGCTTCATTCGACGCCGACACAGGTAAGCTGTCAGGCGCCACCCTTGCCGCGCAATTGGGTTCGCCAGGGTTTCTGGCGTGGGGGCCAGACGGAAGTCGGCTCTATGCCGTCGGCAACCTTCCAGCTGGACCAGGCGTTGTGGGGTATAAGGCGCAAGCCGACGGTTCGTTAAGCCTGATCAATAGCTCGACGATTGGGGATGGTGGCGCCGCCCACCTTGCCGTGCATCCGTCCGGCAGGTTTTTGCTCACGGCGCAGTACGGAGGCGGCAGCGTGGCCTTGTTTCCCCTCGATGAGGCAGGCCGCCTTGGCTCTGCGGAGATTATTAGACATGAGAGCGCATCTGGGATCGTTCCTATTCGCCAAGACAAGCCGCATCCCCACTGGTGTGGCTTCTCGCCTGATGCCGCTTTTGCGCTGGTTCCAGATCTGGGAATGGACGCAATCATCGTCTACCGCGTGACCCTGAGTGATGCATCTCCGCATATCCATTTTCATGGCAAGATACCGTCCGATCCAGGAGCTGGGCCGCGGCACATGCGATTCTCAGTGGATGGGAAGTGGATCTATCTTCTCAATGAGCTTGCTCTTACGGTAAATACCTATGCGTGGAGCCCTGTCGAAGGTACGGCGAAGCTTATTTCGTCCGTTCCAGCTTTGGCTACTGAGGTGAAGGATAAGGAGGTGGCGAACTCGGCCGCGGAAGTCCTGGTGCATCCAAGTGGCCGCTTTGTGTATTCCTCGAACCGCGGACACGACAGTGTGACGGTGTATCAAGCAACGCCGGGAACAGGCGATCTGAAGGTGGTTGAAGTAGAGCCGGTTCGTGGAGCTCTGCCTCGCAACATAAATCTAGATCCGTCCGGGAGGTGGCTTTTGGCCGGCGGCGCGGATTCCAACACAGTTTCCGTGTTCCGAGTCGATGAGAGTAGCGGCGAGCTGCGATTTCAGCCGAAAGCAGTGATCAACGTTCCCGGCCCCATTTGTATTCTGTTTGGGAGATGAATGGGCCGCTAGACTTGAACCAGGAGCATAGACTACCACGGGGTTGCCCCTCTTGCCTGAGATTGCGGCAGGTATGGTTGATTTTAAATGGTTTGTCCTTCTGTCGACACCAGTGTGCTCCGCGTGTCAAGTCGATTCTTGTAGTCTCCACGTGGCTCCTAGCAGGCTGGGCTTTTGGGGCTCCAGGGGGAGTCTCTGGAGCCGAAACGATCGATTTCAATCGAGACATTCGGCCGATTCTCTCCAATCAGTGCATCGCCTGTCATGGCCCCGACGACGAGGAGCGAAAGGCGGGCTTCCGATTGGATACCCGGGACGGAGCGACGGCGGATTTGGGAGGTTATCGTTCCATTGTTCCTGGTGATCCGGACTCGAGCGAAGTTATTAGTCGGCTGCTGACCGAAGATGATGACGAACGCATGCCCCCGCCTTCCAAGGGGCCTAGGCTGTCGGCTGAAGAGATTGATCGCATTCGAAAGTGGATCGCACAGGGAGCGCGGTATGCTGCGCACTGGGCTTACGTTCCGCCAATACGTGCCACCGTTCCAGCGGTGAGTTTGGCGGGATGGCCCGTGAATGAGATTGACGCGTTTATCCTCGCTCGCTTGGAGAAAGAAGGATTGCAGCCTGAGCAGGAGGCGGATCTCAAGACGCTGATCCGAAGGGTGTCCTTGGATCTTACAGGGCTGCCTCCTTCTTGGTCTCAAGTTGAGGCCGCGGAGCGCACTGGTACGAGTGGGCCTTATGAGCGCTTCGTCGACGAGTTGCTTTCAAGCGACGCGTTTGGCGAGCATTGGGCGACGGGGTGGTTGGATTTAGCGCGCTACGCCGACAGTTCGGGCTATCCCAGCGACCAACCCCGCGAGATTTGGGGATATCGGGACTGGGTTATCAATGCCCTGAACCGCAACCTGCCGTTTGATCAGTTCACGATCGATCAGTTGGCTGGAGATCTGTTGCCCGGGAGGACCAGGGGGCAGCTGGTGGCCACTGCCTTTCATCGGAATACCATGACTCAGAACGAAGGGGGCACGAATGACGAGGAATTTCGCGTCGCGGCGGTGGTGGACCGAGTGAACACTACCATGGCCGTTTGGATGGGGACGACGATGGCCTGCGCCCAGTGCCACACCCACAAATACGATCCCATTACCCAGCGGGACTACTACAGATTCTTCGCCATTCTTAATCAGAGCGCGGACTCTGACCGTAAGGACGAGGCGCCGGTGATTCCATACTACAGTGATCAACAACTGACGGAGAAAACGGCGTTAGAGAGTGAACTTGCCGATTTGGAGAAAGTGTTCACTTCCCCAAGCCCTGAATCACTTGAGGGCCAAAGCGCTTGGGAAGCGGGCTTGCCTGTGAATCCAGCGTGGCGTCGGCCGAGGCCGATTTCCGCCAAATCCTCACGCGGCCAATCATTAACGATTGAGGAGGATGGACGGATCTTCGTGCCTGGCGCCGAACCAGAGGCATCGGGTGAGGTGACACGTCTGGAGTTTGCATTAGACATGCCCATTTCGGCTGTTCGATTGGAGGCTCTGGCGGATTCCCGCCTTCCTGGAAACGGGCCGGGCCATGCTGGCGGTAATTTTGTTGTTACTTCAGTCGCAGCCGACCTACTACCGTCGGCCGCAAAGCCTGTGCTTGCGAGAAGGTTGCGCATCGAAACCGACGGCGAAGCGGGCGGACCGCTCGCGTTGGCTGAAGTAGAAGTCTTTAGCGACATGGAGAATGTTGCGATCCGAGGCAAGGCAACCCAAGTGTCTACTTCAAAAGAAGGCGGTGGGGCATCGCTGGCGATCGACGGGCGGAGTGAAGGTCAGACCGCTTCGGGTAAAGCAGTGGCGTTGACTGCCGGAGGGGGGGAGCCTCAGTGGTGGCAATTGGAATTTGATGCGGCCCATGCGGTTGATCGAATCACCATCTGGAAGCCGTCCGAAAAAGGGCCGGTTATTGCGCCTCATGCCCTCCGACTTATCCTGTTTTCAGCCGAAGGTGAGACTCTGTGGGAGCAGGTCGTTCAAGTGATGCCAGGTGAGGCTCAAGAAATCTCGGTCAGCGGCAGGCGCCGTTTGCGGATCGCGGACGCTTTTGCGGATGCCACCCAGAGTGGATTCAGCCCGAGAGATGTTCTGGCGCGCACCGCTTCGCCGGACAAGGGATGGGCGGTCTCCGGCTTCACGGGGAACGATCGGACGCTGACGCTTGTTCTCGCGGAACCAGTTTATGCCCCCCCTGGCAGGATCATTCTTCGCCTGGAGCAGCGCTCCAAATGGCACGGCCACACGCTTGGCTCGTTCAGAGCCGCCTTTACGGGGGCGTCCGGGATGACATTACTCGCCGCCTTACCCGAGCCGATTCGAGCCGGATTGCTTCTGGATCGGGATCGACGGACTGCGGGGCAGCAAGATCTCATCCGTGACTACTTTGTTCGGAATGTTTCCTTACCGTTGAGCAACGATCGGAAGCGGATGGACACACTTCGCTCGACGCTTGCTGGCATTCGGCCGTCGACGATCCCAGTGATGCAAGAGCTACCAGAAAAGCAGAGGAGGGTGACCAAGATCAACATCCGAGGCAATTGGCAGAATCTCGGTGAGGAAGTTGAACCAGGCGTGCCGGAGGCGTTCGCCCCGTTACCTGCTGGTGTACCCGCGAATCGGTTGGGTCTGGCTCGCTGGTTGGTAGGTCGGGACAATCCATTGACGGCCCGTGTCATTGTGAACCGTTATTGGGAGGCGATTTTCGGGGTGGGGCTGGTGCGAACGAGCGAGGAGTTTGGGTCCCAAGGGGAGGCCCCGTTTCATCCCGAGTTGCTCGATTGGCTTGCCGTTGATTTCATGGAAAACGGGTGGGACGTGAAGCGACTGCTACGGCAGATGGTGACGAGCCGCGCCTACCGGCAGGATTCCTGCAGCAGTCCGGCTCTCAACGAGAGGGATCCAGATAACCGTCTGCTGGCCCGCGGGCCGCGCTTCCGGTCGTCCGGCGAGATGATCCGGGACCAGGCTTTGGCGGTAAGCGGGTTGCTCAGCCGCAAAATGGGAGGGCCTCCGGTGCGTCCGGCATCGCCGAGTCTTGGACTGAGTACTGCGTTTGGCCGAAGCAACGACTGGGTCACGAGTGTAGGCGAGGATCGCTACCGGCGGGCAGTTTACACGGAGGTCCGCCGCAATGCGCCTTATGCGAGTTTCGTGACATTTGACGCACCAAATCGAGAGGTCTGTGCGATCCGGCGGAATCGCACGAATACGCCGCTGCAGGCCTTTGTGACTCTGAATGACCCGGTATTTGTGGAAGCCAGCCAATCCGTGGCGCGCCGGATGGCGGTAGCGGCTGGACCGGCAGGCGCCGACGCTCGGATCAAGCAAATCTACCGGATTTGTCTCTCTCGGGACCCATCGGCAGGAGAGACTGGCACCTTGCGAAGACTTTACGACGAGGCATTGGCTCGTTACGGGACAAGTGTCGGCCGTGACGCCGCAGTGCTGATGGCTACTCAACCTTTAGGGGCCATTCCTGACGGTCTGGGCCTAACTGTCGAAGAGTTGGCTGCTTGGACGGTGGTCGCAAATGTCATTCTCAATCTCGATGAGTTTCTGATGCGCCGCTAAGGGGAGTTTGCAGCACTTTTGACCTTCGACTACCAGATGAATCCTTTGTGCTACGAAAAGCTACGCTTTGCCACTCGGCGACAGTTCCTGAAGAGCTCGAGTCACTTCAGTTTGGGGGCCATCGCCCTTCAAGCGCTCGGTGGCCAGAGTGTGTCGGCGGCTGATTCAGGGTTTGTGAATCCGTTGGCGGCGAAACGGCCTCAGTTCCCAGCCCGGGCCAAAAGGGTGATTTATCTCCACATGTCTGGAGGGCCACCGCACCTAGACATCTTCGATTACAAGCCAGAGTTGGTGAGGCATGACGGGGAGGACTGTCCAGCCTCGGTGTTGGAAGGCAGGCGATTTGCATTTACCAGTGGCGTGCCCAAGCTTATGGGGACCCCTCGATCCTTTGCACAGCATGGGGGATCTGGGACTTGGATGAGCGATGCGGTTCCGCACTTTCATGGTTTGGCGGATGACATTTGCCTAATCCGCTCCATGCACACGGACCAGTTCAACCACGCACCGGCGGAGTTGCTCCTATTTACCGGGCACCCAAGACAGGGCCGTCCCTCCATGGGGGCTTGGGCCACCTACGGCCTGGGGACGGAAAACGAGGATCTTCCGGGGTTCGTCGTGATGATCTCAAGCGGTACCCAGCCTAGCGGAGGGCAAGGTTGTTGGGGAAGCGGGTTTGTGCCTTCCGTTTATCAAGGGGTGCAGTGCCGTTCCAAGGGAGATCCGGTGCTGTTTGTGTCTGACCCAGCGGGAATGAACCGGGAGATGCGCCGGAAAAGCTTGGATGCCTTGCGTGAGCTGAACGAGCGTCAGGCGGCCGAAATGGGCCATGCGGAGACCGTCACGCGAATCGCGCAATATGAGTTGGCTTACCGGATGCAGGCGAGCGTTCCTGGCGTGATGGACATTGCCAAGGAGCCCCCAGCCGTAATGGAGGCATATGGCGCTAAACATGGTGAGTCTAGCTTTGCCAACAATTGTCTTCTGGCCCGGCGGCTGGTCGAGCAAGGCGTAAGGTTCGTCCAGCTCTTTGATTGGGGCTGGGACTTTCACGGAACAAATCCTAACGAGGATATTAGGGGCGGATTGAGCGCTAAAATGGCGCGAACGGATCGACCTGTCGCGGCACTGATCCGTGATCTGAAGAGCCGTGGCCTATTGGAGGACACATTGGTGATTTGGGGCGGGGAGTTTGGGCGGACTCCATTCCGCGAAGGCCGGACGGCGAAGAGTCAGGTCCTGGGTCGGGACCACTACCCAGACTGCTTCAGCCTCTTCATGGCGGGAGGCGGCGTGAAGGCCGGCACGGTGTACGGGGAGACCGATGAACTTGGCTTCCGCATCGCGAAGGATCCAGTCCATGTGCATGATTTCCAAGCGACCGTGCTCCATCTCCTCGGATTCGATCACGAGCGCCTTACCTACCGCTTTCAAGGCCGGGACTTTCGTCTTACCGATATTCATGGAAGGGTCGTTTCGGGGCTGCTTGGTTGAAGCTGACAGCCTCCGCTGTTGGCTAATCCCCGACGAGAATCAGTGGCACAACTTCCGATCAGTGCCATGTTGGGCCACGTTATGGCGAACAACGAGACGACCAAACCTGATGAAGTGATTTTGTGGGAGGGAAGCCCCTCTCAGTGGCAGAACCTTGGATGGTGGCTTGCCTGCTTTTTGGTTGTGCCCATCCCTTTTGCCTTTTGGCAATGGCTGGCGACGGCGAACCATCGGATCACGCTGACGAAACAGCGCTTGCGCATCCGCACCGGCGTTTTTTCGAAGAAGAACGAGGATGTGGAGCTTTACCGCGTCAAGGACTGGAGCCTGGAGGAACCTCTAAACCAACGAATGGTGGGGACCGGGAAGATCTCGATCTTTAGTTCCGATAAATCGAGCCCGGAACTTCACCTCTCCTGGATCACGAAACCGGCCGAGTTCGTCGAGGCCTTGCGTGGTGCCGTCGAAGCCGTCCGGGATACCAAGCGCGTCCGAGAAGTCGATATGGGTTTCGAAGACGACAACCACTCTCATTGAGAGCTTCGAACGCACTTCGACTGACACTCCGGAATTGCGCTCGATGCGATTTTGGGTTTGCTAGATCGCATGAACGATTTGACTGAATTGCTGTTGGTCGGCGTCGTCGCCGGATTGATTATTGGCTTGTTCCCCGGCGAGAAAGGGGCAGGCCGATTCCGTAATATCGTTGTCGGGATCCTCGGCGCGATTCTCGGAAGCTTTATTTACAAGCAGTTCCTCGCGAGCGTAGTCAGCTTCAATCTGCCGACCCTTTCGCTGGATTTGAAGCAGCTGGTGATAGCGTTGATTGGCGCGGTGATTTTGTTGATCATCACGAGCTTCGTGAAGCGCAAGTAAAGGGATGGCCGGCGCCTGAATACCGTGGGCGCCGGCGAGTTGTCTCTGCCTCTCAGAGTTTTCTGATGACAATGTCCTTGAATTGGACGGTCATCCCCGTAGGTCCGGAATGCAACTGCAGGGCGATGAGGCCGGTCTTTGCGCCCACGGCGGTTTCGTCGGTCACATCCACGGTGGGAACTCCATTGATGAAGTGTTGGAGGTGGCCACCTTTCGCGACGATCTTATAGTCGTTCCAATCCGCGGGCCGGATCAGCGCCTGAATTTCGTCCGTATTGCCGGTCTCTCCTACCACTTCGATCGATGGTTTTTTCGGATCTTCACCGTCGCGAATTACCACCTTTTGGCCGCGCTTGGCCAGAATGCCGCGCCCTTTCTCTTCGTAAAGAATCCCACTGTAGGTTTTGCCGCATTCGAAGTCAGCCTGATAGCCGGTGACCACGAAATATTCGGGCTTCACGACCTTGCTGCGGTATTGGATGCCGGAGTTTCCAAACGCCTCGGAGGTGCCATTGAAGTCGGTGATCTTGTACTTCAGCGTCAGCTCGAAGTCGGCGAATTCTTCGGCTTCGTAGATGAGGAACGTGTTCTCAAGGACCTTGTGTTCGTTGGTGGTCTGGCCGGTGATGGCACCGTCTTGGACGGACCAGAACTCGGTTAGTCCCTTCCACCCGGTGAGATCGGTCCCGTTGAAGAGCGGGAGGGACTCCTCCGCAAGAAGCGGAGCGGAGCAGAGAAAGAGTCCGGCGAGGATGCGAAGATTTTGAGTCAAGAGCATGCCAGACTCTATAGAAGGAGAAGCGGCAGGCGCAAGCCCTTCGCTACGCTGCGTCGAGAGCTGCTTCGAGCACATCGGCGATCGTGTGGAGCGCACAGCCTTCCAGTTCATTCCCGAAGTAGAGATAGGACGGACGATTGCCGAGATACTGAAGATACACCTTGGCCCAGCCGTGGGGGCAATTTGGCGGCACAGAAAACGAGCGGCAACAAACGGCTGATTGATCGATGGACGGATCTGGAATTGTTCGGCGACTGGCGACCTTGTGCGTCCGCGAATTGTAGACGTGCGCCACGCCGTGACGGTGCAGCATCGCGAGAGACTCGAGCATTCCCGCTTCATCCGGGCTTTGGAGAAACGCCGGCTGTAAAGATACCTTTGCTCGTCGTAGAGCAGGCCGCACCAGTCGGAAAACTTCGAGGACGAAGTGCCCACGTAAAGGCTCCGCCGAGAAACCAAATCAGCCATCAGCGGGAGGACTGCCTCTCGGCCAAAAAGCAAGGCCGCGTCTTTGCGCTCGGGGCCACCGTGCAGGCAATCGAAAGTACGCGGCGGGCTGCATCGTGCTCAAGAGCGGTAGAAATGCTGGCGGAAGATTTCACGCGTGGTTGGGCTCCGTGGGCCACTCTTTGGGTGGCTGCCGCGTTGGCTTGCCCTCTTGGAGCCACGGATCCAAAGGGCGTCGAGATGTTTGAGCGCGAGATCCGGCCGATTCTCGTGGAGCATTGCCAAGAATGCCATTCGTCCACCGGCAAGCGCAAGGGGGGACTCGTGCTCGACAGCAAACCCGGTTGGGCTGCCGGAGGGGATTCCGGTAGCGTCATCACACCTGGCGAGCCCGAAGAGAGTGTGTTGATTGCTGCCGTCCGCTATCAAAACCGCGACTTGCAAATGCCACCGGATAATCGGCTGGCGGATCGGCAAGTGGCGGCGCTGGAGGAGTGGGTGAAGATGGGAGCTCCAGATCCGCGGAGTGGGGGATCGCAAGCCGAGGCTCCCCGTGGACTCACGGAGGCGGCGGGCCGGGCGTTTTGGTCGTTCCGGCCAGTGGCGGCACCGGACATTCCGCGAGTTTCCAACCCCGGCTGGGTGCGCACGCCGGTGGACGCCTTCGTTCTCGCCTTGCTGGAGAAGAACGGACTCACGCCTGCGCCCGCCGCGGACCGTGCTTCTCTTCTGCGGCGAGTGAGTTACGATCTGACCGGCTTGCCTCCTGAACCGGCGGAGCTCGATGCTTTTTTAGCTGACGCCTCGCCGGATGCCTGGGACCGAACGATCGACCGGCTGCTCAACTCTCCTCAATATGGCGTCCGCTGGGGGAGGCATTGGCTGGACGTGGTTCGCTACGCGGATTCCAACGGGCTCGATGAGAATCTCGGCTTTGGTCACGCTTGGCGGTATCGCGACTATGTGATCGATAGCTTCAACGCCGGAAAGCCATTTGATCGGTTCGTCGTTGAACAACTGGCGGGCGATCTGCTCCCGGACGCGACGGCTGAGACCCGAACCGCTACCGGCTTCCTCGCGTTGGGCGCACGAGTGCTCGCTGAGCCGGACGAGGAGAAACTGCGCATGGACGTGATCGACGAGCAGCTCGACACCCTTGGCAAGGCGTTCATGGGAATCACTTTGGGTTGTGCCCGGTGTCACGACCACAAGTTTGATCCGGTCACCCAGCGCGATTACTATGGCCTCGCCGCGATTTTCAAGAGCAGCGAGAACTTCGCCCCGAGCAAAACGGGCGCGATCAAGCACTGGTTCGAGCACTCCTTGGCCACCGAGGCCGAGTTGGCCAAGGCAAAGGCCGACGACGACCGGATCGCCAAGGCCCGGCAGCAAGCAGCCCAATTCAAGAGCAGTGCCATCGCTCAATTGCAGGCATCCGCTCGTGCCAAGGTTGGCGATTACCTCGCCGCCGCCGCCTGTATGGCGCCGGAGGCCACCTTGGTGCAAGCGGAGGCGCTGGCGGAGGAAAAGCAGTTGCATCCCTGGATTTTGCTGCAATGCCGATTGCACCTGTCGTATCACCCTGACCATCCCGTGTTTGCAGCTTGGCAGGCGCTGGCCGCGTCGGGGGACCGCGAGGGCATTCAGCGGCATTATGGAGAACTCTTCACCGCTGCTGATGCCGCGTGGAAAGCCGCTAAAGCGGCCGATTCGAGAGTGATGAAGTTATCGGACGCTCGGCTCGAGGCTGCTCGCGCCGCGCTCTACGATCCTGAGGGGCTGCTCGCGCTTCCCACCGAGCCGTTCAAGGCGTTCGATCCCCAAACGGTGCAAGAATTGGCGCGGCTTGAGGAAGAAGTCCGGGTTCTCGAAAGTGCCGCCTACGACGCTCCGGCCGTGATGGGAATTGCTGAGGGACCGAAAGTGATCACCGAAATGCCGATTTACATTCGCGGCAACCATCTCGCCCATGGAGAAGTGGTCCCGCGCGCCGTGCCCGCCGTGATGCGCGCCCTCTCCAACGACCCGGTCTGGAAGCCAGATCGCAGCGGACGACATGAACTTGCCCAATGGCTGACGCACCCGGACCATCCCTTGACCGCTCGGGTCATGGTGAACCGGATTTGGCGTTGGCACTTTGGCACCGGCCTAGTTTCCACCACCGACAACTTCGGCGTCAAAGGCGAGGCGCCGTCGCATCCCGAACTCCTCGATTGGTTGGCCCGTCGCTTGGTGGAATCCGGTTGGGACATCAAGTCCCTGCATCGGCTTCTATTGAGTTCGAGCGTCTACCAGATGGCTACGGTGCACCCGAATCTGGACCAATTCTCGCTCGTCGATCCCGAGAACCGGCTCCATTGGAGGTTCCAACGCCAACGCCTCGAAGCCGAGCAAATCCGCGATGCCGTGCTCTTCGTCTCCGGCAGTATCGATCTTTCGCTCGGCGGCAAGACGCTTCCGTTGCGCAACCGGCAAATGGTTTTTAATCACACGTCCAAAGACCACACCACCTACGGCGACCGGCGTCGGTCGGCCTATCTTCCCGTGATCCGGAATCACGTAGTCGATGTGCTGGCCCAGTTCGATTACCCGGATCCCACCATGCCCACCGGGAGTCGCAGTTCTACCGTGGTCGCGCCGCAATGCCTCTTCATCCTGAATTCGCCGTTGATCCTCGATGCAGCCGACGTCATGGCCTCGGCCTCGTTGATGGCTGGTTCCGCCTTGCCGTCCCGGATTGAATGGATCTATCGACGGGCGTTGTCGCGACCGCCCACTGCCGTGGAGCGCATCGAGGCCGTGCGTTGGATTCGCGAGACCGGGGAAGCGTCGGGTTGGCCGCTGCTTTGCCAAGCGCTCATGGCCTCGAACGAGTTTGTCTACTTGCCATGAACCTCACGGATCGACGTCATCTCCTGAAATCGGCAGCCGCGGGGTTTGGGCACCTTGCCTTAAGTGCCCTGCTCGGGGGCGAGGCGAAAGGAGGCAACCGGCCGCACTTCGCGCCCCGGGCCAAACGCGCGGTGTTCCTTTTCATGAAGGGAGGGCCGTCGCATGTCGATACCTTCGATCCGAAACCGCTGCTCGATCGCGATCACGGCAAACCGCTGCCCTTTGCCTTACCACGGGTCACGTTCGCTAAACAAGGCAATCTCCTGAAGTCTCCCTGGAAGTTCCGCCAGCACGGGGAGAGCGGTCTGCCGATCAGCGAACTCTTCCCCAAACTGGCGCGTTGTGTGGACGACCTTTGCGTCCTTCGGTCGGTCCATGGAACGAATCCAGCGCACGGTGGTGCGTTGCTCAAATTGAGCACAGGGAGCGACACGCAGGTCCGCCCGAGCCTCGGTTCCTGGGTCGTTTACGGGTTGGGGAGCGACAACGCGAATCTCCCAGCGTTTCTCACCATCTGCCCGACGTTGGCGCATGGCGGGGTCAACAATTGGGGCTCCGCGTTCCTCCCGGCGCATTGCCAGGGCACACCGCTCGGCACCGCCAGTTCGCGCGCCTCGGAGGTGGCAGTCCGGCACATCCAAAACCCGCGGCTCGACTCGCCCCAACAACGTCGGCATCTCGACCTGATTCAGGCGATGAATCAACGGCATCTGGAAACGACGGGAGCCGATCAAGCCCTGGAAGGGCGAATCGCGGCCTATGAGCTCGCCTACCGCATGCAATCCGTGATGCCCGAAGCGCAATCGATCGAAAACGAAAGCGCCGCCACCAAACGGCTCTACGGAATCGACGACCCTGTCACGGACAACTTCGGCCGGCAATGCCTCATGGCCCGCCGCTTCCTGGAGCGCGGCGTCCGGTTCGTCCAAGTGACCCACAGCGACGGCGAGGTCCAGTGGGATCAGCACGGCAATCTCTATCGCGGTCACACCAAGAATGCGGCGGAGGTGG
Source organism: Akkermansia muciniphila (assembly GCA_945883495.1). Classification (GTDB taxonomy): domain Bacteria; phylum Verrucomicrobiota; class Verrucomicrobiia; order Verrucomicrobiales; family DEV007; genus V1-115. The sequence goes on from CAMCXS010000044.1 coordinate 20,305, forward strand.
ATCAACCGATCTACGGCTTTCTCACCGATCTCAAGTCGCGCGGTCTTCTCGAAGACACCTTGGTGTTGTGGGGCGGAGAATTCGGCCGGACGCCGACCGCCCAAGGCAACGACGGCCGTGATCACAATCCCCACGGTTTCACCATGTGGATGGCCGGCGGAGGCGTGAAGCCCGGTTTCGCCTACGGGGCCACGGACGATTACGGCTACTACGCGGTCCAGGACAAGATGCACGTCCACGACCTCCATGCCACGATCCTGCACCTCCTGGGACTGGATCACGAAAACCTGACTTATCGCTACGCCGGCCGGGACTTCCGGCTGACCGACGTGTCTGGGACCGTGGCGACGGGGATATTGGCGTAGGCGCGCAAAAGCCACCGTGGGCGATCGATCGACGTGAAGCGTCGAGGCGACGCCGGAATTCGCGAATGGCTTGACTGGCCACGTCCATGCCGGCGCACTCGATGAGATCAGGAAGCGGCAGAACCGGCAGCACGGCGCTGGCTTCGGCAGGCTCGTAGTCCCCGGAAGCGGGGATTAGCTGGTGGACTTCGAGGTCGTCTTTGCGCCAGATCCACAGCTCGGGAATGCCGAAGCGCTTGTAAAAGGAGCGCTTGCTCAGCCCGCCACAGTTTATGTTGACCTCGATCACCACGTCAGCGCGATCTTCTTCCACGTGAAACACATAGGATTCATCGGGAGCAGCCGCAGCCTCGGCTTCGCGTTGCATCATGGTCTCTCCGTTGATGAAGAAATCGATCCAGCGTTCCAGGCATCAAGTCTCCGCTAAGCGACCGAGGTGAGATTTGCGGCGTTCGCGCTTGAGGGAGATCGGGAACATGGTCTCGCGGTAGCCCAGGAGAAAGCGGGCGCGGTCGGGAAAGTCCAAGGTGGTTCTGAGACGCACCCCATGGTTTGCCACGCGGATGGAAGCAATCGTCAAGCGGACTCCACTGGCGGCAGCCCCGCGAAAACCTCGATCAGCGGAAGCGCAAAGCCCGGGAGTGGGGTTAGGCACGCCAGGACATCGCTGCTCTCCAATGTGAGTGTCCTAGTGTCGCGAAGGGAGCGGAAGCGGTGGCAAAGGAGTCCTGAACCAAGTCCAACCCGCATGGTGATTTCCGGTCATCGCCTACGCACAGACGATGAGCTTCCAATGATGCGCGCGAATCGCTATTGCTGCCCGCGCTCTCGCCACATCAGCAGCGCCTTGATCCATCCGTCCAGCCGCCGCCAGTCCGCTGACAGTTCCGTCGCCGCACTCAGATGGCGGAGTTGTTCCCGTGCCTTTTTCGGATCCTGGGCGAGTTGCGAGCGGAGTTCTTCCAGCCTGGCGCGTAGGGCGGCGAATTCTTCGGCAGCGCTGGCCTCGTCCGCTTGCAGACGGATGCGGACGAGCTCGAGGCGCTGGCGGAAGTGATCCCAAACGGACTCCAGATCCTGAGACCAGGTTTCATCTTGATCACCCTCCCGTTTCATCCCGGCCATCCCGCGCTGCGACTCTTGGAGGGCGCTAAGCACGCGGTCTCGCCAGGTGTCAAACGTTTGGAGGTTCTCAATGTTGAGTTCGTCGCTGAGGACAAAGTCATCGAGAGCGAGGTTGAGGGCGCCGAGTTCGCGTTGCACGGCTTCCACGTGGGCGACGCTTTCAGAAACGAGGGAACGGAGATGACTCGAAGCGGCCGACGCGGAGACCCCGGCTTGCTTGGCAGCCTGGCGCAGCTCCTGGAGGGACTCCTTGCGGCCTTGTTCGAGGACGCGAAGGCATTCGAGGATGCCGCCCTCCAGTTTACGTTCGAGTTCGAGCAGGGAATCGGCGGTGGGAGTGGACATCCGGGCTTGGGGGTTGGGGTTGGGAGTTGTCTCAACGTCGGCCATTGCCCGGCGCGATCGAACGTGATTTTGCCGTAGAACGTTTCGCGTTGCGGCCGGTTACTCTTGACGTTGCGATCCCGCCGGGTCCGTGAAATGCTATACGACCTCAAGATTCACCATGCTCGCCTTTCCGAACGTATCGGGTCCCGTGTTCCGGCTGACCGAAGAACTGCTCGCTCAGGGATTCGCGGGATCGCGGGAGAGTCCGCGGCGGCGAATCATTCTGCCGCTCCACCGGACCCAGGATGCTCCCGTGCAACGAATGCTGAATTTCTTCCAACCGGAGACCTATGTCCGCCCGCACGTCCATCCGATGCCGGGCCAGACCGAACTCGTCCAGGTAATGCGGGGCCGGTTGGGATTCTTGCTCTTCAACGAGACCGGGGAAATCACCGGCACGCACGACCTCGTCGCCGGACCAGAAGCGCTCATCGATATCGAGGCGGGGCAGTGGCACGGGATGATCTGTCTGGCGCCAGACACCGTGATCGTGGAAGTCAAGAAGGGACCCTACTCGGCGACGGGGGACAAGACTTTCGCGACTTGGGCACCGGACGAAGGCGAAGCCGAGGCATTGGAGCGGCTGGACGCCTGGCGCAAACTCTTTCCGGGCGATCCAGATGGCGCCTGTTAGCTGGGCGCAGAGAGCGGATGAGACGGAATTACAGAGGATGGCGAGGTTGGGCGGACGGATGGGTTGCGCTGCTCATCGCACCCGTTTTTGGCCAGTCGGAGCCCCCGATGGCCAATGATGCGATCACGCTGGCCGCGCGCCGGGAAGAGCATGTGGTGGTGCTGGAGGGTCAGGTGCCCTCCGCCGCGGTGAAAGCCCGGTGGAACCAGGCCGCCCTGGCCACCGGCGCCGGGCATGTGGTCGATCATGTCCGCTGTCGTGGAGGCCTGGGGAGCCAAGCTCCATGGATTCCCTCCGCCGTGAGTCATTTGGCCGCATGGCTGCAAGGCATCGACGAAGGCGAGATCCGATGGGGGGCTGGCCGACTGACGCTTTCGGGACGGGCTCGGTCCGCGGAGATCGCCACTCTCTTGGTGACAGAGGCGACCCGTGCCCTGCCGGGCGGCTGGGTGCTGGAAAATCGTTTGGTTATGGCTCCTCGAGCCTCCTTGAGAATCCGCTGGGAAGACGGAGCGATGCTGTGCGATGGCGCCCTCCCGAAGGGCGCTTGGCAAGTGCGCAAAGTCGCCTGGACGTCACGCCCCGGGATCCAGCTCGTGATTCGGGATCGCGTACTGGAAAGTTCCGCCCCCGCGCCCCCTTGGTTAGAGGAGTTGCCGCTGTTTCTGGAGCAGTTTCAGGGCGAAGTCCGAGAAGGGACGGTGGAGATGGATTCCTCAGTGATTGTTCTCCGGGGCCAGGTCACGCAGTTGGCCACAAAGTTGCGGCTCGGACGCGAGGCGCGGGCGGTGTTCGGGGCATCAATTGAAGTGCGCAACTATCTCGAGGTCGATCCGTCTACGAGAATGCCTGAGCCGGTAATAGCTGCCGCCGCTCCGCCCCCTGCGTCGAAACCGGTTGCGTCAATGACTCCGGCTCCGCAGCCCGCGCCGGTGGCGCCGACGGCGCAGAAGACAGTGGCCGCGATGGCTCCGGCTCAACCCCAAGAGCGCTCTAAGGGAGAGGGCAAGGGGAATCGCGTTGGTGGCATCACGATCGTCGCCGAGGCCAGTTTGGTCCGGCTCAACGGGCAGCTGCCCGACAAGGCGTTGCAAAGCACGATCGCTGGATCTTGCGAGTCACTACCGGGGAGCCGCAAAATCGCGGATCGCACCGAGATCGTCCCGGAGATCCGCCCCGAACCTTGGCACGAGGCTATTCCGTCATTCCTGCTCGCGATCTCGGAACATCTCACCCAGGGCGAGTTCCGGATCGAGGATGGGCGGGCTTCCCTGCAAGGCGAGGCGCGCTCCGCGCAAGGGCGGGACCGCTTATTGGCAGCGGTGGCTCGGGCGTTGCCTGACGATGTTCGCATTGACGATCGCACCACGGTGCCGGCGGAGGCGATTTCAGAAGGATTCTCGCGAAACATTTTCTTCAATACCGGGAGCACCTACATCAAGCCGGAGTATCGCGAGCATTTGCGGGAGATCGTCGCGACACTCAAGGCAAACGAGGCCGGGGCGACATTGCTCATCAAGGGGCACGCTGATCCGAGAGGCGATCCGCAGATCAACGAGAAGTTGAGCAGGGAACGGGCGAAAGCGGTGTTCAATCACCTGGTGAAGCAGGGCGTGAGCCCCAAATCACTTGAATCTGTCGGCGTCGGCGCGGCCGAATCGGGGGACGGGAGCGGAGAGTATGTCTGGAAACAAGAACGACGGGTCGAGCTGACCCTCGTAAAGTGACTTCCGTCATTTGGAAGTTGACCGCCCCACGAAATCGCTAGGGTGGGGGCGATGAACAAACGCGTGGCAGTGGTTGGAGTCGGCCGGATGGGTGCGAATATGGCGCGTCGGCTCAAGGACACCGGGCATCCGGTGGTGGCAGTGAATGACGTGAACACGGCGGTGGCGGCGGAACTCGCGTCGGAATTGGGTTGCGCGGCACCCACGAGTTTGGCGGAAGTGACGGCATCGGCGGACGTCATTATCACAGTTGTCACGAACGACGCGGCAATGCGGTCGATTTTCTTTTCTGGCCCCGGAAGCTTGCTCGATCTCGCGAGCGGCAAGATTTTCATCAACTGCGCCACCCTGTCCCCGGAGATTCACCGCGAAGTGAGCGCCGCCGCGGCCGCCACCGGAGCGCGGACGTTGGAAGCAAGCATGGCCTCAAGCATCAGTCATGCCCGGAACGGCCAACTCTATTTGATGGTAGCGGGTGATCGCTCAGCGTTCGAAGAGTGCCAAACACTGCTGAAGGATCTCAGCGTTAGCATGCGGTTTATCGAAGGTGGACCGGGCCGCGCCGCCGAGGTGAAAGCCTTGGTCAACATGGTAATGAACATCAACACGGCCGGGTTGGCGGAAGGGCTCGGGCTGGCCGCCGCCTTGGGGCACGACTTGACGATGATCCGTGAAGTTTTCTCCCAAACCGGGGCGAATTCCCGCGTTCTCGAGACCGATGGCGCCGATATGGTGGCCCGGGAGCACGATTGTTGGTTCTCCGCCGAGCACGCCGCCAAGGATTCCGGGATCGCCCAAGCACTTGCTCAAGGCAAAGGCTTGCATCTTCCGCTAAACGACGCGACGCAAGCGCAGTATGCCCGCATGGCTCGTGAGGGACTCGGGGAATTGGACAAGTCCGGCATCGCCGAGTTGACCTTCCCGGGCCGTCACGCGCACCCCTGAATTTCATCTTCCCCTGAATCCATCCCAAAACACTGCATCACTCCAATGAGCAAAATCGTCCCCACCATCAGTTCCGGCACCGCCGGTCCGCTCGGCGTTCTTCACATGCCGCGCTTCTGGCAAAAGGTCTCTCTCGATGCCGTCGGCAAGCTGCACGACGACTACCCAGCGTGCGGCAAAGGCTATGACCAAATGATGCTCGACGCCCTGGGCCTCGACACCGAAGCCACGGTTGGCTACATCAAGGCGAGCAAGCCCTCTTACCCGCAGTTCGAGACTTGGGTGCTCGCGCAAAAGGGCGGAGCGTTGGATCAAGGCGCCGTCGATGGCTTCAACGCCGCCGTCCGTGGCTACATCCACGACGAAGGCACCCGCAAGTCGATCCTCAGCGCCGCCGGCATCCCAGACGAAGGCAAGATCCTTGACGCCGTGAACCTGAACAACCTGGACGACTGGACTCTCTTCCACGCTCAGGAGATTCAGGGCTGAGCGAAACCTGATTCTTTGTAGTGACATAGCCCGGTGTCCCGCTGGTTGGGGCACCGGGTTCTTTTTTGTCCGCGGCTGCCGCCGGAAAGATCCAGCTGACGGGAGAAGTGGTATGAACTGATGTTTGGAATCGTCGTCTCGACCGCAGCGCTGCTGGCGGCTGCCTCCGCCGGTCCTGTCCAATTCAACCGGGACGTGCGCCCGATCCTTTCGGACAACTGCTTCGCGTGCCACGGGTTTGACGCCAAGAAGCGCAAAGCGAATCTCCGGCTTGATGAACCAGAAGGCTTGTTCACGCCGAACGCGGACGGCGTCGTCATGATCCAGGCGGGTCATCCAGAGCGGAGCGAAATCTGGCGACGCATCGTGGCCACCAACGCCGAGGACCTCATGCCGCCGCCGGAAACGCACAAAACGGTGACGCTTGAGCAGCGCGCCGTGTTGCGCCGCTGGATCGAGCAAGGGGCACCTTATCAGAAACATTGGGCGTTTACCGCCCCTGTGGCAGCTTCGCTTCCCAATATTTCGGGAGCGAGTCCATTGGATGCTTTCATTCGAGAACGGTTGGCCGCCGAAGGTCTGCCCCCATCTCCCGAGGCGGACAAGGAAACGCTGATCCGCAGGGTGACGTTCGATCTAATTGGCCTTCCTCCGACGCTGGCCGAAATCGATGGTTTTCTTGCGGACACCGCTCCAGGTGCCTACGAACGGCTGGTCGATCGTTTGTTCGCCTCGCCGCATCACGGAGAACACATGGCCCGCTACTGGCTCGATTTGGCGAGGTACGCCGACACGCACGGACTCCACCTCGACAACGAGCGCTCCATGTGGCCGTATCGGGATTGGGTCGTCCAAGCGTTCAACCAGAACCTCCCGTTCGATGAGTTCACTCGCTGGCAGCTCGCCGGCGATCTGCTTCCTGGCGCCACCCGGGAGCAGCGCATCGCTTCGGGATTCAACCGTTGCAACGTCACCACCAGCGAAGGCGGTAGCATCAACGAGGAGTTCATCTTCCGCTATGCCGTCGACCGGACCGCGAGCGCCGTGGAAGTCTGGATGGCGATGACCGCCGGTTGCGCGGTTTGCCACGATCACAAGTTCGATCCTCTCTCGCAGAAGGAGTTTTACTCGCTCTACGCTTTCTTTAACTCGGCGGCCGATCCAGCGATGGACGGGAACAAGATGGACACACCCCCCATTCTTAAGCTGAGTACGCCGGAGCAGGAGAGCATGCTGGCGGAACTCGAACGGCGGATCACCGAAGTCAACGGCAAGATCAAGACCTCAATCACGACCCTGGCCTACACCGACCCAGCCGAAGCCACTCCGGCGCCGGCGATTCAAACGGTCGAGAATCTCTGGTTCGAAGATGGCTTCCCCACGGGCGCAAAGCCGCAATCGAGCGGTTCGCCGCTCTGCTTGGTGACCCGGGGGGAAGGGGAAGTGCTCAGTGGCCAATTGGCCTTGAAGCGAATCGCGAAAGGGTTGGAGCAAGATTACTTCTCGGGCGGTGCGGAGTTCATCGTACCGGCCGGGGGCAAGCTTTTTGCGCACTGCTACCTCGATCCAGAGAATCCACCCGCGGCGATCATGGTGCAGTTCCATACCAACGGATGGCAACACCGGGCGATTTGGGGAGATGATGCCAAGATTCCGTTTGGAACACCCGGGACGGCCGAAAAGGTGTCGATGGGCGCGTTGCCGAAGACGGCGGAGTGGGTACGGCTGGAGTTGGACCCGGCGCGTCTCGGACTCAAGCCGGGCACCAAAGTCAACGGTTACGCGTTTACCCAAGCGGGCGGGACGGTGTTTTGGGACAAACTCGGAGCGGTGCGCACCGTCGATCCGGCCAAGGATCCCGCTTGGTCGCTAAAGACGTGGCTTCAGCAGAATCAAGGCAAACGCGTTGAGGGACTGCCATCGCATCTGCAAACCTTGGTGCGCTCGAAGAAGCCGGAGCAGTGGACCGAGGCGGAATCCACGCAGTTCCGGGACTACTGGTTGGAACATCTCTACGAAGGCTCACGGGACCTATTGGCCGACCTCAAAGCGGAGCGAGCGCCGTTGGAAGCGGAGAAGCAAAGCATCGACGCCGCCATCCCGTTGACCTTTGTGATGCAGGACCAGGCCAAGCCGCGCGACAGCTTTGTCATGCTCCGAGGTGCTTACGACAAACCTGGCGAACCGGTGACTCGCGCGACGCCGACCTTTCTTCCTCCGCTGCAAACGAGTGCGGAGGCAACGCCAAATCGCCTTGATCTTGCGAATTGGTTGCTGAGCCGGGAGCATCCGCTCACCGCACGCGTCGCCGTGAACCGGTATTGGCAGCAGTTCTTCAGTAATGGCTTGGTGAAAACAAGTTCGGACTTTGGGTCCCAGGGCGAACCGCCAAGCCATCCGGAGCTGCTCGACTGGCTGGCGATTCACTTCATCGAAAGCGGTTGGGACACTCGGGCGCTGATCAGAATGATGGTCACCAGCGCGACTTACCGGCAGTCGTCCAGGGTCACGCCCGAACTTTTGGCCCGCGATCCGGAGAACCGGCTTCTGGCGCGTGGTCCACGCTTCCGATTTGATGCCGAAGTCTTGCGCGACAATGCCCTGGCGCTCTCTGGGCTTTTGGACCGGACGCTCGGAGGCAAAGGCGTAAAGCCGTATCAGCCGCCGAACATTTGGGAACCAGTCGGTTTCGGCGGAAGCAACACCCGCGAATACAAACAGGACAGCGGGAACGCGCTTTATCGGCGAAGCATTTATACATTCTTGAAACGCACCGCGCCGCCTCCGTTCATGGCCACCTTCGATGCCCCGAACCGTGAGCAGACCTGTTCCCGCCGCGAGAGGAGCAACACGCCGTTGCAAGCGTTGCAGCTCATGAACGACGTCCAGCATTTCGAAGCCGCTCGGAACTTCGCGCAACGGATGATCCTCGAAGGCGGCTCGACCCCCGAGGATCGGATCGTCTGGGGCTGGCGGGCGGTGACGGCGCGCAAACCAACAGCGGTGGAATTGAAGATCGCCTACGACACGCTCCGGCTGCACCACGCCCGTTACCTCGCCGATACCGAGGGCGCAGGTCAGGCGATCAAGTACGGCGAGAGCAAGGCGGACCCGAAACTCGATCCCGCTGAGCTCGCCGCCTACACGCTGACGGCGAACCTCCTCTTCAACCTCGACGAAACGCTCACCAAGAACTGAGTCATGGAACATCCCGCACTCGAATTCCATCGTCTCCAAACCCGGCGTCAGTTCTTCCAAGGAGCTGGTTTGAAGGTCGGCGGCGTCGCTCTGGCTTCGTTGGCTGGACAAGCCGCTCACGCCGCTCCTGGAGTCCATCCGTCGTTGCCGGGCTTCCCGCACTTCGCGCCGAGGGCCAAGCGATTGCTTTACCTCCACATGAATGGGGCTCCGTCACAGCTCGACCTGTTCGACTACAAGCCGCGACTGAAGGAGTATTTTGACAAAGACCTGCCGGACAGCGTCCGCAACGGACAACGGATCACGGGGATGACGAGCGGCCAGGCGCGATTGCCGGTGGCGCCGAGTGTCTTCAAATTCCAGCCATGCGGCCAAAGCGGCATGTGGATCAGCGAACTCTTGCCGCACCTGCATCCGTTGGCCGACGAGATGGCGCTCATCAAGACGATTCATACCGACGCGATCAATCATGATCCCGCGTGCACCTTCGTCATGACCGGAAGCGAAGTTCCCGGCAAACCGAGCCTCGGGTCCTGGATCAGCTACGGATTGGGAAGCGTCAGCAACGATCTCCCGGCCTTTGTGGTGCTCACCCCGAACTTTCCCTCCACCGGAAATGCCCAAGCGCTCTTTACCCGGATGTGGAGCAGCGGCTTCCTGCCAACCAAGCACACTGGCGTGACCCTCCGTCCGGTGGGCGATCCGGTCCTCTTTGTCAAGAACCCGCCAGGAGTGAATTCCGGGGATCGGCGGGCCACGCTCAACGCGCTCAACCGGCTCAACCAGATCACCATCGAACGCTTCGGCGATCCCGAAACACAAACCCGGATCGCCCAATACGAAATGGCATTCCGGATGCAATCGAGCGTGCCGGAGCTCGCGGATTTGAGCGGCGAAAGTCAAGCAACGCTCGACCTCTACGGCAGCGATGTGAACCGTCCCGGCAGCTTCACCCAAAGCGCTCTCTTGGCGCGGCGGCTTTTGGAGCGCGGCGTGCGGGTGGTGCAAATCCTGCATCGGGGCTGGGACCAGCACGGCGGGTTGCCCAAGAACCTCGCGGCGCAATGCCAGGACACGCAACAGGCCTGCGCCGCCGTGCTCATCGACCTGAAACAACGCGGACTGCTGGAAGACACGTTGGTGGTCTGGGGCGGGGAGTTTGGGCGCACCGTTTACTCGCAGGGCACGCTGACCGCCGAGAACTACGGTCGCGATCACCATCCGCGGAACTTCTGCATGTGGATGGCCGGGGCCGGAGTCCGAGGGGGAATCACCTACGGCGAGACCGACGACTTCAGCTACAATATCGTCAAGGACCCGGTTCACCTCAACGACCTCAACGCCACGATTCTTCACCTCATGGGAATCCACCACAGCGCCTTCACCTACAAATTCCAAGGGCTCGATCAACGCTTGACCGGCGTTCAAGAGGCCAAAATCGTGCGTGGCATTCTCATCTGAGCAGGCTCAAAACGACGGCGACCGTCGCGGCGCTCAAGACGGTGGAGTAAAACACGGCGGCGGATACGAAACTGGAATCGCCATCACCGTATTCATGCACCAACAGCGCCGTGTTTACCGCTGTCGGGGCTGCGGTGCCGACGATGAGGATGGCAGCGGTTTCAGCGGGCACGGAGAACAGTGCCACCAGCAGGGCAGCCAACGCAGGAGCCATGCAAAGTTTGGTCAAGACCGCCGCCAGGAGGGGGCCCCGGAGTGGAAGAGCCGGAGCATGGCTGAGTTGCACTCCCAAGGTCAGGAGCGCAATTGGCACCAAGCCATCCGCAAAGAAGGAAAGCGGTTTCCAGATCGCGACGACTGATTGCACCGCCGCAGCCAAGCCGAGCGATTTTACGAGCAACGCAGCCGCGATTGCCGAGAGCGAAGGTTGACTCAGCACAGTGCGCCACTTTGGCGTGGCCGCGTTTCCGCTTTCCCCATGCGCGAGGAGAACGCCGGCGGTAAACGTCGTCAAATTCATCGTCATGAGGACGAAAGCTTGGATCACCGGGCCCGTGCCGGGAAACGCCAGCATCATCACGGGAATTCCGAAGTTCCCGCAGTTATAAAAAGCGGTAGCCAATTGGAACGATTTGCGCTGCGCCGGCGGAAGTCCGAAGAGCCGGGAAAACAACCAGCCGGCGATGGCCAGGGCGGCGATCATCGCCAGCGTGAAACCAGCAATCTGAATCCCAGCGCTGAACTGTAGTTCTGAAGAGACCAGCCGGACGAAAAGAAACGCCGGAATCAGGAGCTGAATGTTGAGTTTGACCAGCGTCCGGAGGTCGAGGCGGAACAACCGGTCCAGACTCCACCCAGCTCCCGCCGTGAGAACGATGGGGAGACAGACCGTGCTGAAGATGGAGAGGAGCATGTCTCGATTTTCTTGTTCTAGAAATTATAAACACCTCTTGCTATTACGGTTTGTAGGATCTAGAATTTCTATAGTTGCGGTGCTGTCCCGTGACTCCGACTTTCATGCTCCTTTCCTTTGCTTCCCGCATTCCTTCCATCCTTCCGCTTGGGGCCATGGCGTTACTCTGTGTCGCCCCCGCCTCGGGCATCGTTACTCCCACAAACAACCCCGCGCATCTCAGTGAAGCGGCGTTGCAGCGAGCGTTGAAAGACGCGCTCGGTGCGGTGCCGACGTTCCCTTACTGGAATTACCTGGGCTGTGTCAACCATTCCACCGGGATCTACATTGGATCTGGCCGTGTTCTCACGGCGGCTCATGTGGGGATCGGCACCTTTGTCACCCGGGACGGTCACAGCTACGCGGCGATTCCGCGCTCGGAAACCCGCTTTCGCAACCGGCAAGGAGGGAGCAGCGATCTGTTCATCTACCGGATCGAAATGGGGCCGGCGTCGCCATTGGCCTCATTGCCACCGATGAATCTCTGCAAAACTTGCCCGGACCGAGGCACGTTGGTGGTGCTTCTCGGTGCGGGGGGAGGAAACTCGGGAAATCGCTTCGGCTCAGGGGACTTCCGTTGGAACGAAGACTTCCGGCTCCGTTGGGGCTTGAACGCGGTCGCCGCGAAGTTCGCCCGTCCGATTTTGACCTATGAATTTGCAACGCCTGGTTTCGCGACGCATTTCGCGGACGGCAGGGGCGAATCCCAGGCGTGTCCCGGAGATTCCGGCGGTGGCGTGTTTCTCTTCAATCGGGAGGCCAAACGCTGGGAACTGGGCGGCGTCATTCTGGCGGTGGACGGCAAGCAAGGCACGGCGGCCTACGGGGACCAGACTTACATCGGCGACTTGAGTTTGCTTCCTCGCAAGGACTTTGCGCCGAGCGGGATGCTGGCCGCACAGTAAACTTTCCTCGACAGCGCGGAATCCGCGGGGCAGCATGCGCACCCATGGATGCCAAGCCCATCGTCGCGGGGACATGCCCGGCCGTTTTACCGTCGGAACCGGGTGAATACTGGTGGTGCGCCTGTGGACGTTCGAGTCATCAACCGTTTTGCGATGGGAGCCACAAGGGAACCCGGATCGCTCCGGTGAAAGTTATGATCGAGGAGGCCCGCCGTGTGGCCTGGTGCAACTGCAAGCATAGCGCGAGCCAACCGTTCTGTGATGGAAGCCACGCGAGACTGGAGAGCGCATGAAAGGAGAAAAGCGCGGTCGCGTCCATAGAGGGGTGAGCCTTCTCCTTCCTGGTTTCCGTCGTTTGGTCGTCGTTTTGCTCCTGTTTTGTGGGGCCGGTATCGCTGCGGCGCTCCCATCGCGGACGCATTTGGAAGCACGGATTTTGGTGGATGATCGTCCACGAGCCGCAGGCGAGCCCTTTTTAGCGGCGATCCGATTCGAGATCGAGGAAGGCTGGCATATTTATTGGGAGAATCCTGGCAGCCCTGGAGCACCGCCCAAGGTTACCTGGAAGCTGCCGGAGGGTTACAGTGCCGGTCCGCTTCTCTTTCCCACTCCCCATCGCTTCGATGCAGCTGGCTATCGAAGCTACGGCTACGAGAGAGAGGTGATTCTCTTGGCCACGATCACCCCGCCCGCCGGTGCCGGTCTGCCGGAATCCATCTCGGCCGATGTGGTCTGGCTCGTTTGCGCGGAGACTTGCGTAAGGGGAAGCGCCACGCTGACGTGGAAGTCGGGTGATCCGTCGGGCACCAACGTGATTTCCCAGGCAGCCGCTGCGTTGCCTGCAAAGGTCGACTGGACCATCCACACGATGTTCGATTCCGCCACCCGCGGAGTTTCGTTCACGTTGGAAGACGGCGGGAGCGTCAAGACGGACCCGGCAAAACTCTACTTCTACCCATCGGCATCTGGGATTACCAATTCAGCCGCCGCGCAAACCGTAACTCGTGAAGGGCAGAGCTTGGTCATCGTGACGGAAGCGGAAGGCCAATTCATCGGAATCTTCCCTCCAGAAATCGGCGGAGTGCTTGCGGCGGACGATGGTTCAAGCGCCTGGAGGATCGGCGGACCGGCCTTGGAAGTATCCACGGAACCAGCCGAAGCGCCGACCAAGACGGGTGGCCCGCAAGGTTGGGGCTACTGGCTGCAACAGCCGCTGATCGTGGCTTGCTTGGCGGCAGTGATGCTTCTGATTGCGCTCAATCTCTTCGGCGTCTTTGAGATCGGCGGCAGCCTGACTGGGGTTGGAGCCGAATTGACCCACAAAGAAGGCTTGGCGGGATCATTTTTCAGTGGAGCCTTGGCCACGCTGCTCGCTACGCCTTGCACCGCCCCGGCGATGGGTTTTGCCATCACCTATGCCTTGGGCGCTCCGGTGGGCATCGCGGTGCTGATTTTCACGTTGATTGGTGTGGGGATGGCGACGCCGTATCTGCTTCTTTCCGCGTTTCCGGGCTGGATTGCGCGTCTTCCCCGGCCCGGAGCCTGGATGGAGACCTTCAAACAGGCGATGGCCTTTCCGATGATTCTCGTGATGGGCTGGTTGCTTTCGGTAATGGCTCAGCAGGTGAACTCGGATGGTCTCTTCCTCGGGATTTCCGGTTTGGTGCTGGTGGCTCTCGGCGCCTGGATCTTTGGACGTTTTGGGAGCCCAGCGCGGGCGGAGCAGACGAGGCGAATTGCTTGGGGCGCCAGTGCGTTGCTGCTCTTGGTGGCCTTCCAATTCGCTTCCAAGGGGGCCAGCCAGGAACGCCCGGTAGTGGCGCGGGACGTAGAAGCGGAAATTGCTGCGTTGCAGGACCAGGGGAAAGCCGTCTTTGTCGACTTCACCGCGTCCTGGTGCGTGACGTGCCAAGCCAACAAGCCGGCGATCCACAGCGGTGAAGTGGAGCGCGCATTTGCCGAAGAAGGGGTCGCCTTTCTTGAGGTTGATTGGACCCAGGAAGATCCGGCGATTTTAAAGGTCCTGCAAAAGTATGAGCGCAACGGCGTGCCGCTCTACCTGCTGTTCTCCAAGGACAAATCGGCCGCGCCCAAGGTGCTCCCGAACCTCCTGACGCCCGGGCTCATCGTCGAAGCCGTCCTGGGAACAGGCGGGGCGAGCGAGGCGGCAGCGCCGAAGGAACTGGGGCTCTGGGCTGCCTTAGGCGGCGCATTCTTGGGCGGAATGATTCTGAATCTAATGCCGTGCGTGTTCCCGGTGATCTCGCTGAAGATCATGGGTTTTGTCGCGCAGGCGGGGGAAGACCGGCGCCGCATCCTTCAACACGGGTTGTCGTTTACCGCCGGCGTGCTGGTCTTTTTCTGGATTATCACGGCCGCGCTGCTTTCCGCGAGGGCGGCGTTGGGGGCCTGAACCTTTACGCCCTGCGAGACTGATGACCCGGACCGTGCAGGATGACCTGCGGCTCGCCGCCCTGTACCGCTTTCGACCAGAACAATACGTTTGAGCTGCCCGAAATCTCCGCTTTGCCGAGAGTCATGGCGGTGACTTGACAATCCGCTCCGGAGATGACCAGAGAACTCGCTTCATCAACGCGGATTTTATTGCCGCGGCCGACGATCTTGATTTCCGGGGACTTACCGGTGATTTCAAAAACGCACTGGCTGCCGGCGACGAGGATGGGCCTACCGTTCGCCTCAACGGGTCCGTTGGGCCGGGTGCCGGATGTGATCACGAGTTGTTGGGTCACCTGTGGGAGGATTTGGGTTTACGAGCACAACGTTAGAGCGCGATAGCGTCGCCGCCAAGCCTCATTTTCCAGTTCTTTCAATCGGGCGCGAGCTGCTCCGCAAGCTTCTGCATCGCTTTGCGATCGTAACGGCAGTAGCGGATATCGCTGAAGACAATGGCTCCGAGCTTTCGATAAAAGCGAAGAGCCCCGCGATTGTTGCGACGCACGGTGAAGTCGAGGTGAGAGCAGTCGTATTCGATCGCCAGCTTACAAAGCGCCTTGATCAGCCTGGATCCGATTCCCACGGAGCGGTAATCGTCCACCACGTAGAGGTCATCGAGAGCCAGGATGGGCTGGGGAATGACGGCGGGCCAGAAATGATGGAAGTGCGCCACCGCAACGATGGGCCCATCCATGTCGGCTACAAGCGCTCCACAAAAGGCTCCGGGGGCGAATAGTGAGCGGGTCAATGTTTCCTTGGAGGTGTGCGGAAACCTGCCCATGCCGTCTTCGCGATCGGCCAGGGCCGCCAGGGAGAGCAAGTCGGCGATATCAGCTTTGGTCGCGAGCCTGATCTCAATAGGTTTCGAAGGCTGTTTCGAGGGCATGAGACGTGATCAGTCAACATTTGCCGGTTCGACGATTCGTCCAGCGCAATGATTTCCCAAGGGCGATTAGGCAATGGTTCCGCTTGGAGAAGGGAAGCCACCGGCGTTGAGAGAATCCTCATACGCTTGATTGATTCGGTAGTGCGAGCCCAGAGCGGCGGCCAAGGGATCGGTATCTTGCGGGGAAAATCCAAGGTGGCTATGGCGCCGCCAGCCTTCCGCGTGTTCGAACATTCCAGACAACTTCCCGACCTGAAGCGAGAGCGAGTCCATCGCGTTAATGTAATTATTCATCCCCTGGGTGCGATCGAGCCAATCCTTTTGACTGGCGTGTGCCGCCAAGGCTTCTCGCTTAATTGCGTGCACGGCTCCGGTATCTACGAACGCACCGGGAACGATGAGGCGTCGCAACTGGTCGCGCAAACCGTGAGGCATCGCATGGTAAATGGTGACTTCGCCATCCACTGCCTCGCTGGGTGGATGAGTTCCGAAATTCGGGACGCCCCGCGCAAACGCGGCCGTCACCGTGAGGCGGGAGGTGTTCTGGTGATCCTCCATGTAATCTTCCGGCGAGTGCGTCAGAATGATCTGCGGATTGACGTCGCGAATCACTGCCGCGAGCCAGCGCAGAAGTTCGATGTTGTAGAAAATTTGGAGATCGCGTCCTGGGGCTCCATGAAACTTTGCCCCCAAGATTCCCGATGCCGTCCGTGCCTCTTTGTTGCGGATTTCCGCAGTCTGTTGCGGCGTGAAAATCGTGCTCCCGCAGTCCCCATTCGACAGCGTCATGTAGTGAGTCTCCCAGCCTGCGGCGCGCAACCGCAGTAGAGTGCCCGCCGCGAGGAATTCGATATCGTCCGGGTGGGCAAAGATGGCAAAAGCGCGCTGGCACATGGACAGCAACCTAAATAAGAAATGGGGAAATGCGCAAGTTTCGTTGGCCGCCGCCCCTGAATTGCTCAGAGTGGAACTCATGGTGGAAATACAAATGGAATATCAAGGCGCCCTTCGGGTCCAGGCCACGCACGGTCCATCCGGTGCGGAGGTTTGCACCGATGCGCCCGTGGACAATCATGGAAGAGGCGAAAGTTTTTCGCCCACCGATCTCGTGGCCACGGCTCTTGGTGGTTGTGTTCTGACCGTGATGGGAATCTACGCGGAGCGCCACGAAATCGACCTCCGTGGAACCACCATCCGCGTCCGCAAAATCATGTCCACCACGCCGCCTCGCCGCATCGCTTGCCTTGAGATGACTCTGCAATGTCCGATTGACCCGGGATTACGGCACTCCCAGGCTCTGGAACTCGCTGCCCATTCGTGTCCCGTGCATCAGAGCCTTCATCCAGAGATCGAGAAGCCGATGAGTTTTCTCTGGGGAAGCAAGGGCACGGACGCCGAGTGACTGATGAAGGCCAACGCGTACGAGGTGCTCTTGCAACTACTGGCCTCCCTGATTACAGGCGGAGGTTCATTTCTCGTGGGGTTGGGACTCGGCTGGGTGATTTGGAAGCAGTTGCTGCGGTTTAAAAGTCCGCGTGCTTTTCGGCCGGGCGGCGCGGGCTGAGGTCATCGCCATGTTGGACGACGTCATTTCTCGGTTAGCGAACTGCCAGTCGCCGATTTGCCTCGGCTGGCACGCCGCCATGGTGACGGGAGGACTCACGTTCGGTCTCTGGCTAGCGCACGAGTTCTGGGGGCGTGTATCCGTGCCGCCGAAGCGGCCCACCGATTCAACTCCCGATCAAGCGCCCGCCGACGCACCGGATCTTGCAGGCAACCTAGTGGAGCGTCTTTCCTCAAGCGGTGGAGGTCCTCTGAAGAACTACTTGCGGGAGACGCTGGCGCTGCCGGAAAGTCCGGTGCATCAGAAGCCAATCGCGCGCCTAGCCTCGAAGCGACCGGCAGACGATGGAAGGCTATTGGCCCCATTTCCCTATGAGTGCGATTTGACACTTGTCCGGGGCATCAATCAGGCCATTGCGCGAGGTTTGAAAGAAGAAGGAATTGGAGCCCTCAGAGATCTCGCGAACTGTCCGAAGGGAAAGTGGAGGGACATTACGGGGCTGCTGCTACTAGGGGAACTGCCATTCCGGGAGCGGTGGCAAGATCAAGCAAGGGAGCTCATACGGCATGTCGATGCCATCAGTGGGCGAATGAGGCTGCCCGCCCCCCGAGTGATTGCCCCTGAACTAATCGGCGAGTGGTTTACAGGGGAGCGTGTGGTGGCGCACGCCAGTCTGGGGCCGGTTTTTGATGCGGAGCCGGCACTTGTGGACCGGCTCACAGAAGTGGAAGGAATCTCGAAAGAGATCGCGTTGGCTCTCGGCAACCTGGGAATCTGGCGATTCAAGCAGCTCGGGTTGTGGACCGCTGGCCAGGTGGAGGAAGTGAGTCGACGATTGAACATCTCGACCGCCACTATCGAGGAGGGCGCCTGGATCTCCCGGTCCATGTTGCGCCACCTCGACTCTTATCGCGGCAGCCGGATCTGGGCGGAGTCCTCGCCGGAAGCCTGGCAATACGAAGAACTGCTCAACCAGTATCCGGTGACGGACTTCATCCAGGCGGATCCGCGTTACGGGATCGTCTATCGGGAGACCCCAACTTCCGCGGACAATCTGACCCAAATCCGGGGAGTCGATGGCGTCACCGCCGAATCCTTGCGCCGTGCTGGCGTGCAGCGCTTTCGTCAAATCGCGGACTGGTCCGAGGCGAACGTGGATGCCTTCACTAGCCGTTTGAACTTGGTTCCTGGGCGCATCTATACAGAACGGTGGATCCCTCAGGCGAACGACTTGTGCGATCGCTGGACGGATTAGACGGTGAAGATCGGTCTTGAAATGTGGACATTCCTCGTTTGGCTGTCCGCTCACTATGGCTGAAGTCCGTTCCACCTTTGAACTCAAACCCGGCGCACAAGCTCCACAGTTCGATCTTCCCGATGGCTCGGGGCAACGCCGCTATCGCTTAACGGAGTTACTCTCTGGCCGGGATGGCTTGGTAGTGGTGTTCGCGTGCAACCACTGCCCCTTCGTAAAGCATCTGGCCCTTCACCTTGGCGAATTCGCGGCGGATTTTGCGCAACGGAACATCGGGTTTGTCGCGATCAGCTCCAATGATGCACTCGCTTATCCGCAAGACGGGCCCGCCGAAATGGTCAGATTCGCGGAGGCGCACGGCTGGGATTTTCCGTATTTGTATGACGAACGTCAGGACGTAGCCAAGTCGTTCTTCGCCGCTTGCACTCCGGATTTTTTCCTCTTCAACGGGAAAGGGGAGCTCTGCTACACGGGGCAATACGATGGCTCCCGGCCTGGCAATGCCAGCCCGGTGACCGGCGCCGAGCTTCGAGCAGCCATTGAATCGACTCTCCGGGGCGTTCGGATCGATCCTCGCAGATCCCGCCCCAGCAGTGGGTGCAACATCAAGTGGAAAAAGGGTGGCGAACCGGATTACTTCGGATAATTTCGCCTCCACGGAAAATTTCTCGCGAAATTCTTCGTCGCCGCCGTCCCATTTGCTGAATGCCGCCTCGCGAACATCCTTCGAACGTCCGTTCCGGCCCCTCCAACTCTGGAGGATCTCCTTATCGTGGCCCCGGTTATGAAGCGGATCCCTTAGCTAGCGACCTGGTCATCGAGTTTCCCGCTTCTCGACCATCAAACCGCCGCGCCAAGGGGGTGTCGGCGGTGGGGGCCTTTTTTATCGCCCTCTTGGCGCAAATCTCTCTGGTCGGCATCATCGCTGCGGCGGCAATCGCCTTTCCTGCAGAGACATCCCTGATGGTCTCCCATCTGCGGATGCATTTCGCCGGAAGGGCAGTTGATCGCCAGCCGACTTCTGAGGTGTCGGCTGCGACGCTAGTGCCCACGGACCGACGGTTGGAAATTCTCAGGCTCGAAGACCGTGCAATTTCCCGTAAGGACCGGGGTGCGTGGAATCTCCTGCAAGAAAAGGTTGCTCAGGTGCCGGTGTCCCACCCTGACTACGAGGCCATTCAGGCAAGTTTGATCCGGATCCGGCTTGCCTATGATCGCCCGGAACTGGCCGAGCCACCGGCGCTGGATCCCCGCGAGGTGTTCCCAACCGCCGCAACGGAGGCGGATATTCCGTTGGCTTCTCTCATCCAGCTGCTGCACGACAGCAAACAGAGCGAGAGCAAGCGTCAGAGGTGTGCCTATCTGTTGAAACGGGATAACTCTCCGGTCGCCCGGAACGCGTTATTTCAATCGATCCAAGAAGATCCAAGCCTGCTTGTCATCCACGAGGCTTTCGAGTCCTTCCAAATCTTGACGGGATATCCTGGCAAGAATTGCTTTGATGCACCGGGAGTGGCTCGCTGGTGGAGCAGGAACGCCCATGGCGCCTTGGGCCAAAAGTAAGCCGCAGCCGCGAGTCCTTCCCAAGGCTTCGGTTCTTTTGGTCTCCGAGCAAAATTCAGATGAGAAGTCGTCCTCTGGGGCGATGAAACGTAGAAGGAAGGATTATGACCGGCGGGTCGTGGAATGATCCCGTGATTTCCGCCCCCGGGACGTTCAACCCCTGATTCAGCCAAGTTTTATGAAGAATTGCCGAAGCCTTGCTCATCCAACCCGCGCCCTCGCAGCAGTGATGCTTTTTTCATTATGGGGAGCAGGCTCTGGCATGGCGCAGACCGAGCCGAAGCCTGCGGTGTTGAAAGATGGCGCGAAAGCGGAGGAGAAGGGCATCAAGATTACCTCCTCCGAATGGCATCAGAAGGTGACCTTCGACCAGACGCCGCTTCCGGCAAATAACGCCATGGTCACCAGCTATGCGGACATGCTGGCCAAGGTGACTCCAGCCGTGGTGACGATCTTTTCCAAGCGGGATGGCGCTGGGGAACTGCCAGAATTTTTCAATGAACCGTTTTTCAAGCGTCTCTTCCCGGACGGGCTTCCCGATGGATTCCCAGAAGACCAGATGCCCGATTCCCAGCCAGTAACTGGGTCAGGAGTGATTGTCTCACCAGATGGCTTCATTCTGACCAATAATCACGTGGTGGAGGACTCGAAGGGACTGCGGGTAGAGTTGCAAGGCGAGTCGCGGTCATTTGAAGCGACATTGGTGGTGAGTGATCCCAAGAGCGACGTCGCTCTCATCAAAATCGACGGAAAGAACTTGCCCGTCGTTCCGGTTGGCGACTCGAATCGGCTGCGCGTCGGTGATGTGACGTTTGCGATTGGCAATCCATTTGGGCTGGCGCAGACGGTAACGATGGGAATCGTGAGTGCCTTGGGTCGTAGCGCGGCGGATGTTCAGATCGTCGATTACGCGAATTTCATCCAGACGGATGCGGCGATCAATCGAGGGAACTCCGGAGGGGCTCTGATCGATGCGGCGGGACGGCTGGTGGGCATCAACACGGCCATTCAGGGAGGCGCGGGAGGAGGCAACGTAGGGATCGGCTTCGCCATCCCGTCGATGATGGCCATTGAGATGGTTGAGAAACTCCTGGATGGCGGCGGGAAGGTGCGCCGCGGATTCCTTGGAGTGTCTTTGCAACCTCTGGAGCCGGATCTTGCCGAGGCGCTGGGTTGGAAGGAACCCTACGGAGTGGCTATCTCTCATGTGTATCCAAACACTCCCGCCGCCACTGCGGGGTTGAAGCCGAGCGACATTATCGTCCGATACAACGGGGTCAAGGCCGAGAATCCAGACAAACTTCGGCTGACCATCAGCAACACATCTCCGTCAGAGAATGTCACCTTTGATGTGTTTCGTCGCGGCGAGGTGATTCAGGTTTCCTTGTCGCTCGCCGAGTTGCCGGATGACCCACGGGAATTCCTGGGCGGCTCTCCGGTCAAGCCGAAGACGCCTCAAGAGTTCCTTGAGGGAGTGGAGATCGGCGAAGTGAATCAGGCCACCCGGGAGAAGTTCCGGCTTGAGGAAGGCGTCAAAGGCGTGGTGGTCCTAGGCGTCAAGCCGGACTCAGTTGCGGCCGAGGCCGGCTTGCAGGTTGGCATGGTGATCGTGGAGGTGAACCAAGTCCCCGTGGCCACGGTTGAGGAATCCTTGAAGGCACGGAAAGAGTTCACTGGGGCGGTTTTGCTTCTTCGCGTCACAGACGGCGAGAGCCGAAGCATTCTCGCCATCCGTGTGAAGTGAGGTTTCTCGCCACGGTGGGGAAAAAACTGGGAATGCCCGCGATTTTACGGGAAGCTTTAGCGAGAGTCGCTACCTTCAGCCCCGTTTAGCTTCCTCGCACCATGGCAGTATTCCGCACAAACGAAGCCGAAAGCTCCCCAGATGATGATTTGCGTCGGCCGGAGCCTGGTTCTCCAGCTGAGGTGTCTTCCGCAGTCGCGCCGCTGCTCAAACGGGCAGACTGGCGTTGCGTGCTGCGGGGGGTGAATCAGTTTTTGGACGATCTGGTCGTCGCTCTGGGAAGTGAGAGTCTTTACGTGGCAAGCCGGGAGCAGCCACAACCGACAGCCTATCCGGCCTACGTGGCTCGATCGAAGGCCAATGGCCAGGTGATCGCCCTTGGGGAGAAGGCTCGATCCATGCTGGGGCGCGAGCCGCAGAATATCGAAGTCATCCCTCTGCTTCGTCACGGTGTACCGGAGAGTCCGCAGATGTTTGGGGAATATCTCCAGCGCATCGTAAAGCATCACTTCAGGAGCGCGCGAATGGTGCGCCCAAGGATTCTCTGCTGCGGAAATTTTCACAGCCCGCTCCTCAAGCAGGTCTGCACGGAGGGGCTCATCCGGATCCGATCCCGGGACATCATGTTCTGCGAACCGGAAATCGCTGCGGCGGTCGGCATGGGATTGAACATTCTGGAGCCGGACTTGCGCTCCGTCCTCGTCTTCGAGCGGGATTGGACCGGTTTTATGGTCATGAGCATGAGCGGTTCACTTACCCGCCTTCGGCTCAACATCGGCTTTGACGATTTGGTCGATGACATCCGCATTTTCTTTGAGGAATCCAACCACGTGGCGCCTCTGGAAGAGGATCTGCTCCAGCACTTTCTGCAGCATGGATTCACCGGCAGCCAATCATTGATCGGCTGGGAGGCTTGGGTCGATCAGGTGGAACGCGGCAAACCGGTGAAGTTTGAAGCGGATGGATCGCAGTTCCAAAAAGCGGTGGCGCCGACGATCCTGCGCCTCAAGCACGCGATCAACCGGTCCCTTCAGCTGCTGAGCCGGGAACAGCGCTACACCGTGCAGTCGACCCCTCTTTACTTGGCGGGTGAATACGCGAGCCTGCCCGGATTTCGAGAGTTGCTGGAGCGCGTGTTGAGCCGCGAGGTTCGCGTGTCACAAACTCCGGCGCATGCCATGGCGGCGGGCTTGGTCAGCTTGATTCCCAACATCGACCTCCTTCGGGCCATCAACGGGGGTGGGGACGGCAGCGAAGTCGGGCTCTGAAGGGGTGATTCTCTGTCCGAACCGCTTCAGGCAGAGGCAAGGACGGGTAGCCCCACCGTTGCAGCCTCTTAGTCCGCCAACCATGCCACTATCGCTTCGTCTGCTCGTTTGCTGTTTTGCCGTTGGATGTGGTTGCCCATTCTTTCCAGTGGCGGCGAACGGCGCGCCCCCAGGCACCCGCCTGCTGCTAGCGGTAGGGTCAAACACCCTTGGAGAGAGCGCCGTTCCCGCTCTGGCCCAAGGTTATCTGAAATCCGAAAAGCGCGCGGTAGAAGTGAAGGTGGAACGGAAAGGCGACCTGATTTGGGTCAGCGGAACGCTCCCGGGTGGCGACCCGGTCTACATCGAAATCCACGCGACCGGCTCGGGCGATGCATTTCAGAGCATCTTGGGAGATTATCCTGGCTCGCGGGACCGGTGCGATGTGGGAATGAGTTCGCGGCGTATCACGGAAGAGGAGTTGGATGAGGTCTTTGAAAAGCGTGGCCTACGAATGGATGTCCGAGGCAGCGCCCCGGGGAAAGGATCCGAGCATGCCGTGGCGTTGGATGGCTTGACCATCGTGGCTCACCCGAACAATCCGATCACACGGATCTCGTTTCGTTCACTTCGGGCCATCTATTCGCGCCAGGTGACGAATTGGAAAGATGTGCCGGATTGGGTCACTTCCGGAGGGACGGGGGCGCAAGAAATTGTTCCGGTACGCCGGAAAGAGCCCAGCGGCACCCTGGATTTCTTCGTCAGGCGCATCAATCCCGAGCCCGAGGGGATCAGTGATCCGGCCACCTTCGCGTTTGTCAGCAATGACGAGGTCTCGGCCAAAGTGGCGGCAACCCCAAATGCGATCGGTTTTGTGGGGCACGGAAGTTTGGTGAGTGCCGGAGTCAAGCGGCTTCAAGTTTACAATGACTTCGAGGACGAGTCTGAGATGAGCGCCGATCAGTCAGTTTTCCCCGATGCGGAGGCGGTGCAGAGCGGCGCGTATCCTTTGTCCCGTTTGGTCTATTTCTACACGTCTCCGTTTCCGGAGAACCCGGAGGTGGTGCCGTTCGTGAAGTTTACCCTGAGCACGGCAGGGCAGGATCTGATGGCCAATGAAGGAGGCTTGGTCCGCGTAGAGGGCAGTTGGCATGACATCGCCTCTGGCTTGAGCGAAAGCGATAGCGCTGCCTTGACCAGCTCCGGCACGGTGTCTTCCGATGGCCGGAAGTCCCGGGTGGTCCTGCGCTTGCACGGTTCCAACACGGTCGGAGCGAACTACGCCGTGCTCATGGCCTACAATTTCCTCCTAACCTACCGTAGCAAGACCCAAGCCAACGCTCCGATTGAGGATCACACCCAGGAAGTCGAAACCCCTGAGGGCGAGAACGCTGTGGTTCACAACGTGATGTGCGATATCGACGGAGACGGAACCTGGGAAACCATTGAGGTGCGACCCACTGGTTCCGGAGATGCGTTCCGGAGCCTTTATCGAGGGGATTGTGACTTGGGGATGTCCTCCCGCAAGATCACGGATGCGGAACTGCGCGACATTCGGGAGTGGAGCGGCGACATGACCCAGCCCTCGGCGCAGTTCGGCCTGGGATTGGATGCGCTAGCCATTGTGGTGCATCCGGAGAATCCGGTGAAGCAGCTGACTGTTGATCAGGTGATTCAAATCTTCCTCGGCCGATTGACGAACTGGAGCGAAGTTGGAGGCCCCGACCGCCCCATCCGCGTGCATACCCGGCCGGACCGCTCCGGGACCTACCAGTTCTTCTGCAAAAGTGTTCTGGCTGGGCGCTCGGTCACGTCATCTGCCCGGCGTCACCCAGAGAACTCCGCCATTTCCGCGGCGGTGGCACAGGATCCCCTTGCCATCGGGGCGGTCCCGCTCGACTCGCTTGGCACGGCGCGCCCTCTGCCGATCGGCCAGACTGTGGAAGGCCCCTACTTTCCGCCGACCGCTGCTCACGTTCGGGCTTGCCGTTACCCCGAGGAGCTTTGCCGTTATCTGTATTTCTACGTCAGCGAGCAGCAGCCGAGGACGATCACGGCCGTGCGGAATTGGAACGTTGCCCGCACCTTCGCGGCGATGAGCCAATTGTGGCGGGGGCAGGCGATCCTGGCGAGCTGCGGCTTTGTGCCAGTGCTCAGTTTGGTGGATCAGGAGGGAACGCTCCTTCGTAAACAAGGAGAGTCCATCCAAAGTTACATCGACCGCCTGATCGCATTGGACGCCTCGGTGACGGCACGGAAGACCGTGCTCCAGCCGGCGCTCGTGGACGGCGAAGTGGCGCCGCGGCTTCTTTTCGAGGGCGGCACCATGCTCACGCCGGAGAGTCGCAACGTCTTGGAGTCCCAACTGCCCTCCTTCCTCCGGCTCTACCCAGCATTTGCCAGCCGGAAGTTTCTGCTAGAAGGCTGGACGGATCCAATGCCGACGGAAGCGGAGAACCAGGCCATTTCGGAGGAGCGAGCTCAGGAAGTCGCTGAAATGTTGAAGGAGCGCGTCTCGTTGGAGGTGAGTGCCACCGGAAAGGGGAGATCGCCTTTCCCGTTGAGCAACAGCGAAGTCAACAAACGGGTGAATCGCCGCGTCGTTCTCAAAGTGAACGGTGATTGACTGGCAACCCGCGTAGGGCGTGGGGAGGCTCGGCGACTGATTGCGAAGCTTCATTTTGTCCATGCATTTGGCCCAAAGCGTGTTTGTTTGCTGCCCCTCCGTTCATGCTCACGCTTCAGCCCGCCCTTGCCGACTTTGAGAGCCTCGCGGCTCGGGGAAATCTCGTGCCCGTGAGCGCCTCATTCACGGCCGATTACGAGACGCCGGTATCGGCTTTTCAGAAACTAATGACGGCGGGTGGATGCAGCTTTCTGCTTGAGTCCGCGGAAAAGAGCGATCAGATCGGCCGCTATTCATTTCTCGGGAACAATCCACGGTTTGTCTTCACGGCGCGGGGCCGGGAAGTGGAATTGCGCGAACGCCAGGGAACCCGGACGTACACCTTGGACGGCGAGGGCGATCCGCTTCATGAGTTGGAACGGCTCATGAAGCCGTATCGGCCGGTCGATGTGCCGGGGATGCCGCCGTTCAGTGGGGGCGCGGTGGGGTACCTGGGCTATGACATGGTCCGATTCTTTGAGCCCACCGTTCCTGGATCCGAACGGGATCAATTGGGCCTTCCGGACATGGTTTTCATGCTGGCGGACACGCTGGTGGCGTTCGATCATCGCTATCGGCTGCTCCAGATCGTCGCCAATGTCTTCTTGGACGACCACGAGGACGCCCGTGCGGCCTACGCCTGGGCTCAGGAACGGATCCAAGAAATCATCGCTCAACTGCGCGCGCCCCTGCCTTTCGAGCCAATGAGCGCCGTGGCTCCGGGAGTAGGCGAGCCGACCTGGAGGAGCAATACCACTCAGGAGGAATACGAAGAAATGGTGCGCAAGGCCAAGGAGTATATCTTGGCGGGCGATGTCTTCCAGGTGGTGCCTTCGCAGCGCTTCGAGGTGGACTACCACGGTGGTCCCGTGGAGCTCTACCGGGCCTTACGGCACATCAATCCGTCGCCCTACATGTTCTGCCTTTGCTTCGACCACGGATTTGCCCTGGTCGGAAGCTCGCCGGAGATCCACGTTCGCTCCCTGGATGGCAAGATCGACATCCGCCCGATAGCCGGAACGCGGCGGCGCGGAACCACGGAAGCGGAGGACGCTGCCTTGGCGGAAGAATTGCTGGCGGATCCCAAGGAGTGCGCGGAGCACATCATGCTCGTCGATCTGGCGCGCAACGACGTGGGCCGGGTGGCGCGGTATCAGACCGTTAAGGTTTCCGATCTGATGACGATCGAGCGCTATAGCCACGTCATGCACATCGTCTCCAACGTGGAAGGGACGCTGGATCCGGCGCACAGCGCCTACGACGTGATGCGGGCCACGTTTCCGGCGGGAACGGTGTCCGGTTCCCCAAAAGTCAGGGCCATGCAGATCATCACGGAAATCGAAAAAAGCCGCCGCGGCGCCTACGCGGGTGCGGTGGGTTATTTTGGATTTGATGGGAACTTGGACTCCTGCATCGCCCTGCGGACCGCCGTGGTTCAGGACGGCAAAGTTTACGTCCAGGCCGGAGCGGGAGTGGTGGCGGATTCGGATCCCACCAGTGAATACCAGGAAACCGTCAACAAAGCCCGAGCGCTGATCCGGGCGGTCGAACACGCCCGCACGTTGGCGGGACCAAGCACCTGAAGCCAGACGACTCGCCATGCTCCTGGTCATCGACAATTACGATTCCTTCACCTACAACCTCGTCCAGTATTTCGG
>CAMCXS010000045.1 GCA_945883495.1 Akkermansia muciniphila
AAGGCCCTCGGCTTTTGGTGCCATTCGTGCCAGGCCCGATGTCCGTCCTGGTCTCACGAATGCTCCCGGTTTCGTCCTCGGGGCAGGGGCAGCCACCGGCATTAGCAAGTGGCTCTCAGGCTCCCAATGGCCAGTTCAATCAAATTCGGGCTTTGCTCTACCCCCTCTGCATATGTGACACAAGATGGCTTCATGAGAGACCGGATCTTGTTGTCCAGTACTATATAAGGGCACAGGACGCAGACGTAGTGAGCAACCCTGCGGGTGACTCCGCTATCCTGGATCGAATGGATGCGCTGGAGGAGCAGGTCTCAGGGGCTTGGGATGAGAGCGCATCGGCTTTGAGGACGCCGGTATGGTCATCAACCGCTAGCGAGGAGCCCTCGCTTGGCCGGTGCTCATGGGCCTCATGGGACTAATCCCGCTCGCGTCGTCTCGCCTGCTTTGGAGGTGAATGCTTGCTCGCTATCGCCGGCAGGAGGATTTTTTTTGACCGTTTGTAATCGATAGGGTAAGCCTTCTCTGACTCAGTGATCCCCTCTCCACCGGCATGAACTTTTTCCACCCACAATTGCGACATGCAAACACGACCTGCCTCCTGGCGATCGCACTGGCGGCCGGGTTGTCTGGAATCCCGCTCTTGACCGCGGAGGAACCGGCCTCGATCCCGCTTTCCGAAATCGGAGCCAGGGCCACTGCCGGCTATCATGGAGATCTCAACGCCATTGTCGCCACGGCGGAGGGGGCTCGCCTTCGGGCGGGATTTCAGAAGCTGACCGGGGAGGTAACCCAGTCGGGACTTTGGCTTGAATCGACCGAGGTGGGTGGTGGCGGGCGGATGCGGCTTCTTTCGACGGCGCTGGGGCGCACGGCGGACGGGCTTCGCATGGGGTTGGCGAGGGAAGGGCGGGTCTCTACGGAAGCGGGAGCCGCGGGGTTCGTGCGGGACGGATTGATTGAGGAATACGCGGTGAGTATCGACGGGGTGCGACAGGATTTCCTGGTGGCGCAGCGGCCGCCTGGTGAGGGGGAACTCGTTGTGGAGCTGTCGTTGGACGGCGCCACGGCGGAAGCCATTCCGGGTGGAGCCCAACTACGGCTGGCAGAGTCCGGCCGGGAACTGGCCTACACGCGCCTGCAAGTCATCGACGCCACCGGGAGGCGGTTGGAAGCGCGGATGGAAGTGAAGGAGTCCAAGCTGCTTGAGGTGTGCGTGGATGATCGCGCGGCGATCTATCCCGTGCGGATCGATCCCACCTTCAGCGACGCGAATTGGGTGAGCATGCGGGGGCTCCCGGGGGCGAGCAGTGTGATTGAGGCCGTGGTGGCCGACGGCGGTGGAAACGTCTATGTGGGTGGAAGCTTCAGCCTGATTGGAGTCACCCCGGCTTCGCGGATCGCGAAGTGGGACGGGAGTTCGTGGAGCGCTCTGGGCACGGGGATGAACGATACGGTGTTGGCCCTGGCGGTGTCCGGGACCGACCTTTACGCGGGGGGCGTTTTTACCGCCGCGGGCGGAACGGAGGCCAAATACATTGCAAAATGGGACGGGAACGCCTGGAGTGCCCTAGGCACGGGGATGAGCGGTACGGTGTTGGCTCTGGCGGTGTCCGGGACCGATCTCTACGCTGGAGGAGGCTTTTATACCGCGGGCGATACAGAGGCGAACTCCATCGCGAAATGGGACGGAAATGCCTGGAGCGCCCTGGGCTCGGGGATCAACGGTTTCGTAACGAGTCTGGCGGTCACTGGCACGGACCTTTATGCTGGAGGAGAATTCGACGCAGCCGGCGGGACGGCGGCCAACCACATCGCGAAATGGGATGGGACAACCTGGAGTGCCATGGGTTCGGGGATGGACGGTCAGGTGGAGGCCCTAGCCGCGTCCGGGACGGACGTCTACGCAGGGGGCTACTTCACCACCGCCGGCGGGACGGAGGCTGATTACATCGCGAAATGGGATGGGACAACCTGGAGCTCCCTGGGCTCGGGGATGAACGGTTATGTAGAGAGCTTGGCGGTGTCCGGGCCGGATCTCTACGCGGGGGGAGGTTTCTCCGACGCGGGCGGGACGGCCGCCTACTACGTTGCAAAATGGAACGGGACCGCCTGGAGCGCCTTGGCGTCAGGGGTGGACAGCAATGTGCGTGCGCTAGCGGTGTCCGGAACAGACGTTTTCGCGGGGGGAGCCTTCACCGGCGCGGGTCTCGAGCAGGCCAACTTCATCGCAAAGTGGGACGGGAGCGCCTGGAGCGCCCTGGGCTCGGGGACCAACAACTTTGCCGTGCACGCCATGGCGGTGTCCGGGGCGAACCTGTACGTGGGCGGAGACTTGGTGGGTGGAACCGGGGCCAACGGCATTGCCACATGGGACGGCAGCACCTGGACGGCCCTGGGTTCCGGCGTAAACGGCACGGTGGAGTCCTTGGCCGTGTCCGGAACGGACCTGTATGTGGGAGGCCATTTCACCACAGCAGGCGGGGCGGAGGTCAACCGGATCGCGAAGTGGGATGGGAGTGCCTGGAGCTCCTTGGGCTCGGGGATGAACGACACCGTGCTGGGCCTAGCCGTTTCCGGGACGGACCTCTACGCGGCCGGGCGGTTCACCACGGCGGGCGGGACGGAAGCCAACTATATTGCGAAATGGAACGGGAGCGCTTGGAGTGCCCTGGGTTCGGGGATGAGTTCCTGGGTGTATTCCCTGGCCGTGTCTGGGGCGGACCTCTATGCGGCGGGAGACTTCACTACGGCGGGCGGAGTGGCTGCTGCGCGGATTGCCAAATGGGACGGCAGCGCGTGGAGTCCCCTAGGCTCAGGGCTGAACAGCACGGTCATTGCCCCTCTAGTCGTTTCCGGGACGGATCTCTACGTGGCCGGACTGTTCACTGTGGCAGGCGGGATGGCTGCCAATTACATCGCAAAATGGGACGGGAATGCCTGGAGCACGTTGGGCTCGGGGCTGGGGTCCTTTGTGCGTGCCCTGGCCATGTCCGGAACGGACCTCTATGTGGGGGGAGCCTTTACCACCGCGGGAGGGATCCAAGCGAATTCCATTGCCAAATGGGACGGAACCAATTGGAGCGCGCTGGGATCCGGAATGGATAGCACGGTGTACTCCCTTGCCGTGTCCGGTACGGATCTCTATGCCGGGGGAAGCTTTTCCACGGCGGGCGGCAAGAGTGCGATTGGCCTCGCCCGGGCGGATCTTGCGCCGGAGCCGGAGATTGTGGTGTTGGGAAATGGGGTGGATGTCTCAGACGGTGACCTTAGTCCGGCTGCCGTAAACCATACCGACTTCGGTCAGGCCTTGGCTGCGGCCAATCGTACGGTGACACGCACCTTCTGGCTCGGAAATAAAGGGCTCACGGATCTGAGTTTGGGAAATGTTTCGGTGACTGGCCCGCATGCCGACGACTTCGAGATCATCTCGCTTCCAGCCGCAACGGTGGCACCCGATCGCTGGACGACGATCGCGATCGAGTTCACCCCCTCTGCGGTGGGGCTGCGCTACGCGACGTTGAGTTTCACCACAAATGACCCAGATGAGACCGATTACGACTTCGCCATCCAGGGCATGGGTGCAAACAGCCCGCCCACGATAGCTGTCGCTCCGAATCTAAGCATCGATGAGAATCAACCGTTTGCTGTAGGTATCGCCGTAGCTGATCTGGAAACCTCAACCGATTCCCTGTCCATCTCCGCCGCCAGTGACAATCAAGCCCTCATTCCGAACGCGAACATCTCCATTCTTGGTCAGGGAACCTACCGTGCGTTGAACGTGACGCCGGTGGCGAATAAGAACGGCATCGCCACCATCACCATCTCGGTCGGGGACGGGACGGACATCACCTCCGCCGAGCTCACCGTAACCATCAATCCGGTGAACGACCCTCCAGTCATCACCAGTCTGAGTGGGCTAGACGAGGCTGGGATCGTCGTGAATCCTGGAACAACAACGGTGATGCAGGTTGTGGCAACGGATCCCGACCTCCCGGTCCAGAACCTCACCTTTAGCTTGGTAGGCGGAGCCGATGTTGCCTCGTTCACCATCGAGCCCGCGTCTGGAGCGCTGTCGTTCGTGGGCGTGCCGGACCCGGCGGCGCCCGGGGATGCCGACGCGGCGAACGACTATGAGGTCATCGTCCAGGTCTCCGATGACGGATTACCCAGCGCGCTCACCGATTCCCAGGCGATCACCGTCTTCGTGCCACCTGGCCGACTCGACCGGAGACCGCCATTGGTGGTCATCTCCACATTTTCGCCCATAGGCGGGACGGAGGGAGAATACCATTTCGCTGGCTTTATCAAGGAAGCCACGGGACTAAAGAGCTTTTCGGCAAGCTGGAACGGCGAGCCCCTTGATGTGCCCTTTACTCTTCCGCGGCGCACCTCTCTCGATGTGCCGTTGATGTGGGGGTATTCTGGGCCTGCTGAGAACGGCCCCAACGTTCTCGTCGTGGAAGCCGTGGATCTCAACGGCAGGGTGGGCCGGGCGACCAGAACCGTCACGTTCGTCGATCCGGCCTTGGCGGTGCTGGAGGGGACCTACGAAGCTCTGCTGGCACCCTCAGCAACGCCGGGCTTGGACGCTTTCGGGCTGGTGACGCTGAGGGTGACTTCTAGGGGGGCATTTTCCGGATCCGTCTTGGTGGGGGGAACGCGCCAACGGGTCTCCGGTTTCCTCGCCCGGGACGGCTCAGCTCGCTTTTGGCCGACGTTGGGACCGAAAGTGGAGTTCACCGGGGGCCGGGCCGCCGCAAGACGCTCGCTCGGGTTCTTTTCCCTATCGGTGGCGGAGTCGGCGGGCCTGAGCGGCGGTTTGACGGACGCCGGAGGCACTCCGTTGGCCGCCTTTGAAGGAAAGCGGACGCCGTTCGGGCGAACAAACCGGGTGCCGCCGGAATTGCTCAATGTAGCCGTACCCGCGAGCGGCACCCTGTTGAGAGGAAGCTACAACTTGGTGTTTGCGTCCCGAGAAATTGACGGGTCAAACTCTCCTGCCGGCGATGGCTTCGGCGGCTTGATACTGGGCAGGACGGGTTCCGCGGAGGTCACAGGTTACCTCGCCGATGGAACCAAGTTCACCGGCGCCGGCCGGTTGCAAGCGGATCTAAGCATGGCTTTGTTCTTGAGCCTGTACAGAAACAAGGGCGCTCTCGGAGGGCAGCTGGCCTTTGATCCAAACGCGGTCGACAGCGACGTGGCGGGAGCGGACTGGCTGTGGCTGCGACCGGAACAGCCGTTGGCCAAGGTGTATCAGGCGGGTTGGCCCGAAGGCGTGCGTATCGATGCCTTAGGAACCAAGTACCGTCCTCCGGCGTCACTGGACTTTGGCCAGGGAGATGCCTCGCCGGTGCTGGGCAACGCTAGCCTGGTCTTCAACCAGGGACTGTTGGCTGCTCCATCGACTTTCGCCGTGAGCATCGATCCTTTGACGGGGAAGGTGGTGCGG
The DNA here is from genome assembly GCA_945883495.1 of Akkermansia muciniphila. Classification (GTDB taxonomy): domain Bacteria; phylum Verrucomicrobiota; class Verrucomicrobiia; order Verrucomicrobiales; family DEV007; genus V1-115. The sequence continues at coordinate 5,453 of CAMCXS010000045.1, forward strand.
GTGCCAGCGGGAACTGCGAACTACAGCCTTGGACTGAATCGGACGAGCGGCTGGTTCAATGGCAGGTTCCTCCATCCGGACGGGACGCAGCCGCGGTTCCGGGGCATTCTCTTGAATAAGGGATCCAACCGGGGCGGGTTCGGCTTCTTCGTGAACGGGGAAGGCGGAAGCGTTTTGATCGACCCTGCCGGACCGTAACCGATTTTGCGGTCTGCCTCGACTCAGGGGACTCAGGGGACCCAAGGGGGGCAGCCGGCTCCTGGATCTCTCATCATCGCCCATCTTCCGGAGGCGGATCACGAGGCTGTGGTGATGGTGGACGGTTGTGCGGCGCTCGCCCCTGTTGGCGGTCGCGGTGGTGGAGGCGGGCGCGGGTCATGCGCTCTCGCAGGGCTCCTTTCTCGGGAAAGTCCGTCTCTACTAGGCGTTTGATCTGGTGGTCAATCAGGTAGTTCGTCTGATGTATCAGGCAGAGCGGGTGGGTTCGTGGAGTTTGCCTTCGAAGCGGCGATGTGTGGCGCCTCCTGAAGGGACCTTGGGGCTGGTGCTGCGGAAGGCGGAAGCGCCTCTGGATTCATTCGGACCATTTACGGCTTGAAGGCTGGGCGTTCGCCTGGGACAATGATACTTTGCCTTCGACCCCGATGAAGGTTCTCCTGATTGATGACGACCGGGTGACCCGCATCCGGGTGTGTGCCCTCCTTGAGGAGTGGGGGCATCGGACGGTGACGGCCGCGGACGGTTTGGAAGGGCTGTCGGCCTTCCGGCGGGAACGGCCGGATCTGGTGCTGACGGACTGGTTGATGCCTGGACTGGACGGCGTGGAACTGGTGCAGCGGATGCGCGAGGAGACGGCCGCGACCGGCCGGTTCGTCTACGTGATCATGCTGACGGCGCGCACGGATACGGCGGACTTGGTCCAGGGATTCGAGGCCGGGGTCAATGACTTCATCAAAAAGCCGGTCGAGAACGAGGAGCTAGAGGCCCGGATCCGGGCGGGAGCGCGGATCGTGGATTTGGAGCGTGCCTTGGCCAAACAGAACCGGGCTTTGTCCGCCGCGAACCGCGAGATCACGGCCGCGAACTGGCGGATGCGCAAGGAGTTGAAGGCGGCGGCGAAGATCCAATCGTCTTTTCTGCCGACGCAGTTGCCGAACTCGGAACGTGCCTCGTTCGCCTGGCGGTATGAACCTTGTGAAGAGCTTTCCGGGGATACGCTGAACATTCTGCCGCTCGACCCGGGCCGGGTGGGGCTCTTCGTGATGGACGTAAGCGGACATGGTGTTTCGGCGGCGTTGCTGTCCGTCCACGTGAGCCGGTTGTTCACTCGTTTGGACGACCCCGATTCCATCGTGCGCCACGGAGCGGGGCCTGGGCTGGCGCCGATCGAAACGCCCCAGGACGTCGCGACGAGGTTAAACGAGCTTTTCCCCTGCGACCCGACGGGGGAAGACATCCAGTATTTCACGATGGTCTATGGGGTGCTGGATTTGGAGCGGCGGCGCTTCAATTACACCTCCGCCGGGCATCCTGGGCCCATCATTGTGCGGAGCCAACCATCGGGCGAGACGATCGTGCATCAGGCTGACCCGCCGGCGGTCGGGTTTTTTCGGCGGCCGAACTTCGCGGAACGATCGGTGGAACTGAGGCCTGGAGACCGGCTCTATCTCTACACGGACGGGATTTTTGAAGTGACGAACGATCGCGGGGAAGCGTTTGGCAAAGAACGGCTGGCCTCGACGTTGTCGGCGTTGCGGGACCGGTCGTTGGAGGAGAGCGTGAATCTGATGCTCGATGCGGCGCGGGCGTGGACCGGGGGGAAGAAATTGGAGGACGACGTTTCGCTGTTGGGGGCCGAAGTCGCCTAGGGAGGAGGAGGCTTCATGAGCGCGAATCCGAGAGGCACGATCCTGGTCATCGAGGATAACTTGGTCAACCGCCGGGTCTTGCAAGCCAAGCTGACGGGCGCGGGGTATGCGTGCATCTGCCGGGAAGGCGGGCCGGAGGCGTTGGAGCTGTTGCGCGGCGAGGCGGGCGCGGGGATCGATCTGGTCCTTCTTGACGTGATGATGCCGGGAATGGATGGGCTGGACGTGCTCCGGCGCATTCGGGAAGTCCGTCCCCGGGTAGAGCTGCCGGTGATCATGACGACTTCACTGGATCAAACGGCGGATGTGGTCCGCGCCCTGGATGCCGGGGCGAATGACTACGTCGCCAAGCCGATCGACCTGGCGGTGCTGTTGTCCCGGTTGGCCACGCACCTGGACCTGAAGCGGGTCCACGCGGAGTTGCGGGCCTCGCACCGCTCGTTGGTCGAGGCGGCCAAGATGGAAAGCGTGGCCCTGCTGGCGGCCGGTGTGGCGCATGAGATTCGCAATCCGTTGGCGCAGATCAAGATGGGATTGGATGCCTTGGAGGAGGCTGGAAATGGCGACGGTGATACTGCGGGCGGGAGGGGACAGCTGACGGCTTTGATGCGGCAATCGGTCGAGCGTGCCGACGGGATTGTCCGGGGCTTGATGGCGGCGGCGGCGAACCAGAAACTGAAAACGGCCCCAGGGCAGGTGAACGAAGTGGTCGAGGAGACCTGGAACCTGGTGTCGGAAGACTTCACGAAGCGCGGCGTCTTGGGGCGTTTTGATTTGGGGCGCTCGCTGCCGGCGGTGGCTTATGACCGGAGCGAGATGCGCCGGGTGCTGCTCCACATCTTCCTCAACGCCGCGCAGGCGATGGAACAGGGTGGGGAGATCGCGGTGACGACGCGCCAGGAGAAGGCTGCGGGCTTGGCTGCTTCCGAGGGAGCGCGGGGCGCGGGGCACTTGCGCAATGGCGCTCCGGCGGTGGCGATATCGATCAGCGACGAGGGGCCAGGGGCGACGGATGAGGTGCTGGAGCGGATGTTTGAGCCCTTTTTCACCACGCGGGCGGCGGGGTCGGGGATTGGCTTGGGCCTCAGCGTGGTGCGCAAATTGATGGAACTGCACGGCGGGGCGGTGCAGGTTCAGAACCGGACGGAGCGGAGTGGCTTGACGGTGAAGTTGCTCTTGCCCACGTCGCGTCTCGGGTTCTTATGAAGACGGCATTCCGCATCGGCCCGAGGCAGCTCCTCTGGGGGTTGGCTGGCGCCATGCTGGTGCTCTACGTCTTGGCCATTTGGCTGAACCACACCGTGTTCGCCGGCAGCCACTGGGTGTTCGACAACCTGCACACGGCGGCGAAAACCACCGGAGCGTTGATAGCGTTGGTGGTGGCGTCGCTTTGCCTGTCCCTCCACCGGCGCGGGGAAGGGCCGTTTTCAAACTTGGCGGTGGCGTCCGCCTTTGCGGCGATGGGGATTCTCGACGGGTTGCAGGGGCTTACGGACGAGAGCGACGCGTTTGTGTGGCTGCATGTGACGTCGATCTTTGCCGGGGGGCTGCTGTTTTCCCTGGTCTGGCTGCCGGTCCGATGGCAAGCCGCCCTCGACGAAAGGTGGTTGACGGGAGTTGTGTTCGTTTCGTTGGTGTTTGGGGTCGCTTCCCTGGCGATTCCTGCGTCGATTCCGCCGGTGATTGATGGGGCTTGGTTCAGCACGACGGCGGTGGCCTTGGTGACGGCGGGCGGGCTCTTGCTGATCGCGGCGAGCGTGCGTCTTGGGCGAGTCTTCCGGCGTTCGGGGGGCACCGACGATCTGCTGTTTGCGCTGTTCGCGGCCGTTGTCGGGCTGGCGGCGCTGGCCTTCGGGAGATCGGCACGTTGGGACCTGGCTTGGTGGGCCTGGCATTTCCTGAGGCTTGCGGCGTATGGCTTGGCCCTCGGCTTCGTTGTGCGCTCGGATCTGCTGGCGCGCGAGACGGCGCGTCGCAACCGGGCGCAACTGGATCACTTGCGGGAGTCGATGGACCAGCGGGTGGCGTCGCGCACCCAGGAATTGAGTCTGCGGGAGGCGGAATCCCGGAGCATCATTGAGGCATCGCCGAACGGGTTGGTGATCGTGAATCGGCAGGGGCGGATCGTCCGGGTGAATCGCGCGGTCGAGGAACTTTTTGGGTATTGCCGGGAGGAGCTGATCGGCGAAGCCATCAGGATGCTTTTTCCGGACGGGGACGAGTTGTCGCCGGATTGCTTTGAACAAGGGCTGGCTTCGCAGGCTGCGGCCGGGGGGCCCTCGTTCCGGGACTGCACCGGGCGGGCCAAGGACGGGAGTCCGCTGCCGTTGGAAGTGGGCCTGAGTCCGATTGAAACGGTGCGGGGCACGCACGTGCTGGCGAGCATGATCGACCTCACGGAGCGGCGGCGAGCGGACGAGCAGATGATGCTGGTGTCCAACCGGTTGCTGCTGGCCACCAAGGCGGGAGGGATTGGAGTTTGGGATTACGACGTGGTGAACAATGTCCTGGTCTGGGACGAGCGGATGTATAAGCTGTATGGGATATCTCCCGCCCGCTTCTCTGGAGCCTACGAGGCCTGGGAACAGGGGCTCCATCCGGAAGATCGCGAACGGGAGCGCGACAAGCTGCAACGGGCGTTGCGCGGGGAAGGGGAGTTCAACACCGAGTTCCGCGTGGTCTGGCCGGATGACGGTTCCGTCCACTACGTCAAGGCGAACGGGACGGTCTTGCGCGATGCCTCGGGCGCGGCGGTCCGCATGATCGGGACAAACTGGGATATCACCGCGCAGCGTCGTGCGGGGGAAGAGCTCCAAGTCGCCCGGGATCAGGCCGAAGCGGCGAGCCGCGCAAAGAGCGATTTCCTGGCCAACATGAGCCATGAGATCCGGACTCCGATGAACGGCATTATCGGGATGGCGGATCTGCTCCGGGCCACGCCGCTGCGGCGGGAGCAACGCGAATACGTGGATCTAATCAGCCGCTCGGCGGATTCTCTGCTCGCGATCATCAACGACATCCTCGATTTCTCCAAGATTGAGGCCGGCAAGTTGGGGCTGGATTCCGTCGAGTTCGACGTCCGGGAAACAATTGGCGACACGTTGCATACGCTCGCCTACCGGGCCCAGGGCAAAGGGTTGGAGCTGGCGTATCAGGTGCACCAGGAGGTGCCGGAGCGGATCATCGGCGATCCCGGGCGATTGCGGCAGATTCTCATCAACCTGGTGGGCAATGCCATTAAGTTCACCGAACGCGGCGAGGTGGTCGTGGACGTGGCGATGGAGTCCGCGACGCACGATCAAGTGTCGTTGCACGTCGCGGTGCAGGATACCGGAATCGGCATTGCACCGGAGAAACAGAGCTCGATCTTCGAGTCATTCACCCAAGCGGAGAGTTCCACGACGCGAACGTATGGTGGCACCGGGCTGGGTTTGGCCATCTCCCGGAGGCTGGTGCAGCTCATGAAGGGGCGGATCTGGGTCGAGAGCGAAGTTGGGAAGGGAAGCATCTTCCACTTCACCGTCGTCTTCGGGAAGGGGAGCGGGGCTTCCAGCGGATGGCATTCGGCGCCGGAAACGCTCGACGGCTTGCCGGTGCTGGTGGTGGACGACAACGCCACGAACCGGCGGATTTTGGAGGAGGTTCTCAAGTCTTGGGATATGAGCCCGGTCTGCGCCACAAATGGGCCGGAGGCGTTGGAAATCTTGAGCCGCGCATCCCAAGCGGGCACTCCGTTCCGGCTCGTCTTGCTGGATGTGATGATGCCCAAGATGGACGGCATCGAGGTTTCCCGCCTGATCCGCGATCTGTACGGGAACGCGGCGCCGGAAATCCTGCATCTATCCTCCGCGGGACGGCCCGTCAGCGAACGGCTTGGGGAGGCTGCCGGGATCGAGGCTCCTCGGCCGGGCTCGATCATTTTGGTGAAGCCAGTAAAGCCATCGGCGCTTTTGGACGAGATCACCCGGCTTTTTGGGAGCGCCACCCGCCAAGAGGAGGCCGTGGCCGTAACGGAGGGCGGTGGCCAGGCGGTGCGGCCGATGAAGATCTTGTTGGCGGAGGACGGACGGGTGAATCAGATGGTGGCCACGAAGATCCTCGAGGACCGGGGGCACAAAGTGGTTCTCGCTGAGGATGGGCAAGAAGCTGTCGAACTGCACGAATCTGAAACTGAACCGTTCGACGCGATCCTCATGGATGTGCAAATGCCACGTCTGGATGGATATGCTGCGGCTTCGGCGATTCGCAAGGCGGAGCGCGGCACTGGTGAGCACATTCCGATCGTGGCAATGACGGCCAATGCGTTGAAAGGCGATCGCGAAAAATGCCTCGCGGCCGGGATGGACGACTACGTGGCCAAACCGGTCAGGGCTCGGGAACTCTGCGCGGTGCTGGAGAAATTCGCGGAGACGGTGGCGGAAGTAGGAACAGCGCCCGGCGCTGACCTCCAGATCCTAAATCGGGGGAAGTTCCGGGAGTCTCTCAAGGATGTGGGCCTGATGCGGGAGCTGATCGATATCTTTCCGGAGGAGGCGGGGGCGGCGTTGGAGAAGGCCCGTCATGCGCTGGAAGCTGGGGATGCGGAGGCGCTGCACCGGGCAGCGCACTCGTTGAAGGGGATGATCGGCGTCTACGAAGGCCAACGGGCGCGGGAGGCGGCCTTGCAGCTGGACAAGGCTGCTCGTGCGGGTGACGTGCAATCGTCCGCCGGGTTGCTCGCTGTCTGTGAGCGCGAGGTGGAGGCACTCCGGAAAGAGTTGAGCGATTTTCGGGGGAGCTTGGATTGAGTCCGTTGCGAAATCGCTACGAAGATCTAGTACACTTTGAGGATGCTGGAGGCTTCGACTGGCTTGACTTGGAGCCAGTCCGTGATGAAAGCATAGATCATGCGACGGGCTTGGTCTGCGGATCGGGAATTGGAGCTGGCTTGCAAGGTCGGCTCGCTTGTCGATTTCCAACGAGCGTTGGCCGAAGGCGCCAACGTCAATGCGGATGGTGGCAGCCCTCTGTTTGTCTCCATCATGAAAGGCAATCGCGACATGGTGCGGCACCTGCTCGAAGCGGGGGCGAACCCAGGTTTGTTCCTGCGGAAGACGCGGCTGGCGCGCTTGAAAACGAGGGAGCAAATCGTGGATGCCTTGATGGAAGGCGCTCCGCCTCCGGTGGTCGATGCCGGGCCGCCGCCGGGGGGCGACGATGATGAGGAGCTGGCGCCAGTGGCGTTGGAAGAGGTGTGACTGTGCCTCGATTTCCAGGAGAGATTTCCTGCCCAGAGGTCAGGCGACGCGATCGGGGCCGTGGTATTGCGCGTCGCTGAAGGCGAGCATGGCCGAGAATACGGGAGGCAAAAAAAAGAGCCCGAAGCCAAAGGCCGGTCCCTTGCCGAAGCTTTTGGCGAGATCGATGAGGACGAGAAGGAGGAAAACGACGCCGATTGGCGGAATCAGAAGCAGAAACAGCCACCAAACTGGGCGTCCAGCGATCTCCAGAAGGACAACCAAATTGTAAAACGGGATCAGGCAGGCCCAGCCTGGCTTTCCGGCCTTGGCGTAGATTCTCCAACTGACGGCGATGAAGAATAGGAGGGTGGCAAGCGACGCAATGGCCCAAACCGCTGGGACTTGAGTGACAACGACTTCAGTTTCGCCGCTAGCGTTCGTAGGGATCTGGCCGAAGATGGGGAACGGTTGAAGGTGCATCATGAGGGAGGTGCCAGCAGATTTGGTGTTTTACTAGCTTTCACCGGATTGTTCTCAAAGCAAATTCTTGGAACGAATCGTCCCCCGGTTCCCGGTGTGGGGAAAGACCCGCTGTCCGCTCCGTCTCATGGTTCGAATTAATTTCAGCGCCTCCGTCCCGTTGCTTAGCTTCGCGCTGGTTCTTTCGAGTTGCGGCCCTCATGGAGGCGGAGGCGCGGCTCCGGGGAAACCGGCGCGGCCACCGGCCTTGGTGAAGACGGCCGCGGTGGGGCGCGAGGACTTTGCCTTGCCGTTGCGGGTGATTGGCACCGTGAACGCGGACGAGAGCAGTGACATCAGTTCCAACGTCACCGAAACCGTCGCCGCGCTTTTCTTTGAGGACGGACAGCGGGTGGAAAAGGGCCAGTTGCTGGCCCAGTTGAGCAACGCCGAGGAAGAAGCGTTCCTCGCCTCCGCGAAATCCGTGCTCGCCGAGGAGGAACGCGAGACCGCCCGGTTGGCCGGTTTGGTGGCGGAAGGCGCGGCGGCGGAGGCGCGGTTGGCGGAGCGGCGCACCTTGGCGGACATCGCCCGGCAGAAGATCCGCGAGGCGGAGGCCAAGCTGGCGGACCGCCGGATCGTGGCGCCATTCGATGGTTGGGTCGGGTTGCGCCGGATCAGCGCGGGGGCCTTGGTGTCACCCGGCACGGTGATCACGACCATTGATAAGTTGGATGTCGTGAAAATCGATTTCGGAATTCCGGAAACGGTGCTCGGCTCCGTGGCAGCGGGAGCGGAAATCATCGCTACCACGGAATCGGTGAAGCAGCGGGACTTCAAAGGGCGCATCAAGCATCTTGATACGAGGCTCGATCCGGTGACGCGATCGATTCAGGCTCGTGCGGAAGTGGCGAATCCGGATCTGGCGTTGCGGCCAGGGATGCTGACGATGGTGGAATTGCGGTTGGAACCTCGCCGCTCCTTGGCGCTTCCGGAGCGGGCGTTGGTCCCCATGGGCGCGAGAAAATACGTGTTTGTGGTGGAGGGAGATCCGGCGGCTCCGGTGGCCAAATTGATTGAGATTCAAACCGGGCGCCGCAAGCCGGGTTCCGTCGAGGTGCTGGAGGGATTGGAAGAGGGGACGCGGGTCATCACCGACGGATTGGTCGGCTTGCTCGACGGGGCCGCGATCCGGTTGGCGGGCGAGTATGAGGGGCCCGTGGCGCCCTTGAACCCGGAACGAGCGAAGCCCTGATATGTGGCTGTCCGATATTTCCATCCGGCGTCCGGTGCTGGCCACGGTGTTGAATTTGCTGCTGATCGCCTTTGGAGCGGTCAGTTTCACCCGGCTTCAGGTTCGCGAATATCCCGATATCGAGCCGCCCATCGTGACGGTGGAGACGCAATATCGTGGGGCCTCCGCGTCGGTGGTGGAACGGCGGATCACGCAACCTCTCGAAGACCGGATCAACCAGGTGGAGGCGATCAAAAACATCTCCTCGGAAAGCATCGATGGGCAATCCGCGATCACGGTGGAATTCAACCTGGAACGGGATCTGGATGCCGCCGCCAACGATATCCGGGAGGCCATCGCTCCGGTGATCGCGAATTTGCCGGAGGAAGTCGAAGCGCCTCAGGTGGGCAAAACCGAGGCTGGGGCGGAGATCCTCATGTATTTGAATCTCACCAGCGACCACCTCGATCCCATTGCGCTGATGGATTACGCCGACCGGTATTTGGTCGATCGCTTCTCCCGGTTGCCCGGGGTGGGGCGGGTCCGGCTTTCCGGTGGGAGTCGCTATGCGTTGCGGATTTGGATCGACCGGGAGGCGCTGGCGGCGCGGCAGCTCACGGTGAACGACGTGGAGGACGCCTTGCGGCGGGAGAACGTCGATCCGCCGGCCGGCTCGGTGCAATCGTTGGACCGGCAGTTCACGGTGCGGCTCACCCGGGACTACCGGACTCCGGCGGATTTCGAAAAGCTGGTCATCGCCCGGGGCGGCAGCGGGTATCAGGTGCGGCTGGGGGAAGTGGCGCGGATCGAGCTCGGCGCGGCGGAGGCACGCAATGCGTTCCGGGGGAACAGGGTGAAGATGATTTCACTGGGGATCGTCCGCCAATCCCAGGCGAACACCTTGGACGTGGCCCGCGCGACGCGTGCCGAGACGGAGCGGATTCGCGAAACGTTGCCGCCCGGGATGAAGCTGGAGCAGAGCTACGACCTGTCCGTCTTCATTGAGGAATCGCTGCGGGAAGTCTGGCGGACGCTCGTGATTGCCATCGTCCTAGTGATCGTCATCATCTACCTGTTCCTCGGCAGCTTGCGGGCGGTGTTGGTGCCGCTGGTGGCGGTGCCGGTCTCGGTGATGGCGACGTTCTTGGCGCTCGATGCCTTGGGCTTTTCCATCAACACGTTGACGATGCTGGCGTTGGTGCTGGCGATCGGCTTGGTCGTCGATGATGCGATCGTCGTGCTGGAAAACATCCACCGGCGCATTGAGCTTGGGGAGAACGCGATGGTGGCGGCGTTTCGCGGGACGCGGCAGGTCGGCTTTGCCGTGGTGGCCACCACGTTGGTCTTGCTGGCCGTGTTCGTCCCGATCACCTTTATGCCGGGGGAGACGGGGCGGTTGTTCACGGAATTCGCGATCACGCTGGCGGTTTCCGTGGCGTTCTCGGGATTCGTGGCGCTGACACTTTCGCCCATGCTGGCCTCCAAGGTTCTGGTCGAGCACGGGCGGGAGAGTTGGATCACGATCCAGCTGGAGCGGATGTTCGATGCAGTGCGATCAGCTTACCGGGCCGTCCTCGGCTGGCTATTGCGGGCGCCTTGGCTGGCGATTCCGCTGGCCGTGGGATTGATCGCCTGGTGCGTTTGGCTATTCCGGGCGATTCCCGCGGAGTTCACCCCGCGGGAGGACCGGGGATCCTTTTTCGTGACCGCGACCGGGCCGCCGGGCTCGACCTTCAACTACACGATGGACGCGCTCGATCAGTTAGAGGATCGCATCATGTATTTGAACGAGGAGACCGGGGAAGCGACCCGCGTGTTGATCCGGGCGCCGCGTTCTTTCTTTGGCGGGGACGTTTACAATGAAGGAATTGGCGTGGTCACGCTCGCGGACTTTGGGAAGCGCCGCAACGGCTTCGTCATCCTCGATGAGGTGCGGGGCCGGGTCGCGGACATTCCCGGGGTGAAAACGGCGGTGATCATGCGCCAGGGACTGACGCGCGGGCTGAACAAGACGCTCGAACTGGTCGTCGGCGGACCGACGTTCGAGGAGCTTGCCGAGTGGCGGGATATCATCCTGGAGAAAGCCAAGGCGAATCCGAAGCTCATCGGCTTGGATTGCGATTACCGGGACACCAAACCGCAGGTCAGCGTGAGTATCAACCGGGATCGGGCGGCGGACTTGGGGGTTTCCAGCGCGGCGATCGGCCGGACTTTGGAGACGCTTTTGGGAAGCCGGCGAGTCACCACCTTTATTCATGAAGGGGAAGAATACGACGTCCTCGTGGAAGGGGCTTACGGGGGCAAACGGAGTCCCTTTGAGCTCAACAACGTCCAAGTCCGCAGCGAGCGAAGCGGGCAACTCGTGCCGTTGGCGAACCTGGTGACCATTCGTGAATTCGCCGATTCCGGGACGTTGAACCGCTACAACCGGATGCGCTCCATCACCTTCGACTGCGACCTCGCGGAGGGTTACAGCCTGGGGCAGGCGATCGACTACTTGGAGGGATTGATTCGAGCCGAATTGCCGTCGAGCGCGGTGATTGGCTACAAAGGGAATGCGCTCAAGCTCAAGGATAGTTCGAGCAGTGCCAATTTGGTTTTTGGGCTGGCCTTGCTGGTGGCTTTCCTGGTGCTGGCGGCGCAGTTTGAAAGTTTCATTCACCCGATGACCATCATGCTGGCAGTTCCGGTGGCGGTGGCTGGGGCGTTGCTTGGCTTGCAGGTCATGGGGCTGAACCAGAGCATTTACAGCCAGATCGGCTTGATCATGCTGATTGGGTTGGCGGCGAAGAATGGGATTCTCATTGTGGAATTCATCAACCAGCTTCGGGATGAAGGCGTGCCGTTCGCGGAGGCGGTCTTGGAGGCATCGGCGCAAAGGCTTCGTCCGATCGTGATGACCGCGCTGTCCACGGTAGTTGGCGCCTTGCCCCTCATGTTGAGTCACGGGGCGGGGGCGGAGACGCGGATGGTGGTGGGCGTGGTGATCGTTTTTGGGGTTTCCTTGGCCACGGTGGTGACGCTCTTTCTGGTGCCGTTGATTTACGTGTTGATCTCCCGGAGAACGGGCAGCCCGGAGGCGGTGAGCCGGAAATTGGACGCGCTACTCTTGGAAGACCGGGGTTGACCTTTAAGATTTCCAAAGGAATTCTTTGCCGCGGAATCTAGCAAATGCGCACCGATCCATGAGAACTCCCGGCAGAGATTCGGGCGCGGCCCGTGCCTTGTCATCGGCGTTGGCGCCGGTGGTGGCGTTGCTGGGGCTGGCGTTGACGGGGTGCAGTTTGGTTCCGAAGAACCCCGCACCGGCCGTCGAATTGCCGGAGCAGTACTCCTCATCGGGCCCGTGGCGGCCATTCCAGGCGGCGGACGCTGAGCCGCGGGGCGCGTGGTGGCAGGTGTTTCGCGATGACCGGCTGCATCATTACCTGAGTGCCGTGGAACAGGCCAATCCGAGCTTGGAGGCGGCCTATCAACGGGTGGTCGAGGCCCGAGCCCTGACCCGGGCGGATCAGGCACCGCTCTTTCCCTTTCTGAGCGCGTCCGGGGATCTCAACCGCACCCGGACGTCGGGCACCTTGGCCAACAACTTCGCCGGAGGCCGCACGCGGACATCGATCCGTTTGACCCTCGACGTGGCCTACGAGCTGGACTTGTGGGGGCGCATCCGCAATCAGGCACGGGCGACCGGAGCGAGGGCGGTGGCGCAAGAAGGTGAGCGCCTTGCCTTGCTGCTGTCCCTCCAGAGTGAACTGGCGCTGAATTACTATGCGCTGCGGACGCAGGACGCGGAAATCGCATTGTTGACGCGGACGGAAGCGTTGCGGCAGCGGGCCGTCGATTTGGTGCGGGTCCGGTTCAAAGGCGGCGATGCGGCCAGGCTCGAAGTGGCGCAGGCGGAAACCGAGCTGGCGGCCACGGAAGCGGAACGGATCGGATTGGACCGGCGCCGCTTGGAATTATTGCACGCACTGGCTCGCTTGCAGGGCGTGGTGCCGGGCGAATTCTCCTTGGAACCGGTGCCGCTCGATCTCGGGGAATCGCCCCCACGAATTCCGGCAAGCCTGCCCAGTGATTTGTTACAGCGGCGGCCGGACATCGTGGCAGCGGCGCAACGGGTGTCGGCGGCGAATTTGGAGATCGGGGTGGCGCGGGCGGCGTGGTTTCCGCGGGTGGCTCTGGGAGCCAGCGGGGGCGCGCAGAGCAGTGCGGTCTCGTTGCTGACTTCGGCGGCCAGCCAAGTTTGGGCGATTGGCCCCAACATCGATTGGGCGCTGTTCCAAGGCGGCCGGATCCGAGCGGGCGTGGATGCGGCCAAGGCGCGGTGGGAGGCGGCGGGCGCGACCTACCGGGCCACGGTGTTGCAGGCGATGGGGGAAGTGGAGGATGCGTTGAGTGCGCTGGACGTCTTGCAACGGCAAAGCGTCGCCTTGCAGCGCACCGTCGATGCCGCGAACCGGACGGTGGAGCTCGCCCAAAAGCGTTACGACGCCGGATTGGTGCCGTTTTTCGAAGTCCTCGATGCGCAACGCTCGCAACTCCGCGCCGAGCAAGACTTTACCCGGATTCAGGGGCAGCGCTTCGCGGCGGCGGTGATTTTGGTGGAAGCGCTCGGCGGTGGCTGGGGGAGTTGAATTAGGTTCTTTGGTATTCGATGGCTCCGCGCAGCGCGCCCACGATGCACACGAGGTGAAGCACGGTCAAGCCGAGGACCCCGGGCGTTCCTGCAAGTTCAACTGGGAAGACCCAGATATGCCGGAGCAGAAGGAGCACGGAGTGGAGCAAGAGAAGGAAGGCGGCGAGTGAACTGCGGCGAGCGAGGCCCAACGAGAGGAGCAAGAGAACCACGATATCAAGAAGACTCCAACACCCGAACGGTGGCCGGACCGGGAGAATCGGGAAGATCAGTGACAACGAAAGCACGAGCATGACCAAGGCCGCGCTCACGCTGGCGACGACTCCGAACGTAATCCGGCGTTGCGCGCTTTCCGCCACCGAGGAGGTGGGACCGCGGAGGAAGGAAAGGACGAAGAGACCGAGGGTGCCGCCGCCGATGGTGATGAGAAACGTCCGCCAGGTGGTAGCGTTTCCGCGCAACGTGGTGACCAACTGCTGCCAACGGGCGGGAAACTCCGCTTTGATTGTGTCAAACGACGGACATGCGGCGAAATCTGGGCGCCAGAAAGGCGAATTCATCGTTCGGAACGTTTGCGCTAGGTTCGGCATCGGCCTCAGTTCCGGCGCGGAAAGGTAGATTTGAACGTCGAGCCAGCCGAGGCGCTCTTGAGTGGCTGGATCCATGCGAGTGACTAAGGGCGCCAGGCGGCGGATGATTTGCTTGGCCTCGGCCGGGGCGGAGGCCTTGGCTTTGTTGATGGCGCTGCCGACGAATGCTTCCTGTTGCCGCCGTTGGTCGGGGGACAGGCAGTCTGGTGAAATCTCCACCCAGGAGAAGGTGAGCGAGGTGGCCTCTCCGGCACGCAAGGCCACGGCGCCCTCTTGGTTGAAGCTAAGGCCAATGCTGCGAATCCTGGTTCCGTCGAGGAGTTCCAACTCCCGGGCTGCGGCCCGGTTTGCTCCGAAGCAAAGCATCGCAAAGAGGGCCCAAACAAGTCGGATGCGGGGAGGCATGCCTCACACCATTCACGGTCTGTTGATTTGGCAAGAAAAAGTTTGTGTCAGGGCGTTGTATTCTCGAGCGCCATGCAGGCCAGTGCCAGGCCATTGTTCACGGCATGCATGCAGAGCGGCGTCCAAAGTGAGTTCGTTTGGAAGCGCGCTGCCGTCAGGAGCAGGCCCATGGTCCCGATGTAGATCCGCTCATACCAGCCATACTGCACATGAACGGCGGTCCAAAGTAAGGTGGTGAGCGTCGCCGTCCAAACCACGCCCAGACTCTCTCCCCAACCGCGATACAGGAAGCCGCGGAAAAACGTCTCTTCGAAGAGCGGCGCCATGACCGCGACTCCAAGGACGAGCCATGCGACGCAATCCGTGCTGGCCCAAACCTTGACCAAGAAGTCCGGAGGCGATGCCACGCCGGCCGCCGGGGCCAAGAAGGTGTGCACCGTCCCCAGGCCAAAGGCGACGGCGACCCAGGTGAGCACGGCACTGGGCTCCGGGCGGGTTGCGAAACCCACGTAGGCGGTGGGATGCCTGCTGCGGATGAACGCGAGCACCGCGATGAGGAGCAAGGAGGCGGTGCCGGAAACGAGGGTCAGCAGACTCAAGACATCACCGTCAGA
Source organism: Akkermansia muciniphila (assembly GCA_945883495.1). GTDB lineage: Bacteria > Verrucomicrobiota > Verrucomicrobiia > Verrucomicrobiales > DEV007 > V1-115. The sequence continues at coordinate 20,478 of CAMCXS010000045.1, forward strand.
GGTGTAACTCTGGAGGGGGACGTCCGTCGCCGGCGGGGAGAGGGAGTAGACGATGCCAAAGGCCAAGCTCTGGGTGACGTAAAACGTTCCCAGAATCACCAATCCGAACCCAGCCGTGGCCCAAAATCCCCAGGGCGGGGGAGAGAGCTTCCCGGCGGCAGCGTCGTCAGTTTCCCGTGCCATTCGGCTGTCCACGCAGAATGAGGTGGGTCCGGGCGACATCTCCCATGTAATTCTCCGCGGTCGGGTTCGCCGCTGCTTCGGCGATGTATTCGAGAGATTTCTCCTTTTCCCCGGTCATCTCGTAGAACAGCCCTAGATAGAGGTCGGCGTAGAATTTGGCTGTTTCGCTGCCGGTTCCGGCGGCTTCGATGACTTCTTCCGGCGTGCCCTTGCCGGTGAAGAGATTTTGGATCTGCAACATGGGGATCCGCCGGTCGCGAGTCACCTGCATGTATTGCTCCCGCGCGGACTCCAGAGTGGCTCCTTCCGTCCGTGCCAAACAGAGGATGTGCCAAACCGAGTTCTCGACGTCTTCCGGATTCACCGTGCGGTGCAGCTCAAATTGATTGACGCCTTGTTGATATTCTCCCGCGTAATACAGGGCGATCCCACGTTGCCAATGTCCGGCAGCCTCTTCCGGGAGCAGGGCAATCACGGTATCGAAATCCGCCATCGACTCTTTGATTCGGGCGTTGCGGAAGTGGACCTCTCCCCGGCGTTGGTGGGCCAAGGCCGCGATTTCCTTGGCCAACTGCGTCTGTTCCGTGGAAGCCTCCGGCGCCCGGTCCAAGATCGGCTGTAGCGTCGAGATTACCTCGCTGAAATCGCCTTCGCCAAAGGCGGCCTTGGCGGCTTCAACGGTTTCAGCATCGCCTGCACGCAGGGAGCTAGCGAGGAGCAGGGAGAGAAGGACCGGCAGGGCGGCCCGGCAAAAATGTGGATTCATGGGGCAAAATCTTCGCAACTAATCGGGTTTGTCGTGGTTGATCCCGGGCACAAGCCGGATCTTCTTGGTACCGGCACTCAATCACAATCCCACCATCAATCCCAAATGAAAAAGCAGATCATCCTCACGGCCCTGACCGCCCTCGCGGTGGCCTCCACCGGATTCGCGGCCGAAGGCGAAGGCAAGCCGAAGGGCGGCAAAAAGCCTCCGATGACTCCGGAGCAGCGCGCCGAAATGATGCTCAAGAATCTTGATAAGAACAGCGATAGCAAGCTCGACAAGGCCGAGCTCGCTGCTCAGCCGGCTCCCAAGCCGAAAGAAGGCGCTCCCGCCCCCGCGAAACCGGCTCCTACGCCGGAAGAGCGCGCGGCCAAGATGATTGAGCGCGGCGACAAGAATAGCGATGGCGCTCTGGATAAGACCGAGTTGACCGCGGTGCTGACTCAGGCTCCGAAGAAGCCGAAGAACTAATTCCCCCGAAAACCCACCACTCGGAGGCGGCGGCTAGGCAACTGGCCGCCGCCTCTTTTGCGTTCTAGGTGGCGGGCCCCGCAAATGGGTCTGGACTCACGCGGAGTTGCTCGTTCGTCACGGCTGACTAAGGGGACGGCCCTCCTGAATCTTCAACCCTCAACCATCAACTGGCGCTCGCGCCACAACGGCGCTACTTTGCCGCCGGATGCTGACACTGAACGAAGTCGAAAAAGGGTTTGGCGGCCGGATTCTCTTTTCCGGGGTGAACCTGCAGATCAATGCGCGGGATCGAGTGGGCTTGGTGGGGCCCAATGGCGCGGGTAAGTCCACGCTCTTCTCCTTGATTCTGAAGGAGGACACGCCGGACAGTGGCACCGTCTCCATGGATAAGCGTTGCACGCTCGGCTACTTGCCTCAGGAAAGCACGCCGACGGGCGACGAAACCGTGCTCCAAGTGGCCACCTCCGTCCGGCCAGAGTTCACCAAGCTTCGGGCGATTCTTTCCAAGCACGAGGCGGCTGGGACCACCGATTCCGCGGAGTACGCGGATGCCCAGGCGCAGTTCGATGAGATCGGTGGCTATCATTTGGAGCCGAAGGCGAAACGGATTCTCCGCGGGTTGGCGTTCCGGGAATCCGAGTTCGACCGGCCGATGAGGGAGTTGAGCGGCGGTTGGGTGATGCGGGCGTACTTGGCGCGGTTGCTCGTGATGGAGCCGGATCTCTTGATGCTTGACGAGCCGACGAACCACTTGGACCTGCACTCGCTCCAATGGTTCCAGAACTATTTAAAGGGTTACAACGGCGCGATTCTCATGATTTCGCACGACCGTGAGTTCCTCAACGCACTGACGGATTCCATTATCCACATTTTCCACGGCAAACTGCACCGGTATCGGGGGAACTACGATGCCTTCCTCAAGCAAAAGGAGCAACGCGAAGAGCAGGCCTGGGCTGCGTACCGGGCGCAGCAGACCGAGATCAAGAAGATCGAGGAATTCATCGCCCGATTCCGGGCCAAGGCCACCAAGGCGGCGCAGGCGCAGAGCCGGATCAAGCAATTGGAGAAGATGGAGCGTCTCCAGCCGCCCTCACCGCCCGAAGCCACCGTGACGTTGCGCTTCCCGCAGCCGCGGCAAACCGGCCAGAAGGTGGTCAATCTGACGAATATTCATCAGGCCTATGGGAAGACCACGGTTTATGAAGGCATGGAATTCGCCGCCGAGCGCGGAGACCGGATCGTCCTCGTCGGCCCGAACGGCGCGGGGAAATCCACCATGCTCAAAATCCTGGCCGGGGAACTCGAGTTTCAGCAGGGGGAACGCAAGCTCGGCCTGAATGTCGATGTCGCCTACTTCGCCCAGTATCGCAGTCTGATGTTGAACGGCGCCCGGAGCGTTTTGGAGGAAGCGCTGAGCACGCAGGGCCGCCAGGCGACGGAGCAGGATACGCGGACGTTGCTCGGTTGCTTCCTCTTCCGTGGGGACGACGTCCACAAGAGCGTCGGGGTGTTGAGCGGGGGCGAGAAGGGGCGGCTCGCCCTGGTAAAGATTCTCCTCAATCCGCCCAACCTGCTCCTCATGGACGAGCCGACCACGCACCTCGACATGCCGAGCATCGATGCCTTGACCCAGGCGTTGAAGCAGTTCCAAGGGACGCTGGTCTTCATCAGCCACGACGTTTACTTCATTCGCGGGATCGCCGAGAAGGTGCTCCACATTGAGGCCGGCAAGCTCACGTGGTACGCGGGGGGATACGATTATTACCTGGAAAAATCCGGTGCCGATTCCGAGCGGGCCGCTTTGACCGCTGGGCAGCCGATTTACGTGGCGCCGGACGCGAAGGTGAAGTCGGCGTCGTCCGATAGTTCCACCCGTAAGACCAAGGAGCAGAAACGCCAAGAAGCCGAGGAACGCCAGCGCCGGGCGCAGGAGCGCAAGGAATTGGAAACGGCGTTGCACAAAGCGGAAAGCCGGGTCACCACGTTGGAAGCGCGCCGTGAAGAGATCACCAAGCTGCTCGACGATTCCGGTCTGTATCAACGGGACCCGGGAGCGGTGATCAAGCTCAACCGTGAGCTGGTGCAGATCACCGATGAGTTGGAGACCGCGACGGCGAATTGGGAAGAGCTGGCCGGGAAAGTGGAGTTAGCCTAGAAACAATCGCTCCGCGCAGGCCTTAATCACCAAGGTTTGGGTGGAATTGAGTCTGGAGGCCTGACTCTTGCCAAATCATCCGATCCCAGCGAGGATGTGGGATGAGAGTTCCCAAGGGCGTTTGGCTTGCGATTTGTTGTTGGGCGGTGACCCCTTGGGTCGCAAGTGGAGCGATGAAAACAGAGGAAGTGACCTACGAGGGCGGCGGCGTGACCATGAAAGGGATGATCGCGTGGGACGATGCGGTTTCCGGTCCGCGTCCAGGAGTCCTCGTGGTTCACGAATGGTGGGGGAACAACGATTACGCCCGGCGCCGCGCCACGATGCTGGCGGAACTGGGATACGTCGGGATGGCGATCGATATGTTCGGCGATGGCAAAACCGCCGCGCACCCGGATGACGCGGGCAAGTTCGCCGGGGAAGCGATGGCGAATCTCGATCAAGCCAAGGCCCGGTTCGAAGCGGCTTTGCAGTTGTTGAAGAGCCGTCCGGAGACGGATCCCGAACGAGTGGCGGCTATCGGTTACTGTTTTGGCGGCGGCGTGGTCTTGCAAATGGCCCGGCTGGGCATGGATCTGGACGCGGTCGCGAGCTTTCATGGAAGCCTGGGGGCGAAGGTTCCGGCCAAACCTGGGGTGGTGAAGGCGAAGATTCTGGTCTGCCACGGCGCGGATGACGAGTTCATCCCGGAGGAAGCGGTCGAGGCCTTCAAGCGTGAGATGGAAGAAGCCGGGGCGGAGTATCGTTTCGTGGTGTACGAAGGGGCCATCCACGGCTTCTCAAGCCCCGACGCAACGGTGAATGGCGAAAAGTTCAGCCTACCTTTGGCCTACGACGAAGCGGCCGACAAGGCCTCCTGGAACGAGTTGAAAGCGATTCTGGGCCGCGTTTTTCAGAAGTGACACCCGGAGGTAGCGCCGATTGGCGCGATTTCGATGACGATGAACTGAATCGAATGCGGCCCAGCGCTGCGTTCCTCACTTGCCTTGGGGCTCAACCCTTCGCTTTTTTCGCAAGGGAATGGGGCTCTGAAGGTGATCCGCGAATTCGGGCTCGCTAGGGGCGGACTCCATGTCTACCTTCACCCTATGCTCATCCCCCTTTCTGATGACGATCGCCAGCTCTATCGACCGACTTGGCTGACTAACACTTTTCTTGCTCTCAATATCGTGGTGTTCGTGGTGCAATTGCTGCTCCCAAACTTCACGGCAAGTTACAGCGCGGTGCCGCTGGAAATCACCACTGGCCAGGACTTGATCGGAGTTAGCGCCGTGGCCCGTCCAGATGGCGGGACAGTGGAAATTCCTCAAGGTCCAGGTCCCAGGCCAGTATTTCTGACCCTGATAACTGCCATGTTTATGCACGGAGATTGGCTGCATATCGGAGGCAATTTGTTGTTCCTGTGGATTTTCGGGAACAACGTGGAACACCGTTTCGGTTCGAAGCGTTTTTTTGCCTTTTACCTGGGGAGCGGCTTGGCGGCAGGCTTGGCTCACACGTTCTTGGATCCACAGAGTCAGATCCCCATGCTCGGAGCCTCTGGCGCCATTTCCGGCATTCTGGGCGCCTATTTGGTGCTCTTTCCCCGCAATATAGTCAAAGTGCTAATCTTCCTATGGATCATTCCCGTTCCAGCTTTTGTCGTCATTGGCCTCTGGATCGCCTCTCAGATGATCGGTGGGGCGGGAATGTTGGCGGAAATGGTGAATAACCAAATTCCTACGGAAGGCGTCTCCTACGGGGCTCACCTCGGCGGTCTCCTTGCAGGTCTGAGCCTTGGTCTGCTCTTCCGGTTCCGCATGAAGGAAGAACCAGAAAACGTCTTCTACCGGAAACTGCCGCCACCGTTGCCGAGGGCTTCGTAAAAAGCCAACTGTCGGATTTGAACCGACGACCGGCCGATTACAAATCTACCGTGCGGACCCGTTTGCCCGAAGAAATGGGGCGATATCTCACTGAAAATAGCCTTAATTTATAGCCTTTCGGGGACCGATAGCGGGACTGAAACGGGACTGGCTTCCAAGGAAGAGAGCGAAAGCAGTAATGGACATGCGGGGAGAGAGCCAAATCAGGCTTTTCGGGGCGGACTGATCAGGATTAGCAGGCGCTCCAGCGCCCAAGTTCGATCCGAAGGGGGAATTATTAAGATCCGCTGATTTCTCAGATCTGAGGCATTTCTCAGTTGCGCCCGTGCAAAGCGGTGTCAGGTTGATCACTACCCTATGATCGACACCACCTAGCAACCGTACAAGCGGATAGCCGACCCCGGCCAGGGTCGGCTGATCCAAGATAGCCCGTAACAGCAAGCTTCCCTCGAGAGTTACTCAGAAGGGCGTTGCCCTTCTTTGTGCTCTTAAGTTGCCCGAGTGTTACGGATTTGTGAAACAAAGTCAAGCTGAAATTCAAGATGAACGCACGGTCAGCGCGCGTTCCAACCCGTAACAACAATGGTATACCTCATTACTTACGACCTAAACAGAGAGATTAATAGACCGCCGATTGTAACCATAATCAAGGAATTGGGCGCATGGGCCTGCTTGTCAGAGTCATCCTACGCCATTGAAACCGCATCTACGGTTACGGCGATTTACAGAGCGCTAGCTCCGTTGCTTGATAGCAATGACAGTCTATTAGTGGTCACCCTGAGAGCACCATGGACAGGCCACGCGCCTGCCGAGGTGATGGAATGGCTCCACGAACGACTGGCGTAACGTCGGCTCCACATTTAATCAGCTGAGTGAGTTCCGCTTCCCTCTCGCGGGGGGGGCGGAACAGTTCTGCTTCTGTCAGTATATGACGACCTCAAAGAAGTTCTCACAGTTGACGGAGGGGATGGCGGGCGGTAGAGCCTGACATGACCATAGTCCTCCATATTGCTCAGGGGCTCTTTGCGGTGATGGGCCTTGGCCTTCTCTCCGGCTTCACAAGCTCCAAAAACATAGGTGTCCTTTTAGCCGGACTCACCTACGGAGGTGGAGCATACACATCCTTTGCCATGGATTCATGGTGGCCCCTACTGGCCGCATTTGTCGGAACGTGGCTTCTACGGCTTGTGGGCTTAGACCCAAGTCCGAATTGAAACCACCGTAGCGACTTGTTAGTTTTGTCGGGGAGTTCAAGCGACGCCTCGTGCAAGATGGCGGAAATAGGTTCTCAGCGGGACGCCCTTACGCTTGGCAATCTGCGCGTGCGTGATGGGTTGCCCGTTTTCATCAATGGCAGTCTTTACGCCCGGCCGCCTTCCGCGCCGCTTTGGTTGCGCCGTCCGCTCCGATTCGGTGCCATCGGTGGCGGGTGTCGTGCGCTGCCGTGGCGACGGTGCGGAAATGCCAGCTTCGCGAGAGTGCCGGACTTCAGCCAAGAGCACCTCGAGGACTACGAAGGACACGACGGGAGGCATGGCGTGCATGAAGTATTTCAGAACGTGTGCCGCATCCGGTCCACTCCACACGTGCATCACATTGAGCATCGCGGAAATGCCAGTGAATCCGAGGACGAGAGCGGAATAATGGGTGCCGTCCCTGCCAGCGATGGACGCATTGAATGCCGCAACGGCGAGAGCGATTGCCCCCGCATCTACAAGCAGCGGGAACAAGGCCGGAAATGCCATTGCGTTTTCCTCGGCAAGCTCCTTCAATGCCGCGAACGACATCACGAAGGCCGCCGCGTTGATGACGGCGAGAGCAGCGTAGAGAACAACGGTTGCGGAGAGGCGAGGCATTTTCATCGTATTGGAATAAAGTATGAATCTAAATGTCAGCCGTCAAAGGAATTTAGTATGCATCGAATTCGCTGGCAGATTCTCACGGATGAGCTACAATTCCGCGATGAGTGAAAATGCCAGCAAGCGCCGCCGGGGAGCACCGTTGCACGGCGAGGAAAAGAAGGTGCGGAAGACCGTCACCATTGATCCGAAGGTATGGGATGCCGCCGCCGAAACTGCCGCCCGCCGTGAAGAGTCCGTCAGCGGAGTGGTTGAAGACTCGTTGCGTCGCTACGTGAAAAAGAACGCTGGAGAGTAAATGCCAGCAAACGCGCAAGGATGCCGTTTTTAGGCAGGGATCGCCTCTTCCGCTGCCGTGTCTCCCGGCGCCATGATTATCGCCGCGTGACGTCGCCTCTCAAGCGGGAAGTGCCAGCTCCAACCACTCGCCCGGACTTCCGGCCAGGTATTCCAAGATGACATCCCGCGCCGCCTCCCATCCCGCGCAAACTTCCGCACGGTAGCCTTGCCCACGTAAGCGTGAGATCCATTCCGCCTGTTCCCGAGAGATCCGGCCGCCGTCTCTCCGTTTCAGTTCGATGAAGAGCCCACCGAATCCCCCGCCTGGAACCAGCAACGCCAAGTCAGGCAAACCAGGCGCCAAGCCTTGAGCCATCGCCGCGCCAGCGCTTCCACGTCGCACCGCGCCGTTTGGAATCATGACGAGCATCCGCAACCGGGGTTCAGAGACGGAAGCCAGCCGCGCCCATTGGATCAGAGTCCTTTGTTCGTGCGCTTCGCTTGCAACGGGAAGGCTTGGCGCTTTCGCTCGTTTGGTCGCCATCTTCATTCAATCCTTCGTGGTGTCTCGAAGACTTGCCCGAATCTTTGCTACCGTGGATTCCGACAAGACCTTGAGCTTGATCGGTTCGGCATAGTTGAGCATTTCCGACAGCTCCCGCAGTGCGCCCAGTTTGTTCACGGTGGAGACTTCGACCGTGACCACTTCGTCACCGGCTTTGGTGTAGGTGGTCTTGCGCTTGTAGCTCTGGCAAACCGCGCCCGCTCGGATCTTGTCCGCTTCGCTGGCGTCCGGGTCTTCGAGAATCTCCATGATCTCTTTCGCCCCCATGAACACCACGCCTTGCAACCAAGCGATCGTGTTCTCTCGCGACAGGACCGCAGCGTCCAGCAACGAAAGCCGCTCGTTGAACTTCGCTTGCCATTCACGCAAGGCATCCTCTCCGCCGTTCGGTCCAGATTTCCGTTCTTCCAGTTCGCGCAAGTAGGCTTGCACGGCTTTGCCCTTCCAGGACCGCGCCGCGATTGCCCCCATGCCGGGAGTCTTTGGCTTTCCGGTTGCTTTCGCCCAAGCGTCAAGCTTCGTCATTCCGCTTAGATGCAGCTCGACGAATTGCCGCAAGTGTGGTTTTAGGTCATTTCGCCTGCCTGTCCGGCTGGCGCCACGCCCCGTATTGTTGTCGGTTTCAGGTTCGTTTGGCTTCATGGTTTCAGGTTCACTCAACTCAATCCTTCGCATGGTCCGGCCGCAATTTGCATAGTGACAAACAGGTTATGCCAACCGGCCAGGGATGCGTATTGCGCCGCTGCGATTAAATGTTCTCGCTCGGTTCCAGATCTCGCCACGACCGAGAGTTCTCTCGACCTCATAACCGCAGACTCCCCACCTCTCGCGAGAATGCGAGGCTCCGCCGTATCCGGGTCTTTCTGAATCGTCGCCAGCATGAGGCGGATTAGTTTTTCGTCCGGGTCCATCGGTTTGCTGTCTTGTGTTGCGCTGGGCTCGTTTGTCTTCATGGTTTCAAATCACTCGTAAGTTGCCGGAAGGAATCGCAGGAATTGCCCTTGGAAGCGCAGCTTGATGTATCCGTTCGGCCTGCCCGACCGGTTTTTATCTATCACCAGACCGATGTCGCGGCACTTCTCATCACGCGATTGCACCGCGAAGGTGTCGTCATCTTGATCGGCCTTCGGGTTGCCGTGGTCGCCAAGGAGTCCGATAAACCACGCGTCTTGCTCGATCTGCCCGCAGTCGCGAAGGTGCTTCCGGCTGAGACTGCCCGCCGGTTCCGACTCCGCCTCTCGGTTCAATTGAGCCAAGGCAATCACGGGGATGTTGTTTTCCTTGGCGATCCGAACGAGCATGTTCGACGCGTTGCCGATGCGAAGTTGAGGGTTGCGCTCTTCTTCCGAGGATGAGGCTGGAACCAACTGGATGTAGTCCAGGCAGAAGAGCTTGATTTTCTTTTGCCGAACCATCTTGCGCACCATCCGCTCGATCTGCGGGACCTTTAAGAACCGGTCGTCGCAGTGAATTGGAAGACTCACCAGCTCTTTCATGCCTCGCTGAATCTTGTTGAAGTGCCAATCGGTCAGAGCGCCGGATTGCATGGCGCCGAAATCGACTTGTTGCTGAGTCGAAATCAGGGCTTCGAATGTCTGCGCCGCGCTCATCTCCAGGTTTAGGAAGTATGACCCGAAACCATGTGACGCCGCCTTCAGCATGATCTGGCGCACTAGAGAAGTCTTACCCATCCCTGGCCTCGCCCCGAAGACATACACGCGCCCCGGTTGAAACCCGTTCGTTGCGTCGTCCAGGTCTTTGATTCCTGAAGGGATTCCCGGATAAACCCCACTAGACTTCGCCTGCACGCGAGTTTCCAGCTCAGCCAAGACGGCGTGTGCTGCCTCGTTCATGGACGGGACTCCATTGGAGTCTCCCAAGTCGTCCGAAATGCCCATCACGTCCTTCTCAATCAGGACATTCAACTCGTCCGGGTCAGTCGTCGCGACCTTGGCGAGAATCGAGGAAGCAAACGCTTGCAGGCGACGTTTCAGTCTCGCCTTACGGCACTCCTCCAGATAGTAGCCCGAAGACGCGGCCGATGGGGCGAAGCGGTAAACCTCCACCATGAACGCTGGTGGGACGCGGTCGAGCTTCCCTTGTCCCTTCAGCCATGCGGCCAATTCTGCCGGGTTTGTGCGCCCCGAAATCCGGGAAGCTTCCAGCAGCTCCCAAAGAGCGGAATCCGTGAACCAGTCCGGGCCAATTTCGGGGATGTCTGCCCCTTGCAGGACACACGAAACCAACCCGCGCTCTGCTTTATCGTTTTCGAGTAACTCACTCATGCGGGCAAGCCATCGTTAAGTTCAGCCTCGCTCGGAAGCTGGGCCTTTAGTTCCTCACACTTGCGCTTAAGCTCGCCAAGCTTAACCTCAGCATCCGGGAGCAAGACTTTCCCGTCACCGCTCCAATCGTAGTTCGCTTTGTTGTCCTTGATCGCCTTCGCCTGGCCCCTTAGCGCTTTTATATCCTTCTCGATCTGCCACGGCTCCATCGGTCGCCTAGGCTTGGCATCCGACGAAGTCTTCACGGGCGTCTCGTGGCGTTGCGCTCGCTCCAAGTTCTGCGCCTTCAGGAGTTGCTGACCTTGCCCACGAAGGAACGCGAGGAACTCCCGGAGGAAACTACGAGGGTTTGCCTCACGGTGCCGGGCGATCAGTTCAACGTCGGGGTCGCTCAGCTTGGTTGCGCTTCCTTCGAACGCCTTGCGGTGTTTGTCCGTAAGTTCGCTTTCAGTGATCGCGAAGAGCCGTTCGGCGATCTTCACGAGAAGCGGATCATTCACCGGTTGACGTTCGCCCTCGCCCTTCGCTTCCGATTTCGGGCGAGTTTCCTCTTCCTCCTCTGAAAAAGATCTACTGGTCAGATACCCCGCATTAGCTGCGGGGCCCTCCGCACGAAATGCGGGGCTCTCAGTGTCAAGCCCCGCAGTAGATGCGGGGCTCTCACCATCATGCCCCGCATTTGCTGCGGGGCCCTCCGTTCCCCGCTTCGCCGCCTTTCGGGCCTTGCGAGCTTCGATCGTCGCCCAGTCGAATTGAAGCTTGTAGACGACAGTCGTTGGATTGCCATCTTCGCCACGAAGGCGACGAGGTTCCTCCTTGATTGAGCCTGTCCTTCTGTCGATCCGCTGAACTACTTCAGCGTATTTGATTTTGCCGCTTGCACGCAATGCCACAAGTGCGCCTTGAACTGCTCGCTCTGATTTCAACCCGGTATCGCTCATAATCGTTGCGACCGATGGCCACGCTTTGAGCGTTTCGCAGTCCGCATAGCGGGCAAGGCAGACGAGAACTGCCTTTTGCGTCGAGGTGGCCTCTTGCTCACAGGCCCAGTCCAGCAAATTGTGAAGCCTGACTTTACCCGGGCGCAATTGCTCCGCAGTAGAGGACGATGGTCTTGAAGCGAACACGATACGGAGAATGCGCCGGAAATCCTAATTGCAGAAGAGCACCAAAGTTCCGGCGATCATTTAGGCCGAAGTGATAGAAGCCGGAGGCTTGAGTTCAGACTTGAGAACAAGCTGCGCTTCCCGGGAGGCGGGATCAATCTGGACGACATACCAGCCGTGAGGCTGATAGGACTTGGTCGCCAACCATTCGTTGAGCGCCTCGACGGTGAAGAGCCGCTTCCCGGTCTCCGTGATGCGCTCCGGCGTGAGGTGCCCCTGCTTGGAGGCGATGTGGAGGTATTGGCGGGAAAATCCAAGGATATTCGCCGCTTCAACCATTGATATAAGGTGACTATGTAAGGAGTGCATTTTCCGTTATATCGCGAGGGGACGCTAACATCGGAAGCCTGTCAAAAGAAATTTACTTGAAAAAATATGACCACCGTTCCCCGTCTTTATATTCTCGTAAAATCCATAAATTACACTGTTGTTTTGTTATGTGATTTGCAGTGCCGATGCGCGAGACGCGCAGCCTTATAGAGCGGACAATTTACGCTTAGTCATGACTCTGGAAGATTCGCCGCTTGCTTCCCTAAGATGCCGCCCCAATCTTCCGCGCGCGCAAATGGCTCTTTACCCTCGTGTCTCCGGTGCCCGTCAAAATCCAGCCCGTGCAGCTCCGTCCTGGTTTGCGGGAAATGTACGCGACCGCAATCATGTTCGAAGCGGTTGCAGTCGTCTGGCCGGATCACCTAGCCAAGTGTCCCCGTGTCTTTGCGTCGATCACCGCTCAACTCTCCACCCCGGTGCTGACCGTGGAACCGTGCGACGTGAGCGCCGCCGTAGCTCATGCTGCGGAGGAAAGCCGATTGCTCCGAGAGAGAACGAAAGCGGGACTGGACCGAGCCAAAGCGGAGGGCGTGAAGATCGGCCGCCCGCGCAAGCTCACCATGGCGCAACGGTTGGCGCCGCGCCTCGCCCGTGCTGCGGAGGGCATGAGACAGCTTCAAGAAAACCGTTCGGTTTCTTCTCTATAGTATGGCGGTCCGTGTGTCAATCGTATGGCATCATGGCATGGTGGGAATTCGCTTTGGGCGTGGTCGCGTGGCTCGGCGGCGTCGTCGCCATCGGCCGGACTCTCGATGACTTCCGGAGTGATCCGCCCCGGGGAAAGAGGGGACAGGATTCACGGCAGGACTAGGCCAGGTCGCGCGAGGGCGAGAGGAGCCGATGCAGTAGCTCCCCGGGAGTGAGCCCCTACGCTCCACACGCCACGGGGGCGGGAGGTAGAGAATCCATAATGAGCGCCGCCCGGTTCTGATTTCCCCGAGCGCGAAAGGGCGGAGATATTCAGACCACGCTCACGACATGATCAGGCGACTGCCCCGCACACGCGAGAGTTGGAGCGTGGTCGCCAGCTCCGCCCGTGTCGGATTCGTCCGCAATGAGGAACGCATCGGCCGGACTTGCGGAGCGTCCTAGAACGCCTTCCGATTGTGCGAGTGCCGCGTTGAATTCCTTGGGATTGCCGGAGTTCAATGATCAGTTGCGCCTCAAGGGAACAGTGTTAGTGATGAAATATGAAAGAATACCTAGTCAAACTCAAAGACACTAAGGGCTTTATCAAGATTAAGGCCGCATCAATGCTGTTGGAGCATCAGGGGGCATCGCTCATTTTTTGGGACAGAGAGGGGGTCCTTGTTGCGGCATTCCCGAGAGAAAGCATTGCTGGCGCAATCGAAAGGACCCATTGCATTGAAACCCCGATTGAGCTTCCGAAGCTCGACTGATTGCCTACAATCCAAGCGCCCCGGTTTCGTTGTCCTGCCAGACTCCAAAGTCTTTGACGTAGGACCGGAAGACCTCAACGGACTTGTGCCGCGTCGTTTTCATCATGCCGCGTTCCGTCGCGCCGTTCAGGACGCCTTGAGAGACGAACCCACGGCGGAGACTGTGACCGCTGAAAACATCGGCGAAGCTTTCCCCGAGGGCGCCACCGATCCGCGCCTTGATCATGAGGCGGATGGCTTCGCCGCTCATTCCCCGGCCGGTCAACTTCCCGCCCTTGCGAAAGCTTTGGAACACGGGACCGGAGACGATGCCCGAAGCCGACAACCATTCGCGAAGAGCAGCAACGGGGCAGGTGGACGGATTCCGCCCGGCAGCGATGCCGATGGCTTGACCGTCTCCGGCTTGGTCCGTCTTTGACTTGCGAATGGTGATCTTCACCCCGCGATCTTCAAAGTTCAGATCTTCGACGGTGAGGGCGCCCAGCTCCGAACGGCGGAACGCTCCCGCGAATCCGATCAGCAGCAACGCCTTGTCGCGCTTGGCTTCCGTGGTCGCCTTCCGGTCCAGTTTCGAGGCGATGGCTTGGAGATGCGCAGTCAACACGGGTTCCGCCTTTTTCTTCCGCTCCCCACCGCTCGCCTTTTGGTTGGCGATGCCGCGCACGACGGACCGCACCAAGCGAGTCTTGCCCGGGGCGTCCAGCCCTTGAGCTTCGTGCGCTTGATTGAGGACGGAGAGACGATGACGAACCGTTGCCAGCTTGTAGCCCTCCGCCATGGCGGCCAAGTAATCGGCGACGGTTTCAGGCGTTGCCGGGAGTGCTTGCCGTTCGTTGAGTCCGCACCACCGGACGAAGTCAGCCCACGCTGCCGCGTAGCTCCGCCGCGTATTGTCTGCGGTCGCACTCTCCAACGCTGCCGCCGCACTCGCCGAAAGAACGGAGGGGCGGGCAATCTCGGAAGAACCAGAGGCGGCAAGAATAAGCTTCATGCGCCATACTTGCCATAATGTTTTATTATCGCAAGTTATTTCGTCGGCGAAAGATTCCTATAAAGGCCAACGAAAGTCTTTGCTGGCTAAGCTTTTCCAGCTACCAAGGTGTTTGGTTTCGCTGAGTTGCGAGGTGAAGTCGATTGTCGCAATTCCGGAGACTGACAGGCATGAAATCAGAGAAGGGGGTCACACATTGGTCTGACGGCGAGAAGACGTGGACTCTGGGGGTCGAAGGATTTATAATCCAAGTTCGGGGTTATATCGTTCAGATAATTCTCGCCGTTCCCCTTATGGGGGCTCCGTTCTGGTGGAGAGAAGACTGGCCCAAGTCATTTAGCCTGCCCACTTCATCGCTTATACTGCATCTTGCGGTCTGCGCTCTCGTCTTTGGGATTTCTTCGACGCTCTACCTTAGGCACAGAGTTAAGCGATCGCTTCGACTCAAGGCTACGCTCCATAATCTGGTTCATCATCTTCGAGACTCCCTCTGTGAGCGCCAACGCGTGGTCTCGGGAAGACGCGGACGTGAAGGCGCTCAAAGCGCTGCCCACAATCACCGCCACTTGTGTGCAGCAACGAGGGAAGCTTGCAATCACATTGCCTCGTACTTCTCCGTGCTTACTGGTGATGACTCGGTTGGGTGTGCAATTCGAGTGCTCGAACTAGGCGGCGCCGAAAGCGATGGTCTGGTTTACGTGACGATTGGCAGGAGTGACAAATTGAACAGTAGCAGGGGTGAGACCAGTCAGCCGATTTCCCGAGATGCGGGGATTCCAAAGTTTTTCATGGCCGACGATAAATCAGGTCAAGGAATTCTCTTTTTCGACGATCTGACTAAAGCTACCGCCGTTGGTGCCTACCTCCGAACCAAGAACGACGACCTTTTCGATAAGGATTTTTCGTCAATGGCTGTAGCGCCTCTCAACGCTCTCAACGGGAAGGGCCGAGAGCTTATTGGGCTCATGTGCGTGACATCGCGCACCGGAAAAGTGTTGCAAGTTCGTCATATTGACCTATTTAAGTTCTTCGCTGATCTGATGGCGGGTTTTTTCATGGCCTACGATGTGCGCTTCCAAAACAAGGTTAACGGGCGGAGTAGCGCCTGAATCCTATTCTGCGGGCGAATTGATGAATAAGATTCTGGAATTTTTTCTAGGTGATCCCTTCAAAAGCGGGGCCAAAGTTCTCACAGATTCGAAAGTGGTAGAGCTCCTTCGTGCGCCCATTGGACGTTCCTCGGACGAGCAGAGGGGCCGAAAGAACGGTAGTTCGAAGCCTCGTAGAAAGGGCAGAACTGCCAGACGAGGAAAGAAAGGGCATTCGAACCGGCCTTATCGGTCCAATCGGCGATTGGCTGCGGCCTAGTAGGCTCCGCGATTTTTTGTCATGTTTTCGGCCTCGCGCCGTCCGACATCAAGGCTCATGCTGCATCTGAGGAGCAGTGCGTGAAGCCTTGACAGATCCTCGCGGGACAGGTTTCGCCTCTTCAGAATTCTGCACACTTCATTCAGAGCCTGGCCGATTTTTCCGTTTTCGGGTAGCAACGCCAGCACATCGTTAACCTGCTGCAGGACAGGGTGTCTGTCCCATTCAACCTGACCGAGGTTTGACCGTGCCGTTGCGATTCTTAGTTTGGCCGTCTCGTAAGCTTCCACAAGAGTCATTTTCAAGCTTATTCCGGCAATGTGGACATTCAAGTATCCTTGAAATCAAAAGTCGCTTTAGTGAGAGTCCAGAAGGCCGCCGCCTGCTCCGGCGTTCGAGCGTTCCGGTAGTGCCGGAAGAAGGTCTTCATCGTCGTGTGGCCCATCTCTGCCCGGACTTCGTCAGCGGTTGAAACCGCCGCCAGGTAGGAGCCGAAAGAGTGGCGGGTGATGTCCAGATTCTCCCCGCCCCAAACGACGATCGCGGAACCATCTGCCCGAAGACTGACCTTCGCGCGGCGGTCCCTGATCTGTTGGTCGGTGCCGGGGCAGATTCGCCCTTTGCGTTCGATCCGGTCACCTTGCTGGCGAAGGGCATTCAATGCCGCGTGGATGTCCTTGGGCGGTGCTTTCTTCTCCAGGCCGGAGGCTTTCTGCAACCGTGAACGCTTGCCCGGGGAAAGCTGATTCCACGCGGCCGGACTTGGGTTGCCAGTGATGAAGGCCCGGCACTCGGAATCCTCCATGAGTTCCGCGACGGGGTTGTCAGCGAATCGGAACGCTTCAAGCCAGGAGCGCAGGGTTGCGTTCAGAGTCACGTAGCGGTTCACGGCGCCAGTTTTCGCCGCCGTCTTCGAGTCGCGCACCCGGAGAAGTCCCTGACTCCAAAGAACATCTTCCCAGCAAACCCCGCCTTCTCGGATGAACTCCGCTTCCGGCCGGAGTCCGGCGAAGCAGAGAACCGCGAAGTGCAATGCCATTTCGGGATGACCGAGCCGGAAGCAGTTTTCCAGCAGTTCCCGGAGTTGCTCCGGTTCAAACACGGCCACTTGGCGGACGGGGAGTTCCATCGGCCGGATCGCTTCGATGGGGTTGCGTGGAACCCGCCCGTTGGCGTGGGCATGGCGATACAGGGACTTCAACCACATTAAGGCCAAGTTGTAGGTCCGGGGCGCCCAATCGTTCCGTTGCTTCGCAGCGGCCAACTCTTCGCGCCAGAATTGCGCGTCCATGGTCCCAACTCTCCGGCTCCAAAGTCCCGGGGAAAGCTTGTTCTCAAGCCATTTCCAATCGTCCGCCGTGGACGCCTTCCGATACTCTTCGAGATAGGCGGACACGAGAGACGTGAGTGTGGGCGACACCATCTCTTGCGTCAAGCGGCGCTCCAGTTCCTTGCATCCCTCGGCAAGCCCGCTCAGCCCATAGAATTGGAAAAGCTGGTCATAGTGAAGCGCGGTGCGGATAAGCTCCGGCGTTGCTCCCTTGGGAAGCTTTCCCTTGCGGTCCAAGCTGTTCTTGATTTCGAGGGCGCGTTCGTTCGCTTCTCGCTCGGTTCGGAAGAATTCCTTTCTCCGCTTCCCGTCCGGGGTGAATTGTCCCGCAAGGTCGATCACCCAGCGATCCCGCGACGGGTAGTAGGTCGGAGTCAAGTCAGCCGGTCTAGGCACCCCGCAGTTTTCCACAATTCCCCGACTTCGCAAAGAACGACTTCGAGTTCACGCTCGTTCTGTCGGGGGAAAGTCTAGCTTTCAGAGTAAATCAGCTGGGGTTCCAGTCCCGCGAAATTCTAGTAGTTCGGGGACTTTTTGCCGAAACTGGCGGGACTGAAGGGGGACCAAGTGCCCAAGCTGAGGAGAGCTTTTTCTCGCAAATGGCTTTCCCGCAGCGGGGAAAGTGGTGAAGCCAACTGTCGGATTTGAACCGACGACCGGCCGATTACAAATCGGCTGCTCTACCACTGAGCTAAGTTGGCGAAGGTCTGGGCTGGTGTGAATCCCGGTTTGCGCAAGGGCCGACAGTTCGGCCGTCTTGATCTTTGGTGAAGATAAAGCTTTCGGGCAGAGTCCAACGTAATCCTTGGCTGGTCCGGTGCAACCGCAAAGAGCGTTGCATGCCTTGTCTCGCCCTTCTTTTCCATGATCTCTTGCCCTCCTGAGCCGATTTCGGCAACGTCACCGCGGACGGAACCTCCCACTGAAACGTCATTGCCCGCCGTCACCGCCCCCAACACTTTGCTCCGCTACGTTCTCGTGCCGGGTCCCCGGGGGCACTTGGAATGCCGACTTTTGTTTCCGGGCGATGTGGTGCCACGTGAGGTATCCATCGATACCAAAAAGCGCCTCGAAGTCCTCCTGAAGCAGGCCTTCTTGGAGCCGGTGGACCGGCGCATTTTGATGCGGCTTTACATGATGACTTCCCGAGAGCAGGCGGGCTTGCAGGTTGCCGGTGAGGGCGGGTTTCAGGTGCTCCGGGAAATGTTGGGCTGCGGGCGCTGTCTCTGCGGGGAAGCGACCATTCCGTTGCAATGGCGCGATACCTTGACTCTGACGTTGCCGGCTTGGGAATTGGTGGAGGGGGAACGGCAACAACCCGTCCTCGCGGCGCAGCGGGAGCGCATCGTGGTTGGCACGTCTCCCTTGGTGGTGCTGGACAGGGAGGGCCAATTCTTCGGTCCGGTGGATTGTCCGCTTCCCGTACCGGCCGCGCTGACTTGGTTGCGGGGGGCGTCGCTCGATCCAGCAAGCGCGGGGGATTGGTACCGGCGTCTTTGCCGCAGCTTTCCGGATGCGGAATTTCCCGCGCCGCCGTGGATCCAGACCCGGAGCGCGGATGGCGTGCGGCCCGGATGCATTCTCGATTTGCAACCGGTCACGAATCTGGAGCTGAGTCAGGCGCCGGGCATGAGGATGCCGGCGGCACTGCTGTGGTTTGACTACCGGGGCGAGTGGATCCAGGCCGGGACGCCCGACGAGGTGTTGCGGCAGGTCGAGAACAATGGTGTCACCGAAATTCACCGGCACTGGGAGGACGAAACCCGGGCCGAAGCGGAGCTCGTCCAGCGTGGGCTGAGCCGGGTGGATTTTCCGGATGGGAGTCTGGGGTTTGCCCCGGAAGACGGAGCGGGCGCATGGCACGGGTTTCTGCGGGAGCACCAAGCGACGTTGGAAGCCGCTGGATGGATGTTCCGGTTCGACCACGAGCGACGGTTGCGTGTGGTGGCGGACGAGGCGCAGTATGTAGAGTTGCGGTCCGGCGGAGGTCCTGGAGACGAGACCTACGAACTGGAGATCGGCGTCGAGGTGAGCGGCGTTCGCTTCCATTTGCTGCCCTGGCTCCACCAGATTCTGCGGGAGCTGCGTGGCCGTTCGGTGGAGGCGATGCGGCAGGTGTTGCATGGCAACTGTTATGTGCTCGCGGCGGCGCCGGGAGAAACATGGCTCTTCGCTGGACGCCAGTTCGCGGCCATCATCGAGCGCGTCTTTGAACTGCACGATCCGAACCCGTTTCGAGATGGGGAACGAATTCGACTCGGCGCGTTGCGAGCGGCGGAGGTGATCGATGCGTTTGGATTGGATCCTGAGGAGATGCCGTCGATCCCAGAAGCGGTGCGCAGGTTGGCGGCGGTGTTGCGGAATGGGGTGCCGGTGGAGGAATGCGCGAGTGTGCCGGGCTTGCAGGCGAGCTTGCGTGATTACCAGCGTTATGGCGTGGGCTGGCTCCAATCTCTGGCGGGCAAGGATCTCAACGGCATTTTGGCGGACGATATGGGACTGGGAAAAACCCTACAAACCATCGCCCATTTGCAACGCGAAAAAGCGGTGGGGCGCCTCGCCAAACCGGCGCTCTTGGTGGCGCCGACGAGCCTGATGGGGAACTGGCGCAACGAAGTGGCCAAGTTCGCGCCCGGAATGACTGTGCTCACTTTGCATGGGGAAGGGCGTGCCACCCAATTCCGCGCGGTGAGCGCCGCGGATCTCGTGCTGACAACGTATAGCTTGGTGCAACGCGATGAAGTTTGGCATCGCGACCAAGAATATAGTTGGGTCATCTTGGATGAGGCACAGTTCATCAAGAACCCATCGTCCAAAATCACCAAGGCGCTGGCGAAGATCCGGTGCGAGAATCGGCTTTGCTTGACCGGGACGCCCGTGGAAAATCATTTGGGAGAACTCTGGTCTCTCTTCGATTTCCTGATGCCGAATTATCTAGGGGATCGCGAAGCCTTCAAACGGCAGTTCCGGCAGCCTATCGAGCAGGAGAATTCTGCGGTGATGCGCGAGGTCCTGACACGGCGCGTCCGGCCGTTTCTCTTGCGGCGCACCAAGAATGAAGTGGCCAAGGAGCTGCCGCCGAAGACAATTCTTCTGCGGCCGGTGGAGATGACCAAAAAACAACGCGAGGTCTACGACAACGTGCGCGCCGCGATGCAACTCAAGGTGCGCGCGGAGATTGCGGAAAAAGGTCTGGCGCGTTCCAAGTTTGTCATTCTCGAAGCGCTCACCAAGCTGCGGCAAGTTTGTTGTGATCCACGCCTGGCGCGCATGGGTGACGAAGGCTTGAAGGCGGCGCATTCCGCGAAGTTGGCGGAACTCATGAGTTTGCTCCCGGACCTGATTCGCGAGGATCACCGGGTGCTGATTTTTTCCCAGTTTACCAGCATGCTGACGCTGATCGAAGAAGAGTTGCGAGCCGCGCGGATCGGGTTTGTGACCTTGACCGGAAGCACGGCGGATCGCGAACGGCCGGTGTCGGATT
The DNA here is from genome assembly GCA_945883495.1 of Akkermansia muciniphila. GTDB lineage: Bacteria > Verrucomicrobiota > Verrucomicrobiia > Verrucomicrobiales > DEV007 > V1-115. The sequence goes on from CAMCXS010000045.1 coordinate 40,978, forward strand.
TCCAGAACGGCAAAGTGCCCGTTTTCCTCATCAGCCTGCGGGCGGGAGGCACCGGATTGAACCTGACTCAGGCGGACACGGTGATTCACTATGACCCATGGTGGAACCCGCAAATTGAAAACCAAGCCACCGACCGCGCCTACCGGATCGGCCAACAACGGCCCGTCTTCGTCCACAAAATGATCGCCGAGGAAAGCGTTGAGGAAAAGATCGTGGCCATGCAGGAAAGAAAAGCGCAGCTCGCCGCCGGCATCCTCGGCGGAAACGATGAAGCGGAACCAGACCTGATGTTTGCCGAGGAGGATGTGGAGGAATTGCTTGGATAGGCGGCTTTTCGCCACTCAATCATCACTCCGTAGGATCAGGTCGAAGCGTCCGTATCGCTTAGGGCCTAAAGCCACGCTAGACGAGGAAAGGGTGAAGGTGATCTCCCGGAGTCGATGGCGAAGCGCCATTCGCGCGTGGGGTTTGGCAACGAAGTGGGCCCGCCGGGATTCGAACCCGGAACCAAAGGATTATGAGTCCTCTGCTCTGACCGTTGAGCTACAGGCCCCGCGAAGGGTGTCGGCGGAGTCTTAGGCACCCCGCTTCTCGGAAGCGTATGCTTCCAACGTCGCCACTCTACATTGCCATGGTCTGGACGCCAAGCTACAGATGAAAGTGTGAATCTTGCGCCCATTGGCCATCTGCGCGGCCCGTTCGCGGAAAAGTTTGGGACGCCGCGGCAGCCGGGGCTGGTTCCGGAGGTGGAGGCGGTGGTGGAGCTGTTGGCGCCTTGGAACACGGGGGATGCGGTGCGGGGGCTGGAGGGGTTTTCCCATGTTTGGCTGCTCTTCGGCTTTCATCTGAATGATCCGGTTTCCCCGGCGCGCTCCACGGTGCGGCCTCCGCGGCTAGGCGGGAATGAACGATTGGGCGTGTTTGCGACCCGTTCGCCCTACCGGCCCAATCCCGTCGGACTCTCCTTGGTCAAAGTTCGCCAGGTGCTGCCGGACCGGCTCGTGGTGGCTGGCGCGGACTTGGTGGATGGGACGCCAGTTTATGACATCAAACCGTGGTTGCCATGGGCGGATCGGCCCGTGCAAGGGGAGCGGGAGGGGGGAGGATTTGCGGGGGCGCCGCCGGAGTCGCAATTGGAAGTCATCTTCGCGCCGGGCGTGGAGGGGCATCCGTTGGCGCCAGAGCTGAAGCAGATCCTCTCGTTTGATCCCCGGCCGGCCTATCAGCGGGGCGATGCGGGGCGCCTCTACGGAATGGCGTATGCCGGACATGAAATACAATGGCAGGTGGACGACAAGAAGAAACAACTGCAAGTCGTCGCCATCCGTAACTCTATTGACAAAGGCCCCGAATAATGCGGAGCCCAACCGCTTCCAAGAAGCTGAAACCTTTGTCACATGGAACCTACCCACCGTTACCCGGGCTTGTTCGACCCAAGCCATGAAATCCCGAAACCTGCCGTCGCCGTGACGGAGGCGTCGCATGAGTCGGAGCCTGATCGCGAGGAGTTGCGCCAGATCGCCGAGGATATTGTCAAGTATTGCCCCGGATTGGCCAGCATGCTGATCGCCTTCCGCTCCTGCCCTCCTTATATTGGGCTGAACTGATCTTGGTTCAAGACACCTCAATCACCAGGGCCGTGGTGTTGTCGCGGCCCGAGTGATCGATGGCGGTTCTGACGACGCGCTCGGCTGGATTGAGAGAGTTCCCGAAACCGTCTGAGACGCGGATGCAGCGGGCGAGTTGATTGTCGTAGAGACCGTCGGTGACTCCATCCGTGCACAACACGAATCTGTCCCCTGGTTCATATCCAACCGCGCCGATTTGCGGGGTCACAAACTGATTTCCACCGCCGAGCGCCTTTTGCAGCCGGTTCCGCGCCGGATGATTTCTAGCTTCGTATTCAGAGAGTTTGCCATTGCGATAAAGCCAACCCACATAGGTGTCGTCCATCGTGAGTTGCTTCAATTCGCCGGACGCTGGCAGGTAGTAGATACGACTATCACCGACGTGCGCAAAAAACATCCAGCCGGGAGTGAACCAAGCGAGGCTCAGGGTGGCGCCCATCCCGGCGCACTCGGGATACGAGCGATCCAGCTCGGTCATGGCCCCGTGGATGCCGGTAAAGAGCTCCGTGAGCACATCGCCTCGTCCGGCTTCCAGCCCTGTGGCCGCCAGCTTGAAGGCTTTGGGCAAGAGCCGAGTGATCTTATCTACCGTGATCCGGCTCGCAAATTCTCCCGCCATCGCGCCTCCCATGCCGTCGCTCACCGCGAATGCGAAGTCCATCTCTGCCGTCGAGGCTTCGCCGGTCTTGCCGAGACGATGCACTTCACGGGCATCGAACCGCATCCCGAGAAACGAGTCCTCGTTGTTCGCCCTTACCTTGCCCCGGTCCGTGAGGCCAAACCAGCGCAAGGTCGGAGCATGGGCGGCGGGCGATTCAGGCGGTTGGTCCATCGAGAATGGTGGCGAACTCGAAGTCGATGAGGCAGAAGCGGCCGTCTGAGGCCCGATAAGTGACGTTGCGAACTTCGGCGTCGTCGTGGCGCACGCCGTAGGCTTCGAGCTCGGCGAAGAGTTGTTTGGCGCGAGCCTCATCGAGATGCTCGACGCGTTGACCGCAGTTCGACGTCACGATGCGAAGCTCGTCGGGGTTTGCTTCGAGCAAGCGGGGCACAAAAGGACAGCCGCGCTCTTCTAAGTGGCGCAAAACGCGCACCTCGTTGGCGAAGCGTTCTTCGGCCTTGGGGCCGCGGAAAGTTTTCCAGACCCGGCCGTCGTAGCCGATCCGGACGAGAGCCCGGAGAGTGTCCTTGACGTCGCGCATCTAGAGAGAGGATGCTCTGCGCACGGACGGAGGCAAGCGCGGAAGACCCGAATCGATTTTCCATCAAAAAGGATGCAGATTTTCAAAAGCCTGGCAAGGTTCCTGCTTCATCGGCGCCCGCGCGGCTGAACTCTCAACCAGCGCTTACAAGCTGCGCAGTCCGCCAAAAAACAGACACACGATCAAAACTTATGGCCAAATACAAACTGGAATACATCTGGCTTGACGGTTACGAGCCAGTGCCGAATCTCCGCGGCAAAACCCAAGTCAAGGAATTCGCAAGCTTCCCGACGCTGGCGGAACTGCCCTGGTGGGGATTTGACGGCAGCTCCACTCGTCAAGCCGAGGGCCGGAGCTCCGACTGTATGCTCAAGCCGGTCGCCGTTTACCCGGATCCGACCAAGACCAACGCGGCTCTCGTCATGTGCGAGGTCTACATGCCCGACAAGGTGACGCCGCACCCGAGCAACTCTCGCGCCACCATCCTCGACGACTCGGATGCGTGGTTCGGCTTTGAGCAGGAGTATTTCCTCTATAAGGACGGAGTGCCGCTCGGGTTTCCCGCTGGCGGTGGGTTCCCTCCTCCGCAAGGTGAATACTACACCGGCGTTGGTTACAAGAACGTGGGCAGCATCGCTCGAGAAATCGTCGATACCCACCTGGAACTCTGTTTGGCCGCCGGCATCAACCACGAAGGCATCAACGCCGAGGTGGCCAAGGGCCAGTGGGAATTCCAGATCTTCGGGAAAGGTTCCCGGACCGCCGCCGACCAGATTTGGATGGCCCGCTATCTCCTCATCCGCCTTTGCGAAAAATACGAGGTGGACGTGAACTTCCACTGCAAGCCGCTCGGCAAGGACGTGGACTGGAACGGTTCAGGTATGCACTCGAACTTCTCCACGAAGTATCTGCGCGAAGTCGGCGGACAAGCCTACTTCGAAGCCCTCATGGCCGCGTTCGATCTCTACAAAAACGAGCACATCGCCGTTTACGGCCCGGAAAACCACCTGCGCCTCACCGGTTTGCACGAGACCCAATCGATCGACAAGTTCAACTACGGCGTCGCCAACCGCGGTGCCTCGATTCGTGTTCCCCACAGCTTCGTGGAGAGCAACTATCGTGGTTACCTCGAAGATCGCCGCCCGAATTCACAAGGTGACCCGTACAAGATCGCGAGCCGGATTCTCCAGACGATCGCTACGGTCCCGACCGCGCCGGTCGCTCCAGTAGCGCCAGTCAGTTCGGTGATTCCGCCGATCCCGCCCGCTCTTCCGCCGACCTACCCGGGCGTTCCGGTGGTGCCGGCCTGAGCGAAGTAGCCATTTCGCGGTAGCTTTGGTTCTTCCAGGGGCCGCTCCGGATGCTCTCCGGGGCGGCCTTTTGGCTTGTTGGGGGGCTTCGACGCAAATGGATTTGCAGTCGTCGATGAAGCGAAAGACACGGTCTTGGAAGGAGTAATTGATCATGCGGAGGTCTCGCTCATTCTCCTGGGTTTACTGGCGCCGCACGTCACCTGAGCCACAGGAAAGGAGGCCGGTTTCATACAAGAGGGCTTTGGCGGCTGGAGAGGGGCGTTGCGGAGCCTCCGAATCCTGAGCTGGAGCGGCCTTGTCTTTGGAGACGGCGGCCAGCTCAGGTAGTTCAAATCGTTACGCGGTGCGTTTTCGCCGGCCAATGGATGAACGTCCTTGGTTCCGGCTTGGAGGAGGTCAAAAACCCGTGAGCGTGGGTGCAGACTCTTGGGTGATTCCGTGAGGGGGGAATCGGCATGTGTGAAGGAATCGTCACCCGGCTTCACTTGGGTGGTGTTCAGCTTCATGCTCTTAGATTAAGCGGTGCCTCCTAGGCCCTCCCTTGCCACCACCTCCTTGCCCCATGACGCACCTCCGCCTTTGTCAGTTCCTGCTACTTGGAAGTTCCTTGCTCGCTTTCGCATTGACCGCGAGCGCACAGACTGTCCCAACACCGAGCGGATTGTGGGAATTCAATAATGCTGGCAGCATTACGCAGGCCACCGTCGGATCGAATTTGTCCGTAACCGGCGCCACTCCATCTCATGCGGTCAGTCTGAGCGATGGTTCGAAGACGCTGAATGGCGTGATTACGACCGTCGGCGGCACCGCCAATCGCTTGGTCATGCCAAACTCCGGTGGAGGCAACGGCGGTGGCACCTACACGAACGAGTATACCATTCTCTTCGATATCTTCTCCCCATCGGCCTCGCGCAGTTCCTGGCGATGCCTGTTCCAGACGAACACCGGCAACAGCAACGATGGCGACTTTTTTATCCGCAACAACAATGATCAGATGGGCTCCGCCGAATTGGGTTATAGCAGCAGCTCCCTACCCGATTCTGTATGGAAGCGCGTCGTCATTGTGGCGGATCTCGGTTCGTTTTACCGGGTCTACGTGGACGGCGTGCTCTTCCACACCCACAGCAGCCGTCCCGTCGATGGCCGCTACTCGGTTGAAGGCAGTCTCCTGCTGTTCGCTGACGACACCAACGAGAACGCTGCGCTCCACGTCGGGGCGGTGGCTTTTTGGCGGCAATCTCTCGACGCTACCCAGGTCGGTGCTTTGGGCGCCGCCGGTGCCGCGATTGTCAACTCCGCTCCGGTGATCACGGAAGGCACCACGTATGCCCTTCCCAATGCCCGGCTCAACGGCCCTGCGGTCACGGGCACCATCAATGTGACCGACGCGGAGAACAACGCCATCACTTGGTCTGTCAGCACTCCGGCGGCCAACGGCACCGCGTCGATCCCGTCCAGCAGCAACACCCAAGCGACCATCAGTTACACGCCCAATCCCGGCTTCACCGGCAACGACAGCTTCGTCGTCCGCGCCGCCGATGCCTCCGGCAGTGACACCATTACCGTGAACGTTTCCGTGGAGGGCGGCGCCGTGGTGATCACGGAGGGCGCCAGCCTGGCCTTCTCCGCCATCATGAACGGCGGTGCCCAGCCTTTCACTCTCAACGCCACCGAATCCAACGGCAACCCGCTCACCTGGACGATCAGCGGCGCCGCCCAACACGGCACCGCGCAAGCCACGGGGAACAACACTTCCGCCCAAATCACCTACACCCCCGCCGCGGCTTACTTCGGTGCCGATACCTTTACGGTGCGCGCCAGCAACGGCGTGGTTTTCGATGACATCACGATCCAAGTCCAAGTCGCCTACAGCAG
>CAMCXS010000046.1 GCA_945883495.1 Akkermansia muciniphila
CGACTTTCTCCTAGCCTTCCTTCCCCGAGTTGGTTACCCTTCCCGAGTTGGCCTCAGATGGTGGTTTTCTTTCACTTTCATGATTTCTGGTATTCCCACAGGGGACTTAAACCCCATTTGCAACGTGCCCATGCTGGGCACACACAAGGCGTCGCTCTCAACACCTGCCCCGCCGCGAGTTCAATCCGTCATGACAATTCCACCTTCAACCCACAGTCGAAGCCTCGCCCTCGGGCAGGTGTGAGAGGACTTCGACGTTCGTGTGGGATGGGAACGAGAATGATTGAAGGGACCGGATCACCGAAGTAAACTCAAAGCATGACCCAGTCCGTTTCGGCCCTTTTGGACCAATTCCAGCGCCTTTCGGCAGTTGAAAAGGCGGAGTTTCTCGCCGCCAGCCTTCAACCCGACGATGATTATGGAGAATGGAGTGCGGATGCTGCGGCAGTAGTAGCCGCTCAGACCTTCGCCCGATTGGACGCCGACGAAGAGTGCGATGGCCAAGACCGAACCAATTCGTAACGAGGTCTGGCTGGTCGACTTTGGTCTCGCTGCGAAGGTTCGCCCGGCGGTGGTCATGAGTGGGGATTACGGGGAGACGGACCGAGCACTCATTGCTGTGGTCCCTCACACCACCACGCTTTGGGGCTCAAAGCTGGAAATCATCATAAAGGCTTCGTTCCTGAAAAAGGACGGGGCGTTCCTCCTGCAAGGATTCGCGACGGTGCCACCGAGCTATTTCGTCCGGAAACTTGGAACACTTTCAGATCTTGAGATGGATCGAATTGAACAGGGATTGCGCGAGTGGCTCCACCTGTGAGCAACAACAACAGACCACAACCCACGAACAATCTCATTCACAGGACACCTGAACGGCGCCGGTGATGCGGGACGTTCGCCTAAGAGCAGACTCATTACCTTACAAACGTGACAAAGCTCGCCGAAGAGTCCGTCTACATTGAGACTACCATCCCTAGTCTCTATACCGGACGCCCATCGCCAAGAATCGTTGAAGCGGCGCGGCAACAACTTACCCGAGAGTAGTGGGACAAGGAGAGGCTCAGCTACCGCCTCGTGACCTCCCAAACCGTCCACGACGAATGCGCGAAAGGGGAGCCAGAAATGGCGCAAAGGCGAGCTCAATTGCTGAGCGGGATTCCCCTGCTCCACCTCAGTGAACCCGTGGCGGAGATTGCGAAGGAATTGGTCGCGAGGCAGATCATTCCCACGAAGGCCGCCGATGACGCGATTCACATCGCGGTTGCCTCCGTTCACGGAATTGACTATCTTCTCACGTGGAACTGCAAGCACCTCGCAACCCCGCGGATCTGGTGGCCAGTTTCCAAAGTAATTTCACGGTTCGGATACACTCCGAGCGTGATCTGCACACCCGAAGACCTGATAGGCGATGAAGACTGAAGAAGCTATTTCCATTATCGAGGAAGTGCGCGCATGGAAGGAAGAGAATGCGGCTGAACATGCCTTTGACATCGATCGGATCATCGCCTCTGCCCGTGAACGCGAGGCATCCTCCAAGGAAGAAGTCATCAACGCTCCGCAAAACAAAGGCGAACAAGAGCATGCATCCGACACCTGAACGGCCCGGGTGACGCTGGACGTTCGGCCTGTGCATATGAGAGTCAAACAAATCAGATTCACAGTTGCCCAAATACTCGCGCTGTCTCTTCTGGGTCTTAGCCTGTCCAGCCGGGCGGAGACTCAGGACGACCAGTCCGCCGCCAATCTCGCTGAGCAGTTTGAGTCTGCCAAGATTTTCTGGATGCAGTTTGAGGTCGCTCGAAAGATCGTGACGCTCGGCGACACGAGCGTGATCCCGGCGCTCACACCGTGGCTGAGCCACGAGGACCGACACATCAGATGCAATGCAGCGTTTGTAGTTGCTGGTCTAGGCGACGACAGAGGATTCGAGGTGATCAGCGCAGTTCTTAGAGACCGGGCCGACAGACCAGAGGGGCAGGGCACACCAGGAGCAAAGTGGTCTCTCCGAGAACAGGTCTCTTCTGATCGTTATTACGCCGTCCATATGCTTGGCGAGCTTAAGGTCAAACAGGCCGTTCCGATTCTTGATCCCCTCCTACAGGATGAGGAGGTCAACTACAAAGTCGCCTGGGCGTTAGGAGAGATAGGAGATGGGCAAGCGATAAGCCCCTTGATCGAAGCGTTACGTAACAAGCACCCAGATGTGCGCGTCATCGCGATCCAATCTCTCGCCAAGCTCGGGGCCAAGGAAGCGTTGCCCCGGTTGCACGCTCTCCTGGACGATCAGGAAAAAACTCATTATGGTGCTCAGGTTTCTGTGGCCGATGCGGCAAAGATAGCCATCGCGACCTTGGAAGAAAAGCCCCAATCGGGTCCCCGCGACTGACTGAGGTTCGCTCAGTCAGCCACGGGTCCCACACCACGTTGCGTACGGGATAGGGCAATCGCCCGACAAGCGCACCTCGCAGACGTTGATTCGCTTTCCGTGAGGAATGGTTCCCCGACCTGCCCTTCCGTGACCTTGCACCTCCGTGAGAGCATTCTCGTTCCCGTTCCAGGATAAGCGACAGCGGAGGCTGGCCCTCCAATTGAAGGTCAGATTGCCCGGAGGGCGGCGGTTTGGACACTGCGCTCTGCCTGTGGCAGCCTACGTCCGCTTCGCTCCCGGTCTCGCCGCTCATGAACGTCATCAACATGACCGGCTAACCTTCTCGAGGTCCCTCCGGGAACCTGAAAAACCTGTGGGTAAGTGCCAGCCTCTGCGGCCGCCGATCCACCTTCCCCGGCGACAGCGCAGCGTCCGGGGCACGAGTGCTCGCGCTTCCCAAACCAACGAGCAATCCATGCCGCCAAAGTTCCTTGACGATCGCCCCGGCGCCAATCAAAATTCTCAAGACCTGAAACCAGAAGAACGCCTCGGGCTGTGTGGCCGGGAAGGAGGCCTTTTGCGGTAAAAGGCCCCTGCGCGCGATAACAGTTCTTCCGCACAGAGGCCTAATATACTGTTCGTCTCAAAGAATAAGCTCAATACCTCATTCACCATGTCGCAATACGTTCTTCGAATTGGCGAGGCATTGAATTTCGTTCTCGAGAACGCATGTGCTGCCCAGCCCGAGCAGTTTGCTGGCTATTGTGGCAACATAGAGTTTTGGTATTCCGAATATGCACACCTGGAGGCATTAGTGGAGGGCTACGAGGACCGACTTGACCGTATGAGAGATGCCCGCCAGCGTTTCATGGACGAGGCCGATCGGAGCCCCCAAAACAAAGACGAGTTCGGGGAGCTGTACCAGACTCCACGCCCCACCACGACCAAAAGTCAGCGGAAAGACGTACTCATAAATGCAAAAGACAACCTGAAACGATTTCTCAACCGAGGTCGCGGACTCGGTTGCATCGATATTGAACTCTATGACACCATCATGGAGAAGCTCGAGCCAACCAGCGAGCGTCACAGGGCACTATGACCATCGACGAACCAGGTGGAGCACGCCGAACGCTGATCGCGTCGCGTGTCCGCTGACGTTCTGCGAGAGTATGAGGCCGGAGGTCATTGTGGACGCGAACCAGTTCAGCGACCTTGCTAGTTTCGCGCAGAACAAACCAGATGCAGTGAAGCCGGCGATAGCGCTACGGTTTGCAATCGAAGATCACAGCATGAATCGTCGCCCTACCCCCCGAAGTCAGCGGATCCCACGATTCCGCTCTGGTTGCCTATCACGCCAATGGCACTGGGCCGCTGCTGCGGAACGTTAGCGCGACCCAAAATGACCTTCGACTACGACGAATCCACTGCTAAAGAGCTAGGAGTTTCGATTTCCCGGCAAGACTATGCGTTTGGGGAACCTGGGAATCGTTCGATTCTTTCGATGCAATCGTTGCAATCCGTTTTCCTCAAACTGGGAATGTAGCTAACAAGCGCGGCTGCCAGTGGGCTGCGCTGGGCCGGCAGCCTGTGAGCGCACGCTCATCGTTGACAGAGCGACCCCGCACGTCATAGCTTCCCCACAAATCCGTTCTCCGCCATGGCCTCCCACCCGCCACTTCCGCCTCCTGTACCGCCTCACCACCACCGCGTGCCGGTCCGCGCCAGATCGGAAGGTTCCGCGACGGCCAGCTTGATTTTTGGACTGCTGGGTTTCTGTGTTCCTTTCTCCGGGCTGATCGCGGTCATTTGTGGTCACGTCGCTTTGCCAAGTATCGCCAAATCAAGTGGAGCCCGGAACGGAAAAGGGTTGGCGATTACCGGGTTGATCACCGGGTATTTGTCGATCGGGATGTGGGGCTGGTTGAGCGCGAGGCTCGTTCACGAGGCGTCGGTGAAAAAGGCAGAACTGAAGGCGGCTTCGGAGCCGTTTGAGCTTCGGAAAGTCGCCATCCCCACGTTTCCCTCCTTGCCGGAGTTCCAGGAATTGGAGCCTGGCGGCGTGCGAGTGGCGCAAGTTTCGCTTGGGCAGGGAAACCCGAACGCGCAGCCCGGCACGGCCATGTCCTTCCGGATCTACCTGCCAGCCGGAAGTGCGGAGGCGGCCCCGCAAAGCCTGCCCTGTGTCATTGTCGCCCCCGCCGGAACGAACTTGTTGAGTGGCGCCAATCTCGACGAGTTCGATGAGAATGCCTATCACAAAGAGACGCTTCCCTATGCCAAAGCCGGCATGGTGGCGATCCTCTATTCGCTCGACGGCGAGGATCCGCAGGACGAAGGCCCGGTTGAAAGCGTCGCGGAGAGGATGAGATCGGCCTTTCTCAGCTTCAAGGCCGCCGGTGCGGGAACGGTGAACGCGCGCAATGCCGTGGAATTTGCGATCACCCGGTTGCCCATGGTCGATCCCCAACGGATTTTCTCGGCGGGACACAGCTCGGCGGCCGCGCTTTCGCTCCTCGTCGCCGCTCACGAGCCGCGTTTGCGGGGGTGCCTCGCGTATGCTCCCGCCGTCGAACTGGAGAAGCACTTTTTGGAGCTTTTGGGGACGGAAGGAAGCGCAGACGTACTTCCTGGGATCAATGAGTTCGTCAAACGCAGTTCTCCACTGACCCACGCCGCGCGAATCCGCGTGCCCGTTTTTCTTTTCTTTGCCGACGACGATGGGATGATTCCCGCCGGGAGTTACCAACCATTCGTCGATGCTCTGAGGCAGACCAACGCAAATGTGACCCTACAAACGGTGCCCAGCGGCGGACACTACCAATCCATGATCGACCAGGGGATTCCTGCGGGAATCGAGTGGATGAGGCCCATATCAGATAGATGACATGGCAGGCCCGGCGGTTCGTGCCTCAGATTGTCGATCAATGAACCAGCAACAGCCAAGCGCAGCAGACCCACCACGGAACGCGGAGGCTGTCCGCGAACGTTCGCGTTCAAGAACCAACGCTACCAGGGTGTGAAGATTGTGATGGACGCTGGAACGGAATTCTTGGGAATTCCGCTACTCAGAATTCATTCTCGTAGCGGAATCGCCCACGCATTCCGCCCTTTCTGACCATCAGTTCCATTCACACCCACGCTACCAAGGCTTGCCGGGTCCGAGGGACGCTCGCCGAGCATGGCCCGGTTGCCGATCATCCGGCTGAAAAAAGCCGCCCCGGTCATGAAGACTTGAGTTGGCGACGGGCCAGGTTTGTCCTAGCCTGCGTCCGCCATGCAACTTCCTCCCAGCGCCACCCTCTCGCTCGAACGGCCCAGCCACCCGACGCTCCAGATTAACCATCCGGCCGCCACCGGAAGCATCTCGCTTTTCGGGGGACACGTCTTGGAATGGACACCTTCCGGGACGAATCATCCGGTGCTTTACATGAGCCCGGACGCGATTTTCGCCGAAGAAAAGCCCATTCGTGGCGGGATTCCCATCTGCTGGCCTTGGTTCGGCCCCCGGCCCGGCTTCCCCAGTCACGGCTTCGTCCGGACGCTCCTTTGGAACCTCGCCGAGGTGAGCGAATCAGAGCTCGGCGTGACCTGCCGCCTCGAACTCGCCAGTGACTCCTCGACCCTGGAACTCTGGCCCCATCCGTTTGCCCTGGAATTGGCCGTCACCATGGGCCGCGCCCTGGAAGTAGAACTCCACATGAGCAATCCCGGGACCGCGCATGTCGAAGTCACCGGAGCCTTGCACACCTATCTTTGCACCGGAGCCATCGAACAAACCCGAGTCATCGGCTTGGACGGCACCGCCTACACGGACACGATCGATGGCAATCAGCGCAAGATCCAAACTGGAGCTGTCGATTTTCGAGGAGAAGTGGACCGTATCTATCATAGCGCAGCTTCCGTTCGAGTAGAAGATCTCACCTGGAATCGCGTGCTTCACGTCTCCAAGAAAAACAGCGATACCACAGTGGTTTGGAACCCTTGGATCGAAAAATCGCAGCGCCTTAGCGATCTCCCGGACAAGGCGTATCATGACTTTCTCTGCATCGAAGCCGCGAACGCGGGTGATGATATCGTGAATCTAGGGCCCGGCGGCGAGCACATGTTGTCGACGCGTGTGGAGATTCTGTGATCCGCGATGAGTCGCCAAAGTATCTATTACTGGAAGTGCGACCGCCCAGCCGCTTTCCACGGCACCGGCGAGAAGCGCGAGGCCGGTCCGGACCTGGAGAATCAACTGAGACAAGCCATCGCAGAGGTATTCCCGGGTCAAGCGATCACCCTCGCCGCAGCTGCCGGCCAGGGGAACCACCTCACTTGGAACGTCGATGCCGGCGATACGGCCCTGTTCGCCCGGGTGGAACATGGCCCGGAACAAGATCAGCAATTGGCGATCGAATCCGCGATCATGGGCTTGGTGGCCGCCACCGGCGTTCCCGTTCCGAGAATTGCGGCGGTGGACGCGACCCGGCTCCGCGTGCCTTTCGGGTGGCAACTCATGGAGCGCATACCGTTCCCCGATCTGAATCACTGGTTCAAGGAAGGCAGCCTTGATGAACCAGCCATCGCTCTGAGGATCGGAGAAGCGGTGGCCACTTGGCAAGAAATTAGACCCAACGGCTTCGGACCCTTCGCCACGGAAGATACCTGTTATCACGCGCGGTACGACAGCTACTTCTCTCTTCGCCTTGAGGACCATTTGCACTTTCTTCAAGATCGCAACTTCATTGATCCAGACCGGCGCCGGGAGATCGCGTCGGCCATTCAAGAACATCGCTCGCTGCTAGCGCTGGATCGCGCCTGCCTCGTCCACAAGGATCTCGCGCTCTGGAATATTCTGGGCAGCGCGAATCACATCGCCGCGTATATCGACTTCGACGACGCGATTGGCGGCGATCCGATGGATGATCTTTCGTTGTTGGCCTGCTTTCACGATCAAGCCTTTCTGCGGAATGCCTTTCACGGCTATACAACGATCCGCCCCCTCCCGGAGGAACATCGCCGCCGTTTCTGGCTGCATCTGCTCCGCAACATGCTCGTCAAGGCGGTGATCCGGGTGGGCGCCGGTTATTTTGAGCGAAGCGATGGCTTCTTTCTGATTCGTTCTGGCGGGAGCGGCGCGGATCTGCGCAGGATGACCCACGAACGCATCCAGCTAGCGCTCGACGGCTTGGCGACGAACGCGGATCTGACGATTTTATGAATCCCTCACCGAGTGTTTCCTTGGGCACGTGGATGTCCCTCGGCTCTCCGGCCATTGCGGAACTTGCCGCTCTGGCCGGATTTCACTGGCTGCTGTTCGATCTCGAGCATGGCTCTGCCACCGAATGCGCCATTCCCGATCAATTGCGCGCCCTCCGCGGAACCGCCACCCAAGGCATCGTGCGCGTCGGAGCCCCGCACCCGGACGTGATCGCCCGCCTGCTCGACTGGGGCGCTCACGGGCTGATGGTTCCGCATGTGGACGATGCCGGACAAGCCCAGCGCATCGTCCAGAGCACCCGCTACACGCCGCGAGGTCATCGCGGCTATTCGCGGACCGTGCGAGCCTACGACTACGGTCTGAAATCTTCGCAAACTCCGGCGCCGGATCCGGTCGTCATGGCGCAGATCGAAACGGCTCGCGGCGTTCGCAACGCCCCAGAAATCGCCCAGGTGGACGGCGTCGATGTTCTCTTTGTGGGCCCCGCCGATCTCCAATTCGACCTCACTCACGGCCCGGAAAAGGATGATCCACCGGGCGATTTCGCCTTCTGCTTGTCGGCGGTGGTGACGGCCGCAACCGCTTCCGGGAAAGAGGCGGGAATCCTGATCCGTGATCTAGGGGACTTGCCGTTCTACCTGGATCTGGGATTCACCCGGATCGCGGTGGACTCCGACGTGGCGATTCTTCGCAAAGCCTACCTGCAAACCCTTTCCCCAAATCCCCGCTAACCCCCACGATGAAGTTCCAGGTTTCCGTAATCCTCGGCCTCGCCTTAGCTGGCTCCGCTTTGGCCTTCGACCCAGCGCAGCTCGATCTCTCCTTGGAGCCGCCAGTGATCCAGACCCATCCGGGGCCGGAATACGACGACGCCGTCCGGCCCGGGAACATGATCATCGGAATCGACCGGACGCCGAAAGGTCGGCTTTGGGCCGCTTGGGTGGGGAATGGCGACAGCCCGAACGGCTTTTTCATGCTGGCCAGCAGCGATGATCAAGGCAGAACCTGGTCCAAGCCCCGGCTAGTGATTGATCCGACGGATCCACCGAACCTCCCGCAACGCCGCGCCTTGGTCGGCAACCTCTGGACAGATCCGCTGGGCCGTCTCTGGCTGTTCTTCGACCAGAGCATGGGATACTTCGATGGCCGTGCCGGAGACTGGTATATTCGCTGCGACAACCCGGACGACGCCACGCCCACTTGGAGCGCTCCGGTCCGCTTTGCCGACGGCTGCACGCTGAACAAACCGACGGTGCTGGCGAATGGAGATTGGCTTCTTCCTGTGGCCTTGTGGACGCGGGATCGCATCGGACCCGCGAGCCTCAAGGAAGCCCACAAGGACCTGGACGCGATCCGTATGGCCAACGTCTTTGCGTCAACCGATCAGGGGAAAACCTGGAAGCGCCGCGGCGGAGTGGCCTTCCCAGAGACGGATTTCGATGAGCACATGATCGTGGAGCGCCGCGACGGCAGCCTTTGGATGCTCGCCCGGACCAAACATGGCATCAGCGAAAGCGTTTCTTATGATAAGGGAGCCTCCTGGACGGTGCCGAAGCGCAGCAAAATTCAAAACGTCAGCGCCCGCTTTTTCATCCGACGCCTGGCTTCCGGCAATCTGTTGCTGGTGAAGAACGGTCCGATTGATGTCCGGCTTCCCCGCCGCTCCAGCATGACCGCTTTTCTGTCAACCGACGACGGCTACAGCTGGGGATCGGGATTGCTTCTCGATGACCGCGCCGAGGTATCTTATCCGGATGGATTTCAGGCGCCAGATGGCACGATCCACATTCTTTATGATTGGAACCGCCACACGGACGCGGAGATCCTCCTCACCAAATTCACCGAAGCCGATATCGCGGCGCAGACCAAAGTGGTGCGCACGCTGGTGAACAAAGCACACTCGCCCAACCTGCATGCGTCCATCAAGCCGGATCCGAAGTGGATCGCCCAGGCCGCCGAAGACGCGAAGCAGGATTACCAGAGCATTCCCTACGACGGCGTCACGCCAAACAAAATGGTGTGTGACACCACCCTTCGTGAACTTCCAGATGGTTCGTGGATTCTTTTTATGCTCGCGGGCGGCGATACCGAGCCATCGCCGCTGAACTACACCGGCGTGACCCGGAGCTATGACAAAGGGAAAACTTGGACGCCGCTGGAACCGTTTGATGTTGGCTTCCCGCGCGAGTTCAAGACCAAGGGCCAAGGTCCCACGGAGCTCATGACGATCGGACAGCGCTCTTTCCTTTTCTACTCGACGCATTCCCGCCACTGGTCCGATGACTGGCGTTCCTGGTATCTCACCAGCGATGACTCGTTCAAAACCTCGGGACGGCCCGAAGAGGTTCCCGGACGTCTCCGGTTCCGTACCTTTATCCGGAATCATATCAGAACACGCGATGGGCGCATTCTGCTTCCGTATCAGCATTATGTGGGACCGGATGACCAAAAGGATCTTGGGCCGCTGCAACGCGCATTCACGAATCCCCGCAACGGCGTCCTCATGAGTTCCGATGGCGGCAAGACGTGGAGCGAATATGGGAACGTTCGCCTCACTCCAAACGATCGGTATTTCGGATGGGCGGAGAACAACTTGGTCGAGCTGGCCGACGGCCGGATCGTGATGATCATCCGCGCGGACGGGCTCGGCGGCTTGCTCTTCAAGGCGGAATCCCCGGATGGCGGACGCACCTGGCCTGAGTATGCCAGCATTACGACGATTCCCAATCCAGGCAGCAAAGCAACGCTCTATGGGCTGGGCGGGGACGCCGTGGCTTTGTTGCACAATCCCAACAGCAAGCACCGAAGTCCAATGGCCTTGTGGATCAGCTTCGATGGCATGAAGACGTGGCCATATCAACGCGTCTTACAGCAAGAAAGCTGTGATGGGCCCAAGGGCCGGATGAATTATCCAGACGGATTCGTCAGCACGGACAAACAGTGGCTCCACTTCGCGTTCGATGATAACCGGCATCGCGCCGTCCATTACAGCGCCAAGCT
The DNA here is from genome assembly GCA_945883495.1 of Akkermansia muciniphila. Taxonomy (GTDB): domain Bacteria; phylum Verrucomicrobiota; class Verrucomicrobiia; order Verrucomicrobiales; family DEV007; genus V1-115. The sequence continues at coordinate 10,572 of CAMCXS010000046.1, forward strand.
GCCGCCGTTGCCGCAAAGCCAAGCGAAGTGAGGTAAGGTGACAGAAACCGCACCGTCATGAGAACCTTCTTCATCTTATGGGTTTGCGTCGGCCTCATTGGAGCGAGTGCGGCCGAGCCCGGTCTGCGCGCCGGAGCCGCGGCCGTGGACATCACGCCAAAAGAGTTCCCACTGAACATGCCCGGCGGCTTCAGCGCGAATCTTGCGGAAAGCGCCCACGATCCACTGCATGCCCGCGCCATGGTACTGGCAAGCGGCGATGTCACCGTCGCCATGGTGGTGATTGATAGCCTCGGCGCGGCTCCGGAAGTGCTCGAAGAAGCCAAAAGCATCGCCTCCGCCAAAACTGGGATCCCGGCGGAACGGATGCTCATCGCTTCCACGCATACGCACAGCGGCCCCCCGTCGAATGCAACCAGCGGCCCCGCGCCCGCCGTGGCCTATCGCCCGGTATTGGTCAGTGGCATTGCTGAATCAATTATCCAGGCCCACGGCGCTCTTCAGCCCGCCAAAATCGGAGCCGCCGCGCATCCGCTTCCGGATGAAGTTTTCAACCGGCGTTGGTATCTCAAACCGGGACAAATGCCGGTCAATCCGTTCGGCAAACTTGATACCGTCAAGATGAACCCAGGGACCTCCGCGGACGTGCTCGACCGTCCGGCCGGGCCAACGGATCCGGACATCACGGTAATTTCCGTTCAGGACGCCAAGAGACGGCCTCTCGCACTCTTCGCGAATTATGCGCTCCACTATGTAGGAGGTATGCCGAAAGCGCAGATTTCCGCCGATTACTTCGGAGAGTTCGCCCGCCTCATGCCCTCGCGTCTCGGCGCCGGAGCTGGATTCGTGGCCATGATGTCAAACGGCGCCTCCGGGGATATCAACAACATCCCCTTCCTTGTCACCCGCCCCCCGCGCGAACCGTTCGAGCAATGCCGGATCGTGGCGCAAAAAGCAGCCGATACCGCTTGGCATGCCTCCCGCAAAATCGAATATAACTCCGAAGTTCCACTCGCCATGGTGCAACGCGAACTCACGCTGAGCTACCGTCGCCCGACGCCTGAACAGCTCGCCGCAGCCAAGACCGTCCTGTCCGTCAAGGCCCCGGAAGAGGTGGATAAATTGCCCCGCTTGGCGCAGAACTACGCCCGGAGCACCGTCGGCGCGGCGGAGAGGAAAGAAGAAACACTGACCGTCAAACTGCAGGCCATTCGGATCGGAGATTTGGCGATCTGCGGCATCCCGTTCGAGACCTTCGTGGAGATCGGCCTGGAACTGAAGAAGCGCAGCCCCTTGCCGCAAACCATGGTCATCGGATTGGCCAATGGGCGGCACGGGTATCTACCAACTCCGGAGCATCACAAGCTGGGCGGTTACGAAACCTGGATCGGAACCAACGTTGTCGAAGAACAAGCCTCGGTAAAGATCGTCGACAATCTCTTGGAGATGCTGTCGGCACTGACGGAGCGTTGAGGTCACCAGCCTGCACGGGGAATTGAGCGGTTCCGTCTTTTCCGTCCCTGCTCCCCGCAGCGGTGGAGGAGAACCTCTAGCTCCCGGACGGGGACGCGCTACATTGGCATCGCGATGACCGCTCGCGCCCTGGCCTGGAACGCCATTTTTCCTCCTCCTGCCCGCCTCGCGGCGCCTTTGTTGGTGCTCGTGTTTGGCCTGGCGATTCTCTTTTTAAACTATCGCTGGAACTTGGCCGATGACTTGGCGCGCGGCAGCGCCAGCTTGCGTGCCGAAGCAACCGCGACGGGGCAACGGCTGGCCCGGTTGGGGGGAAATCTCCACACGCCCGGCGGGATCGCGGCGCTTCAGGCAGATTTGGCCGTCTCCGTGGCGGCACCGGATTTGGCTCTGGCGGCGTTCGTGGATTCGGATGGCTCCATCCTCGTCAGCTCCGCCCGGGAATTGAGCGGCCGGGAAGCGCGCCTCACCTTCATGCGAGCGGCCACCAGCCTGATGCAACCGGCTGACGGAGAGCGCGTGATGTTGTCCGAAAACGAAGAACAGCTCTATGCCGCCTTCCCCACGCAGGGCGCGAATTCTTGGGTAGTCCTGGTTTACGACCGCTCCGCCACGTTAGCCTCCGCTCGAACCGATGCCTTGCGCAGCCTGCAATGGTCCACTCTGGCTACTGGCGCCCTTTGCCTGGCTCTTTGGGGCGTGCTTCACTATGGTTTCGCCCAGCGCATTGGACGGCTGGCGGAGATGGCGCGGGAGTTCGCCGGACGCCGCACCCCATTGATCCCCCTCACGGGTGGCGACGAGGTGGCCGATCTTTCCCGCGCCCTCGGTACCATGGCCTCTGCCGTCCTCACCCACGAAGCCGAGCGCGCCCGCATGGAAACCCAAATCCTCGAAGCCGGCGAAGCGGAACGGCGCCGCATCGGCCACGAGCTGCACGATGGACTTGGCCAGCGCCTGACCGCGGTGGCCTTGGCGGTCGATGGCTTGGCGCCCATCCTCGCGGGCCAACCAGAGGGAGCCGCCCGAGCCGGAGAAGCCGCTCGTCAAATCCGGGAGGCGATCGCGGAAACCCGCCGGCTTTCGCACGGGCTGGCTCCGGTCGGCCTGGAAGCGGGAGGCTTGGCTCAAGCCCTGGAAAACATGGCCGCGGAGATCCAATCCGCCGGCGGCGTGCGGGTGGTCTTTGAGACGGATTCTCCCGCGCCCTCCTGCTCCACGAAAGTGGCCACTCAGTTGTTCCGCATCGCCCAGGAAGGCATCACCAACGCCCTGAAGCACGCCGCGCCTTCGGAAATCCGCGTCGCTCTCCGTGAAAGCCATCGCGCCTTAGTCCTCGAAGTGGAGGACGATGGCGAAGGCATCACGTTGCCGCTCCCGGCGGCCGGCGCTGGACTTGGGTTGAGTTTGATGCGGCACCGCGCCCAACTCCTGGGAGGCGAGTTGCAACTCTCCACGGCCGCCGCCGGGGGGACGCTCTTGCGCTGCGTCGTTCCTTGCGAAAGAGATCCTGCATGAACGCGCATTCCCCAGCTCGGATCGTTCTCGTCGATGACCACCCAGTCATGCTCGATGGCTACCGCAACATGCTGGCGAGCCAAGCTGGACTGGAGATCGCCGGCACCGCGACGAACGCGGCCGATGCCCTTACGCAGGTGGAACGGACCGAGCCGGATCTCGTCGTCACCGATCTCACCTTCCCTGGGCGCAGCGGCCTGGACCTGATCAAAGATCTCACCGCCTTGCGTCCGGACCTGCGGATCCTCGTGATTTCCATGCACGACGAGACGCTCTGGGCAGAGCGCTGCCTCAAAGCGGGAGCAAAGGGCTACGTCATGAAGGAAAGCGACAGCGCCACGATGCTCTCCGCGATCCGCCAGGTTTTGGACGGAGGGATTTACCTCAGTCCGCGTCTCGCCGCCCGGGTCATCAGCGCCTTCGCCAGCCCCCGCCCGCGAGGATCGGAGAGCTCCCCACTCGAGAAACTCAGCGATCGTGAGTTCGAGGTTTTCCGGCTGTTCGGGGAAGGCCAAACAGCCAAGGAAATCGCCGCCCGGCTCAATCTCAGCCCCAAAACGGTGGCGGTGCACCGGGATCACATCAAAGAAAAGATGGGCTACCAAACCAGCGCGGAGATGATCCGCGAAGCGGTGCGCTGGGTGGAGGCTAATGGTTGAGGGTTGAGGGGAAATGCCCCAGTCAAACCTCCATCCCTCCATCCCTCCATCCCTCCATCACTCCATCACTCCACCCCCAGCAAATGTTCCCACGACCGGAGCGGGCGGAACCGGGCCATTTTTTTGCGTTGGTGTCCCTTCATCCGGGTGAGGACGGCGTCGAGGGTTTTCACCGCTTCCAGGATGTAAGGCCCCTTGTTGAGCATGACGCATTCGGCCCGCTCGGACATGGCGGCGTCGGTGAGTTCCGCGCGGGAGGGCAGGCCCTTTTTGGCGAGGGATTCCAAGACTTGGGTGGCCCAAACGACGGGGACGTGGGCGGCTTCGCAAATCCAGAGCAGTTCTTCCTGAACCTCCGCGAGCCGGACCGGACCGAGTTCCACCGCGAGATCGCCCCGGGCGATCATCACGCCGAGAGGAGCCCGGCAGAGCCCGTGCACAATGATTTCGGGGAGGTTTTGCACCGCAAGCGCGGTTTCGATCTTGGCGACCACCGCCAAAGGCCGTTCCCGTTTGCGCAGCCTAGCCCGAGAGGCAATCTCTTCGTGCAAGACGTCCATGTCCGCGGCGGATTGGACGAAGGAATAACCCACGATGTCCGCCTCATGTACGACCACGTCCAGGTGCCGGCGGTCCCTCTCCGTAAGCGCGGGGAGCCGGAGGGGAACATCCAGGACGTTGATCCCCATATCGCTGCGAAAGCGTTCTCCCTTTTCCTTGGCCACCTGACTGACCGTGAGCAGCGCTCCGCTAGGAAGCTTCCGAGTGACCACGGCACCGAGGCGGCCTTCGTTGAAAAAGAGCGTGGTCCCCTCCTCCAGCGCGTCCACCACCTCCGGCAGTGAACAGACCGCCTCGAACGGGGCTTGCACCTCTGGCGGAAGCTGTTGGCGAGCCAACAAGATCTTGTCCCCCACCTTGGCGCGCCGTTCCCCATCCTTGAGCCGGCATTCCGCCGTCCGGGCCCGGGGACCGGTCAGGTCCATCTCCACCCGCACCTCGCGTCCCGCCGTTTTGGCGGCCGCGCGCACGTTGCGAATCATCTGGCCCCAAAGTTCCGGAGAATCGTGTGCGCAATTGACCCGGAAACAGGCCACGCCGGCCTCAATCATCCGGCGGCACCAGGTGCGCTCGGTGGCGGCGCTGGCTGGAAGCGTCACCATGATTTGGCTCCCCGACGCCCCCGGAGCGCCAAACAACGCTTCCGCGGCTTGCTCAATGCGCTCAACGCCGTGGTAAAAGGTTCCCGGCCCCGGCCAATCCTCGGATTTCGCGGGACCATCCGAGCAGCGCGCCAGCGTGGCGCAAACCGCATCCAAGGTGGCCAGGACGCGCGACTCGCATCGTCCCAACGACGACAAACCGCGGAACGCCAAATCGTCCTGCAAATCTCGAAGATCGCGATGCCGCAAGGCGAGGTAGGCCGCGAGGTTGCGGACGCTCGGGATGGCTTCTTTGGGAATCGGCAGCGCCGCCTCCCAACGCCCGGCGATCTCGCCACCGCGCGCGGCCACGTCATGGCGCAAGTCCACGACTTGCTTCAGCAAAGTTGAGGGAAGAGAAGGCCGCCGAGTTCCGGTCACGGAAATTACCGTCCGGCGCGATGGGAACCGCCGCAACGCGGATTCTGCGCAACCCCGATCTCATGCTATCTTCCAAATCGGATCCAGGGTGGGTTTCGTTTGCACACCCCGGAGGATTGCGGCATCTTCGCCCTCCTCTCGCCCATGTCCGCCAAAGCAAAATCCACAGCGTCAGCCAAGGCCCAAACCACCGTCGGCCTGATCTCTCTCGGCTGCGCCAAGAACTTGATCGACTCGGAAATCATGATCGGCTGCCTGCAAAAAGCGGGCATGGTCATGACCCCGGAGGCGGAGCTCGCGGACGTCCTCATCATCAATACCTGCTCCTTCATCGACCAAGCCAAGAAGGAGAGTATCGACACCATCCTTGGCGCGGTGGAAGAGCGCGGCCAATCCCGTCCCCGTCAGAAAATCGTGGTGGCGGGCTGCCTTTCTCAACGGTTCCGGCAAGAGCTGCCCAGCCTGATGCCGGAAGTGGACGCCTTCATCGGCCTGGACCAAATCACCACCGTCCCGGAGCTGATTCGTGGTCTTCAAGCCAAGGACGGCGAGGGCGAGCAGGAGAATCTCGTCACCGCGACACCGAAATTCATTCCGGATTACGACACGCCCCGGTTCCGGCTCACGCCATCCCACACCGCCTATATCAAGATCGCCGAGGGCTGCAATCATCCGTGCTCCTTTTGCATCATCCCGAAAATCCGTGGACGCCACCGCTCCCGGACGCAAGAATCCGTGGTTCGCGAGGCGGAAGCCCTCGTAAAATCGGGCGTCCGCGAAATCAATCTCATCTCTCAAGACACCACGTATTTCGGTATGGATCGCTGGGAGGATGCCCGCCCCAATCCGCGCAGCGGCGTCGATTCCTCCAAAGGAGAATCTCTCGCCTCCCTGCTTCGGGACCTCGACCAGATCGATGGCGACTTTTGGGTCCGCTTGCTCTACACCCATCCGGCGCACTGGAGCGATGAACTGATCGAAACCATCGCCCAAAGCCGCACGGTCGCGCGTTATGTCGACATGCCGCTCCAGCATATCTCGGATCGCATGCTCACCGCGATGCGCCGGGAAACGGATGGCGCCTATATTCGGGACCTCGTCCGCCGCATGCGCGCGGGCATCCCTGGACTGACCTTGCGGACGACGTTTATTGTCGGGTTCCCCGGCGAGAGCGAAGCAGACTTCGAGGAACTGGTCGGGTTCATTCACGAGGCCAAATTCGAGCGCGCCAGTGTCTTCAACTATTCCAAGGAAGAAGGCACACGGGCGGAGAAATTCCCCGGCGGCATCCACCACATGACGCGCAAGCGCCGCTGGAACGAAGCGATGCGTGCCCTGCAACACGAGTTCGAGGAGTTCAACTCCAAGCAAGTCGGACGCAAACTCCGTGTTTTGGTGGAGAAACCCGGCCAAGCCCGCAGCGAGATGGATGCGCCGGAAGTCGATTCCACCGTTTTCGTCCCGGAGAACTTGGCAGTAGGCCAGTTCGCGCAGGTGACAGTGAAAGATTGGCGCGGATACGACCTGATCGCCGAGTGATTCGGGCCAACGCCTATTCCTCGGGCGCTCCAAACCGCTCCGCCGCAGCCTCAAACGGACGCAACTCGCTTTCCGGAATGAGCTGCTGCTCACGGACGCGATTGCGCTGGAGAAAGGCGCTGACCTTCCAGTAATCGTTCGCAAAGACTTCACGCAAACGGCGCCGAAGCCTCGAACAGGTGCGCATCGCCGTGTCCACCTTCTCAAAAAACCAGACGATCTTCAGCAGGTCGGAGGTCCGGTTGGCCACGCCGTCCCGCTCCATCTGCACCAGGCACTGTTCCACGTCGAAGTTCCACTGATCCAGGAACGACTGAATGTATTGCGACTCCTGCATCGATTTCAGGTCCGACTGCGCATCCGACATCTCCCGCAGATTGAGTCCGGCATAGAGGACGCCGACGGCGGTGATCACCGCGCCGAAACACTCGATGGAGGTGGAAAGCCGGTCAGCAGCATCCAGGTGGAGCACGCTCGAGACGAGGAAGAAATTGGCGGCCGCGGAGCCGAGCGAAATCAAAAGTCCGATGACCAGAAAGAGGAACGAAACTCGATTGGGCATGGCGGCGACCTACGCGCCGTTCGGGCATCTGGCAACTGGAATCCTGACGAGCAACACAGAACTCACTTTTCCGCATTTGCCGGCGGAGGCAATGGGAAGGCGATTCCATCAAAAGTAGCCTCCGCCTCGCTAGCGGACAACCCGGCGTAGGCGGGTCCGGCAAACAGAGGAAGCGACGCTTCGCCGATTGCCTTCCACGTCGCCCCATCCGCGGAAACCTCACCGCGAAACGCCTCCTGTTGCCGGGTCAGCTTCAACCAGCACGGCACCGGCAGGGATCCGCCGCTGAGCGATTCCACAGTTCCGCCCGACGCTTGCCACTGCAGCTCCGGCCGGCCGTTCGCGTGAATCACCAGAGCGACAAAAGGCTCTTCGCCCCCATCAGCCGACTTGCTTTGCAGGCGAATCCCGGCCGAACCCGTCCGTGTGCTCCCGGTGAACCCGCTGACATGAACCTGGAATTCAGCATCGCCTGTCACAGCCTGCCAAGCAAAAGCCGGAGCCCGCAGGGAGAGGGTGCCGTTTGAGAAAGCGGCTTGCCCGTTTCCGGCAGCGGTCAACGCCCACGGAATCGGCAGCCCCTCGCCAGAAATCATCGCGGTGACCGGATCGGCCTCAGCCGATTTGCCACTGGCACTCACGGCGGAAATCACGTAACGGCGCGGGGCGATCGGACCAGGGTTGCGGTCAATCCAATGCGGCTGCATCAAGCCGGAGACCACGGTGCTGAAGCCGCTGGCGTCGTCTTTCTCCCGTTTGACCGCATAACTCACGGCATTCTCCGCAGGGCCCCAAGAAAGACTCACGTGTCCATTGCCGCCCAGGCCAACCGGCTTCCCGGGGGCTTCGGGAGGTCCCACGGCCAGCATCGCTAACGGCACGGCGGGAGCAGATGGATTCCATCCATCACTCGCACCGAGGAATTCCGACTGGTTCACCGCGTCGCCAACGTCCTTCGGCGAGCGCTTGGTCCAGGCACTTCGGAATGCCGGATCGACAAATTCCGGCAGCTCCATTTCCAAAAACGCGGCGGGTGAGGCATCGGGAGAGCCATCGGCTAAGAGAACGCCGGTTACATCCGCTGCCGCCGAGAGCACGCATCGGCTGAAAATGGCCCCATAAGCGCGACCACTGACTTTGGGAATGCTCACGACCTTGCCCTTGGCGGCGAAGTGCAGTTCGCAACGATCCAAATAAGGCGCCGCCGCTCCCGCCGAGACGACGAGCGTGTTGCGGGCTTCGAGACGGCATTCCCGGAGGTAGATCCGGCCGGTCTTGAGTTGCAAAGCGGTATCTTCTCCGAGCAGTTGACATCCCCGGAACACGGCCCGATCCGCGGTCACCACCACAGCGGGATTCTTCCCAGACGCTTGGAACACAATCTCCTTGGCTGAGAACGCGCCGCCCGACACCTGGAGAGCCGGAGCATTCGCGGGCCCCTTCACGACCACTTCTCCATCTCCATCGCTCTCAATCCGCAACAGCGGTTTGTCCTCGGGAATGACCACCGGTCCCGGGTAAACCCCAGGCATCACCTTGATGGGGAATGGCGCGTCCGCCAATGCTGGAGCCGCCTCGATCGCTTCGCGCAAATCGCGGAAGTGGCCCGTTCCGTCCGCGGCCACGATGATTTCCTGGGTCCAGAACTTGGCGGGCTGCGTGGGTTTCACGGTTTGCACCGGCAGCTGCTTGGGAATCGCGTAATCAACAAACTGCCGTGGCAAGGTTCCGTTGAGGTATTCTTCGACGTTTGTGTAGCCATCCTCATCCTCGTCGGCAGGGCCATCAGAGGCGTTCGTGGGATTGAGCTTGTGGGTGATTTCCCAGGCATCCGGCATCCCATCGCCGTCCTTGTCGGGAAGCGCATCCCCAGGCGCCAAAGCAGGCCAGCCACCGGCATCGGCCGGGGTATCGATCATTCCATTCCCCCCACCATGATAGCTCTTCCCAAAACGAGCGGACCGCGATCGCACCTCCGCGAGCACCCGGACGTCATGGGCATCGCGCTCCGGCATCGTAGCGCCGGCTCCTTCGAGCACGGAATCGTGCGCCTGCTCCGCAGTTTCCGTGGTGAGATAAGCTGAGGGAAGGGACTTGAGGAGCCGTAGCCCCGCTTCGTCCGTCCAAGGCTCCTGCACTCCGCCTTGCCAATTGTCCCGGTCCAACCCCGGCGAACCAACAACCAAATTGTCCTCGACGAACCATTTGCTCTTCTCCCCGGCGGCTTCCAGAATCCGGTCCCGTTTGTCGGTCGCGGGCCCGGGAACATAACAATTCGCCACCAAATTCACCGAGCTCTCCTCGCCGCCATAGGCACTGTTGAAGCCCCAGTTGTAGATCAGGTTGTTGCGATAGTCGATGGGGCTCTCGGCTCGGGCAAAGCGGGGATTCCGGCTGCTGTGATGGGCCAAGAGGTTATGATGCCAAGTCGACCGGGCACCGCCCCAAATGCCGCCATAGCCGTGAGCGCCCTTGTGATGCGCGGAGAGAAATAAGCTTTCGCTGATGACACACCACTGCACCGTGGTGTTCTTGTTGTGATACATCGTGAGCGTCTCATCGGTGGCCCAACTCAGGGAGCAATGATCAATGATCACGTTTTCACAGTCCTCGCCAGTCAGAGCGTCCATCTCTTCATCCGCCGCATCCCCCGGCCGAATGCGGAGATGCCGGATGATCACGTTGCGGGCTCCGCTGAGCGCCAAGCCATAACGCCGCAGACAAATTCCCCCGCCAGGAGCACTCTGGCCCGCCACGGTCACGTTGCCATGGCTAAGACGAATTCGGTCCTTGAGATCGATGTAACCAGAAACCCGGAAGACGACGATTCGCGGCTCCCGGGTTTTCTCCAGGGCTTCGCGCAAACTGCCTGGCCCCGAATCCGCTAAATTGGTCACGGCGATGACGCGGCCTCCGCGACCTCCCGTCGCCCAAGCGCCATAACCTTCCGCGCCAGGAAACGCGGGCACTGGTTCCGCCGCTTGCCCCCTGGCGACAAGGCCAAGAAGGTAAAGCGAAAAATGGACTACGAGAAATCGCACGGCCAAACCCTAGCAGCAGGGCAGGCCCGGTTGCGAACGAAAAATGAGGTCACAAGTGGTGACGACGGCGACGCACGGAAAGCTGCGCCATCGCCTTCTGGATCGCGAGCTGGAGGGCCACGATGTCTTCCGGATGGGCGTCGTCGGGGCGTTCCTCGTAAGCCTTGCGGGCCGCTTCCAGAGCCTTCTCGACTGCCGCTTCGTCGATATCTTTCTCGTTAACCGCAAGGTCGCTGAGCACAGCCACGGAATCCTGAGTCACCTCAAGAAGACCGGAGCCGACCGCGAAGACGTGCTCTTGGCCATCCTTGGTGTAACGCAATTCCCCGGGCTTGAGAGTCGTCACGAGGGGAGCGTGGAGCGAAAGAAGCCCCAGTTCCCCCTCGGCGCCGGGCACGACCACGAGATCGACCTTGTCGGAGAAGACTTTGCCCTCGGGCGTGACAATTTGCAGCAGCGTCGCCATGGAAGGTTAGTCTTTGGCGACGGTATCGATCCCGCCCTTCATGTAGAAGTTGTTCTCGGGGATGCTGTCGTGTTTGCCGTCCAGGATCTCCTTGAAGCCGCGGACGGTTTCCTCAACCGGAACGTAGGTGCCGGGAATGCCGGTGAAGACTTCGGCCACGCTGAACGGCTGGCTGAGGAAACGTTGGATCTTCCGGGCGCGAGCCACGGTGGTCTTGTCCTCGTCGTTCAGCTCATCCATCCCGAGAATGGCGATGATGTCCTGAAGGTCTTTGTAACGCTGCAAGACACGCTGCACGCCACGAGCCACTTGGTAGTGCTCTTCACCGACAACTTCAGGCGCCAAGGCCTTGGAGACGGAGGACAGAGGATCAACGGCCGGGTAAATCCCAAGCTCGGCCAGGGAACGCTCCAACACCACCGTCGAGTCGAGGTGAGCGAAGGTGTTCGCCGGGGCCGGGTCAGTCAAGTCGTCCGCCGGAACGTAAACCGCCTGGAAGGAGGTGATCGAGCCCTTTGTGGTCGAGGTGATCCGCTCCTGCATCGCGCCCATCTCGGATGCGAGCGTCGGCTGATAACCCACGGCGGAAGGCGTCCGTCCCAGAAGCGCGGACACTTCGGAACCGGCTTGCGAGAAACGGAAGACGTTGTCGACGAAGAGCAACACGTCCTGGTTCTGCTCATCGCGGAAGAACTCGGCCATGGCGAGCGCGGAGAGCACCACGCGGAGACGCGCTCCCGGCGGCTCGTTCATCTGACCGTAGCAAAGCGCCACCTTGGATTCAGCGATGTTCTCCTGGTTGATAACGCCCGCTTCGCTCATTTCCCAGTAGAGGTCATTTCCTTCCCGGGTCCGCTCACCCACCCCGGCGAACACGGAGTAACCACCGTGGTGCTTGGCGATGTTGTTGATGAGCTCCATGATAACGACCGTCTTGCCGACACCAGCACCACCGAAGGCGCCCACCTTACCACCCCGGGTGAAGGGACAGATGAGGTCGATGACCTTGATGCCGGTCTCGAGGATCTCGGCGGAAGTCGACTGATCGGTCAGCGGAGGCGCCTGGCGGTGAATTGGATAGCGCTTCTCGTGCGGCACATCGCCCTTCTCGTCCTGGGGATCACCAGTGACGTTGAGAATGCGGCCGAGCACGCCCTTGCCGACGGGAACGGTGATCGGACCACCGGTATCGGCTACGCGCATGCCGCGCTTCAGACCTTCCGTGGTGGACATGGCCACAGCGCGCACCCAGCCGTCGCCCAAGTGCTGCTGCACTTCCAGGGTCAACTTGGTGTTCTTGCCGTAGAGTTCGTAATCGACCGTCAGCGCGTTGTAGATCTCCGGAACGGATCCGGCCTTGCTGAAATCGGCGTCCACGACGGGTCCGATGACCTGGACAATGCTGCCTTCGTTGCTCATGATGGGAAAATTCGAGATCGGAAACGGGGTTGATCAGTAACAGGGTAAGAGGGGGCGCCTACTCAAGCGCCTTCATCGCGGTGGTGATTTCCAGCAATTCGGAAGTGATCGCGGCCTGACGCTGCTTGTTGTAGACCAGCGTGAGGTCCTTGATAAGCTCCTTGGCGTTGTCGGTGGCGCTCTTCATCGCCACCATCCGGGCGCTGTGCTCGGAGGCTCGGCTTTCCAACAGCATTTGGTAAAGCAGGTAGTTCACATACTGCGGAACCACCGTTTCCAACACCGTTGCGGCATCGGGCTCAAAAATGTATCCGGCTGGGCCAGGTCCGTGTCCGTTTTGACTCACCGCTTCGGGCTCGTTGCCCATGCCGATGAAATCCTTCTTCTTGCCGAGGTCCAGGTGGCGCACCGGCAGAAGCGTTTCGATCATCGCGACCTGGGTCATGGTGTTCACGAAGTTCGTGAAGGCCACTCGAACCCGGGCGTAATCGCCGTTGAGGAACTGCTCGATGACGAAGCGGCCGATCTGCTTGGTCTCCGCGAAGGAGACCGGATCCTTGATGTGAAAATCCGCGAAGAGTTCCTTCTGCATCTTGGTCAACGCCACCCGGCCCTTGCGTCCGATGGTGATGAAACGGCTGCCCGGTGTCATCTCGCGGGTCAACTGACGCAGCAGGTTGGTGTTGAGACCACCGCAAAGCCCCTTGTCCGTGGAGATGACGATCAGCAATTCGCGATCGCCTTCCCGCTCCACGAGCAATGGATGAGAGCCCTCCTCAGTCTGGTCACGCAGATGGACCAGGATCTCGTTCAAGAGCTTGGCGTAAGGCCGGCTCGCGAGCGCCTGATCCTGCGCCTTCTTCATCTTGGACGCAGCCACCAGCTGCATCGCCTTGGTGATTTGGGCGGTGTTCTTGACCGACTTGATGCGTCGGCGGATGTCGCGGGCACTAGCCATCGGTCAGGTTCTTACTTCCAGGTCTTCTTAAAGTCGTCGATCGCGGCGTTCAACGCGGCCGTGGTGTCGTCGCTCAGCGCCTTCTCGTCGCGGATCTTTCCAAGCACGTCGGCCTTGCGATCGTTCAGGTAGGTCTGGAGGCCCGCCTGGAACTCTTTGACCCGGTTCACCGGCACATCGTCGAACTTGCCCTTCTGCATCGCGAACATCACCGCCACCTCCATCTCCATGGCGAGCGGCTCGTATTGCTTCTGCTTGAAGAGTTCCACGATCCGCTGTCCACGGTCGATCTGCTTGCGGGTCTTCTCGTCAAGGTCGGAACCGAACTGGGCGAAGGCTTGCAACTCGCGGAACTGCGCCAAGTCGAGCTTGGTCGTCCCCGCCACCTTCTTGACAGCCTTGGTTTGCGCCGCGGAACCGACCCGGCTCACGGAAAGACCGACGGAAATCGCCGGACGCACACCTTGGTAGAAAAGGTCGGTTTCCAAGTAAATCTGACCGTCGGTGATGGAAATGACGTTCGTCGGAATGTAGGCGGACACGTCACCGGCTTGCGTTTCGATGATCGGAAGCGCGGTCAACGAACCGCCACCGTTCTTCTCGTTGAGGCGCGCTGCGCGCTCCAGCAAACGGCTGTGCAGGTAGAACACGTCGCCCGGATACGCTTCACGACCCGAAGGACGGCGCAGAACGAGCGACACCTGACGATAGGCCACGGCGTGCTTGGAGAGGTCGTCATAAACGATCAGGGCATCCATCCCGTTGTCCATGAACCACTCGCCCATGGCGCAACCCGAGTAAGGCGCGAGGTATTGATTCGTAGCGGGATCCGAAGCGGTCGCCGCCACCACGACGGTGTAGGGCATCGCCCCGGCGGCTTCCAAGGTCGCCACGGTCCGGGCGATGTTGGAACGCTTCTGACCGATCGCGACGTAGATACAGTAGAGCGGCTTGTGCCCCTTGAGCGTGCCATCCTCGGCGGCCTTGTTCTGCCGGGCTTGAGAAATGATGGTGTCGATCGCTACCGTGGTCTTACCGGTGGAACGGTCACCGATGATCAACTCCCGCTGACCGCGACCGATCGGGATCATGGCGTCGATCGGAAGAATGCCGGTTTGCACCGGAACGGTCACCGACTGCCGGGGAATGATGCCAGGAGCAATCTTCTCAACCGGATAAAACGTCTCAGCGGTGATGGGTCCCTTCCCGTCGATCGGTTGGCCAAGGGCATCGACCACGCGTCCAAGAAGCTGCTTGCCGACCGGCACCTGGAGCAGACGGCCGGTGGTGCGGACTTCGTCGCCTTCCTTGACGTTCTCACCCGTGGAAAGAAGCACGGCGCCGACCTCGGTTTCCTCGAGGTTCAAGGCCAGACCGTAGACTCCGCCGGGGAACTCGATCATTTCATTGAGCATGACGTCGCTCAAGCCCTCGATTTTGGCGACGCCATCACCGATCTGCCTGACGGTGCCAACGTTGCTCTTCGCCACGGAGGTCTTCAGACCGGCGATTTCGGATTCCAGTTCCTGCAGTAGGTTGCTCATGTCAATTGGCGGTGCGCCAGGGTATAGAGGGTTGTATCGAAAGAAAAAAGATTAACGGAAGGCTTCCTGAAGACGTTGCAGACGGGCTTTGATGCTGCCATCCCAGACATCGCTTCCCACCTTGACCCGCATGCCACCCAGCAGGTCCGGATTGATGACATACTCAAAAGTCAGGTCCTTGCCGGTCTTGGCGCGGAGTTCGTTCTCCACGGATTGCCGAGTGTGGCTTTGCAGCTCAACGGCGGTCTCCACGCGGGCGTGACTTTTGGCCAGTTCAAGACGCAAGAGATTGGAAAAGGCACTCAGCACTTGAACGAAGGCCCGCGGTTTGACCTCGATCACCTTCTGGGTGAGCAAGCGGACCCGCGCCTCATCGACCCGTCCGTCCACCAAGGAGGACCGGAGGAGCTGGCGCGCCATGCGCTGGGCTTCTTTGCTGATCTTCATGCCTTTGGCCTAAAACCGTTCGCTCTGTGTGCGATCAGATCGCGATCTGCGCCGCCGCCTCCTCGTTGATGGCGTCTTGATCGGACTTGGTCAGAACTTTGCCAGTGACGCGGCCCGTGGTGTCCACGAGCAACCGGCCGAAATCGCGGCGCAACTCGGCAAAAGCTTGCTCGCGCTCCATTTGAGTCGCCTCGCGTGCCTTGGCGATGATCTGCCCCGCCTCGGCGGTGGCTTCCTGAGTCTTCTTCTCGCGAAGGGCGTTCGCACTGGCACGAGCTTCTTCAATGAGGCGACTCGCTTCCTTGTCCGCGGCCAGACGCAATTCCTTGGCCTCGTTTTCCGCGGCAGCGAGCTTCTCCTTCACCTTCTTGCGATCCGCTTCCAACTCTTCGATGTGCTTGCGGCGCACTTCGAGCATCGAAAGGATCGGCCCAAACGCTTTCTGCTTCAGGACGAAGTAAACGATTCCGAAAATGAGGACCTGCGCGATGAACTTCGGCCATTCCAATCCGAAATTCTGGGCGATCTCTTGAGCGATTTCCATGAAGGGTGCGGGGTTCGGGTCGGTATCAGTCAGAAAGCAACAATCAATCTAGGGGGAGTCGGCGCCGCGGCACATCGGTCCCGCGGCGCGACAGCAAAACACTCAGCGGCCTTGGAAGGCGATGATCAGGGCGTAAATGGCGACGGCTTCCGCAAGCGCCATTCCGATAATCCCGATCGTCAGGATGTTCCCGAACGCCGTCGGGTTGCGTCCCACGGCTTCAGCAGCCTTGGAACCGATCATGCCAACCGCGATTGCCGAACCGGCACCAGCGATTGCCAGAGTCAAGCTTCCAGCCACTCCTCCTTGGGGGGCAGCAGCGGCGGTTTCCGCCACCATCGTCACTAGATCCGTCATCATCTTCTTATCTTTCGTCTGTTGGTTTTCTTGTCACCGCCGCCCACAGTCTTCGCCATGGTCACAACGGCAAATTCATCTACGGCGCCGCTTCAATGATGCTCTTCGTCGTGAGCGGTGGAGAGCTTGATATAGACCGAGCAGAGAAGGACAAACACCATCGCCTGCAAGAGCCCGACCAACAGCTCCATGAAATAGAAAGGAATGGGAAAAATGATTGCCGCGAGGAAGGCCCCGATGCCTCCCCACTTGTCACCGATCGCACCCATCGTGTGCAGCAGCGTCTCGCCGGCATACATGTTCCCGAACAACCGGAGGGAGAGTGACAGCGGCCGGAATGCGATGGAGACCAACTCAATGATCCCCACCATGAAGAAGACCAGCGCCACGAATGCGCCCATGACACCCTTCATCCCGCCCTTAGGCTCAAACGTATGCTTCAAGAAGCCCATCACACCAACTTCCTGGATCGTGATCGCGCCCCAAACCACCATGAAGACCGCCGCGATCCCGAGAGTCAGGTTCAAGTCAGCCGTCGGCCCGCGAAATACCGGCACCGACACATGCTTCACCGTCATCCATGCGGTGCCCTCGCCCCATCCCACCGTGCCGACCCCGGGAATCAAGCCCGACCAGTTAGAAATCAGAACGAAGATAAAGATCGTAGCCAGCAGCGGAAACACCTTGGGCGCCACGTGCTTGCCGACAATGGCCTCGATTTGCGTGTAGAGCACATCCACCACCGCCTCGAACGCATTTTGCGCCGGATGCGGCACCAACGTCATCTTGTTCGTTGCCTTGGAAGCCAAGTAAAGAATGCCGACGGTCAGCAGCGCGGCCACGAAAATCGAGTTGGTCAGCCAATCGGCAAAAGGCAGCCTCTCCGCCTGGATGGAGACTGCCAGCAACGAGTTCAATTCGAGCAATGCGAGGCTTTGCATTTCGCTTTCAGGTCGTGTTCCGGCTTCACGGAAGGGGTTGTCAACCGTAGAACGACGACCGGAACTTCAGGTAAGGCTCACGGTTTGATGAGGCAACTTCTAATTGTGAAATTTTTCACAAAGTCTGCCCCACCCCGTGGAGCCCCCCGTCGAATCCTCGCGCGCTGCTAGGACTCTTGGTGACCACCCAGCAGGACACCTAATTCCAGGAACTTCTGTTCCAGCGCCTCAAACCAAGCATCATCCCCCATCTCCGCCCTCCGCCCCCGAAACGCTTCAATTTCCTCTTCCAGCTGATCTCGACGCGCCCGCTGTTCCGCCGTCAGACCCCGGTCCGCCGCGCTTGGGACAAGGTGCAAGCGCCGCGCCCGCCCGCCATCCGCAGCCGTTCCATCCGCGCTTTTCCGCACCACGCGCAGCCCTTCAAACCAATCTGCACGGGTGCCTTTGCCATCGCCATTGTCGTCAATCAGCGCGTGCTCCGATGCCAACCGCCGGTCCTGCTCATAAAACTCGGCCGTGCGTTGCGCCCCCACCAAAAACGCCTCCAAAATCGAGACCGCGCCGTCCCGGTTCAAATCCGCGAGCGGCTCCCGGAGCGCCTCCGCCAAATGTCCGCCAAACCGCGTCACCACCACTTCACTCCCGCTCTGCGTCGCCGTGATGATTACCCGATTCTTCGCCGACAACGCCGGCAAAAAGGGGCCACTGCACTCGCCCGTGTGGATCAGAATCAAAGGGTTCGTCCGCCCCGCCAACCACGAAGCGAGTTCTGGCGCGGACACATCCGGCCCCTCCAAATTGAACTTCGCCGTCCGGCCATCGAAGGTGCCATGCCCAATGAGAACCATCCAAAGTTCCACCGCCTGCTCCGATCCACACGCCGCTTGAAGTGCGTCCCGGCTTCGGATCTCGAGAACGTTCAGATCGCCTGCTCGTTCCGCTTCCGATCTCCAGCTCTCCGCCTGCGCCGCGAACTCCTTGGCAAACCGCTCCTCCCCGGGAGCTCCCATCACCAGCCAGAGCTGCCTCTGCTCCGGTTCCGCTCCCATCGCGGAAGCCACCAGCGCCCAAGCGAGGAGGACAAACCGCTTCATGCCAATCCTTTCCATCGCCGAATCCCCCACTCCGCCGCAACCAAGACGATCGCCAGCAAAAACCACAACGGATGATGCCAAGCCGGGTTGGTCACCGTCTCCACCACCGGCACATCCATGTTCGCGGCGCGCCGCACGAAATCATTGAGCCCGTTCCACTCGATCACCCGGCCTCCGGTGCGCTGCGCCAGCGCTTCCAAGACCGCGCGGTTCGGCGCCAAGGAGGCAAATTCCTCCGACGCGGGATTCCAAGCCCAGCCCGCTTGTCCGGTCCCCAGTTCCACCGCGTTCCCCTGCGGATCGCTCCCGTTCACGATGGCGCGCACCTGCCACGCCCCCGGCTCCGGGCAGACGAATTCCGCGCTGAACAGCCCCGGCTCTTCCAGGCTCTGCTCCGCGAACAGCTTTACGGGGTCCTTCCCGCCAGCCCGGCTCACCTCGAGACTCACCGAGGCGTTTTCTTCCGGTCGCCACGCCTTGGTACGAACCCGAACCTCGATCTTCCGCGTCGCCGGCTCGTCCGCGCCAGCCCAAGCCGTCGTGACTTGGACAAAGCCAGGCACGCCGGAAACCAGCCAGCGCAACACTTGGCGCCACCACGTTTCCATGTCCTTGCGCAAGGCCGCGTCCTCCATGCCCCAGCGCCAAATGTCGCCAATCATCAGCGCGCCAGCCCGCCCTTCGCCAAAGGTATGCACCGCCAACGCAGGCGATTCGTCCCCGGACTCCGTGACCGCTATAGCCAACACCGTGGCCCCCGGCTTCACAGACCCAACGTAGTTGATCGACTGAAACGCCGGCAGATACGCGAGCCGTTTCTCTTCTTCGTCCTGGGTCAACCGCAACCGCACCCACGGCTCCAAAAGGCCTTCCCGGGTCAGCCTGAAGTTCGCCGGCAGCGCTTCATCGCCCTGGTCAGCTTGATCCAAATACACCGGCAACAATCGCTCCATCGGCGTCCGCTGATACCCGCCGAGCTGCAACGACTCCTGCCCGCCCAACATCAGCAGCGCCCCGCCCCTACGCGCCACATATGCCTCCAGCAAACTCAGTTGATCCGCCGTAAAAAACTCCGCCTCCAGATCATCCAGAATGATCGCGTCGTATTCCGGAAACAGCTCTTCTCGCTCCTTGGGAAACCCATCGCGCAATTCCTCCGCGTCCCGTGTGTTGAGCCGTTGCAAAACCGGTTTGTCGTAACTCTCCCCCTCGGCCGCATCACCTTGGAAGCCGCGAAACAGCGGGTTCGTGGTCTCGCCGGCCCGGCCCCGCCATTCAAATTTGGGCTCGCGCTTGGCCAGCCGAATCAGGGACACCAAATCCAGCTCTTCGTCCCGTTGCACCGCCCGATTCAAGAACTTGTATTCCCAATTCGGACGTCCGCCAACATAGAGAACCCGGTAATCTCCGCGTCCCATGTCGACCACCAAATCGCGCGCGTTGTTGCGATCCGTGATCTCCGTGACGCCCTCCGCCTCCGGCCGGGCCACCACCCGATACGCCGAGATCCCCGAAGCCGCGCCGCGAAACCGGAGCCGGGTCGAAATCGATTGCGAGTCACTTGTGATCGGAACGCGTTCCACCGCCATCTCTTTGCCCGCCGGATCGAGCACTTGGAGGCGGCATGTTTGCCCCGCCACCCCCGAAGCCGTAGCCTGCACGGAAACCGTGACCGGCGCATCCTCAAACCCGCTTTCAGAAACCGACAAACCCGTGATCGCGAGATCGGCCCCTTTCGGCGCTTGGCCCACCACGACGGGGAAAACCGGAACGCCCGGGTTTGCTTTTTCCAGCCGTTCCCGGTCCGTCGCGTTCCCGTCGCTGAAGAGCAAAATCCCTGCGAGCGGCCGCCGGGCGTAGCGCTGCCGCACCCCGTCCAGCGCGGCGCCGAGATCGGAACGGCTCGCCTGCAAATCGACCGACTCCGTTTGCACCAGCCGATCCCCGAACACGAAGCTCTCCACCCGGAACAGATCGCGCAACCCTGCCAGCCACGATCCCGCCTCCTCGCGCGCCGAGGTCAGTTGAGCGGGCAAGTTGCGCCCTTCGTGTACCTGCATCCCTGAGCCGTTGTCCACCAGCAGGACGAAGTCGTTGGTGCCGCGTTTGGGATGACGATGCACCAACGTCGGCTCCAGCCAGAGCAGGGCGAGGATCGCGAGGATCGCGAACTTCAGCCCCGCGCAAACCCAGTTCCACGGCGAGGGCAGTCCGGGCCGCCGGTAAGCCTGCCACACGACCCAGGCCGCAACCAAAATCCCGGCCGCGGTGAGCCACCAAGGGGCGCTGCCGCTGGCGAAGGTGAGTTGTTCTCCCATGCCGATCACGATCCAGCTCACTGACCGGCTGCGAGACGCTCGTAATATTGACGGACCAATTCGCGGAACGGCCCCGGAACCGGATCGCGATCGACCGGCACCAGCGGGTTGTCCTTCTCCACCCGGGCCAACGCTTCGCTGACGTCTTGCCGCAATTCGACCATGGGCTGCAGCAATTGCATTTTCACCAAGTCCCATTGCGGGGCCGTGGCGTCTTTTTCGCGGAACTCGCGGCGCCAGACCCGGGCACGGTCGAGAATCCCGGCGGTGTCCGCCTGCAACTCAGGGGAGGTCAACATCTGCTCCAATCGACGAAGTCCATCGGCAAACTCTTCGTAACCTTGTCCCGTGAGCGGGCCCGGCTCAGGCGTTTCCGGAACGGCTTCGAAGAACGGTTTGTCGCTGCCGGACTGATTGGGAGTGCCTTGTGTCTTTTCGCCGGGTTTGGGTGCGGAGGCCATTTCGTTCTCAACGGATTCGATCAACCCATCGAGCTCCTTGCGCGCGGCTCGCAACGCATCGCCTTCGCTTCCCAGAACCGCTTCGGCAGCCTTCTCCACGCCTTCTTGCAGCCGATCAATGGCGCGCGCCGCCGCTCGTTCCTGCTCCTGAGCTTCCGCCATCGCGCCGTATTTGCTGAATCGCGCGGCTTGTTCGAGCGATTCCACCGGGCTCTCCTCGCGGACGTCGCGGACCGCTTCGTACATCGCATCGGAAAGGACTGGCTCAGATTCCTCGGCCTGCTCGGAAACCTGGCGCATCCGGTCGAGGAACTTCTCCAGCGCCTCCTTCTGCTCGCTCAAACCGTTGGCGAGTTCTTGCCGGTCCACCTCCTCATTGCCCATCGCCCGGGCTGGAGCTTTGTCGAGCTGCTCGCCCAGCTTCTGTTCCGTTTCCGCCAACTGCCGAGCCTCTTGCCGCATCTCGCGCATCTCTTCGGCAAAGCGTTGCCCGGCTTTCTGGCGGAACTCTTCCTGGGTCTCCTGCAAGTTCTCCTGGGCACGGCGCGCCGAGTTCGCGGCAGCGGAGAGCTCTTGACGCTCCAGTTGCTCGCCCGCTTCCCGCACCTGCTCGCGCGCGGTGCGAAGTTCTTGGCTCTCCTGGCTCATGCGCTCAGCGTTCTTTTCGGATTCCATCCGCTCCAGAAGATCATCCACGTCGCGCAGCATCTCCTCTTGTTCCTGGCGGAGGCGTTCCAAACGCCGTTCCAACTCTTCCCGTTCCGCCTCATCCTTGGCGGCCTGCAACGCAGCTTCGAGTTCCTTCATCTTCTCCGCCAAGGCTTCTTGGCGACGCGCCAGCTCCTTGAGACGTGCCAGCACTTCGAGATTCTCTTCCTGCGCCGTGTTCTCCTCCTTGCTGGCGTGGCGCTCGGATTCGTAGCGATTCTCGTTTTCCTTGAGTTCGAGTTGCATCAGCTGGCGCTGTTGGCTGCCGCGTTGCTCTCCGGAGGAGGAACTCTTCGATTGCGTGACCTGCGTTTCCCGGGCTTCCGCAGCGAGCAAATGTTGATACGCGGCGCGCTCCAGCGCTTGGGCGCTCGCCAACGCGGATTCCTTCTGTTTGGGAACTTCGCCCAACGCCTTGGCCGCTTCCTCCATCTTCTTTTTCGCGGATTCCAGCGCTTCCCGGATCTGCGAATCCTCGACCTCCTCCAGCGCGGTCTCGACGTTCTTCGCCACCACCTTCTGCCCCTCCCGGACGACCTTCACGTCGGAAAGTTGAGATTCGATGCCACGCGTTCCCGCTTCCCGGGTCACCTTCCACGTCGCGCTCAGAATCTCCTTCTGCTGCTGCCGCAATTCCCCGCTCTGACTCCCCTTCCCTTTTCCGGAGGATTCCCCCTGCTGCACCCCTTCCCGGAAGGCATGTTCCCAATCGCGCACCTCGGCGAAAAAGAGATCGCTCTCCGTACGACGCGTCTTCCCATCCGGCCCCACGTCTTCGGCCCACAGGTGATAACTCACGAGCTGCTGCGGTTTGGCGTCCAACTGTTCGAGCGCCAACAGCGTCGATAGCTGATGCGATTCCTTCGGTTTGAGTCCGGCCTGCGCCAGCAAAATGGTTTCGGTCCGTTCCCCCACCGTTACCGTGGCGCCGACTTTGCCCAATCCCAGATCATCCCAAACCTTCCCTTGGAGCATGACCTCTTCCAATGCGGACACCTCAGTATCCCGCCCCGGGAAGGCCAATTCCAACTTCGGCGGCTCGTTGCGCTTCACCTTCACCGTCAACCAGGGCGGATCGACGTTGACCCGGTCGGCCGCATCCACGAGGTGGACGCGATACCGGCGATCGGCCTCCGGACGAACGGAGGCGGTGAGGACTCTCGGATTCTCCTGGCTGGCGGTGAGGGGGATCGACTTGCCGTCTTCGCCGTAGAGTTCGGCGGCGGCGACCGGATGATTCACCGTCAACGAAAACGCCACTTCGGAGCCTTCCAACGCGCTCACCTTGCGAACGTCCTGCAACGTCACCGGCTCCTGCTTCGCGTAAGCCGGGGGCGTCACGGTCGCATCGGCCCGCTCAAGCCGCGGCAACTCATAGACACCAACGGAGAACGTCTCCGAGGTGCCCACGCCGTGGACCACACGATACCGCACCGGTTGCTCCACGGACGGCACCACCGCCGCAAACACCGGATCCTCCAACGCCCGGCGCATCTCAAACGTCCGGCCCAACGTCTCCCCACTCGCGGCATCAAGGAGTTCCACCGTCGCCGTCTCCGGGACTGAATCCGGGAAACGCGCTTCGACGATCAGCTTGGCGCCCTTTTCCACCTCGGTGTCTCCCGGCTTCACCTCGATCGCCAACGCCGGAACCGCGCTCGGCGAAGCAGTGCTGGCGACCCGTTCCGGGGTATCGATCGATTGCAGGTGCACGCCCAGCATGCAGAGGGTCAACCATGCGGCGCCTTGGAGCACGGGCCAACGCCATTCGTGGCGGCCGCGAGTCACGGCCGTCCAATCGTGTTCCGTCGAGTGCGTCAGCGTCTCCAAAAAGAGCCGCTCCTCCAAATACCCCTGTGAGGCGCCGCGCGCCGGTTCGGGAAGATCAAGAGCCGTGAGGAGCCGTCCACGCAGATCCGGGAACCGGGCTTCAATCCGCCGGGCCATGGCCTTGATGTCGAACGGCCAACGCCCCGCCACGCGCCGCGCCGCCCAAACCGACCACGAGGCACCGATCAACCAAGCGATTCCCGTTCCCGGAGGCGGAGTCGCCTGTTGCCGCATCCAAGCCCACAGCAGCAACCCGGAAAGCAGCGCCACGCCCATGGCCACCAATCCCACCCAGCGACGCCGGACCTCGCTCTCGGCGTAAAACACCGGATCCAGCCGCTTCAAGAGCAGTTGACGAGGAGAAGGCAAAACCGCAGCGGCCCCGGCGGGAATGGGTTCAAGTCGGGTCTTTTCCCGAGGCCGACCCGCAATATGAGCAACTCGCGGGCCGTTGGCGAGGATTTTTCAGTGGCACGCGCTCCGCGCTCGCGCCGCTGACGCTCCGGCAATGGTGCTGGTCACGCCTTTCTCGCACTCCGCGTGGTCCCACGATGGCGCCGGTCACGCCTTCCTCGAACCCAAGCTAACCAAGAAAACCGCCCGGCATGAATTCTGCTCAACCAAGAGAGGATGGAACCTCCCAACGAAAAACCTCCCGAGCACCATCCCACCGACCAGGAACGGGTCGATGAAGCCATGAAGGAATCTTTTCCCGCCAGCGATCCTCCTTCTTGGACCGCCGGGCGCGGAGATGTCCCTCCACACCCGCCAGAGCCAGCCCCGGAACAGGATTGACATTGCTCAGCGCCCCACCTTTCCCCTTCGATACTCGCTCGGCCGCCTTCCAGTGAGCTTTTTGACCGACTACGATGCAAAGTCGATTGCGATTGCGAGCACCGCTTCGCTGAGCACGAGCACGATGCCAGAACGGTTTGTAAGCGCACTAATCCCCAGTCCTCCGCGTCTTCCCTCTTTTAGCAAACAATCCACGGGGCGCGGATGTGGAACAGAGAGTAACTTTTCGGCTCCAGGTCCCGCAAGTTAGCTAGCTAGAGGATCATTCGACTTCCATCCTTGGCGTCTTAGCGTCTTGGCGTGAGGCCTCAAACATCCGTAGTTTGCATCCGTCTTTGAAAGGATCTCTCGCCCGCTTCGCTCAAGACGCCAAGACGCGAAGGACTTCGGGCCAGCAAGTTAGTCGGGAGGTTTATGAAGTCAGTAGAGAAAGTGAAGAGACTGCGGCAACCATGAAGCGGGAAAACAAGCAGTGGCCGGACCTGGTCGTGGAAGTGGCGTTGACCTCAGGTGGGATCAGCAAACGAGCGTTTTACGCCACGTTCCCCATCCCAGAACTCTGGATTTGGCGCAAGGAACAGCTCGAAGTGCCCCAGTTCGACTCCGCCACCGGCACGTACCAAGCTGCTCCGGAGAGTCGCCAACTTCCTGGAATGGATTTGGACTGGCTGGTGCAATGCTCCCGGATCGAGGCGACCAGCCAGGCGATCAAGACGTTCCGATCCAGGCTTTGAGGCGGCGGTGGAGCGGTTTTGGCACGGCTCAGCTGAATGATCCAGGACTCGACTTGGCAATCGTGCGGATCGATGCCAATCTGATCGATATGCCGCCTGCGATCGCCAGCACGGAAGGGGTCATTCTGAGCCGGGTGCTACGACCGGAAGAAGGGAACTTGCCGCCTGAAGCCGCAAGGTGGCTACTGCGTGTCGATTTTGACGACGCGGACCGGGCGCGAATCGCGGAACTGTATGAAAAGGCGCGCGAGGGCACCCTGTCCGAGGTGGAAGATGCGGAGCTGGAGGACTACGGCGACGTGGGCCGGATGCTGGAGATCCTCCGGGCGAAAGCCCGCGCTACGCTTGCCAACAGCGAGCAATGAGCCGACCGAGCGCGGCGCTGAACGCAGAAGTTCGACTCCGTGCGGGAGGGCGGTGCGAGTATTGCCAATTCCCGGAAATCCACTCCGTCATCCCGTTTGAAGTCGAACACGTGATTCCGGTCAAACACGGCGGATCGACCGATGCGGCGAACCTGGCGCTCGCATGCTTCTATTGCAACCGTTACAAGGGCCCGAATGTGGCGGGAATCGTGGAGCCTGGCGCAGTGGTGATCCGGCTGTATCATCCGCGAAGGGACGAGTGGGGCGATCATTTTCATTGGAAGGGAGCGTCCATTGTCCCCCTGACCAACGTGGGACGCGCGACAGTTGCCGTTCTCCGTATGAACCAGCCGAATGCGGTAGTCGTCCGTGATGTCTTGATGCGCGAAGGACTGTGGAATTCGTGAGCATCGTTCCGCCGCCGAACACAACCAACTCGCGGGACGCCACCCTCACGCCAAGATCTCCCGTATCACCTTCCCCTCCACGTTCGTCAGCCGCCGTTGCACGCCGTTGTGCTCAAATGTCAGCCGTTCGTGGTCCAGGCCGAGGAGGTGGAGGATGGTGGCGTTGAAGTCGTAGAGCGGGTGGATGTTTTCGACGGCTTTTTGGCCCAATGGATCGGTGGCGCCGTGACTCACGCCCGGTTTGATGCCTGCGCCGGTCATCCAGCAGGTGAATCCATCCGGGTTGTGGTCGCGACCCTTTGCGCCTTTTTGGAAGAAGGGCATCCGGCCAAATTCGGTGCACCAGACGACCAGGGTGTCTTGCAGAAGACCACGTTGTTTGAGGTCGCGAATCAAGGCGGCGGCCGGTTGGTCGAGGATCGAGGCGTGGATGTCGTATTGCGCTTTGAGATCGCTGTGCCCATCCCAGTTCAACTTGCCGCCGCTGGCATACGCGCCGTTGAAGAGTTGCACGAAACGGACCCCACGCTCAATGAGCCGACGGGCCAGGATGCAGTTCCGGGCAAAGGCGGTTTTGTCGGCGTTCTGAGTGTCGTCGGCTCCGTAGAGTTTGAGAATGTGATCCGGCTCGGTGCGGAGATCGGTGATTTCCGGCACGCTGAATTGCATCCGCGCGGCGAGTTCGTAGCTGGCGATCCGCGCGGCCAACTTTTGATCGCCGGGATGGGTGTCCAGATGCCGGGCGTTCATCCGCTGCAACAGCGACCGCGCCGCCTGGTCCACCTCCGGAGAAACGCCCGGAGCGGAAAGATGCCGCACCGGACTTTTGGAACTGAGAGTCGTCCCCTGAAACGCGGCGGGCAGAAACCCTGGTCCCCAGTTGTTCGCCCCGTTCTGCGGCACGCCGCGAGGATCGGGAATGGCCACATACGACGGCAGATCCTGATTCTCGCTGCCCAAGGCATAGGTCACCCAAGAGCCGAGCGACGGAAAGCCATCGAGCACAAAGCCGGTGGAGAGGAAATTCTCGGCGGGGCCGTGGGTGTTTGACTTGCTGGTCAGCGAGTGGACGAAGGCAATATCGTCCGTCAGCTCCGCGAGGTGCGGGATCATGTCGCTGACCCATTTCCCGGTTTGACCATGCTGACGGAAGGCGTATTGCGGCCGGGCCAACTCACCAGCCGGTCCCTGAAAGGTGACCGCTGGACCGCCGGGCAACGGCTTGCCGTCCCACGCGATGAGCTCCGGTTTGTAATCCCAGGTCTCCAGCTGACTCACCGCTCCGGCGCAGAAAATCACGATGACGTTCTTCGCCTTGGCGGGAAAGTGCGGCGTACGCGGTGCGTGCGGCCGCGCGGGATCGATCCGCGGTGCGTTCGTCGCCAGCAGCCCTTCCGCTTGCAGCAGCTGCGTCAGCGCGATGGAGCCCAGGGCGGTGGCGCTTTGGCCGAGAAAGCGGCGCCGGTCGAGCAGCGGATGTCCGGGGATCATGGGATGAACAGGAATTCGTTGGAGTTGAAAAGCACGCGGCAAAGCACCGCCAAGCCGTGTTCCCGCGCGACAGGTTCGGCATCGCCGATTTCCTCGGGAGCCGGCGCGCGATTGAGGGCGAGTTGATAGGCACGGATGATCTGCAATACCGGATCGGGACCGGCTTCGGTCTGGACGCGTTTCGCGAACGCCTCCGCGGCGTCCAGGGTAAATCGGCTGTTGAAGAGATTCAGCGCCTGAATCGGCGTCGTGCTCATCCGCCGGATGGCGGTGCTTTGCCCGGCGTCGGGACAATCAAAAGCGCCAAACACGGCGTCTGGTTCGCGGCGAACCTTGTGGGCGTAAACCATGCGGCGAAGCCCTTCCCCGCGGAACGACGCCACCGGCTCAAAGCCCGAGAGCCCGCCACGCTTGTCGAAGAGGTCAAATCCCCGGCCATACATCTTCAAGTCCAACTGCCCGCTCACCGCCAGCATGGCGTCCCGGATGGCCTCCGCCTCCAACCTCCGCGACGGGTAACGCCAGAGGAGGCGCGCTTCGGCGTCCAGCTCAGATCCGACTGATCCGACTGATCCGACTGATCCGACTGATCCGACTGATCCGACTGATCCGACTGATCCGACTGATCCGACTGATCCGACTGATCCGACTGATCCGACTGATCCGACTGATCCCTGGCCGTAGGCCCCGCTCAGCACGATCAGCCGGTGCATCCGCTTCACACTCCAACCGCCCCGGATGAACTCCGCCGCCAGCCAGTCGAGCAGTTCAGGATGCGTCGGCTTCATCCCCATCCGCCCGAAGTCACTCGGTGTTTCCACCAGACCCAGTCCGAAGTGGCCTTGCCAAATCCGGTTCACCATCACCCGGGCCGTGAGTGGGTTTTCCGGACTGGCGATCCAATCCGCGAGAACTTGGCGACGCCGCTGCTCCGGCGCGTCCTTGGGAAGTTTTACGTCGCCCAATGCACTCAGCACCGCCGGTTCGACCGCTTCCTTCGGTTGCTCGGGGTCTCCGCGATTGAGGACATGGATTTCGTCCGGCTTGCGAAAGGTTCCGGCAAATACCCGCAGGGTGGCATCGATCCGCTGCAGCTCCGCGGAGAGTGCTCCGCGCTCGGCAACCAGGCGCCGGGCCTCGAAGGCCTCCCGTTCCGGCAGACCTTTGGCGGAGAACACCGGTTCGCTTCGAGCGTCGGCCCGGTAAGGCTCCCGGTCATCGGAATCCGCCACGATCGTCCACGCTCCCGAAGCATCGGCCACCTCGATCACATAACTGGTGGGCAGGCGATCCTTGAATTTCCCCTGACGATCGCGGCCCCAAACGACCCGGTCGATCTCCTGTTCGTGAGCGAACTCGACCATGATCCAGCCTTTGCCGGTCTCATTCGACATCCAACTGCGCGAATTCCCGTATTGGCCATCGTTCACGAAACGTTGCTCGTGCCGGTCGGCGGTCACCTTCTCGCCGGACACGGTCACGGTGGCGCCAATTGCGAGGTTCTCCCCCTCCGTCGAGAACACTTCCAGCTCGTCGAGGCACGGTTCCAGATTGTTCGTGGCGCGGATGGTGAAGCGCACCCGTTTGGCGTTCACCGGAGCGAACCGATCGTGGTTTTCGGCAGGGCTGATCCTGGCCCGCTTCACGCCAGAGCGGGCCAACGGCACGAAGCGGAAGAGCTGCTTGTCGATGCCCGCGATCCGCGCTTTGACGTGATTCAGACGGTCCCGCGCCGCGTTGGCCTCCGGCGTGCAGAGGTCACGATCCCCATATTCCACGCCCGCCACGAACGCCTGCATCGAGTAGTAATCCTTGGCGCTGATCGGATCGAACTTGTGATCGTGACAACGCGCGCAGCCGATACTGAGTCCGAGGAAGGTTTGGCCGATGTTGACCACCATCTCGTCGATGGCGTCCTGACGAGCCAAACGCTTGGAAGGCTCGTCCTTCCCAATCTGACCGGGCAAGAGCACGGAAGCCGTCACCAGGAATCCCGTGGCTGCATCTTCCCCCATCGCATCTCCGGCAATCTGCTCTTTGATGAAGCGATCGTAGGGAACGTCGTCGTTGAAGGCGCGGATCACGTAATCGCGGTAAGGCCAGGCGTTCGGCCGTTCGGTGTTGACCTCGAAGCCGTGAGTGTCCGCAAAACGCACCACGTCGAGCCAATGCTGCGCCCAGCGTTCGCCGTAGCGGGACGAGGCCAGCAACCGGTCGACGACGGCTTCGGAATCGGGCTTCTCCAAAAACGCCTCCACCTCCTCCGGCGTGGGCGGCAACCCGGTCAGATCCAGCGTGACCCGCCGCAGCCAAGTCATCGGATCCGCGGGCGGCGACCGATGGAGTCCATGCTCCGCAAGCTTGGCATCGATCAAGGCATCGATCCCGCCCGGCGCATCACCCAGCGGTTTGAAGCTCCAATGCTCGCGCTTGTCCTCCAGTTTGGCCGTATCCACGCCGTCCGGCCATGACGCGCCTTCGTCCACCCAGCGGGTCAGGAGCTCGATCTCGGCCCCGGCCAACTTCCCCTTCGGCGGCATGACCTCGTCCTCGTCATCGCTGCGGATGAAGTGGATCAACGGGCTATCCTTGGCCTGGCCCGGCACGAGATCCGGTCCGTGGTTGTCGCCGCCTTTGAGCGCCTCCGATTTGATATCCAAGCGCAAGCCGGACTTCTGCTTCTCCGGGCCGTGGCACTCGTAGCAATGCGTCTGCAGGATCGGCCGCACGTCGCGCACAAAGTCGATGGGCGCCACCGCGGAAGCGAGGAGCGAAAGGCAGAAGACCAAGTTCATTTCAGCGATCCGGAGGGCGACCTAGATAAGGGGTCACCTTTTTATCTCCACGTCCGGGACAGCTGTTTCCGATCAATTCTCCGCGTTTCGCTGGACGCGCCCCCTCCAGAGCGCAAAAGACACAGTCAAAACGAGCCCGAGGAACGGCCATACTGACATCGATTCCGATTGCGAGCACCGCTGCGCTGCGCTGAGCACGAGCACGAGCACGAGCACGATGCGCGCTTCGGATTGGTCTTTCCCCAAGAACCGCGTAAGCTATTGGCCAAATCGCCATGCACCTGAAATCGCTCCACGTCCGCAACTTCCGGTGCTTCGCGGATTTGCAGATCGACTTTGAGGACGACCTGACCGTGATCGTGGCGGTCAATGGCGGTGGGAAAACGACGCTGGCCGATGCGATTGCGGCGGCGTTTGCTCCTTGGGTGGCGGAATTTATTGTCTGGAACAGTGATGAAGGACCGATATCGCCTGTTGAATACCTGGCCCTCAAGGATCTCAGGCGCGGTGAGCACGGGCAACTCAACAGCATTCGAACCCGCCAACGTCTAGGAACCAGAAAAGGTGACTTCAGTCCTTGGAGAACGTCAATCGTGAGCCTCGCGCAGTAGCGCGCTCGCTCCACCATCTTGTTCGCTGTCATTCCTCTCGGTGCCGAGCCACAGAATATTCCCGTCGATATCTCTGATCTTCATGTGGTAGGCAAAAACATCATTTCCGGCCTCCTGATAGATCTCGAGCCCAGCATCAATCGCCAATCTCATCAGCGAATCGCTTCCGAGTCCGATCCATGCCATGGCAGGAGAGGCCGCTTCACCTTGCTGACTCAGCATGAGGCAATGCCCGTCCCGTGATACGGAGCAAATGGAGCCAGCATCCCAGTCCAGTTTGAATCCAAGCTTTTCGATATAGAACATTCTGGCTGTCTCTGGATCCTTCACAGAAAAGACCGGAATGATGTTCTCGACTTCGTGCATATTCTAATACCAACAGAATGGATTCGTAGGACCTGAAGCGGTGATATCCCATCGGCCTCACCGGGTCAGAATGCAGCGATCTCCCCGATGGGGCAAGCGGATTTGGGGCCATCGATGGGTCAATCCAGATGTCGCTGGCAGTGGGAACCGGGACGCGTTTTGGGAGCTGAGATCACGGGGACACACGCGTTCACTTGCGACCGATATGACAAAGATGAAAGCAAGCTGCGAATCCGATCATTTCGATCCTGGTCTCTGTGAACTCTGTGCCCTCTGTGGTGAAAACGGCAATTCTTCACCACAGAGAACACCGGGAGCCCAGAGGGCCGCCCCAATCGCCAACGGATCGATTCTTCCGCGCAGAACATGTCGATCTGGAACCGCTGCTGCAGCCTACGGCACATCTCCAAATCCGAGGTCAAGCCAGATCGGATGCGCGATCCCTGATCTTGCAGGGAGTCGTGCGGCCCTCCGCTCGCCTCCCAAGCACCACATGCCTGTTTTCCGAACACTTCGTCGTCCTGCGGCCGAAACTTCGACGTCGCCTTTTCGATGACTGCTTGAGGAAGTGGCACCGAGCCATCCTGAGACGTCCTCAGGATCGAGGTCGTCGCCAAAGACCCGCAAGGCGGCGATTGAACTACCGTGCATGGTCATGATTCCGGACGTCCGCGCACAGCCGCCGCGATCAGCAGTCGGTTCTGCTGCGCCTTTTGATCGCCCATGGTTGGTCGCAGTGGTTGCTAATGTGTTTGATGACGAGAGTGTAGCCGCTTAGAAATCCGTTGGAACCAATCTTGAAAATCTCTTTGGCTAGGATTTTGCAAACTTATATATTGCAACACCTGCTAGCAAAAGGACTCCGGCAATCACAGCAAACTTAGGTTTGAGTTTATTTGTGCGCCAGCGAGCAGGGCCAAAAATTGAAGCGGCGGCGGATATGACAAAAATCGTGACTGCAAGGATAGTAGCTGGATCGTCAAAGTTCATTGAGAAAACTTGGTTGGTTGTTGGTCAGAAGGAAGCCCTCAGAGCGAAAGCCGGGCTTGTTCAACTAGAGGGGCATTTGTTGGCTCGCTCAGGTTGGCTCACTCAGGCTCGCAACAATGCACCCCTTCATGTTAGGCGTTTCGGTCATTGTCATTTGGCGCGTTCGACTGAGTTATGAAAGCGGCGAAGAAACGTAAGAAAATCGGCGCTGTCCTTCGGCGTCGTGGTGCTCGGAAACTGGACCTCGCAGCAGAAGTAATCGCCCCGAACGCGATAGATGCCGGCGGGACCAGCAAAGACGGAATAACTGTCTGAGCCGTGGAGAAGATGATGCGACCGAAAGGCAAAGCGCCAGATGTCGCCGTTGGCGAGGCGAACGTGACCAACCTGGTCGACGCCATCGGGAGTGAGTCGAGCGGATACGGGGTCGACTGTGATCTCGGCTTCGGCGGGTGAGAGGGCTTGGGCAGGGACGCGCTGGGAAAGCTGATGCCACAGAGCGGCTTCGTGAATGCGAGGGCCGATGAAGAACGCGCCCACGGCAGCCAGTAGCAGAGTAAGGATGATGAGTGTGATTTTCACGAGACGCAAGCGACTCCTAACGTTGCTTAGCCACAATGAATTGAGGGCGAACGTTAAGCGCACAGCCGAGCCGATCAGGTGTCGGTCCGCTGCGCCTTGTTCGCCTTCTGCTGGCTATCAGGTGGCATTTGATCCCACTCTTCAACAATCGGCGCAGCAGGAATCAGAGAGATTGCCTCACGAAAGGCCGCATCATCTGCGCGGGCCGCGCGTGCCTGGATGTAGTCTACGGCCTCAAGAACGGCGAGCTTCTCCGAGGCAGCCGTTGCAAAGAATTGATCAACCGAGAACCCCTCTTCTGCAGCGAGGTGCTCGACTTGCTTCCGAAGGTAGTCCGGAATCTCAATCGTGATCGAACTCATGCTGTACTGATAATTGCAATAAATTCCCTTGGCTCCACAACTCTCAACCCGAGTTCCGTAGCCGGAAGGATGTCCCTCAGATTGCCCGTGACAATGTAAGAAACTTGCGCAGCCAATGCAAGCTCCACGAGCATGTCATCATCCGGGTCTGGTAGAAAGGGACGCCAGCTGAAGTAGATCCTCTGTTCGATAGCCCGAGCGCAAATCAGGTTCAAAATGGCATCGATTTGCCCAATGCTGAGGTGCGGCAACATCCCTGGCCGTTTGGCAACCTCCTCGTATTCCATGGCCAATGGAACGGAAAGGACCGGTGTGAATTGGCGCTGCTCGATGGCAAGCAGGATTGCGTGCGATGCCCCGAGTGTACTGCGCATCCCCGCAATGATGACGTTGGTGTCAATGACCGCTTGCAGCATCCTGGGTCACGAGTTTTGCGATTCCCTTTGCCTTTCGTCCCTGTCACTCCATTCCCTTCCACCATTCCACTGGTTTTGGCTTGGGTCCCGGCTCAGCATTCATTGGCGAGATCGGTCGCTCGTCCAAGATTCCAGAAAGACTGGATCGATGTGCGGCCCAATAGAGCAATGCTGCGGGAAAATGAAAGAACAGAGTGAGCAAGAACCACCAGAGTGAACCGACAAATCGCAGCTGGTATCCTTCGCGCTCAAGACGAGAGGCGTCTTTCCAGATGGCTACGGAAAACACAATCCATACGACCACTGCGATCAGTCCAATGCCGATCCAGATTCCAAACGGGAAGCCCGATTTGGACAACCATTCAGTCGTAGGATTGTTGAAGCTAAGGTTGAGGGCCATCCTTCTGGGTTGATCTGAGCTAGATGTGCGATGAGGCGCACGTTTGAGCGCTGGCACCCGCTACCGGGAGCGCCACGCCGAAACGGGTTTGGGGCTTCTAGTCACGAGGCCCATCTGGAATCACGTCGGGTAGCGGGTTGTCCAGCCGCGCCTTGTTCGCCGTGTCCTGTTGATCACGCTCTTGCAGTCCTCGCACCATGGCGAGGACATCGAAGTCATACTTCTGTGCTAGCGCAACTTTGGCGCGACGTACTTCGGCGATCACCGAATCTGCCTTCAGGAAAAGCTCTTCAACTGTCTTCATCGTATTGGAGGAGTTCGTCAGGGCTGCACATCATTGGTAGCCGGAATCCAAGCGCCTCAACCGCCTTGCGGAGTCGGTCGCGGGTGAACGGATTTGCGATGTGTTTGAAATTCCAAGTAACAAGATAGTCTATTTCATGAACTGATGCCACCCCAATGTGGATCGCATCCGACGCCGCCTTGATCGGGATCAATCCCTTCTTGATCAAATCTTCAGCTACGATTCCCACACCATCCGTGATTTCCAGGCGCTTTGCGCTTTTCAGCAATTCAAGCCGCTCAGTTGCCATCTTTTCCTCGCCAATCGACACCTCCTCGATGACTTCCCGAGATGTAAAGAGATCAAAGCCCGAACACCCACCATCCCACCAGGCCCGCGTGCTCGCTTGGCGTGATGCCTGAAGAACGTTCATCGACGGCCTCGCAACGTAGTGCTAGGAATAGTTGTCTCGATGTATGCGGTTGGCATGGATTAGATTCATTTGCGAACGACCCGGATCAGGCGACGGCGAGCGCAAGACGTTGCTGACACGACAGATAGCCTTCGAGCCGTTGCCTGCATCCGTTTTGTTCGCCTTCGGTTGGTGTGGTTTTACGTTCGTCCATGAAGTGTTATTGATCTCTCATCATTGCGGCAATCGTGTTTCATCAGACTTGCGCAAATTAAGCCCTCCAGACAGTGAGAAGAGAAGCCCGAACACTAAACCGTATCCTCCGCCGCAGATTAGTGTAAACAGCATGATCTGTGGAAACACCGTCCACGCTCCCAATGCCAACAGCAAGGTAGTATGGATAATGAATCCGGCCAGTGCGCCCATGACGGCTGAGCCAGCATGAGTCAATCGTATGCATCTCTGCTGCTGAAGACGCCAACTCCAAAAGGCAACGGGCATCGCCAACACGAAGGTCACCGGAGCTGCGACCAGCAATATGGCTCCAGCCGTAACGAGCAACCCCTCTCCCGTTCCTGAACTCACCGAGATGCCGATAGCCAACATCAGAGAAGTGCCCATCACGGAAGCCAAGTAGGGCATCCAAGCTCGACTGAGAAACGCTTTGAGCTTCATGGGTTGGGCGAACAGTATAGTTCACCAGCGCGCCGCCATTAACTTGTTATCACGGCGTGCGGCCGATAACAAGTTATCCCCGCAAGTTGATGGTGGATGGTTGGTTTTGATCGAGCAAGATTGCGGGCTCATTCTTCGGCAGGAGATCGGCGCTGAAACCTCTTTCCGGCTACGATGGCGTGTGTTCCGAGGCTCCCGCATTTCCCCTCCACCCAGCACGGTCGCTTCGTGGGGATCAAACCGGAGGATCGTCTCCATCTGGGATCCATTGCGTTTCTCCCAGAAAGGGCAATGAAAGCCTCGCACAAAGCCACGAAGGCACGAAGAGGAAGCCAGTTCACAAAGGTTTCGGGCAGGAAGTTCAGCCCACCCTGAGGGTGAGTTGGCAAGTTCCCCAAACTTCATATCCCACCGCATTCTTTGTGTC
>CAMCXS010000047.1 GCA_945883495.1 Akkermansia muciniphila
GGGACGGCCTCATCCAGTTCGTTGTGACTGGTGACCTCGGTGACTTGGCCGAAGTTGTCATACCCGATATCCCGATGGCTGCCATCTTCCCGGGTGATGCGGTCGCGGAGATTGGCGGCGTTGTGGCGGTAGGCATGGCCTTGATTCCATGAGGCAGCGGAGCCGGTGGCGGTGGAGGCGATGGAACTGAGGCGATCTTGAGTGTCCCAGGTCCGGGTGGTGGTGAGGATGGGCTGGCCGTTGGTGCGGCTGACGGTGGTGCCGAGCAGATCCGAGTTCGCGACATAGCCATAGGCAAAGGTTTGCTCTGCGGTGGCGATGGTGGAGAGGCGGCCGGCGGGGTCATAGCCATAGCTCTGGGCGTAACTCCACGGGGAAGTGCCGGGGCCGGTGACGGTGAGTTGATTGCGGCGCCGGATGCCATCGTAGGCGGGATCGATGGTGATGCCGGCGAGCGGTCCGCCGGTGATCGACTCCGATTCCACGGCGCCCGAGAGATTGTCGGCGTAGGCAAACGAGGTGGTCATGCCGGAGGACATGGCGACGGAAGTGATTTGGCCGAGCCGATCCCGTTGATAGCTGAGGTCCGGGGTGGCGTCCGAGTAATCGATCAGGCTGACCTGGCCGCCGTTATCATAACTGTATGCGGTGACGATGCCGCGGGCGGAAGTGCGCTGGGCCAGGCGTCCGGCGGCGGTGTAGCTGAAGCTGAGACCACGGTTGTCTGGATGACGTTTTTCGGCGAGCCGGCCGCTTTCTGGATAGTAGCTCCAGCGAGTGATGCCGGCGGCGGTGGTCAGGGAGGTGCGGCGGCCTTGGGAATCGTAAGCAAACTCGATGGGATAGGTGCGGGCGCCGCTTTGGCGAAGCAGCAAACCGAGGGGCGTCCAATCCTGATTGACGATGCCGCCATCCGGAAGGGTGGTGAGGTCGGGACGTCCAGCTGCGTCATAGGTGAACCAGGTGCGGCGGGAGCCGGGCTCGGTGAGATTCACGAGCTGATCATTGTCGTCCCAGGCAAAGGTGGTCGCGCCGGTGCGGGCATCGGTGGACGAAATGAGCCGACCGAGCGGATCGTAGGAAAATTCCTGGCGGGAGATCTGGCCGCCGGTGGCCGAGAGTTGCGTGATGGACGCCAGGCGGCCCTCGGTGATTTGGAGCACTTCTTGGGTTCCATCCGGCGTGGTCCGGGTGATGGTGCGGTTGCCATGGCCCTGCAGGATGGTGCGTTCGTGGCTGCTGAGGCCGGCGGCGGTTTGCCAAGTTTCCAAGCCATCGACGGCGTTTTCCGTGACGAAGAGATCCTCGGACGTTTCGCTCCCGTCCGTGGGAGACGACTTGGTGACCGACTTGCGGGTGGATTTGCCTGAGCGAGTGGACCAGGTGCGATCGGTGAGTAAGACCCGGTCGGGCCCGCTAAAATCGATGACGTGGTTGCGATTGAGATCGACGGCGGTGACGGTGCGCTCGCCAAGATAGTTATACGAAAAGAGGAGGGTGAGGCCATCGGGATCCTCGGCGCGGATGAGTTGTCCCTTGGCGTTGTAGTGATACGTGGAGACGGCGGGGGCGCCGCGTTCGTGAGAGCGGACCACCTTGGAGACGCGCCCGGCCATGTCCGTGAAGGTTTGGACCCAACCCAAATCCTCGCCGTTGTTGCCGAGGCGGATCTCTTTGCGGAAGGCTTGGTTGTTTTCTACGCCATATTCGTAGCGGCGCGGGACGGTGGCGGTGCCGGAGAGGGATCGAAGTCTGCCGTCGGGGAAGCTTTTGCGGAAAATGGTGCCGCCGTCCGGGCGGGTGACGGTGATGGTGCGTTGGCCATCGGAGTCGTGGCTTTGCACCGTGCGGGTGGTGCGGTTTCCGGGCGTGGTGGAGCGTTGATCGATGCCGAGGCTATCGCTGACCCGGGTGGCGCGCTGGATGGAGAGGAGCCCGCCGGTCTGGGTGAGGGAGAGGACTCTTCCGAGAGGGGAGAGCTCGTAGTCCGTGGTCGTGCCGAGACGGGTGCTGGAGAGGACGCGGCCGAGGTGATCGCGGAGATAGGACGTGGTGATTCCGTCTCTGCCGGTTTCGGAGATCAGGCCGCAGCAGCTGTATTGGCGAAGGGAGAGGGAGCCATCGATGTGCCGGATTTTCGTGGCGCGGCCGAGTTGATCCTGTTCCAGGACGGCTTGTTCGGCGAGCACCAGATTTTCCGGGATAGCCACGGCTTGGTAGGCGACCACGTGGCCATAGGCATTGCTCGTCTCCGTCTCGCGGATGCCCTCGAGAATCGAGCGGCGGGTAGGGGAGGGAAGGCCAGTCCACTGGACCGTTTCACCGGCCTTGTATTCAAAGATGGACATGGTGCCGTCCGGGAACTGGATGCTCTGGGTTTCGCCTTCGAAGTCCCCGTCGGCATAGATGCGTCTCTTGGTGATCAGAGAGGCCGGGGACTCAAGCGCCCCTTCGACAGTGGTGACGGAGTGATCCAACACGCGGATAGTCCATTTTTCCCGGTAGGAAAACGGAGTGGTGCCATCCCGCAGGGTGTCGGTAAAGAGATCCTGGAAGGAGATGGATACGGTGCGCGACACGACCTCACCCGCCAAGGAACGAGTGACGATGCGAGCTCGGTCGTCCAGCGGTCCCAGGCCGAAGTCCGCGGTTTCTTTTTTGATGAGAGTGACATCGAGCTCGGAGTCGGGGGAGCCGCGGCCGGCGGAGCCATAAGGGCGGAGGATGGCGGATCTTCCGCTTTCGTTGTAGCGATGCCCCGTCCAGGAAGCATCGTAATTCGTGTAGGTTTCCGAGAGCCGGCCGTATCCTGGTTTGCCCGCTTCTGTCTGATAGGCAAAGAAGTGGGAGCGCGAGCCGGTGGTGGATCCGTCGGGTTGCACGATATATTGCTCGATGCGGGTAGGAAGCGTGCCGAAATCATAGGAATCGATCGTGAAGACGGCGCGGCCGGCGAGGACTCCGTCAAGATTGGTGATGCGGAGGTCTTTGGTGCGGGTGCGGCCGTCTGGAGAAACGGATTCAGCGATCGATTCCATCCGGGAAGCCGCCGGGGGCAGCTCGGGACCCGGACCGGATTGCTTCAATTCCCAAAAGCAGACGCTAACGGCGTTGGGCTTCCAAGGGAACGAGTGGGAGCGATCGCCAAAGGCGCCGGTTTCAGCGACGTGGAAGGACTGGATGAAGCGGTTTGGGGCTTGGGAGAGGCTGAAGGTGATTTCCTGGTAGGGAGTGGCGCCGGATTGGGTGAACGTGCCGGAGCTGGAGTTGAAGGGGCCGAGCTGGCTGGCGCGGTCGTAGAACTTGAGGGACCAGGTTTTGTCGTTGGGGTCGGGATCCGAGACTTCGGCGAGGATGGCCGGGGTGAGGAACTGGGTCGGAGTGCTGGAATTAGCGGGGAAAGTGAGCGCGCCGTGGAGGGCTTGTCGCCAGAGGACCGCGGGCGTTCCCAGAGCGGGGGTGGCGGTTGTCTCATGAATCCAAAGCCGTCCGAGAGAGCGGCCGAGGGAGTCCGTTCCGAGGGGAACCTCGACCCGAATCGATGAGGTGACTTCTGCTTTGACCGAGCCTGGGGGGCAGTCAGTGCAACGGCAATCCGGTTGCAGGGTAAAGGGCGCTGAGGTCGCGAACCAACCTCCCGTCGCGGTGACACGGAGGGTAACTTCCTCCTCTTCCTCAAGGAGCAGCGTGGTGACAGCGCTTGCATCCCACACCAAGCTGTGGCGTCCCGGAGCGACCCCTGCTCCGAGATGACCAGTGCTATTGGGGCAGCTCTGCGGTGGAATTGTCTGATAGTTGACGCCATCCAGGCTGTATTGGAGGGAAACGAAGTTCTCTGGATACTGAGCTCCGAGTTCGTAGGAAATGGCGACCAAAGAATCCGCGTTCGCGGACACGGACTCGAACCGGGCGCCGGCGGATCCTTGGTCAATGGCATACGGTTTGTTCAGAATCAGGATGGTGCCGGTGCGAGGTTCGTACCATCGCGACTTGTCGTTTCCCTGGGACACGGCGCGCACGGTGAATTGGTCAAAGTAGCGGGGAGGGTTGCTACCACGCGTGTAGAGAATGTCTGGGGATGTGCGGGAGCGAAGTGCCGATAGCCAAGGGCTGCTGGAGACATGGGTGTAGTATGAGCGGTGGACAGCGGCCTCAATATCGACGAGGGCATCGCCGCCGCCTCCGGGTAAAGGGGGAGGTGGCGTGACTTGGTAGGTGTTGTCGATACCCGCTTGTTGAATGACAATGCTTTTGTTGAGATTGCCGGGCGCGCCGACCCGGAGCGTGGCTTGGCGTGATTGGGTGATGGCGTCGTGACCGTAGTTGGCGTTGGTGTTGATCCCGATGACACTGTAGAAAGCGCGGATGCCATATTGGGGGTCGTCGGGAGTCACGTTGAGGATGAGCGCATCCAACATGCTGGATGAGGTGAGCCGGAACCAAGTGGCGTCGCCCTGCATGTCAAACTGGGAGCTGCGGACGTTGCCATAGATGCGAAGCTCGATCGTCTTCCCCAGATGGTCCGTGCTGATGGCCGACATCGAGTAGGCATACGTATTGTCGATGCCGGGCTGCTCGATGGTCGCTACGTACGGCCCGGCGGTGATCGTGGCGGAACGAGCCTCGGTCAAGCGATCGGGTGACCAGTTGGCGGAGTAGGTCCAGCGGACGGTGATCTTGTGGAGATTCGTGCCGATCACGGGAAATGAGGTGCGTTGCACGGCTTGAAACCAGCTCGGGATGCCTTTGGCGGTAGCATTGGAGTCTGGGGTGGTGAAAGTGACGGTTGCGGTCTGGTCGCCCAGGTACGTGGGCGCGAGGTCTCCGGAGAACTGAGCCTGGACCGAGGTGAGGGTGAGGAGAAGGAAGATGGGGGGGACGGTGGCGGCAGACAAGGTAGCGGTGAGGGGCTTTTCCTGGGGAATCGCTAGGGTTTTATAGCGATAACGCCGCGTGACGGAGGCGACGGTCGCGCTGTCCGCAAGGAGACATAACCAGAAATTCAAAATGCGCTTCATGTGAGGCTGTTCATGGCGCAGTACGGCGGGAATTCAAGCTTAGTTGTGGCAATGCAATCTGAAGATTTTGTCACAAAGCAGTGATGGGAAGGTTTTGCACTTGGCTTGAGACGTTGCCACGCAGCTGGACGGCTGGGGCGCATCGTGGCAAAGCGGCGAGTTGGCGAAGGCGTTCGTGGCGAAATTCCCGTTTTGGCTTGCCCTCAGGGGCGCGCTCCTGCTGTAGGAGGGGATGCGCGTTGGAAGATTGGGGTTCGTTTGTGTGGCGGTATGGGCTGGGAGCATCGTGGGGGCGGCGGCGCAAGGGGGAGCACCCGGGACATTGCCGGATCCAGGACTTCCGGCGGTAGCTGCCAAGCCGGTGATTGATCCGTATCCGCCGGTGCCTCAGGTGGAGGCGGCCTTGCGCAAGGCGGTGTTGTTTGCCCGGACGCACCTGAGCTTTGCGGGAGGCTATGCCACCCGGTGGAGCCGGGACTTGAAGGAATCCCGAACCTCGGACATCTCGGGGTCGACGGTGATCAGCATTGAGGGGCCGGGGACTCCGGTGATGGGGCGTGTGTTCTCGCGCGGCTGGGAGGTGACGCGGGATCCCCTCTACCTCCAAGCGGCGCGAGAGGTCTCGCAGGCGTTGCTCTGGACGCAGTTGGCGTCTGGTGGGTGGGACACTTGGCATGACTACTCCCTTCCGGTGGCGAGGAGGCAACATTACCGGCGTGACCTGGAGGCAGGGGACACGGAACGAGGCGAGCGCCGAGCGCTGTCCACCCTGGACGATGACAAGACCCAGTTGGCCTTGCTCTTCCTGATGGATTTTGGGGCGCTGCCGGAGAATCGGGAGAATGCGGGATTGCGGTCATCGATTCGCTTTGCCCTGGATGGGCTGCTGGCAGCGCAGGCCCCGAATGGGGGGTGGCCACAGGGGTTCAGTGGTCCCTTTGATCCGGCTGCTCCGGTGCTCAAGCCGTCGTTGCCCAAGGATTGGCCCAGACTCTGGCCGGGGGACGACTACACGGGATATTATACATTGAACGACGGCAACCTCCGGTCCGTGGCGCGGGTGCTTTCGCGCGCTCATGAGACGACTGGGGAAGCGCGCTACCTCGATGCGTTGCGCAAGCTGGGGGACTTCCTGCTGCTTTCGCAATGCCCGGAGCCGCAACCGGGGTGGGCGCAACAATACAACCTGAGGATGGAGCCTGCATGGGCCCGGAAGTTTGAGCCGCCGAGCGTCAGCACCGTGGAAACGCTGAGCGCCGTGTTCACGTTGCTGGAGATTTCGTGGTCGACTGGGGATTCCCGGTATCGCGGTCCGATCCCTTCCGCCTTGGCGTGGCTGGAGCGATCCCGTCTGGCGGACGGCAGCTATGCCCGGTTCATGGAACTGCACACAAACAAGCCGCTCTATTGTGTGCAAGAGAGCTATGAGCTGACCTATGACGATTCCAACTTGCCGGGGCACTACGGATTCAAGGTCGACGACCTGCAAGTGGACATCGACGAATTCAAGGAGGCGCTGGAGATGACGGGCGACGTCTGGCTGGCGAAGCAACAAGCGCCGGTCACCGCCAAAGCGTGGTTATCGAAAGCGAAGGGAGTAGCCAAAAAGGTCGTGACTGCTTTGGAAGGGCAGAACAAGGAAGGCGTCTGGACGGCTGACAACGTGATCGAGGCGCAGCTGTTTGTGAAGCATTGTCTGGCGATGGCATACTACATTGAGGCGGCCAAAGGCGCGGGGGAGCTCTTTGAGACGTTCCGGAGCAGCCAGGCACCGGGGGGGAGTGATGGAGTGATGGAGTGATGGAGTGATGGAGTGATGGAGTGATGGAGTGATGGACCACCCGCCGCGGCAGCGGCAAATCTGGGCTGCCGAAGGGTGACTCGGGGAGCCTGCGGTAGCGGGCAGTGATGTTTTGCTCCCCTCAACGATCAACCCTCAACCATCAACTCGCGCGACGAGCGCGAACGAACCACCCGCCGCGGCAGCGGCAAATCTGGGCTGCCGAAGGGTGACTCGGGGAGCCTGCGGTAGCGGGCAGTGAGGGCGAAAATTTGCTTGCCGGAGTGTAAGGAGGAGGTGGGGCGCGGCGTCGTGAGCGGGGCGATGAGTGATTCGTATCCAAAGCTTCTGAGTTCGTTTGATCTTTCTGGGCTGCGTCTGGGGAATCGGGTGGTGATGGCTCCAATGACCCGGGCACGGTCGGGAACCTCGCGAATCCCCAATCATCTGATGGCGCAGTATTATGCCCAACGCGCCAGCACTGGGCTCATCATCAGTGAAGCGACGACGGTTTCCGAGCAAGGGAATGGCTGGAATCACTCGCCAGGGATTTACACCGATGTCATGGCGGCGGCTTGGGGATTGATTCCCACTGCGGTGCACGAGCGAGGCGGGCACATCTTCTTGCAGCTCTGGCATTGCGGGCGCGCCTCGCACTCCAGTTTTCACGATGGGAAGCCGGCGGTGGCTCCTTCAGCCATCAAGATTGAGGGGGAGGCCATTCATACTCCGAAAGGCAAGGAGCCTTATGAAACGCCGCGTCCGCTGGAGACGGGCGAAATCTCCGGGGTGATCGAAGACTACCGCCGCGCGGCGGAGCGAGCCAAGCAGGCGGGGTTCGACGGGGTGGAGATTCATGCCGCGAACGGTTACCTGCTCGATACCTTCCTCCAGAGCAAAACGAATCATCGGACGGATGCCTACGGAGGCAGCCTGGAGAACCGGACCCGGCTTCTCTTGGAAATTGTGGAAGCCTTGGTCACGGTTTGGCCGGCGAACCGCGTGGGCGTGCGATTCTCGCCCAACGGGAATTTTAATGACATGGGGTCCCCTGATTTCCGTGAGCAATTCCTCTTCGCGGCCTCGCGGCTGGATGCGTTTGGGCTGGCCTATCTGCATGTCATGGATGGGCTTGGTTTTGGCTTCCACGAACTGGGGGAGCCGATGCGTCTCGCGGAATTTCGCGAGGTGTTCCACGGTCCGTTGATTGGCAACACTGGCTACGACCCCGCGGGTGCGGAAGCTCGGATCGCTGCGGGGGAGGCGGATCTCATCGCCATTGGCCGCCCCTTGATCAGCAATCCGGACTACGTGGAGCGACTCGTCAACGGTTGGCCTTTGGCGGAGGATGCGCCGATGAGTGCTTGGTATAGCGACCAGGGCGCTTTGGGCTACACCGACTTTTCGCGATATCCAGGGCGGTGACGCGGGCTCCGGGCGATCACACCCGGAGAATTTGCTGGCCCGATCAAGCGGCCATCAGCATCCTGTTAGGCCGAGATGAAAGCGAAATTGATTGTTTGCTGGCTGTTCGTCGCCCTTCCGCTGGGTTGGGGAGTGACCCAGTCGTTGAAGAAGGCGATCCCGCTGTTCAGCCGCGAAGCGCCCGCAGCAGGTATTCCGACGGCCGGAAATGCTCGATGAGGACTTCTTCCTGGGTGCCGCGCTTCATGCGGACTTGGACGAGGTCGAAGTTTGGCGTTTTGTGCGGGGCGAAGAGGATGTCGTCATGCGTCGAGTTCTCGTGCCGCTTGAACATGCCGGGGACGATGTCGCCGCCGAGGTGATCATCGCGGCCGGTGGCCAAGTGACAGGTGCCGAGGACTTTTTCGTCTTGGATATCGGCGCCGGAGACGGGAAGGACTTGGGTGCCGAACCCGAGTTCCCCCAATGTCCCGGTCATGGGATCATCGAGAAGGCGGGCGTTGTGGGTGTCGATGGTGGCCTGGTCGCCTTGCAGGAGC
Source organism: Akkermansia muciniphila (assembly GCA_945883495.1). GTDB lineage: Bacteria > Verrucomicrobiota > Verrucomicrobiia > Verrucomicrobiales > DEV007 > V1-115. Next base: position 8,763 of record CAMCXS010000047.1, read on the forward strand.
GTGGAGGAAATGATGTTGCGATTGCGCACTTCGAGGAGGCCGAGCGTGCCGTCGCTGTATTTCATCGGGAACTGGCCGTTGGCATCGACCGGGACGAAGTAGACCTCTCCGGCTGGGAGGTTGGCGACGTCCGGCTGAGTGCCGCGGCAAAGTCCGTGACTTTTTTGCGCTTCTTGGCCGCCGAGATCGAGGGAGGCGGTGAGAATCGTGCCATCTTCGAGGCCGAAATCGATTTCGATGCTGTCCGCCATGGTCATGGCGATGCGCAGGCGCTCGGCGTCGGCACTGACTTGGTGGTAATCGACGGCGAGGCCGCTGGCGAGGATGACGTCATTGACCCCGTGGAGCGTGGCACCGCGGAAGCCGAAAGTTTTGCACTTCGCGGTGAGCGGCGCGGTGGCGGAGAAGGTGGAGATGCAGAGGATGATGTCGTACGCGGAGTAGACATCGCGATCAAGGCTGAGTTGGCGGCCTGCCATGTCCCAGCACTCGTCGGCCAGATCGAGGTTGGAACCTCCTGTCATGCGATAGACGAACAACTCGCCGCCAGAGAGCCCGAGGTCGGCCATCGTGCCGTCCTTGAGACCCAAATAGAAGTGCTCGTGAGCGCGCTTCTGGATTTCGTGACCTGGGGCCTCGAGGAACGCAAAATTTTTGGCGAGACTGATGTCTTCCAAGTCAATAAGGATACAGATCCGGCATCCCTGTGTTGGCTCGAACACCGTGCCAAGCAAGCGGGTGAGGGAGAACTCCGGAAAAACGCGTGCTTCGGGATCGAGGACCAGGGGCGGGGTGGTGGTTTCGGGGCCGGTCATGAGAGTAGGCATGGAATTCGTCGGTTCGTCGTTGAATGTCTCCCCTCCTTACGTCGGGAGGGGCAAACCGGTTTGCAAGAAGGGTTTGCAACCGTGCTTGCATCCTGGAGCGGCGCACGTATCGCTGTGCTGCTGTGGCTCCATCGAACATCATCACGCTCTCCACGGAGCGCAAGCGGGTCGTCATCACCGGGTGCACCCGCGGCTTGGGCCGGGCCTTAGTCGAAGGGTTCGCGAATCGCGGGGATTTGGTGGCGGCGTGCGGGCGTTCACAGAAATCGTTGCGAGCCTTGGCCCGCGAGTTGGGGCCTGGGCACCATTTGTTCCAAGCGGATGTAACGGACGATGCGGCGGTGGCGTCGTTCCGAGACCGGGTGATCGAGGAGATCGGCGTTCCGAATTTGGTGCTGAATAATGCGGCGATCATCAACCGCTCGGCCCCGATTTGGGAGGTTCCGCCGGAAGAATTCGACGAACTGATGCGAATCAATGTGGGTGGCACGGCCTCTGTGCTACGGCACTTTCTTCCGCCGATGATTGAGGCGGGGGAGTCGGCGGTGATCGTGAACTTTAGTTCCGGCTGGGGGCGATCGACGGCACCCGAGGTGGCTCCGTATTGTGCTTCCAAATGGGCGATCGAAGGATTGACCCAGGCGGTGGCCCAGGAAGTGCCGCCCTTCATCGGGGTGGTGGCACTCAATCCGGGGATCATCCACACGGAGATGTTGGAAAGTTGTTTCGGCCGCGGAGCCGCCAATTATCCGGATCCAGAGGATTGGGCCCGGGCAGCGGTTCCGTTTCTCGCGAATTTGCGCCCGTCTGATAATGGCAAGGCGCTGACCTCGCCGTAGCCGGGCTGAAGAGGCGCCCTGATCAAACAGGAGCGGGGCGGCGGCTCTTTGAGCCATCGCGTGCCGGAAGGTGAAAGTGGCTTGGCGGGTTCTCGAAAACTAGATGGAGTGCCGTGTCCGCGACCTGCCGATTCTCATGTCTGAGAATTTTGTGAAGGCTGCGTTAAAATTTTGCACTGTTTATCGACATTTGCTTGCGAGTTGTTCACATAATTGATATCTTCGGCAGGGTTGAGGGGCGCAGACTGGAAGCTCTTTTGAGAAAAGTGTTTGATCTGCGCAATAATTCTGATAATTTTAAGAAGTATGGCCGAATACGAAAAAAAGACCCTCTTGGACCGCGCTCGCCGTGCTCAAAAGATCGTTGAGAACCCGGGCAAGTACAAGATTTGCGAAGGATGCGATTCCATCGTCGCCGCCAAGGTGAATCTTTGCCCGAACTGCCACGGGTACCGGTTCGAGGAAGCTGAGCACTTGGTTGTCGCCCAGGCTCGCGCCCTAGGTTCCCGGGAACAGCAGTCCGTGGTATCTGAAGACTTGATCTGATCCGTTCCGGTTGACCGAGCCGTCCCGCCTTCAGCAGGGCCAGTTGGCCGGTTTAGCTACGGTTGCGGCTCGGAAGTGCCTTGTCTTGGTCGATGAAGCTCCGGATCTGGAGCTTTGGTATGCAGTTCCCGAACCGTTGGCCAATCGGGAACTACGTGGATGCCGGGTAAGCGTTCCGCTTCGGCGCCGGAAAGTGCAGGGAACGGTCATCTCGGTCGCTCCCATCGAAGGTCAGGAGGGCTTCGCGCTTCGCCCTCTGGCGACTCTGCTTCACCCCAAGCCTCTGGTTCCGCCCACGCTGTTGGAGCTGGCAGGTTGGATGTCCGACTACTACGCCTGCCGCCTGGAGGTCGTGGTGCGGGGGATGATCCCCGAAATGATCCGCACCGGATCCTCCGGCTTCAAAACGCAGAAGGCGATCCGCTTAAGAAAAGAGATCACGATCGAAGAGCTCGAAGCGTTGCGAAAGAAGGCGCCTCGGCAAGCTGCCATCTTGGAAGAACTCAAGCCGGGTTCCACGCTCTTGCTATCGACACTGTCCGCTCAGCATTCGAGCGCACCGCAGGCGGTGAAGCGGCTGGAGGAGGACGGTTGGATCGAGGTTGTCGATGAAGTTCAGTCCCGTGATCCCTCGCGTTCCGAGCAGTTTTTGGCCAGTCAACCGTTGGCCTTGACCGACGAACAGGCGGAGGCGCTGCGCGTGATCGAACTCGACATGGAGGCCGAGCCCGCTGACAAGCGGCCGATTCTCCTCAAAGGCGTCACGGGTTCTGGGAAAACCGAGGTCTATCTACAGGCGATCGCCAAAGTGATCGATCAGGGGCAGCGGGTCATCGTGCTGGTTCCGGAAATTTCGCTCACGCCGCAGACGACGGAACGGTTCAAGCGCCGGTTCGCCATGATTCAAGATCAGGTGGCGATCATCCATAGCCATTTATCCGAGGGGGAGCGGCATGACGAGTGGCGGAAAATTCTCGATGGCAAGGCCCGGATCACCATCGGAGCCCGGAGCGCCATCTTCGCACCCATGGAAAATGTGGGGCTGATCGTGGTCGATGAGGAACACGAGAATACCTACAAGCAGGAGAATCCGCCAAGGTATCAGGGGCGCGATGTCGCTGTGGTGCGGGGCCGGATTGAAGGGGCCACGGTTTTGCTGGGGAGCGCGACGCCGTCCCTGGAATCTTGGCGCAACACCCAGAACGGGAAGTACCAGCTCGTCGAGCTTACCCGCCGGGCCGATGACCAGCGCATGCCGGTGACGCGGATCGTCGATATGCGTTCCGAGGGGAGGCGCAAGGACGGGCAGAAACAAGTGGCCACGATCATTTCCGAGCCACTGCGGATCGCCATCGATCAACGGATCGCGCGGGGCGAGCAGACGATTTTGTTTTTGAACCGGCGGGGCTATTCGCCCTCGGTGGTTTGTCAAGAATGCGGGCACCGGGTAGAATGTCCGCATTGCAGCGTGACGCTGACCTACCACGAAGCGGACAGCCGGCTCGTTTGTCACCTGTGCGGCTTCCAGCGAGTGCCGCTCAAGAAGTGTCCGGAGTGCAAGAGCGGGACGATTTTCATGGCCGGTTTTGGCACGGAACGCGTTGAGCAAGTGCTCCACAAAGTGTTCCCGCGCGCCCGGATTGCGCGGATCGACACGGACACGATGAAGCGCAAGACTCAGTTGGAGGACACGCTCAACGACTTCAAGGCGCAGAAGTACGATCTTTTGATCGGAACCCAGATGATCGCCAAAGGATTGCACTTCCCGAATGTGACGCTGGTGGGCGTGCTCAATGCGGACCTCGGATTGCACATTCCGGATTTCCGGGCCGGGGAGCGGACGTTTCAACTCCTTACCCAGGTGGCGGGGCGCGCCGGACGTGGGCACTTGCTCGGAGAAGTTTTGGTCCAGACGTTTACTCCGCACAACCCCTCCATTCAATACGCGAGGCATCACGACTTCGAGGGATTCGCGACACAGGAGCTAGAGGCCCGCCGGACGCTCAACTTTCCGCCGTTCGTCCACGTGACTCTGATCACGGCGAGGTCCGAGCATGAGCGCCGGGCCCAGTTCTGCGCGGAGACGCTGCACAAGCGGCTGGTGTCGGATCTTCCGCCGGAGTTTTTGATTAGCGATCCGATGCCGTCGCCGCTGGTCCGGGTGGCGAACCAGTATCGTTTTCAGGTGTTGATGCGGGCCAAAAATCCGAGACGGATGGTGTCTCATATCCGCAAGCACTTGGATGCCCTCACGTTTCCGGAGGACGTCATTGTGACCGTGGATATCGACGCTTACAACCTCTCTTGATCAAGAGGCCGGCGGCTGGGCAGGGATGCTCTCCAGGTGGGAGCGGCTGGCCCGGACCGCTGGTCCGATGTCTTGGAGGTCGCACGGACCAAGATTTTCGAAGGAGACGCTTTCTACTCTCGCGCCTTCGATGTTTGCGAAGACCAGGGCCAGGCGTTTGGGCGTTTCGGGGAAGCCTCCTTGCCTGATGGGGCCGATGGCCGCGCGGACGCCGTTTACGAACAAGGCCGCTTGGCCATCCTTGCAGTTGATGACGAGTTCAAGGTCGTTCTCGGCACCGGGTTTCCAGAAATCTTTGGGGAAGTCTACGTTCTTTTTCCGGAATCCCTGCTCGTGCAATCCGCCGCTTCCTGGGTTGCCGTGCTTGTCCCCCACGATGCCGACCCAGCCTAAGAGGTCATCATCCACGACGCTGGGCGCGTCCCGGTTCGCAAGGCCGATTCCCAGCCACCCTGCCGCAGGGTTCGAAAGACCAGAAACGATGATCCGAATGGTATCGCGAGACGAGTAGGTGCCGGTGAGATCAAAGGTGGCAAGCTGACGGCCGGCGGCGGCCTGCAATTCCTTTCCGGTGACCTTCAGCCCCGGCGTGGCCATCCAGACACGACCGCTGAGAGGCAGCGGCAGGCGCAACGGGGCGGAGGCGTGGAGCAGCCCGGCGGCGTGGGCATTGAAGTCATCGGCAAACCGGATCGGGTAGTCAGCAGCGATGCGCATTTTGACCGCAAGGAAGATCAATCCCGTGAGGAGCGGGACGATCAGGCCCACGAGCAGCGCAGGGTGGATCTTTGACTGGCGGCTTTCCGCCGGAAGCTGATCGGCGATCGTGGACGCAGTCCCGGGGCCGGTTGGCGAGCCCATCGTTTGGATCCGCCCCGTGTTCATCCTGGGCGGCACGCGTCCCGTGGTGACGGCGGGAGTCCGGCCCGTCGCTGGCGGCACGTTGGATGTCTGGTTGGCTGGAGCCCGGTTGACAGGCGGGGCGGGCAGGGGACGTGGGGGGCGAGCAGGGTCCGCGACCAGATTGGCCGGTTTGATGACGTGGACCTCTCCAGTACCAACGGGTTCGCTTGCTTCCGTCTCGTCGGCCTGGACCACATAGACCTCGCCGTCCTTGCTGGTGGCCAGAGGAAGGCAGTCCAAAGCTTCTTGGGCAGTCTGCGGCCGGTGACGAATGTCCCGGTTCATCAGCCACATGACCCATTGACAAAGATGACGAGGCAGGTCGGGCCGGAGCCGATCTAGCGGTTCGTAGGTGCCCTGGAGGTGGGCCGTCATGATCTTTGCCAGCGAGTCGCCGTCGAATGGATACCGGCCAGTGAGACAAAAGTAATAAACGCACCCCATCGCATAGAGGTCCGTGGCCGGTCCGAGCTCGCGCAGTTCGAACTGTTCGGGCGCCATAAAGTAGACGGTGCCGACGATGGAACGACCGTGTTCAACGGTTTGCAGGCTGGGCTGTGCGCTGATTTTGGCCAGGCCGAAGTCGAGGATTTTCACCTGGAACTTCTTCGATGGGAGCCACACGAGCATGATGTTCCCGGGTTTGAGGTCCCGGTGCAACATGTTGCAAGCGCCGGCGGCGATGAGGGCTTCCAGCGTCTGCTGTGCCACGGAGTGGAAGTCCTCCAGCGTGAGCACGTTGCGCTTGACGACGTCGTGGAGTGTCTCTCCATTGAGGAGCTCCATCACGACGAATCCGCCCTCTGCATCCTGCTGGATATCGTAAATCGAAACGATGTTGGGGTGGTTCAGCACGGACATCGCCGTGGCTTCCTTCATCAGGGTTTCCCCGATCTTTTCGATTTGCTCCGGCGTTGAGCCAGGCTCCACGGGGATTCGTTTGATGGCGACTTCCCGCTTTAAACGGGTGTCCATGGCTCGGTAGACGTGACCTCGCCCTCCCTGCCCGATCTTTTCCCGGATTTCGTAGCGCTCGCTCATGTTTGCTGAAACGCCACCAGCAAACATGGCGAAGCCATGTTCTGGCAACAGGAAACTTGTCAATTGACGGACGGCGACGCGCGGCGGATTCACTCGGCGTCGTCATCGGTTGCTTTCGCAAAGGACTTCGCGCATTCCGAGGTCCAGGCTGCAAGCGAATCGACCAGTTTTCCCATGACTGGGTGCGTAAGGCCCTTGGCTCGGAGCTCTCGGGCAAGGAATAGTTCTTGGCGTGAGCGTCCGTGCCGGCGATGAGCCAATTAAAGGCGAGCGCATCAAAGAAGCGAATGACGTCGTTCTCCGGCTTGGAGGGGTTGCTCCGCAGCAAACCGACGATTTCCACAGCGCCGGTCCACCTTTGGTTCTGGTATTTGGCGTGCGGAGGAGGGCTTAGTGCCTGGCAGATGTCTCCTGATGAATCCGGCGGGTCCCGTCGGGCATACGGTCATAACGTCGGGCCACAAAAACATGGATGCCTCCGATGTTCATGACTTCCATGCTGTGATCAAGGAGCGCTGTCCGAATCCGATATTCGAGATTGATCCTCAACAAAAGAGATTCACGTCCTACGCTCGGAGCGTCTTCAACACCAAGCCAATTTCGAAACTGGCTTTGCCTCGTTCGAAATCGATAATCCAAGAGCGGTTGACCCCCACCTTGTCAGGGAGCGTCTGCTGACTCCAACCGAGTTCATTGCGCCGTTCGCGAGAGTAGGCTGCAATGTCTTCGGCCGTTTTGACAAACATGGTCGAAACATAAGTGACCGATCGCCAAGACTGGAGGGCGCAAAAAAGCCAGTCAGCGTTGCACTGACTGGCTTTTAAACCACTTACGAAAGCGACCCGTACGGGAATCGAACCCGTGTTACTGCCGTGAAAGGGCGGTGTCCTAACCGCTAGACGAACGGGTCATTTTGACCGTGCGGCTTTCGCGTTGCGGGCCGGTAATCTCGCCAATTGCTGGGAGGGTGCAAGGGAAAAATCGATCTTTGTGGGTTTATTCCCCTGCAAAGAGGGGCGCCAGGGCGGCGACGGTCCGGGCGGCGGCCCCCTGATCCTGCTCCACCACACGCCGACCGGCGGCGACAATGGTGGCGGCGCGCCCGGGATCGTGGAGCAATCCGGCGATCGTTTCTGGAAGTTCGCTGGGCTGGGCGACCTGGAGCCAACCGCCGGCGGCCGTAAGACGCTCCGCTAAGCTCGCGAAATTCTTCAGTTCGGGACCCGTGATGACCGGTTTGCCGGCAAGGATTGGTTCGATTGGGTTTTGGCCCTCGTCGGAGAGGAAGGTTTTGCCGATCAGCACCACGTCCGCCAGGTGGTACCAAGCCCAGAGCTCTCCGGTCGTGTTGACGATGAGACAGCGGCCGGGTGCCGGTGGAGGGAGGTTCGCTGAGTCTCCGGCGAGCTCCGTTTTCAAGACCGGGTCTAAGCCGCAGCCACGAAGATCGCGCCGCACGGCTTCCGCGCGCTCAAAGTGCCGGGGGACGACCACGAAAAAGGCGTCAGGAATCTGTTCGCGCACCTTGAGGAAAGCCTCGGCGATTAGTTTTTCTTCGCCTGGGTGGGTGCTTCCGGCCAATACCACGGGACCTTGCGTGCCGCCGCGCAGGGCGCTTAAGAGATCGCGGAAGGATGCGATCATTGCGTCGGGCACTGGCTGGGCGGTTTGATCATATTTGATGCTGCCGGGACAAGAGATCCGCTCGGGGGGAATCCCGAGTCGTGACCAGCGGGCGGCGTCGTCCGGAGTTTGCACTTGGACCTGAGCCAGTTCCTCAAACAACGGCCGGGTCAACGCGGCAAATGACTGGTAGCGGCGCTCGGAGCGAGGGGAGAGGCGGGCATTGATGAGGACGACGGGGATGCCATCGTGTCGAGATTGGCTTAGTATGTTGGGCCAAATTTCCGCCTCCACGAGAACGAGAAGTTTGGGCTGCAGAAGGGCAAAAGCCGAAGCGACTGCCCACGGCAGGTCCAGAGGATGGTAAAGCACTTCGCACAGTCCTTGGCAGCGGACGAGCGCGAGTTCATGGGCAGTTGAGGTCGTGCAGGAGAGGGCAACCGGTTGCCCGGGATAATCGCGGCGGAGGGCTTGGATGAATTTCAAAGCCACTAAGACCTCTCCGACGCTGACGGCTTGGACCCAGACGGGTCGCGTGGCGCCTCCGCCTAGTTTGGCCCGGGCGGACTCTGAGTAGAGGCCAAATCGCTGGAAAAAGTCCTGCCCGTAGTTGCCCCGGCGGAACATTTTGGCCAGGTAAGCCGGTGCCGTCAACAGCATGCCCGGCGGGAGGAGGATGTTGTAGAGCAGGGAGACGGACCGCAAATTCATGATCCGCGCAGCTGGAAAAACTGGATCATGTTGGTGCCGTAGTTCCGGGCTTCCACGAGTTCCCAAACGGGGCTTTGCGGGTCCGGGGTGTCCCTTGGCGCTTCCAAAATGAGCACGCCATTGGTTGCCAGAATTTTGGGCAAATCAACCGATGCGATCAAGGCTGCGCCGAAGTCGGTGTCACCCGGCCGGGTCGCGTACGGCGGATCCGCGAACACGAGGTCGTAGCGGCTAGTGCCGAGTTGCGCTTGGCCCGACAAAAAGGCTTCCACGGACTGGCGCACGACCCGGCCCGTAGCGAGCCCGGCCCGCCGGAGGTTGTCCTCGATGCAGGTGCAGGCTTCCTTGCGCGCCTCTACGAAGACGGCCGAGGTCGCCCCCCGGCTCAGGCATTCGATGCCGAGAGTGCCGCTCCCGGCGAAGAGATCGAGCACGGAGGCGGCTTTGACGCGGTCACCGAGAATCGAGAAGATGGAAGAGCGGACGCGGTCCGTGGTGGGCCGGGTGAGGTCGCCTTTGGGGGCGCGCAGGGAGACGCCGCTGGCTGAGCCGGAGATGACGCGCATGAAGAAGGATCAGTCGTTTCGTTTGCCAAGATTTTCGCTGGCGCGCTCCAAGATGCGGCGCTCCGCTGGAGTGAGGGAACTGATCCCCTCGCGGTTGATCTTGTCGAGCACTTCGTTGTAGTCGGCTTTCGAATCGCTGAATTCGGCGTCGATCACATTGGGCTGTCCGGGCCGGGCGCGGTAAGTGGGATTGGGCGCGGCGGCCGGGCGCTTCGCGGTCGGCTTGGGCTTTTTCGAGGTGCGGGTGATCCGGATCACGGGAAGCAGGATGCGTTGGCGGAAGTATTTGCCGTGGACGATCCCGTAGAGGGCGCCGCCGACGTGGGCTAAGTAAGCCGTGGTGCCCGCGGAAACGGGAGAGGCGAGCGATGAGAGGCCGAACAGCCCGTTGAAGATCATAAAGCCCCAGGCGAGTTTCACCAGAGTAAAGGAGAACGGAAACGGAAAAAGCTGGACCATCATCCGCGGTTGGATGGTCACGAAGACGAACATCAGCGCAGAGAGGGAGGCGGAAGCGCCAACGATCGCGCAGGGCCGACCGGCGGCGGACTGGAGCAGCCACTCAAAAAGGGCTCCGAAAACCCCGCCCGCCAGGTAGATCACCACAAACTGGGTGGGCCCGAGTGCCGAGACCACCGTCCGGCCCACGAAGTAAAGGCCTACCATATTCATCGCCACGTGGAAAAGGCCGCCGTGGATGAACTGATAGGTGATGAGCCGCCAAAGCTCGCCTCGCGCCATCCCGCTGGAGGTGAAGACGCCCCATCGGTCCGCGATCGGCAGCAGAAAAAGGACGGTCGAGATGCCGATAAACACCCAGACGATCCGTTCTGGATCGAGCCAAAAGGCACTCCCGCCCCTCCATCCGGAGTCGCGGCGCATGTAGTCCCTGTCGTGTGCTCCCATAGCTTGCTTGCGCTGACTGAGCGGTCACCATACGCTGACACTTCTCTCTTGGCAAAAAGGCGTCGACAAGATCGCTCGCATGCAGAAGGTGAGCCCTGGAGGGAAGAGACGAATGGACATGACTCGAGAAGACTTCGCGGAGGTTCTCCGCCGCATCGCCCTCTTGTTGGAACTCAAAGGCGAGAACCCGTTCAAGATCCGCGCGTATCGCAACGGTGCCGAAGCCGTGGAAACGTTTTCCGGGGACTTGGTGACCCTGGCCCGGGAGAATCGCTTGGATGGCATCAAGGGCATTGGCGATGCCATCGCCGCGAAATTGCACGAGCTGGCGTCCACCGGCCGCATGGAATTTTGGGAGAAGCTGCGGGAGAATTTTCCGGATTCGATTTTCGAGTTGTTCGAGATCGGAGGGCTCGGGCCGAAGAAAATCAAGGCCCTTTACGATGCCTTTGGCGTCGATTCCATCGAGCGGCTCAAGGAGGTTTGCGAGTCGGGCGAGGCGGCTGCCCTTCCCGGCTTTGGCCAAAAATCGGTCGCCAAGATTCTGGATGGCATTGCCTATCGCGAGAGCCACGTTGGCATTTGGCGGCTCGGGGACGTGGCCTCGATCGTTTCCGAGATCCTCGAAACGTTGCGCGCGCATCCGGCCACAAGCCGGGCCGATGCGGCTGGCAGCTTCCGTCGGGGCAAAGAGACGGTGCGTGACTTGGATTTCGTGGTGGCGACGAAGCATCCGCTTGAGATTTTGGAGTTCTTCGCCACGGCCCCCTGGGTGGCCGAAGTGCTGGTGCGCGGAGACACGAAATGTTCAATCCGTTTGGCGGAGGGGATTCAGTGTGATCTCCGGGCGGTTTCGAATGCGAATTATCCCTTCGCGTTGAACTATTTCACTGGGTCAAAGGAACACAACGTAGCGCTCCGGAGCCGGGCTTTGAAGCGGGGGCTTTCGCTAAATGAATATGCATTGACGCCGGTGGAGGGTTCCCAAGCCGAGGTGCCGGACGTTTTTGAAGAGCGCGACCTCTACCGGGCGCTCGGACTGGATGTGATCGATCCGGCGCTACGGGAAAACACTGGCGAAATCGAGGCGGCTGCGGAGGGAGACTTGCCGACGCTGGTGGAATTGGTAAACCTGCGGGGGACGTTCCACAACCACACCACGGCGAGCGACGGCTGCGACAGCTTGGAAGCCATGGCCGAAGCGGCGCAGGAACTCGGGTTGCAGTACCTGGGGATCGCGGATCACAGCAAGAGCTCGTTTCAAGCAAACGGCCTCAACGAGACTCGTTTGCGTGCCCAAATCGAAGCGATTCGACGCCTCAACGAAACCTTCGACGACGATTTTCAGCTCTTCGCCGGATCGGAAGTGGACATCCTCCGGGATGGATCGTTGGACTTCGACGACGCGCTTTTGGGGGAGCTCGATTACGTCGTAGCCAGCGTGCACAACGCCTTTCAGCTGCCCGAAGCGGAAATGACGGCTCGCATTTTGCGGGCGGTGGAGCACCCTCGCGTCACGATGCTAGGACACCTTACCGGGCGTCTCCTGCTGCAGCGGGAACCCTACGCGGTGAAGATCGAAACGATCATCGACGCCTGTGCGCGGACCGGAACGTGGATCGAGTTGAATTCGAATCCGTGGCGGCTCGACATGGATTGGCGGTGGTGGAAGCTCGCCCGGGAGAGGGGAGTCAAATGCGTCATTAATCCCGACGCTCACCGTTGCGCGGAGCTGGAATATCTCCACTTCGGCGTGCTCCAGGCCCGCAAGGGTTGGTTGCGGCGGCAAGATGTCGTCAATTGCCTTCCGCTTGGAATGATGCGAGAAACGCTCGCGGCCAAGAGATTGGCCCGCTCCTAGGCCCCCTTCTTAAACCACATGGACTACCTTTGGATACTTATCGGATACCTCGCCGGAGCCACCCCGTTCGGATACCTCGCCGGGCGGATGAAAGGGATCGATATCCGCGAGCACGGCAGCAAGAACATCGGCAGCACCAACGTGCTCCGCGTGCTCGGGAAAGGGATCGGCTACCCGGTGTTCGCTTTGGACGTGCTCAAGGGCGTGCTGCCGGTCCTGCTGTCGCGTATTTACGCACAGGACGTGGAGCCGGTGGGCCTCGTGCCCGCGCTGACCAGCATCGCCACCATTTTGGGCCACAACTACACCTTCTGGCTCGGGTTCAAGGGAGGGAAAGGGATTGCCACTTCCGCCGGCGCCTTGTTGCCGATCATGCCGTTCACCATCTTGGCGGCGGTGACTCTCTGGATCGTGACGTTCTTGACGACGCGTTATGTGTCGCTTGGTTCCATCGTGGCGGCGTTGACCTTGCCTGCTTCGTTTCTGCTGCAGGGACTTTCGACCGGGGAATGGAATGGGCCGCTGCTCGGGCTTGCGTCCTTGATCGGCGGCTTGGCGGTCTTTAAGCACCGGGCGAACATTGATCGCCTCCGCAAAGGCACGGAAAACAAGTTCGAACGCAAGAAGAAGACGGCTGAGCCTGCATGAAGCACATCGTCATTATTGGAGCGGGCAGTCTCGGCACCGCCTTTGCTGCCGCCCTGTCCCATACCGGCCGCCGCGTCTCGCTGTGGGGCAGAGATGCCGAGACGATCCAGGAGATCAACGAGCAGCGCACGAACAGGGCGTATTTGCCCGGAGTAAAGCTTCCGGAAGGATTTGCCGCCACCACGGACCGCTCCGTTTGCCTGGAAGCGGACGTGATCCTCATGGCGGTTCCCTCCCGGGCTTTCCGCTCCGTTAGCGAAGAAATCCGCGAGACGGGCCTGAAGCCGGGGTGCGTGACGCTTTCTGGCACCAAAGGGATTGAACTGCAAAGCGGCTTGCGCATGACGGAGGTGCTCAAGGAGATCTTTCCCGCTCACCAAGCGGCCGTGATTTCCGGTCCCTCGCACGCTGAAGAAGTGGCGCGCGGCGTGGCCACGGCGCTTGTCATCGGATGCCAAGACGAGGCGGTGGCGCTGGCGCTCCAGGAAATTTTCACCCTGCCCTGGCTGCGTAGCTACACCTCAAACGACGTCGTCGGCATTGAAATCGGCGGCACGGTGAAGAACATCGTCGCGATTGCCGGCGGGATCGTCGATGGCCTCGGCTTGGGCGACAACGCCAAAGCGGCCTTGGTAACGCGTGGATTGGCGGAAATGGTGCGCATCGGCGTTTCCATGGGTGCCCGGGCGGAGACGTTCATGGGGTTGAGCGGGGTGGGGGATCTCATGGTTACCTGCTTCAGCAACCATAGCCGGAATACCCGGTTTGGTCGGATGCTGGGACAAGGATTGAGCCTGGCGGAAGCCCGGGACCGCATGAACATGGTCGCGGAAGGCATCCCCAACAGCGAAAGCGTCTACCACTTCGCCCGCAAGCACGACATCCGCACGCCGGTCACCGATCTCCTCCACGACCTCATCCAAGGCCGTCTGGAAATCAACGACGCCGCCAGACGGCTCTTATCGCGGAGTCCTCGGGCGGAGTTGGATTGAGTGAGGGATACGTCTGGGCTATTCGTAGTCGAGCTGCGCCGTCACGACCGCCTCGGTGGCACTCACGAAGCGGATCCAGTAAGCCTGGAACGCCCTGGGAAACTCCGTGCTGACGATTTCTCCGTTCCCGGGGAGCGCAAACGTCCGGAAGGTAGACCAAAGTCCGGTGCCGGTGATGTCGATCTGGGCGGTGATTTCGGTGGGGGAGTTCGCGGTCAGACGCAGGGTTTTCCGATCGTATCCGGTCATGAGATAGGGATCGGAAATCTCACCAGCACGGACCGAAGAGTTGAGCCATGGACCGCCGACGCCGGTTGGTTTGCCGAGTTGCCAGAGATCGTCGATCGCGCCAACCCAGAGGCCGGTCTTGCCGTCTTCGGAACGGATCAGGTGGCGATTTTCTCCGGCCGTCTGGAGGTTCACCCCGGACATGACGAGAAGACCGCGGTAGCTGCAATAGTCGGTGATGGCCAGATTGTGAGAGGAGACGGGACGCACCCGGCAAAATCCAGCGGCGTTCTCCGCAGGAAGCTCGAAGAAGGTGCCCGCGCAATGAAATAAGTCCCTCTCCGTGGCCACCTCCCGGCAGAGACGGCCGGGAAGCGTGTTCGCAACCGTCCGGGAACGGGGCAGCCGGAATCGTCGCCCCTGGTCGTCGATGTAGATGATTGAGGCTTGGTCTTCGTCGATCACTCCTTCGCGAGAGGGGATGGCCGCATGTTGTTGGAGCCAGGCGAACTCGGCTGCATCGCCAGTGGGACGAAGTTTGAGGTCGGCGGTCAATTCGTAGGCTCCGAAACCTGAGGCGGCAAATTGGAGAGTGCGCTGGCCGCCGTCGCGGGCGCGGACAAGGCCGCCAGTCGAGCCAGTGTCTCCCGCGCGGGCGACGCCGTCGAAAATGGGCGGCGCGGAGTTGGAACCGCTTTCCCGCGAGTCCGGCCCTGAACCGGTGAACCAGGCCGTGATGCCATCGGCGGAAGCTTCGGGGTTTAGGCGGATCCAAACGCCTGGGGCATCGTCCGGAAATTCGATCCATTGGTAAGCGGCGGGATCGATGTGGCGGTACGGTTCCCACGTTCCGGTGCCATTGCGGTCGATTTCAAGCGTCACGGGGGTCGCAGCACCACTGGATTGGGCTAGGTGGAGAGCGCGTCGCTTCAGTCCGGAAAAAAGATACGCATCCGACGGCTGTCCGGCGCTGACCGCCTCTTCCAGCCAAACCGCGCCGCGCGCGATGACGGGGCCGAGCTGATCGAGTTGTCCGGGGCGGAGGAACCAAAGATTCGACTGCGACTGCGGCGGCGCGATCTCTCCTTTGGCGCGCCGTTTGTTGAGGAATTCGCTTTTGGCGGCATCATCGCACCCGAAGACGACTCGGTCGCCCCAGCGGCAGAAATCGCCGACGACCTTGAGGAAGGTGGAGCGTGGGGTGAGCCCGGCCGAATGGGAGGAGCAGAAGGATTTGGGGAAGCGCCAGAACAGGCCGTGCATGGTCATGAGCCAAGAATCGTCTCCTTCGCCGATGTCGCGGATGCGGGGCCATTCGGTGTTCCAGCCGTGGGCTCCGTCGTAGCTGTGGCTCGCTTTGGGTAGACGATAGTGGTGCCATTGGTCGTGGTCGAGCACCATGAGGAGGACAGACTTGGCGTCCCAGCCGAGCGCCCATACCGGATCGGTTTCGGGGTGATGATTTCCAGTGATGCCGCCCGGGCCGGTGACTTCGGTGAATTGGTTGCGGCTGATCACATGCCAGGCTTCGTCGCTCCATTCCGCAAGCACGCCGGAGGGGACAAACGGGTTGCGCAAGGCTTCTTGGCCGTGTTCGCCATTGTTGGAATACACGAGGCGCCCCTGGCCCGAGTAGAAGCCCTTCCCATGATAACCGGGCAGATCGGCCTTGGGCTGGGCGTCTTTGACCTGCTCGTCGTGGTAAAGGGTGCGGACTTCCAAGGTGGAGACGTCCACGTCGTAAAAACCTTCCTCCATGGTGGCGTAGCAAATCCGCTGGGCCGGGGCGGAGAGGTGACGGGCGTTTCCGGTGAGGCGGCCATACATGACCGAAGCTGGGATGACGCGGACCTGCCGGTTGGAATCAATCACGTAGGGGCCGATGAAAAGCTGGTTGGATTCAGGGTGAATCATCCGGTTTGCGCAGGTGCCACCCACGCTTTCGGGGCGGACCGTGAGATTCAGAGCGGGATCGATCTCGTAAAGCTTGTCCGAGGACCCGGTGGGGCGGTGCGGCGCGTAGGTGATGCACCAGAGGCGGTCCGCCCATGGCACGACGGCCCCCGTGCCACACTCCCCTTCCTTATTGAAAAAAGCGAGGTGGGGGTAAATGCCGCTCCACTCGGCGAGATCTGCCTGGGCGTGGACTAGGAAAGCGGCGGTGAGGAAGAGGGCGACGGACCTGGCGCGGACGGGGATCATCGCGCTCCAGCATGAGGGCGGGGCGATGCTTTGAAAACCAAAAATCGGCCGGGTCACTTTCCCCTTGCAAAGATGTCACTCCTGCGCGACCTATCCCTCCCGGCGATCTTTGGCTCGCCAAGTAGACAACTCCGTGGTGTAACGGTAACACAGCGGATTTTGGTTCCGTTATTCAAGGTTCGAATCCTTGCGGGGTTGCTTCTCTCCTATTTCAATTTCGTTTGTCGGCCTCGCGAGCGCGAGCTCGCCGGCGGATCGTTCTGGTTCTTGAGTTGAAGGCATGGTGACGGTCCATGGCCCGGCACACTTCTCTCATCCAGAATGAACAAGATCCTCGTTCTCTTCGATTCCAAGTCCGGCAACGTGGCACAAATGGCGGAGTTTGTGGCTGAAGGAGCCCGCCAAGTGCCAGAAACCGAAGTTCGCCTTCGCCACGTGGACGAGGCGGCCGCTGAAGATGTGCTCTGGTGCGATGGTTTGGCGGTCGGAAGTCCCACGAACATGGGGATCCTTTCCTGGAAGATGAAGCGCTTCTGGGATGAAGTGATGCTCGACCATTGGATCGAGGTCGATGGCAAGATCGCTTGTGCCTTCAGCAGTGCGGGCGGTTGGGGTGGGGGGATGGAGATGGCGTGTCAGTCCCTCTTGACCGTGCTGATGAATTTTGGGTTTTTGGTCTTCGGCGTGACTGAGTACAGCGGGCGGAACATGACCTCGCACTACGGAGCGGTGGGTGCGAAAGCCCCGCGGGAACCAGAAGTCCAGGAGGCCTGCCGGATTCTCGGCCGACGCCTAGCGGAGTGGTGCGCGTGTTTCGTTCACGGCCGGAAGGAACAGCATCCGCTGCGAAAAGACATCAAACGCCTCACTCCCGGCGATTTCGTGGAGGGTTGAATCGCTTGGAGGTCGAAATGCAAACCACCCCGAGACGGAGACGTATCGCGAAAAGTTGGAGTTGAGCCGAAGGTCGAGCGGTGGCGCAGAAGTCTGGCGACCCACACATTTCTAGGGAGCCTTGCTGGCCAGCGCGGCTGAGAGCACGGCGACGCCCCTTTGGGCGAGTTCGGCTTGTGCTCGTGGTGTGAGCTTGCCAGTTACCGCGACTACGTTCCCGCGCCCTTCGGTGGCGAAGACGGAAAGAGCACTGCCGCAATCGATGCACCAGCCGCCCAAGTCTACGGCGAAGGGGAGCACGCGTTTGCCGGACGTGGTGACAGCCACTGGGAGCCAGCCTTGGGACTCGATGCGCGCCACCGGTTCCTCATTCGCTTGATACCAGCTCAGCAATTCGGCGGTGCGCCGGTAAAAGTCGAACTCCTCCCGGGAGGACGAGTCCGTGGCCATTGCGATGAGCCGGGTGCGTTCCTCAGCCTCGGACAGCGAGGCCAGGGCGCGGGTCAGAATGGTCTGCTGGGCGGGGGTAGAGAACGGAATCGAGAGGAAATCGGCTGCCAGTTCCTTGGGAACGCCGATTTCTTGCAGGGTCTTGCGATTTTCTAGGAAGAGGTCAGAGGGGGAGGCGAGGTAGGCATCCATCATCCGGGTTTCCCGGCCCGTTTCCAAGATGCTGAAGAGGCCGTTTCCGGGAATCGCCAAGCCGATGCTGAAGTCCGGTAGCGCTTCGAGCAGAGCGACCCGTTCGAGTTCCTTTTGCAGTGGCTCGTTGTCCGAGTACGGATCGACTTGGAGGCGGGCGGCAAGGGCTCGCTTGCGGTCATTGGCGCCGAGCAGGCCTCGGACGGGACCTCCGCTGGTGTAACTACTATGGCGCCGCTCCTCCAACGCGAACGCCCCAGCCCGGCGGATCAGGGCTCGCGCGCCACGGGGGACGTCGAACACGGTAGCCAGCGGCATGGTCGCGAGATCCTCCACCAACTCCAGTTTTCCGGTGGCGACGGCCACGGTGCCCCGCCCACCGGCCCGTCCGGCTCCTTGCTGGCGAAGCCAATGGAGAGCGGCGATTTCCCGAAGACGGGCGAGGAGGTTCTGGTCACTCCAGGCCTCCATCGGGCCGTAAACGGTGTCAATGGAGTAGTGGTTGGTGAAGTCGTTGGGCTGCACCTCATCCCGTACCTCCCAAAGATCCGTCTGGAGCCAGCTGGCGTGATCCCACCACTCCCGAGCGCTGATGGAGGAAGGCTTTTCGAACTGATTGCCGGAGGATTCGGCTGCCTGGGCAGAGTTGAGTTGAGTGAAAATCGTGAGCCAGAGAATGCTGAGGGCGGCGCGGGCAGTCATCGATGGCCTTCGACGCCCGCGCTCGCTGCGGCTTACGATCCGTTCACTCTTGCGGCGGAACGAACCCTTCTCCGGCGAAAGCGCGGAAGATCGAGATAACGCTTTCGACAATCGAATCGTCTTTCAGGACATTTTCGAGCAGGTCGAGCCCGCTTACGGAGGATGCGGAGTTGCCGATGTTCCAGGCGGAAATCCACTCAGTGCCGGACTCGCTGAAACCGGCGGTTTCCAAACGCGATTGGAGGTCCGGCATGTGACCGGCTCCGTAGAAGACGGCGATCTTGCGATGGCCTTTGGCGAGTTGTTCTTCGACGCTGTTCATCACGATTTTGTTGCGCTCCGAGATGACCACGGTTCCGTCCTTGCCTTCCAGTTTGGTCACGAAGCCTTCGGCCTCACTGAGCAAAGGGGCCAGGCTGCGCTTGAATTTGTCAGGGTTGAACTCCTGCACGGCGGAGAGGATTTGGGTGAAGACCTCTTCGGTTTTCATTTTCTCCATTTCCTTTTTCATTTCGGGATCGTTCTGCATCTCCAAGGCGCGTGCAAAGAGGGTGGCCATGGTCTGCTCCCGTTCTTCGTTGAGCCGTTCCCAATCGTCCCAGGTCGCATCCGCGTGAACAAAGTTGGGGCGCTTGTAATCGATCCCATCAAGTTGGTAGCGCAAGCCGAGCATTGATTGGACGACCCGCTGCAGCAGATGGGTGCCGCCCAATTCCGCATTTAGTTTCTGCTCGTCCCGCTGCTCCATGGGGCCGCCGACAAGTTCATACAAGACGACGTCGTAGCTGGACAGCAGCTGATTGAGCGCCTCGAAGTAGGAAGCGTCTCCGATGTGAACGGCGGAGACCAGATCCACCTGCGCCCCAGTGGCGTTCTTCAGGGAAATTACCGCCGTTTGCAGCTCGGCTCGCCCATCGGGCCGATCGACGAAGCGGATCGAGTCAACCGCCGGAACTGCGGCTGCGGTGTTCGCCTCGTCCGACTGGGCGGAGAGGACGGAAGTGAGGGCAAGAGACGCGGAGGCCAAGGCGCAAACGGCCTGGGACGTGAAGGAGAGCTTCATGGTAGTCTTAAGGAATTGAGGAGGTAACCCCCGTTCTCGGACGAAACCAGCTAGGCCACTATTCAGAGCCACGCGGTATCGTCGCTGAAGGGTGCCGCCAGTATTCCGCTTTGCCGCAATGAGGGCGACTACAATCCTCCCCCGAATTTGGAGCGCCCAAAGCCCCCGAAGCGCCTGAAGCCGGATTAGGGCTGGGCGATGCGGTGCAGGTTGGGAGCAAGGGAATGTCCGGCGCGCAACTGAGCTTTTCCGCCGCTGGCCAACACGTGCACGCTGAGCACATTGCTGGAAGTTTCGTCGTTGCGCATCAGCGGACGACCCTCGTAGACGTAGGGAGTGAGTTGGGCCTCAATGCGCTGGAATGCCGGGATTCGGCGTTCTTCGAGCGGGGCGCGGCGTGCCTTACCGCCTTTTTGATTGAGTTCCAGGGCGATGCCATTGTTGTCTTGGGCCGTGGCGGAGCCAAGAATGGCGATGGCGGCTAGCGCCAGGGCGAACGGGGAGCGTGCGTGAGACTTCATGTTTGTTTGAGTAATTCAAGAGCGGATTACGGCTCAGGAGAGCAGCGGGACGAGAGGACTTCTAGCAATCACCGGCGGCTTCCGTCAACGCGAGAACCGCTAATTTTGAAGGACTGCACAGGAGTTTTCCAGAAAATTTTAAAAACACAAAAATATTTTCCCGCATTGTTGCGGTTCCCCCTTTCCCTGCCGTGGGTGAAAAGCATTTGCGGTCGCCAGGCAGCTCAATATCGTGATTCCCCCGCGTGGCTCAGCTCTTTCTATGAATTTGGCGCAACTGCTATCGGTCGATCAAATCGTTCCGGAAATGACGAGCTCCGAGCACTGTGGTGCCATTACCGAGTTGGTGAATCACCTCGCGTCGAAAACGCTGCTGAGAGGGATGGAGCCGACGGACTTGATTGAGCAGTTCTTGCGCCGCGAGGAGCTGGTCAGCACCGGGGTGGGCTCCGGCGTGGCCATTCCCCACACCTTTGTGCCTGGCCTCGATCAGGTGCTCACGGCCTTTGGGCGCTCCCGAAAGGGAATTGACTTTGGCGCCCACGACGATGCCCCTGTTTATTTCGTGGTGCTGTTTGTGGTTCCGAAAACGGAATACCAACTTCACCTGCGGACCCTGGCGGCCATCGCCAAGCTTTTCTCGAACACCGAGGTGCGCCAAGCGTTGGCGGGAGCGGCGGACGCTGAAGAGATCCTAGAGATACTCTCCAAACGCCCGGCGCGAGCTTGAGGATTTCATCCTCAACCCTCAACAATCAACTCTCAACGGCGCGCGTTCAGCGCTCAGGCTCCCGCCGAACAGGCGCGGACAGGATCGGTTTCCGCATCGTAATCGACCCCGGTCAGTCCGAAGCCGAACAGCTTGAGGAATTCGCTTTGGTATCCATCGAAATCCGAGATTTGGCGCAAGTTCTCCGTGGTGACCTGGTTCCAGGCTTTCTCGACGGCGGCTTGGATTTCCGGACGCATTTCCCAGTCGTCGATGCGGACCCGGCCCTTGGCGTCGAGTTGCGGGGCGTTGCCGGTAGCCAGTTGGGTGGCGAAGAGCCGTTGGATTTGTTCGATGCAGCCCTCGTGCAGACCTTGCCGCTTCATTTCCTTGTAGAGCAGGGAGATGTAGAGCGGGACCACGGGGATCGCGGAGCTGGCCTGAGTGACCAATGCCTTGTTCACGGAGACCAAGGCCGTGCCGCTTCCGAAGCGCTCATTGAGACGCGCGGCGGATTGTTCGAGATGTTCCTTCGCACGGCCGATGGTCCCGTTGGTGTAGATCGGGAAGGTCAGTTCGGGCCCGATATAGGAATACGCGATGGTGCGGGCTCCAGGCGCCAAAACCCCGGCGGCGGCAAGCGCGTCCATCCAGAGTTCCCAGTCCTCGCCCCCCATGACCTTGACGGTGTGGTGGATGTCCTCTTCTGAGGCGGGCTCGATCGTGATCGGGTAAACCTCGGCCTTGTCCGTGTTCAGGGTTTTCTGGGTGTAAGAGGCGCCGATCGGCTTGAGGCAGGAATTGTAGGTTTGGCCGTCCGTGGGATCCGTCCGGCGGGGGGACGCCAGGCTGTAGATCACAAGATCGACGGTGCCGAGATCCTGGGCGATGGCCTCGATCACGCTCTCCTTCATCCCGGTGGAGAAGGCATCGCCATTGAAGCTGCGGGCGTAGAGGCCCTCCCTTGCGGCGGCGGCTTCGAAGGCCACGGAATTGTACCAGCCGGCGCTGCCGGACTTTTTGTCGACACCGGGTTTTTCGAAAAAGACGCCGATGGTGCGGGCGCCGCCACCGAAGGCCGGGACGATGCGGGAAGCGAGTCCGTACCCGGTGGATGCCCCGATCACCAGCACGTTTTTCGGGGGATAGGGGAGCGGCGGTTGCGACTTCACGAAATCGATTTGCTGCTGCACGTGGGCGGCGCAGCCCTCCGGATGAGCGGTGGTGCAGATGAAGCCGCGAATCTTCGGTTGGATCAACATGGTGTTCTCTGTTAGCAGGAGTCTGGCCCGAGACAAGCGGGCAGATTGCCACCATGGGCGCGCCCTATCTTCTGATCAACAACAACAATTCCCGGACCAAGTTCGCTCTTGCTGGCCGGGACCGGCTTTTGGAGGCCCGCGCCGTGGTTGAAACGGCCTCGCTCACGCCTGAGGTGCTGGCGAACATCAGCGAGGGCTGGGAGTTTGAGCGAGTGGTGATGGCCTCCGTGGTGCCGACCAAGGCGGCGGTGATTCGGGAGTTTTGGTCCGCTTACCCCATCCTGGAGGTGAATTACCGCCTCAACCTGGGGGTGGCGCTCGATTTGCCGGATCCTTCCACCCTTGGCCCCGATCGCTTGGCCAATGCCGCCGCCGTCGTGGGGCTACAAGAAGCATTGCCCTGCATCGTCGTCGATTTCGGGACCGCCCTGACTTTCAATGTCATCTCTGCGGCCAAGGTCTATCTCGGCGGGATGATCGCCCCGGGCCTGAGCGCGATGACGGAGTATCTGCACGAGCGGACCGCCTTGCTCCCGAGGATCCAAATCGAGGAACCGCGCGAGGTGATCGGCAAATCGACCCAGGCGGCCATGCTTTCAGGGGTCGTCTACGGGTATCGCGGGCTCATCAAGGAGCTTCTGCGGCAGCTGGAACACGAGGTCACGGGCGGCGCGCGGCACGTCCGGACCGTGGCGACCGGCGGCTACGCGGAGCTCCTGGCGGCGCAAATTCCTGGCATCGACGCCGTTTTTCCAGATCTCACACTGGACGGAATCCGGATCATCGCCAACCTGAACCCGCCATGAGACAACCTTCGGAAGCGGAATCCCCCTTGGCCATCGGCCTCGACTTCGGCGGCACCTCCATCAAAATCGGCGTTTGCCGCGGCCCGGAAATGGTGGGACGCAGTGAGCCGATCCCCACCAGCGGCCATGAGTCCGTCGAGGCTTTGATCGATGTCATGGTGCGCAAGATCACGCAACTGCGGGGGGATTTCCCGGCCATTTGCGCGATTGGGGCCGGCGTTCCCGGCTTCGTGAACCATGCGGAAGGCTTCATCCACCAGCTCACGAACGTGCCGGGCTGGCGGCAGATTCCGTTCCGTGACATCCTCGAAGCGAAAACCGGTCTTCCGGTCAGCGTCGAGAACGACGCCAACGCGATGGCCTATGCGGAATGGAAGCACGGTGCCGCGCGCGGCTTGCCACACGTCGTCTGCGTGACCTTGGGCACTGGCGTGGGCGGTGGCTTGATTCTCAATGGCGAGCTATTTCGGGGCTCGACCTACGGCGCCGGAGAAATCGGCCAGATGAGCATCGATGGCCGGGGGACTCCGGGGAATTACGGGAATTTCGGTGCCTTGGAGAAATACGTGGGCAACCAGCAGATCGAGGAACACGCTCTCGGTCTCTACACCCGCGCCGGGAAGATCCGGAAACCGGGTGACTGCAGTCCCCATCAACTGGCGGAGGCGGCCGCGCAGAATGACCCGATCGCGCTTCAGGTTTGGACGGATGTGGCGGAGTGGCTGGGGACGGCGCTTTCGAGCATCGTGTGGCTCCTCAACCCGGACGCGATCGTCGTGGGCGGCGGGGTGTCCAAAGCGGGGGAACTCTTGTTTGGCCCCTTGAGCCGGCGCATGCAAAGCACGCTCAATCCTGTGTTTTGGGAAAGGCTGCGTCTCTTGCCGGCTCGCTTTGGCAATGAGGCGGGGATTATTGGCTGCGCGGCGTTGGCGTTGCAAGAAGGCCGGGAGCGGCGCCATGCTTGATTGCATCGAGCCGCTCGAATTCGCCCCAGTGGACTGCTTCCGCCGGGTCAGCGTGGCCGAAATCTTCCCGGAGCGCCCGGAGGCTCCGTTGGAGCTCGACCTCGGTTCGGGCGATGGCGGTTTTCTCCTGGCGATGGCACGGCAGCATCCCGAGCGGAATTTCCTGGGCGTGGAGCGGCTCTTGGGCCGGGTCCGCAAAGTTTGCCGCCGGGCGTGGCGCGGCGGCGTGCCGAACGTCCGCCTGCTGAGATTGGAGACGAGCTATACCGTGGACTGGCTTCTGCCGCCCGGTGCCTTCGCCCGCATCCACCTGCTGTTCCCGGATCCGTGGCCCAAGAAGAAGCACGAAGAACGCCGGTTGGTGACGCCCGAGTTCGCGCGAGCCGCCGCGGGTCTGCTCGTGCCCGGGGGCGAGTTTCTCTTCAAATCCGATCACCCGCCCTACTTCGCCGAGGCCGCCGCCGTCCTCCGCGCGGAGCCAGTCTTCACGGAGCTCGATTGGAGGGCGGATGCGTTCCCTTATTTTGAGACGGACTTCGAACGCCGCTGGAAGGAGGAGGGAAAGTGGATCCAGCGGTTGCGACTGGTACAAAAACGTCACCAAGCAGCCCCTTGCGGCCCAGAAATGTGACGAATCATTCACGGTGAAGCCAGTGCGAAGCCGCGAGCCCTGGTCAACAGGTGGGCACTTTCGCGCTTCGCCCCATGAATCTACTCCGTCCGCTCGCGCCCATCTCGCTCCTTTTTAGCCTCGTTGCCCGCCGCACGGCTTGTGCGGTCTTCCTCTCGATTTGCGCGGGGAGTGCTTCGCTTTTGGCGGCTCCCATCGCAGGTTGGGACGTGAATCCGTCCACGGGTTACGGTGCCTCACCATACGCCGCAACGGTATCTGATATCAACGTGACAGTGGAAGGGCTCACTCGCGGCTCGGGCGTCGTAACGACGGGGACAGCCGCAGGCCGGGCTTGGGGGGGATTGGGCTGGAATTTCACTACCGCCGCAGACGCCGTCACCAACAACCGGTTTATCACTTGCGCGGTGACTCCCAAGGCTGGGTTTGCGGTCTCCTTCACATCCATCAGCAAGTTTGATTATCGCCGGTCCGGTACAGGGGCCACTTCGGGCGTAGTGCAGTATCAAGTGGGTAGTGGACCGTTCGTGGACATCACCACCGTCAGCTACACCAACAACACCAGCGCTGGGGCCGCGCTGCCGGCGATCGATTTAAGCGGCATCGCAGCCCTTCAGAGCGTGCAGGCCGGCATCAAGGTGACCTTCCGCGTCGTCAACTACGGTGCGTCGGGATCGGGTGGAACTTGGTATGTGTTCGACGTCAGCAACAGCAACGCCACCGACTTTCAGATCGATGGGACGGTGACCACGTCTGGAAACGACGCCACCCCGCCGACGGCGTTGACGTTCAATCCGGCCGATAACGCCACCGGAGTGCCCGTTTCCGCCGCTCCATCGATCACGTTCAACGAGCCCGTGCAGAAGGGGATCGGGAACATCCTCATCAAGCGTTCCGCCGACAACAGCATCTTCGAGACTATTTCAGCTTCGTCCGCGCAGGTCTCCATCTCTGGCACCGGGTGGACGCTCACTCCTACCTCCTTCTTCGCCGGGAACACCGGCTACTACATCGAGATTCCGGCGGGAGCGATCAAGGACGCCGCCGGTAACGACTACGCCGGGTTGGCCGGTGCGGCTGCCTGGAATTTCACAACGCTGGCTGCCGCCGCCAATCCCACCGCCACGGAAACCTTCGCCACCCAAACCCGCGTCACGCCGACCGGTTCCAGTTCCACCGCCGAATACTACGGTGAAGGCAACGGCCAAGGGACGTTTGCCGTGTATGGCTTCGGCACCTTCAATTTCTCCAAGCTCGACTTCGGATTGTCCGGCGCCTCGATCATCACCAGCGTCGCCTCCGCCGAGTTCACCCTGACCCACAACGACCGGACGTTCACTCAGGGAACCGAGCTGGAGTTCTTCCTTACGACGGACAGCTCCACCGGCAAAACCTTCAATACGAGCTTGGTCAACGGGATCGACAACAATCAGTATTCCTTCGCTCCCATTTCTCTCGGCAAATTCGCTTACACGCCTAAAGCCGGTGGCCAGAAGGATACGTTCACTCTCAACCTGAGCGCCGTGGAAGCCGCGCTCGTCTCCCGCCTCAACACCGGCGAAGACTTCAGCATCATCCTCGCCGCCACCACGCCCATGGCCGCGATCACCTATTCCGGCAAGGGCAACACCTTTGATCCCGGTGATCCCTCGCTGAAGCTGACCGTCAATGAGACCACCGGCGTCGATACCACCCCGCCGACCTTGGCGTTCTTTACTCCAGCGGACGGTTCCGGCGGCTTGCCCATTTCCTCCAATCTCCGGGTGGCCTTCAACGAGCTGATCCGCAAAGGCGCGTCCGGCACCATCACCATCTTCCGCTCCAGCGACGACTCCGTCTTTGAAGCTATTGACGTCACATCTTCCCAGATCTCCGTAAACTTGGGAACGGTGACCATCGACCCGGCGAATGCCCTGGAGTCCGCCACCAGCTATTATGTGCAGATCACAGCCGGAGCCATCGAAGATGTAAGCGGCAATGCCTTCGCCGGAATCTCCGATTCCACCACCTGGAATTTCAGCACCGCGCAACCGCCGATCACCAACCTCGGGCCATTTGTCGCTTCGCAAAATGCGCCTGGCGGCACGGTCGTCGGACAGTTGAATAACAACATCAACGGCAAGGAAGGGATCAGATATTCTCTGCTCGCGGGCAGCGGCGGCACCACGATGATGAAGGCGGTTCCGGGCAGCGGCTACCTGGTGACGCCGATCTTTACCATCGGCGATACCATCAATTCCGCCACCGGCGCGCTCAACTCGACTTCCGCCGGAAGCTTCTCTCCGGTCGGCACGCTGGATGGGATCGGAGCTTTCTCGCTAAATGCGAACACGGTGCGGGTCTTTACGAATCACGAAATCGAAATTCCGAACAGCGGATCCGGTGGTTATCCGTATACGTTGGCGAACGGCACCGTGATCTCCAAAGGCGGCGCCCGGATCAGCTATTGGGATATCGATAAGGCGACCCGTCGTGTCATCGACGGTGGCTTGGCGATTGCCCGGATGTATGACCGCACGGGCACCGTGGTGACCAACGCCAGCCAGTTGGAGCTGGGTGGTTTGGACCGCACTTGTTCTTCCTCGCTTTTCGAGCCGAATCTTTGGGGGGCGGGCCGCGGCCTCGTCGATCGGATCTACATGATGGGGGAGGAGACATCCACGGCGTTTGGGCACCCACACGGTGGGACGATGTGGGCGTTGGATACTTCCAATGGCGATCTCTGGGCGTTGCCGGACCTTGGCCGCGGATCTTGGGAGAACGCGGCGCTGGTCGATACCGGGACCACGACCCACGTCGCCTTGTTGCTCGGGGATGATGCTCCCGCGCGTCCGCTGTATCTTTACGTAGGACAGAAGAGCACCGCGGTGGGCGCAAACTTCGTGGAGCGCAACGGCCTCAAAGGCGGCCAGTTGTATGTATGGAAATCCACGAATGGGAACACCACGCCGCAGCAGTTCAATGGCACCGGAGCCAGCCGGACCGGCACCTGGGTGGCCATCAATGCGCGGGATGCTTCCAAAGCCGGCACCACCGGTCACGATGCCCAGGGATACAAGAACGACACCACCCTCGGCAGTGAAGCGACCGCCGCGGGAGCTTTCCTCTTCTCCCGCCCGGAAGACCTTTCCGCCAGCCCCACGGACGGCAGTATCATCGCCTTCACGTCCACCGGCCGGGGCAGCGTGTATCCGCTGGATAACTGGGGAGATACCAATGTCATCGACATCGATTTCAACGCCAGCGCCGTCCCTACTGCTGGTAATATTCGCATTCTCTATGACGGTGACGACGCCGGGGGCGGCCAGTTCATGACGCCCGAGGAAGGCTTGCGCTCCCCCGATAACCTCGACTGGGCGGATGATGGATTCATTTACGTCCAGGAAGACCAAGCCAACAACACTGGCAGCTTTGGCGCCGCCGGTTTTGAGACTTCCATTTGGAAGCTGAATGCGACCACGGGAGAGGCGGTGCGACTGGCCGAGACCGATCGCTCCACCGTGCTGCCTCTTGGATCCACGGACACCAATCCGAGTGATGTGGGGAATTGGGAATCCTCGGGGATCCTCGACGTCTCTTCTCTCTTTGGCGAAGCTCCGGGGGAGCTCTTCCTCTTTGATTTGCAAGCTCACAGCGTGAACAACGGCCTGATTGCCACCAAGCAGCTCTACGAAGGCGGCCAGCTCTGCTTCTTGGAGAAAGGCATCGAAAAGGGGGCGTTCAAGGTCAATCCGAATACCGGTGTCATCACCATCGCGAATCCCGATGCCATTGATCTGGCCACGCAGGCCTCGTATCAATTCCGCTTGCAGGCGTTCGACGGGACCAACCACACCTTCAACCAAGTCACCGTCAACATCACCAATACGGCTGTCGCCACCTCCAACAGCTTCAAGGTGGCCACCTACAACATCAGCCACTACCGCACCAGCGCCGGAGCCCTTATTACCGATCTCGGCACGGTCACGAACACCCAGAGCCAAAACATTGCCCGGGTCATCCAACGGAACAATCCCGACGTCATCCTCCTCAACGAGTTCGATTATGATGAAGACGGCCGCGCCCTGCAGCGGTTCCAGGATAATTACTTGGAAGTCGGCCAAAGTGGCGAGGCTCCGGTCTATTATCCGTATGCCTTCATCGCCCCGTCCAATACCGGCGTTCACTCTGGCTATGACCTCGACAACAACCGTGGAGTGGTCTCCACACCTGGAGCCGGCAACGGATACGGCGAGGACGCCTTCGGCTTCGGGGATTATCCGGGGCAATACGCCTTTGTCGTCCTTTCCAAGTTCCCCATTGACCGGGCGAATCTCCGCACCTTCCAGAAGTTCCTTTGGAAAGACATGCCTGGAGCCCTCTTGCCCGACGATCCGGATATTGCCGGCACCGGGGATTGGTATAGCCCAGCGGAGTTGAATGTCTATCGGCTCTCCTCCAAGAATCATGCGGACGTGCCCGTTCTGGTGAATGGGACGCCGGTGCATATTCTCGCCAGTCACCCCACGCCGCCGGTGTTTGATACAGGAGCGCCCTGGAAGGCCGGAGTCGATCACAACGGCCGCCGCAACAGCGATGAGATTCGCTTCTGGTCGGATTATGTGAATCCTGCCGCTTCCTCTTATATTTACGACGATACCGAAACCGCCGCGACGGCATCGGGAGGTCTGCCGGCGAACACCCGCTTCGTCATTATGGGGGATCAGAACGCGGACAACAACGAAGGTGACAGCACCGATCCCGCGATCAAGCAAATCATTGGCGGCATCGCCACGGCGGGCGGGGCCACGATCTCGCCCAATGCCTTTGTGAACTACACGTTCGTGCCCGCTGGTGGGGCCGGTCCCGAGCCGGATGACACCGCCGGGTTCAGCGGTGGGGTGCGGGTTGATTATGCCCTGCCTTCAGCCTTTGGGATGACGGTCGATAGCGGCGGCGTCTACTGGCCCGGAGCCGGTGACGCCATGGCCGGGGCGATCGCTGCCTCCGACCACCGCATGGTCTACCTCAACCTCACCCTGACCGGTGTCGCCCCACCGCCGAATACGACGCTGATCAACTACTACGCGTCGGCAACTGGCTTGACGGGCAGTGCTTTGCAAACCGCGCTGCACAACATCATCGATGACCACGTTCCCCTTGATTACAGCGTCACGGGCGACGTGATGCGGGTCATCGACCAAGCCCCAGGAGACAGCAACTCCGTCCGTCTCCTCTATTCCAATGCGACTCTCCCGAAACTCTCGACGCAGTGGAACCGGGAGCACGTTTGGCCTCGTTCGGATGGTGTCGGTGAAGACGGTCCAGATTTCTCCGACTTGCACCACCTGTTCCCTTCGGAATCGAGCGTGAATAGTGTGCGTTCCGCGTTGGTGTTTGATGAGAGCAGCAACCTGCAAAGCAGTTCGTTTGCTCCGGAGTCGTTTGCGGATAACAATTCCTTTGAGCCGCTGGATCGCGACAAGGGAGTCGTGGCTCGAGCCTTGCTTTATATGATGGTCCGTTATGATGGTAACGATGCGTTGACCAGCGATCTGCAATTGGCGGACAACACCTCACCAACGGGAACTCACGGTGTCCTCAGCACGCTTCTGGCCTGGCATCGGGCTTTCCCGCCCACGGACTTCGAGCGCCAACGCAACGACGCCATTTATAGTGGCGCCCAGGTCAACGGCGTCACCTACGCTCAGGGGAACCGCAATCCATTCATCGACTTCCCGCAGTTTGCGGACGGCATTTTCGTGGCCAGCACCGCGCAATCCTTCAGCAAGTGGCAGTTGGAGAATTTCACGATTGCCCAGTTGCTCAACGGTGCGGTCTCTGGGGCCAATGTCGATGCCGACGGCGATGGACGGACCAATTATGCAGAGTTTCTCACCGGTGGCGATCCGAACTCTGGCATCGATCCGCTCCTCACCATCACTCGCGGCGCGGGGAATGTCACCCTCTCCTTCCTGCGTCCCAAGGGGATCACGGAACAGACTCGCTTGCAGAGTTCCTCGACGCTCGGCGCTGCCAGTTGGCAGACCGTCACGGACTGGGAATCCTTTGCCAGCTATCTTGACATGACCGACTACGAGCAAGTCAACGTCACGCTTCCCGCCTCCAGCGCGATGTTCTGGCGCGTGATCTTCGAGTGAAATCGCCCCTGTGTAGGACAGGCATTCCTGCCTGTCCAGAGGCATCGTGCTACTAATCGTGCTCGTGCTCAGCGAAGCGGTGCTCGTAATCGCAATCGAATTCGCATCGGAGCCGCTCTGGAAAACCGTTGGTTTCGAGCACGAGCACGAGGAAGCGGCAGCAAACCTGCTTGGCTGTCGCTTCTCACAAAGCCTCAACGTGGCGCGGACTTTCAGTCCGCGAGTGATGCGCCGCACCAGCGCCCATTGGCGAAGCGGCAGCAAACCTGCTTGGCTGTCGCTTCTCACAACACCTCAACGTGGCGCGGACTTTCAGTCCGCGAGTCCGATGCGCCGCATTGGCGATCGAAGCGCGATTATGAACCGTTCTGGTATCGTGCTCGTGCTCAGCGAATCGGTGCTCGTAATCGCAATCGAATTCGCATCGTAGCCGATCTGCACAACCGGTGGTTTCGATTACGAGCACGAGGAAGCGGCAATCAACCTGCTTAACTGTCGCTTGGCAGCACAGCCTTCAAACCTAAAGTCCAAAGTTCCTTTGCGCCCAGAGTCGCCCCAGAACCGCCGTAGGTGGCTGCATCTTCACAAACAGCCACGCCAAAAACCCTTGACACAACGATCAACGATAGTTCAATTCATCCCAACCAATAAGAGAAACTCCCTTTCGCATCGCCCCCCCCATCCGGAGCCGACACGTCGCTAGTTGGCGGGCGACTCTAGAGTAGAATTAGGTCGATGTGCTGCCGGCCTGTCCGACCAACATTGGAAATCCTTGGCGAAGTTTCTGTATGAAAAACATAGTGCCGCTAATTCTCATCGCTGCTGCGACCGTATTGCTAATTATAGGCGTGCAGATGTCCCAGTCTCAACGTCACTGGCAAGAAATCGAAACCAGAACGATCCCAGGTAACAAAGGTCAAAACGCGGCGATTGGCGGTGTAGGCGGAGGTATTCTTGGAGGGGTGGCGGGGTTCTTGATCGGCGGGATTGGGGTAGTATTATGCGGAACAGGAATCGGGATTCCAGGCGGAGCCGCCATGATAG
The DNA here is from genome assembly GCA_945883495.1 of Akkermansia muciniphila. Taxonomy (GTDB): domain Bacteria; phylum Verrucomicrobiota; class Verrucomicrobiia; order Verrucomicrobiales; family DEV007; genus V1-115. The sequence continues at coordinate 40,343 of CAMCXS010000047.1, forward strand.
CAACAGGTGCCGCAGTGGGTGCAGGAACTGGGGCTGTGACTGGAGCAGCTGTCGGTGACTCAACCAAGTTTGTAGACATCGTCATTGATCGCTCCGCACCTTCATATGACACCTGGCAATGGGTTGCCGTGATATGTATTTCAGTCCTGATTTATGGTTTGGCAGTTCACGAGTTCTCAAGAAGCCGGAATGCGTGAAGCCCCGGTGATACGCTCCTGTTCAAGATTCGACTCTACCATTTACCTCTCCTTTTCCGTTCGCGGTGCTTTTTGAAGCCCTGGCACCATGGGCGCCGGCCCAAAAAGGAAACGCCTTCCAGGCCAGCTAAATCCCTGGCCACGCCGTCGCCCCGCCTTTAGAGTCACGTTCCGATGATCGAGCAGTTCACCGTGGAGTCCTTCAAGTCGATCCAGTCCGCCAAGCTGGACCTGGGCCAAGTGAATCTGTTCATTGGCGCAAACGGCAGCGGCAAGAGCAATTTGTTGGAAGCCCTCGCGGTGTTGTCGGCGGCGGCTGGGGGGAAAGTGGATTTGCCCTCGCTGCTTTGGCGCGGCTGCCGACCGAGCGGTTATTTCCAACCGATGTTTAGGGGATCGGATCAGGACGCTAGTACGCGGCTGCGTGCCTCCGACGCTTCAGCCTTTTATGACGTTACCTTAAAGCCGTCGCCCGCCTTGCGTCCGCAGGCATGGACATATCTTGAGGAACATTGGCCGGATCAAACCCATCAACGCGATTGCAATTCGGAACCACACACCGGTTTGGCGGCCCTGTCGCTTGCAATGGCAGGCACGGCTGGACCAACGGCTGGGTTTTTAAAGTCCCTCGCGGAGTTCTGCATCTACTCGGCCGAGACACGGATGCTCCAGGGGCGTAGCGAGGATTCTCAGGCGCGCCAACCGGTTGGGCTGGGAGGGGGAAATCTCATCCAGGCCATTCAAGACCTCCTGTCCCAAAACCGTGATGCTCTCGAAACTGAGTTTGGGGAATGTGTCGATTGGTTTGGAGAACTTGTGATCATCGACTCACGAGCTCCGAGCTGGAGGCATCTTGAACTTGGGTTCGTGGATCGTCACCTTCGTTCGGAAGGCAAATACCAGTTTCTTCTGAACGAAAGCGAAGTCAACGAAGGCGCGCTCTACCTCGCCTTTCTCGCCGTTCTCGGCCTGCATCCCGATGCGCCCGAAGTCTTTGCCGTGGAAAATGTCGATCACGGCCTGAATCCGCTGCTGGCCAAGCGGCTCATGACGACCCTGACGTCTCGCATCCTATCCTCCGAGAGGAAACGCCAAGTCTTTTTGACGACGCACAATCCGCTCGTCCTGGACGGCCTCCCCCTCGGCGACGATCGCGTCCGGCTCTTCACGGTGGATCGGGACAACAAGGGGCGCACCGTGGTCCGCCGGTTTATCATCACCGACAAACAGCGCGAGATGGCGGCTCAAGGATGGACCTTGTCCCGCATGTGGGTCAATAAGTTGATTGGAGGCGTTCCCGATGTCTGACGACGAGCCTCTGCGAATTGCCTTGGTCGCCGAGGGACCGACGGATCGCATCGTGCTGGATGCGGCCCTGTCCTCCATCCTCGGAGATCGCCGCTACATTCTTCGCCTGTTGCAACCAGAGGATTCGCTCGCATTCGCACCTCCATCCGCCTCAAGCGGCCGAGGAAAAGGCTGGGGAGGGGTTTGTCTCTGGTGTCGCAACACCCATCAGCGAGGCGGCGGGACGCTGCGCCAGGATCTCGTTTTTGAAACCTACGACTTACTGATTGTTCATCTGGATGCAGATGTCGCAGGTTGTCGCTATTCGGACTGTGGATTACCGGACGATGTTGGCGATCTGCCTTGCGACGAACCCTGTCCTCCACCCAGCACAACAGTGGATCGGCTCCGGTGCGTGATCCTGCGCTGGGTTGGAGAAACCGAACTTCCCCCACACACAGTGCTCTGTATCCCTTCGAAAAGCACCGAAACCTGGGTCGTCGCGGCGTTGTTCCCCGATGACAAAGAGATGCAACGAAAAGGTTGGGAGTGTCATCCCAATCCCGCGACCAGGCTAGCCGCCCAACCGAAATCGGATCGCCTGAAGAAAACCGAGATGAATTACCGGGGAATCCAAGACCGGTTGGCAGCGGAGTGGCCGCGGGTTTGTTCTCTGTTGGGCGAAGCGGAGCGATTCTCCGAGGCGGTGCGGAATTCGGTTCGTTGATAGGGCTAGAGGGTATCTTGCTTCAATCCGCCGGGACTGGGAGTCGAAAAACGCATTCGGCTTGGCTGTTTCTCCGTTGAGCTGCCCCTTTCCGCAGCAGCATTCCCAAAAATGCCGATCTTCCGTAGAGCAGGTAGCGGCACAAAACCTCAACGATAGGGGTAGGGACGGCTCATTGAGTTGCGCCGCCCCTCCCTCCGAACCGGACTGGCGGTTCTCCCGCATCCGGATCTCCAGTTAGCAGTTTGCTCCGTTACGGCGACTGGCGGATTCCGATGCTCGGTCTGTTCGCAGGCTGAATAGCCCGAGTTCGGCAAAGTAGTGGTTGGGCCAGCGTTGATGGTCCAGGCCACGGCCGCGTCTGCCTCGACGCTTGCGCAAGATTGAGCGCAGACGCATGCGTATCCTGCCATCGACCTAGCGCATCTCGCTGTCATTGGCGTGTTTGAAGTGAGAGACGATCAAGCTGCTTGGTTGTCGCTTGATCGTTGCCGATTTGCCCGGCGTCTCCTGTGCCCGTGCTCGTGCTGTCCCGGAAGATCTTCAAAACCGGCGCATCAGCGGCTAGTTCCGGAAGTCCGGACTCTGGCACTTCCGGGTTTAGGGTGATCGATCATGAAATCTGCTTTAATTGACTTTCGGGGCATCCGAAGAGCGTGTAAGAGGACAAGGTGGTGAGAACGCGATACCAGGTCTTCATTAGCTCAACGTACCGGGACCTCAAGGATGAGCGGCAGGCCGTGATGAAGGCGGTGCTCAAGGCGAACTGCTTCCCTGCAGGGATGGAGCTGTTTCCCGCGACAGATGAGGAGCAGTTTAGGTTCATCAAGCGGGTCATTGATCAAAGTGACTACTACCTGCTGATCATTGCCGGATCTTACGGCACCGAAGACGCTAGTGGTTTGGGTTTCACGGAGCGAGAGTTTGACTACGCTGTGGAACGGGGGATTCCGGTCACTGCCCTCTTGCACCGCTCCCCGGATCAGTTGATGCTCAAAAACTCGGAGACGGATCCAGAGCGTCGGCGGAAGTTGGAGCGTTTCCGGGATAAAGCCGGTAAAGGACGTTTGGTGGAGTATTGGGAGTCCGCAAACGAGCTCCCCGCACTGGTATCGAATTGTTTGTTGCACGAAATCACGACGAATCCGGGGATAGGGTGGATTCGTGCGGATCAGATTCCGGTGGCTGCCGGAACGAGCTCGGCCCACTCGGATAACTCAGAGCATTCTATTCGGAGCAAGGCACGGGGAAGTGTGCTTGCTGTCCTGAGAGACCTAGTCTTCCTCAACCTCCCCCTTGAGTATCGATCGGTATTGGCGCGAATCAGTCCAACGATTGACAGCGGCGACGTACGCAACGCAGTTCAGGATTTGGCGGACAGAGGGGAGATAGACCTTGAAGACGGAGATGAACTGAATGGGCCGGTGATTCGATATCCGGGAAAACGCGTAGTTCCGCAGACCGCGAAGAGTGACAAGATTGGACGGGTTGAACCCTGTTGGCGGCCGACCCAGTATGTGGCGCGGGATCAACGTGTGGTGACCCGGGATAGCTTATGTGCAAAAGTAAGAAATCTCGGCAACGTGCCGTTGTGGGTAGATGAACTGGGATTTACGCTCGGACGAGAGCGAATCCCGGCGCAGATCTCACCTGATGATGGGGAAGGCCACAACTTCGAAGTAATTCCTTTTCGAAGTCGCATCTTTCGGCTTGGCCAGGTCAACCTTACCGGAGAACAGATTGGACAAGTGGACGGATTCTATGTCGTCACTGGCACGGGACATCTGATCACAGTAACGGATCTGGAAATGAACAGGGTGCGGCTTCACTTCCGGGTGATCGCAAATCCCCGAGAAGAGGCCGACCGGCTCTCGAGAATGTTCAAAGTTGCGGCGAAGAATCCAAATGAATTGAATTCCAGCATTCTCCGGATTACAGAAACTGCTAAAGCTCTCCGAAATCACTTCTCGGGCGTGACCGGGGTGGAGGAAAAGCTGGCTGAATTTGAACACCATGCCAGATCTGCAGCAGGTCTGGAAGCGACCACCCACTCTCGGGAGCAGCAGATTGTTTGGAGTCTTGGCGCGTTGGACGGTCTTGAAATCTCACTCGCTCAGATGGACTTGCGCTAGGTAATAGAGATTCTGCTGGCACTTCGCTTTCAACCCTCGGTGTCGCTGAGTAAGGATCCCCAAACGCAGTGAGGGGTGAACGAAATCAGATCACTATTCGCTCCGCTGATTGGTCCTGGGCCCCGACCACAACAATCACGATTCCTTGTCCGCCCCTTCCAGTTCCTCCCGCAAAACCTGGTAATTCTCCACCACCGTCCGCGTACGGGGATGATCCTCTCCGAAGCTGTCCCGAACAATATCCAGGGCCCGGCGCATCAGCGGCTCCGCCTCGGCCAGCCGCTTGGTGTCCTGGAGCAGACGGGCT
>CAMCXS010000048.1 GCA_945883495.1 Akkermansia muciniphila
TGCTGCTGCTGCTGCCCGGGCTGAGGTTGCGCTGGTTGTGATTCGCCTTGGCCTTGTTGACCTGGTTGCGTTCGCTGCTGTTGCCCGCCCACACTGGGATCTCGCTGCTGAGCGAAAGCAGAGAGCGGGACCGCCAGCGCAAGGACTCCCAAAGTCGCGGTGGTGAAGTTTGATTTCATGGATGAATGCAGACGTTTGTTTGTTTTCGTAGTTCGTTTGTTGCCGTTGCGTCGCCACTGGCCGCAAGACCTTCCAAAGAGCATCGCCCATGCCACCGGCCTTTTGCCCGAAGAAGCGGGACGACTCCCCACACATCCTGAGCGGATTGCAAAACGAGGCGCGTGCACAATGCACGGCCCCTTGCGCTTTGAGCGATCCCGTTGGATCTCAGGGGCTCACCCGAGGCAGCTCGAAGCAGTGCAGCCGCGAATCACCGCCATCGTTCTCACCCACGTACAGCCGCCCGTTCGCCAACGCCGGAATGCCCCAAGTCTCCGAGCGATAAATCAATTGGCTAAGGCCGAGAACCTTCATCCCAGTCGCCTCCGGAGCTATCCACGCCAAGGTCCCCTGCTCTCCGAGAGCCAATAGCTTCCCATCCACGACCAAAAGACTGCCCCGCCCCAAAAACACCCGGAGTTTGCGTCCGTCGAACTCCACCTCAAGTGGATTGCCATCCCTCCACAACTCCCTCCCCGAAAAAATCTCCACGCACACGAGTTCGGCGCGCGACTCCGACGCTCCAGAAAAGCCTAAAAGAAGCCCTCCATGCGCCACGGGAGTCGAGAATTGCGCCGAGAAGCCAGGTGCTTCCCAACGGACCGAAGGCCGCAACCCGTCTGGGGCAAACTGGAGACACACGCCCCCGGGGCCGTAGCCTTCGGTGAGGAACACCTCATTACCTGACACCACTGGCGATGCAGCGTTCACCGAGGCAAAGTTCGTCGCTCTCCAGGGAAACTCGCTTTCGATCCCCCCTTTCACGGGATCGATCACCAGCAGCCCACCGTTGGGTGGATCCGACATCCCTCCCGCGAACACCAGCACCCGTTCCTGTCCATGCAACACCGCCGGCACCGGGGAGGCATAGCTGGCATTCCAGGGATGCTCCGCTCCCCAGAGAAAATCTCCAGTCCGCTTGTCGAAACCCGCCACGCACGGATTGCTGCCGACATTCACGATCAACTGTTCCTTCCACACCAAGGGACAGGAGCCGCGCGCGAAGAAGAACGGCGCCGAGCCATAGTCGTCATCGAGATTTTTACTCCAAACCAGCATTCCGTCCGTGAGCCGCAAGCACGTCAAATCCCCAGCCATCCCCAAGATGAAAACCAAGTCTCCGTCGATCACCGGACTATTTCGCGGCGCATCCTCAATGCCGTAATTCTGCCCAGCAGTCACCTCATACGCATGCCGCCACAACCGTTCCCCTGAGGAGACTTCAAGACAATCGATCGTCTCTTCGCCGTCCTGGTGATGCACCAGCACCGCCCGGTCTCCAACGACAACTGGAGCCGTATGGCTGCGCCCCTTGGGATACGACCAGAGGAGCTTGGGAGCCCGGTCCACCGCAAATCCCATCTCAGACGAGTGGGCATTGTGCCGTGGACCCAGAAATCGCGGCCAGTCCTCCGCGAACAGCGGCGAAGTGGCCAAAATGAAGACCAGAAACCAACTCCGGAAGCTCATAACGCGACGGCTTGCGGAAGTTCACGCTGCATTTCGGCGAGCCGATACCCGAACCCAGGTCCGGAGATCGTTCCCCGATCCAACACGCCGTTCCGCCGCCGGTAAAGCCCGGGATGAACCGCCTGCTCCGGTAACGATGCATCAGGAGAAAACTGCATCCCGTTGCTTTCCACCCCCATGATCGTACCGGTGTGAGCCGCCAACTCCACGTGGGAAATCTGGGCCATCATCGGATTCGTCAAATCCTGGACCATCAATGTCATCCCGTGCTCCCTGGCCCAGCAAAGGCTGAGAAGTGCCCCGGTTTGCGTCTTGCAGGTCTTCAGCGCCACGCCGCTCCACCCTAGCTCCCGGCCCATCCGCACAAATTTCCAGTCATGCGCGCTCTCGTCCATAAACAGCGGTTTCCTGGCGCTCACGCTCCGCACGTCGATCCGGTTGGCTTCCAGATCATACGGGAAGGGTTGCTCCACATACAGCGTCTGTTGGTAGGTCAGCGCATCGTCATCCCGGAGCCTGTCGAGGATCTCGTTCACATAATCCGGCTCCGTCACCGCGCAGTTAAAATCCGCCGTCAACCAAACTACTCCCTCCTCGCGACCGATTCGCCCGATCTTCACCATCCGATCGTAATCCCAAGCCGCGTCATTCCCACGCAACTTTACCTTCAGACAGGTCAACCCGTCCCGGCGAATCCAATCCCGGAGCAAGACCGGGTAGTTGTCGTCCGGCTCACTTCCGTTGAGATCTTCCGTCTCCAAGGGATCCAAGCCGCCCACCAAGTGCCACACGGGCAACTGCCGGGGCGGGGCTACCAGAAAGTCCGCCGGCCGCTTGCCGGCAAAATCCGCTCCGCTTCCGGCGGCGGGTTGCAAAAAGGCACTCAAGTCCGCGCCAAGGAACTCCGCCCCGTAAGTGTCATAAACCCGGACCTCATGGGCAATCCCGTAGGCGTCATGCAAGGCCAGATCAAACGCCGAAAAACTGACCAACGCCGCCAAATGCGGAAACTGAGCCTCCTCGCTCCGCTCACGGTTAAAAGCGACCTGCAACTCATGCAGCCGCGTCTCGATGAACTCATGCCCAATCTCCAAAGCATGTCCTCGGGCGGGAAAGGAGCGAAACTCCCGGGCGATTCTCATGCAGAACTCCGTCATCGCCTTCAACCGCTCCCCGTAAGTCAGCGGCGCCGGCCAAACCCAACTCACGCTCAACGGAGTCTCCCCCCACCCGTCCGCGATCGTCCCATCCGCCGCCTCCACACGCACCCGTACCCTTGCGCAGGTCGATTCCGTAACCACCTGATTGCCAAACTTGAGCGGCATCCGCATCGCCACCGGGATCAGGTGGAGCGCGACATCAATGATCTTTACGGAGCGTGAGGGCATGGGCGGATCTTCAGGGAGGTCGCCTTTAGGGTCAAGTGACGCCCGGCTCTTCCAGGCGGCGTCACTTGGCCTCCTTCGCCTTCTCCGGCAAACCTTGCCCCGGCTTGGGATCGAGATTGGCCTGCAGGTCCTCCTCGGTAACTGTCGAAGCCACGCCATCCGCCGGGATCTCTCCGTGCGCCGTCCACAGGATCGCATTGAGGACCAGCTTGCGTTGCTCGCCGTTCCCCCAGCCGCGGTGATAATGCCCGCCGGTAAAGCCAAAGCCCCGCCCCCCATCCGCCCGCTCGCAGGCCCAGGCGACGTGCTGCTTGTCCCCACGCGCCACGGAGGCCCGCACGGCCGGATTGCCGCTGTGCGGGCCGTCGCCGCGCTTCATGGTCGACTCCGGAGCCACGTCGCTCAAAATCGGTGTCACGCCTTCCATCCCCTCCCGGAAGCGCATGTGAAAATACCACTCGTCGTTCGTCCCAAACGGCTTCACGCCCTGGCTGATTGGATGCGCAGGCAGCTCCTTGAAATTCGCCTCCCAATGGGGGTTGACGCTCCAGTTGACTTCGAAGCATCCTCCCATCCAGGCGAGGAACTCACGGTTACCTTTCGCCAGAGTTGGCTCCACCGAGTAGTGGATCGTCACAAAGCCGCAACCGCGCTTCATCTCCTGATCCAACTGCGCCAACCGATCTTGCTGCAACGCAGGATGCCCGCCCCCGCCATCCGCGTAGATCACCACGGTGTCCGCCTTCGCCAGTTCATTGGCCGATGGCCACTCGCCATTCAGGGAATGCAGAATGGCAACCTGATCCCCCACGCCCTCCTCCAGACACTTTTTGAGGAGCAGGATCCCCGCATTGTGCTCGTGCTGACCCGGTCCATGGGACGGCTTCCCGGCGATCATGACGATCGTCTTTTTGTCTGCGGCCAAAGCGGCACTGACAGTGATAATGGCAAACAGGACGGTGAGGAAACGCTTCATTGGTGGGTCGCAGCTACCACCGGGCCGCGAGGCCTCCGGCTTTCACAGAATTCACCGGAGCGCCCACGCGGAACCGAACGTCGTCATCGCCCTTGGATCCAAAAGCCTGTCCAGCTCCCCAGCCGACAGAATGGCCTGATCCACGCAGACCTCGCGCACGGTCCGCCCGCTCTCCGCGCACTCGTTTGCCACAGCGGCTGCCCGATCGTACCCAATGCGTGGAGCCAGCGCCGTCACCAGAGCCAAACTCTGCTCAACCGACAACGCGCAACGATGCCGGTCCACCGTCACCCCTACCACGCATCGCTCGCAGAAGAGCGCGATGGCAGCTGCCAGGATCCGGATGGCTTCCAGGAGATTCCAAGCCATTAGTGGCATCATGGTGTTCAACTCGAAGTTCCCATGAGCCCCGCCCCAGGTTACGGCAGCATCACCGGCCACCACTTGGCAACTTACCTGCATGAGCATCTCGCAAATCACCGGATTGACCTTGCCCGGCATCATCGAACTTCCGGGCTGCACTGCCGGTAGATGCAACTCGCCCAAACCACACCGCGGCCCAGAGCTCAACCACCGGATGTCGTTGGCGATTTTGAGCAAACTGATCGCGATCGTCTTCAGCTCGCCGGAGGCCTCCACCAGTCCATCTCGCGCCGCCTGCGCCTCCACGTGATTTTCTGCTTCCAGAAACCGGATGCCTGTTTCCTCGCGCAACTGGTCGATCACTAACGCGGCAAATTGGGGATGACCGTTCGCCCCCGTCCCAACCGCTGTTCCCCCAATCGCCAATTCGGCAACCGCCGCCACGCCTGAGGCGGCGCGGACCCGGGCGAGCTCGACCTGCCGGGCATAGCCTGAAAAGACTTGCCCCAGGCGAATCGGCAATGCGTCCATGAGGTGCGTCCGGCCAGACTTGATCACATCGTCTAGCTCCTTGGCATGACGACTAAGCAATGCCTGCAAACGCACCAATGCCGGGTCTAGCTCCCGTTCGAGCCCTTCCGCCACCGCGATGTGGATGGCGCTTGGAAAGACGTCGTTGCTTGATTGCCCCAAATTGACGTGGTCGTTCGGATGCACCGGTTCTCGCGAGCCGAGCGGCCGGCCGGCCAGCTGAGAGCAGCGGTTCGCGATTACCTCGTTGACGTTCATATGGGTGCTCGTCCCCGACCCGGTTTGGAAGACATCCACCACGAACTGGCAATCATGCTCTCCCTCTACGACCTCGCAAGCCGCCCGCCGGATCAGCGCCGCCTTATCTGAATCCAGACGACCGAGCTTCTCATTGGCCATCGCCGCTGCCGCTTTCAGCCGCCCAAGCGACTGAATGAGGCTACGGGGAAATCGATACCCGCTAACCGGGAAATTCTCAATTGCTCGCTGAGTTGCACTACCCCAAAGAGCATCCTCCGGTAGAGCAACTACGCCAAACGAATCCTGCTCCATCCTCATCGTTCAGCATAAATGGACCCATCGCACCTTCCGGGGGCTCTGAAATCGTTGCATTCAATACAATACTCCAGATCCGCCCGCGTTCACGCTGCTGCGCCCTCTCGTCGATCTGACGGGATCTCACAAATACCCGCACGTCCATATCACGAATCAGGCGATATGGAATACCATCAACATCGGAGGACTACACGAGCTTGCCATCTACCAACTTCAAGACTCGATCACCAACACCAAAATACTGGTCATCATGACTAATCACTAAAACCCCCTTCCCATTGGCCTTCAGCTCTGGAAGAAGCTGCGTATAAAACACATCTTTGAAGACCGGGTCTTGATTTGCGGCCCATTCATCAAACACATAGAAGGGACGATCCTCCAAATAGGCTACCAAAAGGGCCAATCTCTGTTGCTGCCCCCTAGATAAGGTCCGTGTAGTTGACAATCGCCCCCCTTCGATCCGAACTTTATGATCCAACTCTAGCTTAGCAAGATATTCCCTTCCCTTATCCGCAAGTTTCGATGAGTCGAGACCAAGCAAGTCTTCGAACAGATGAAAATCCGTAAACACCGCAGAAAAAAGTTGCCGGTAGCCCCCAATTTGCTCCAAACGAATCCCCACCTCATCCAAGGAAATCGCCCCCGACTCGGGCGGATACAACCCCATGATCACCTTTGATAGCGTCGTCTTACCGCTCCCATTTCCGCCGATCAGAATAACAATCTCTCCGCGTAGCAACTCCAAATCAATCGGACCGAGCGTGAACTGGCAATCCTCCCGATCGTGATAATAACTGTGTGTAACACCCCTCAATCTCAAAGCTCGCCAATTCGATGGTAGCAGCTCAATCTGTCCATCTTCGGTCCCTGCCTCAGTCACATCGAAGCCAAAAGATTCAATCTTACGCAGCGCCACGGTGGCCGCAGAAAGATGCGGCAGCGCGTCTAGCACGGAAAGCAAGGAAGAGCGCACATACAGTAACGCGATCACGTAGCCGCTTAGAACGCCTTCTTTCAAGGAAATGAAAGAGGGAAGCATGAAAAGCACTAGTCCCACAACCACCATAATAAGAAATCGCCCCCAAGTGCTGATCGCTGCAAAGCTTATGTCCCACAGAAACAAATGCTTCTGTACTGCGAACGCAGCTGGACGCAACACGCCCTCGAGAAACCGATCTCCTCTGGACTTACTCAGTTTCAACTCTTTCAATCCATGCGTCAGATCGTGAAAATAGCGATAGAGACCATCCAGCTGCTCCCTTCCCGCCTCCAAGATCACCTGCTCCCGCCCAATTAGAACTTTATAGGACAGTGCCCCAATCACAATAAAGATCGATGTTCCTACAAATGCTGGCCAAGAAAGCCATATCAGGTAACAACAGCAGACTACGATGGTCGTCAAATTTGCAAGCATCGGTACAATAGTCGTCGCCACCTCTCCAATCTTCGCCACGTCGTCTGTTAGGACTGCGAGCAACGGCGCACTTCCAATTTCCTCCAAACTTCGCAAAGGAGTATCCGTCATCTTCGAGGCAAGACGCAACTGCAAGTCCAACAAAACTTTACGGTAAAAGTAGGATATCGTGATATTCGCAGCCACGGCCGTCACCAAGCTGATCACAACCAACCCTAGGAATTTCCACCCCATTCCGGCAACGTCATCCTGTGTGCTAGTCAGCGCGATGTTGACAAATGCAATCAACGCCCCGCTGGCAAGCCCGCTCAACACAGCTGCCCCAAGAGCCAAAGCGACCACCACCGGGGACGTCCTTAATACGAATAGCAATACCTTCATGACTTCCGAAGCGTGGAGCCACCTTCAACACTCAGGAGGGCGGCCATCGTACGCGCCAACTCTTTGACGTAGGGCTCCTGGAACATTCCGATGTGTGTTCCGGGCACGTCATAACCCACGATTCCACCACGTGCGTAGCCGCCCCACCCATAGTCAGGGTGGCAGTCAAACCACAGGTAATTTCCATCATCCCTAGCCCGAATCAGAGTAATTTCCCCTGCATACTCGCTTGGCACGTAGCGATCCGCTGCTGCCAAGTTCGCCTTCCACACAGCCTCCCAGCTCGTGATCGCCTCCGAAGACTGTTGCGGCAACGTCCCATTCGCGCGGTAGAACTCGACAACCGAATCACTCATGAAACAGCGAAGCAGTCTGACTCGCAATCGGTGCCAAGTCTCTTGAATGCCATACTGAGGGATATACCGAAGCAAATTGAGACACCTTGTAGCCAGAGGCAACGGCTTGGTGAACTCGCAAAACCCGCCAGCATCAAAGAGCACCAGCCTGTCTATCTCTTCACCGGCAGCGTCTAGCTGTTGAGCCATCTCAAATGCGACAATCCCACCAAAACTCGCACCACCGATGCGGTAGGGACCCTTCGGCTGAACACGACGAATCGCTTCCACATAGCACCTCGCCATTTCCCCAACGCTCTGATGTGCCATACCAGGATAGTCATTCCCTATGGCCCGAAGCGCATAAAAGGGCTGATCCCCCCCCAAGTTCTCGGAGAGTGCTTTATAGAAGAGAACCTCGCCGTGCCCCCCATGAATCGCAAAGAATGGAAGCTTTGCCCCCAACACTTGAAAAGGAACCAAAGGCGACCAGGATGTCCCCATTCCCACTTTCATCAACCGGGCACTCATCTCTGCCACGCTCGGCGACTGAAACAGCGCTGACAAAGGAAGATCCACTCCGAACTCTCTCCGGATTCGGGTCATAATCTGCACCGCCTGAAGCGAATGCCCTCCAAGGTCGAAGAAGCGGTCGTCGATCCCAATCTTCGGCGCATTCAAGACAGTAGACCAGATCGAGATCAGCTTCTCCTCCACCGGGGTCTTAGGTGCGGTCTCCGCCGCCGAACTAAGCGACTCAGAGTCTTCAAAGTCGATCGCACTGGGTAGAGCGCGCACATCAACTTTCCCATTTGGCGTGAGAGGCAATGAAGGCAGCGTAATCACTCCGGCAGGAACCATGTAGGCCGGTAGACTCTCCTTCAGAAATTCCTTCACCCCCTGCACCGATACGGACTGACCCGATTGAGGTACAAGGTAGGCGTTCAACCGCTGGCTACCGGTGCCGTCTGGCAACGCTACTACAATTGTCTCCCGGACGCCCGGAAATCGTAGGAGCGCGGACTCGATCTCTCCCAACTCGATACGGAATCCGCGAATCTTCACCTGGTTGTCCATTCGCCCCAAGAACTCCAGATTTCCATCATGAAGGAAACGCACCTTGTCACCGCTCTTATACAAACGACCTCTCGATCCTGGCTGTAGCGGGTTAACCGTAAACGCTCGGGCCGTCAGTTCGGGACGATTCAAATACCCTCGCGCAACGCTTCTCCCGCCTATGTAAAGCTCTCCGGGAACACCCATGGGAACCGGTTGCATGGCCGAGTCCAACACATAAACCTCCGCGTTTGCAAGCGGCCTGCCAATCGGAACGTCAGCCCGCGCCAGGGAATCTCCTCCGATCCAATGGCCCGTCGCCACCACAGTTGTCTCCGTCGGTCCATACGAATTAAACAGCCTTGGATAGTCTCCCACAAGCCGACACCATGTTTTCACCATTCCCGGCAGCACTCGCTCGCCTCCGATGATGACGAGTCGGACGCTAGCTGGTAACCTGCACGCACTGTGCGCCATTTCAGACATCAACTGATGCCAGTAAGCCGTAGGCAAGTCCAAAATCGTCACCCTCCAACCCTCGCAACACTGAAAAAATCGAGCTGGCGTGCTCAGCATCTCCTCGTTTCTGAGCTGCAATCTCCCACCTGCCGACAGGCACGTAAAGATCTCCTCCACCGCAAGATCGAAGCTAATCGATCCAAACTGCAAAACACAATCCGAAGAAGTAACCGCGTAGTTTGCGATTGCAGCCTGCACAAAATGCGAAGCCGCTCTATGCTCAATCATTACGCCCTTCGGCTTTCCGGTTGAACCAGATGTGTAAATCACATACGCGAGGTTTGAGAGAGAGATCTCTACTTCTGGATTGTTCTGGCTGTGCCGTGCAAGATATGATCGATCTCTGTCCATGCACACGATGGATGGCGCCTCAATCAGCAGGCGCTTAACTAGCTCTTCACGACTCACCAGAACATGAACGCCTGCATCCTTCAGTTTGAACTTGAGGCGATCTACTGGGTACCCGGGATCCAACGGCAGATAAGCGCCGCCTGATTTCAGAACCGCCAATAGTGCCACAATCATGTCCAACGATCGCTCCAGGCAGATCCCTACTGGCGCATCAGGCTTCACTCCCCGCGCGATGAGTTCGTAGGCGAGCTGATTCGCAGTAGCATTCAACTCTTCATATGTGAGACTCCGACCTTCATGACAGACCGCCAGGCGCTCGGGGAATCGCTTCGCCTGATCTTCAAAATGTCGATGCAGGCATTGTACAGACTCGTCCCCCAGGTAACCCATCCCGCCCCCTTGCCAGGCCCATTTGAGCTCCGAGTCGACAATCTTCGCCGTTGCCTCTGACTGTCGAATCTGCACAACCATTTGCTCAAGTGCAGAAGCAATCTGACCGTTCGACAAGCCAGTCCCCTCCAGAGCGACCTCACCGGTAAACTGACCTGCATTACCCTTGATGGATATGCTGAGACTGACGTCGGAGTTCTCAGCAAGCTTGGAGCCTGATTGACTCCAGACCTCCAGGAGTTGAGTCCGCTCGCCAGGTATCATCGGCTGTAGATTACCAATCCGCTGTTGAGGCTCCGATATGATCTGCTCCAAAAGAAACGCATAGTTCCGCAGAAACCGCTCGATCGTATCAGAACGAAACAAATCTGTGGCATACTCCATGCGCAACACTAAATGCTCTGGTCCATCCAGAACCTCTAAGGTGAGGTCGAAGTTCGCGGCGAAGCTCTCTAGCGCAAGAGGCTCAAGCTTGAGCCCGGCTTGCTCAGCACAGATAGCCTGCTGCTCATTCATTTGAAACATCGTTTGGAACAAAGGATTGTAACTCACGTCTCGTTCCGGCCCAATTGCCTCCACCAATGAACAGAACGGCAGGTCGCCATGATCATACGCTGCGATTGACGTTGCTCGAACGTTCCTCATCACCTCGATAAAGCTGAGCTCGAGGCTCAATCGACTACGTAGCACCAGCGTATTGACCAGGAACCCGATGATTCCCTCATGCCCAGAGCGAACTCGGCAGGCAAAAGGAGTACCCACAACAAGATCCTCCTGGTGAGTATACCGAAACAATAACACCTTGTAGGCAGCAAGCAGCGTAATGAAAAGGGTAGTATGTTGCTGTTTTGCAAGCTCCCGCAAATGACTCGCAAGCCCGGAACAAAGCGCCAACGATGACTTGGCTCCTCGATGACTTGGCCTAGCCGGCCGAGAGAAGTCGATCGGCAATTCCAACCTCGCCGGTGCTCCACTGAGCTGCCTCCGCCAATAATTTGTCAAATGTTCGAGACGATCGCCCTGCAAATGATCCCGCTCCCATTTCACGTAGTCCGAGAGCTGTGCTCCACGCCCCCTCCCCGCTCCGGCATCGCGATCCAGTGCGCTCTGGTAAATTTCAACGAGTTCATTCCAGAAGATGCTGGATGACCAGCCATCGAAGATGATATGATGAATCGTCAGGATCACCCAGCACTCTTCCTCCTCAATGCGAATCAGGCTCATGCGCCAGAGCGGCGCCCGGTTTAACTGGATTGGCTTTTTGACCTCATCCGCTGAAATCCGCTTTGCTTCCGCCTCCCGCTCTTGTCTTGGCCGACCACTCACATCAAAGAGCGAAATCACCACGTCGGTGTGCTCCGCGATGACCTGCACTGGTTGGCCATCGACCTCAATGAAGCTACTCCGCAAGCTTTCGTGCCGATCGGTGAGTGAGCGAAGGGAAAACTTCAACAAGTCGATATCGACCAGTCCACGAATCCGGAATCCGTCCAGAAGATTATAACCGGACTCGCCCGGTGCTAGCTGATCCAGGAACCACAACTGGCGTTGCGCGAAGGACAGCGGAATTTCTCGATAATGCAACATGGTTAAATTCTAAAATTTCATTTGCCACCGCGTTCTCCGCAGCAGGAGCCTTGAACTACAAGCGGATACAGATAATCTCTGAAAGATTAGGTTCAAGATACAGATTGCAAAAATTACTGTAGTTATTGCTTCTTTACAACTACGCAGCCATTCTTGGTGATTCCGGATGAGGATTCACTTGAATCTCCGATTCCCCGCCCCGATGGTCGCGGTCCGATGAGTCGCGCCTTTCTTGCGTTGGAAGACGGCAGAGTGTTTGAGGGGACTGGTTTTGGAGCTGCGGCTGCCGCTACCGGAGAGGTCTGCTTTAACACCTCCATGACTGGGTACCAGGAAATACTCACCGATCCCTCGTATCGCGGCCAAATTATCGCAATGACCTATCCCCTCATCGGGAACTACGGAGTCAATCCCGCCGACGGAGAGAGCGATCGTCCGCATGTGCGCGCCTTTGTCATTGAGGAACTTTGTTCCGTGCCGAGCAACTGGCGCTCTTTGGAGCCGCTTAACGATTACCTGACTCGTTGGGAAATTCCCGGGATCCAAGGCGTCGATACCCGGGCCCTGACCCGCCACCTCCGCACCGCAGGAGCCATGCGGGCCGCACTGACTACCGACCCCGCCCTCAGCGCAAACGATGCGGTCTCTCTAGCCCGCCAGTCCACTGCTATGTCGGGAAGCGATTTTGTCCACGAGGTGACGACGCGCCAAGCATATCGATGGGACGAGCACGATCGTGAAAGCGGTGAGTGGACCTTGGACAATCCATGCGAGCCCGCGGATCGGCGCATCGCCATAGACCGAGGGGAATACCTTCGGCCGCTCCCGCCCGTGAGCCGTCACATCGTGGCCTACGACTTTGGCGTGAAACGCAACATCCTGCGCTCCCTGCGCCAATGCGGCTTCGCCGTAGACGTCGTCCCCGCATCGACCCCGGCGGAGGAGGTGCTTGCCCGGAACCCGGATGGAGTGTTTCTCTCGAACGGCCCTGGCGATCCAGCGGCGCTTACCGACATCCACGCCGAGGTGCGCAAACTTGTCGGTAAAAAGCCGCTCTTCGGGATCTGCTTGGGGCACCAAATCCTCGCTCACGCCTTCGGAGGAAATACCTTCAAGCTAAAATTCGGTCATCGCGGCGGCAACCAGCCCGTCAAAGACCTGCGGTCCGGAAAAGTGGCGATCACCTCCCAAAATCACGGTTTTGCCGTGGATCCTGCTTCGTTGAAAAATACGATCGAGGTGACGCACGTCAACCTCAACGACGGCACGGTCGAAGGCATGCGCCACCGCGACTACCCCATATTCAGCGTCCAATACCATCCGGAAGCCGCTCCCGGTCCGAACGACGCTAAGTATTTCTTCAACGAGTTCGCAAACTTGATCGATTCGACCCGCTAGGCGCGATTCCAAGCTTGCTCTCAAGCGCGGCAATCACTAGATTGTGGGTTCTATGCCCAAGCTGATTGTCCAAATTCCGGACGGAGAAGAAGTCGCCTACGAGTTTGATGAACCGCTGATCACCATTGGCCGGAGCGCGGGCAACAGCATTGTGATCCCACACGATTCGCTGTCTGGCACCCACACCCAGCTGATGTTGAATCCGGACGGAACCTACACCCTGACGGATCTCGGGTCCACCAATGGGACGTTTGTGAATGGCGAGCAAGTGTATGAGGCCGTATTGCCTCCCTATGCTCAAATCGTGTTCGGACAGGTCGGAGCTAGTTTCTACCCGATCGAACCGTCCGCTCCATCGGGAATCACGCGCCGTGGCTTTCAGTTACCGGAGCTTCCAGGCAAGGCGCGCCCGGCAAATTTTGTCTCGGTCTCGCCGTTCCCAAAGAACACCAAGAAAAAGGATCTGATGGCCCCCATGGCTGCTTTTCTGGCGATTCTTTCGATTCTGGTTTCTCTCGGGCTCCTCGGTGCGGTCTTCTCAACGCTCCAAGCATCGTAACGATCCGCAAGCCTTTTCCAGTTTGAAGTTGATTCCTCCATTGGGAGGAGCCACGTTCTCCACCGCCCGCAGGGTTTCCCTCGGGCGTTTCTCTTGCCATCCTCGTTTTCCTGACACCACACGAATCACTCCCTCCGGCTGGTTGGCCGATTATATCATGTCGAACACCATTATTGTTGGCGCCCAGTGGGGCGATGAAGGCAAAGGTAAGGTCGTCGATTTCCTGACCAACTCCGCCGATGTGGTGATTCGGGCCCAAGGCGGCAACAACGCCGGCCACACCGTCATCTGCGATGGCAAGAAGTACATTCTTCATCTCCTTCCCTCAGGAATTCTTTGGCCCGGCAAGACCTGTGTCATCGGCAACGGCGTTGCGCTCGATCCGATCGGATTGGTCAGCGAAATTGAGACTCTGGAGCGTCAAGGAATCACTGTCCGTTCCGAGCAGCTTCTCATCAGCGATCGCGCGCATTTGACACTTCCTTACCATCGCGAACTCGACGGACTCCGGGAGCATTCGCGCGGCGACCAGAAGATCGGGACGACCCGGCGCGGGATCGGCCCAACCTACGCCGACAAAGCACACCGCACCGGTTTCCGGATGGCGGACACCCTGGACACCGCTTGGTTCGTCCCTGCCCTGCACCAGAGAATCGCTGAATCCAACGAAATACTTGCCGCCGCCGGGATGCCTTTAGTGGACCCGGCCGTGGTGGAAACCGTGTTAGCCGCACTAACCAGACTCCGGCCGCACGTAACCAATACTATGGCCTTCCTGCACGAAGCGATTGCTGAAGGAAGCACTCTCCTCTTCGAAGGCGCTCAGGGAACATTCCTGGACATCGACCACGGAACCTACCCGTTCGTTACCTCGTCAAACACGACGGCAGGCGGAGCTTGCACCGGCAGCGGAGTCCCCCCAAATCGCATTGATCGCGTCATCGCCGTGGCCAAAGCCTATACCACCCGCGTCGGCACCGGCCCGTTCCCGACCGAGAACGAGGATTTGGGAGACCATTTCCACGCCATGGGTCGTGAGTTCGGGGCCACCACAGGCCGGGAACGCCGCTGTGGCTGGCTCGACTTGGTGTTGCTCCGCCACGCAGCGATGATCAATGGGGTCGATGCCTTGGCTGTAACCAATCTCGACGGACTGGATCAAATTGATCCCGTGCGCATCTGCGCCCATTACGAATTGGACGGGAAGCGGGTGGAGCTGCCGCCCGCCACCATCGCGGAGCTGGAGCGCGCCGTCCCGGTTTACGAGACCCTGCCCGGCTGGAACACGGACATCAGCTCTTGCCGGAGCTGGGAAGAACTTCCGGAGGCCGCCCGGCGCTACATCACCCGCATTGAAGCGCTCCTCCGCGTCCCCGTCAGTTTGGTCAGTGTAGGGGCGGATCGGAATCAGACGATTCTCCGAGACCCGCGTTGGAACACCCTGGAGGTCCCGTCTATTCGCGTTCGTCCAGAAGAACGCCCCGCGCTGGCTTAACGGCCTTGACGGGGTGTCTTCCAGGTTCCATGGGGACGTCCCGTCACCTTTTCCAATGGCAAGCACCCCTTCCAATCTTCCCTGTCACGTAGCCGTCATCATGGACGGAAATGGCCGGTGGGCCAAAGAACGAGGTCTCCCCCGGACCGAAGGTCACCGGGCCGGGGCCGAAAAGATTCGGGCAATCGTCGAGGAATGTAACCGACTCGGGATCCGCTATTTGACCCTCTATGCGTTCAGCGCCGAAAACTGGCGTCGCCCGCAAAATGAAATTCGCGCTCTCATGGCCCTTCTGGAGTTTTTTCTGAAACGAGAAACTTCTGATCTGGCACGCAACGGCGTTCGCTTGCAAGCCATTGGCCGATTGCACAACCTTCCTGAGAGCTGCCAACGTCAGTTGCACGCCTCCATGGAAGCGACGGCTGGAGGAACAGGTCTCACCTTGGTCCTTGCGCTCAGCTATGGCGGCCGCGAAGAAATCGTCGATGGCATCAAAAGCCTCTTCCGTCACATCCAGGAGGGACACGCGGACATCGCCATGCTCGATCCCGAGTTCTTCTCGAAACACCTCTACACTCGCTATTATCCAGACCCTGACCTCCTGATCCGCACGTCCGGTGAGATGCGGCTCTCCAACTTCCTCCTCTGGCAGCTCAGCTATGCGGAGATCGTCATCACTCGCAAGTTTTGGCCGGACTTTGGACAAGAAGACCTGCACGCCGCGCTGGAGGAATTTGCCTCTCGCCAACGGCGCTTCGGTGGAGTTTGAGCCATCCCTGCGTATTTTCCCCACTCCACCGCTCGATTTTCCTCCAATCACGACGATGCTGGCGGGCGTGCGGTGTTTTTGACCTGGAATGACCGATCAATCCATCCTTATTGTTGACTCCGACGAGGACTTTCTCGCTTGGTGCCAGCGCCACCTCTCCGCCAGCGGAGTGCGCATCACCGCCGTGAGCACATCCGACGCCGCGTTGGCTAGTGTGCAGAAAACGACGCCGGATCTGATTATCGCGGAGCTGCGCCTCGCCCCATTGAATGGCTTGGAACTGCTGCGTCGCATACGCCAACACGATCCAAACGCCACAGTCCTCCTCACGACGGGCTTTCCACCAACCAGCGCGGTCATCGAAGCCATGAAGCTGGGCGCCTACGATTTCCTGCGCAAAGAGGCGCTCAACTTTGAATTGCGCCCCGTGGTGGAAGCCGCGCTGCGCACCCAAGAAGCCATCCGCTCCGCCTCAAAACAGACCCACCGGGGAGAGCTGCGTGCCGAGGACTATCGCGAGACGATCATTGGGAAGTCCGCCGCCATGCAGGAGGTCTTCAAGATGATTGGCCGCGTCAGTCGCGCCGATGCTCCCGTCCTCATCACTGGGGAGAGCGGCTGCGGCAAGGAGATCGTCGCCAGCTCTATCCACAAATTCAGCCTTCGCTCTTCCCGTCCCTACGTCGCCATCAACTGCGCGGCCATCCCAGCGGACCTCTTGGAAAGCGAACTCTTCGGCCACGAGAAAGGCTCGTTCACCGGGGCCACCACCCAACGCATCGGCCGTTTTGAGCAATGCGACGGTGGCACTCTCTTCCTCGACGAGATCGGCGACATGCCGATTAATATCCAAAGCAAGATCCTCCGCGTCCTCCAAGAGGGCGAGTTCTCCCGGGTCGGGGGCAATCAGACCCTCAAGAGCGATGCCCGCATCATCGCCGCGACCAACCGCGAACTTGAGAAGGAAGTAGCGGAGCATCGCTTTCGCGAAGACCTTTTCTACCGGCTTAACGTCGTGCGCATCCACATCCCGCCGTTGCGCCAGCGCCGGGAAGACATTCCGCTTCTCGTCGACTTTTTCCTCCAACGCATGGCCGAACAGCGCCGGACCGAGCGGATCCGGATCACGGACGAAGCGATGCAACTTCTCATGGACCACGACTGGCCCGGGAACGTCCGCGAGTTGGAGAACACCGTTCAGCGCGCTTGCGTCCTGGCCACCAGCAAAATTCTGCTGCCCAAGGATTTCCCGATCGGCCGCACGCCCTACCAGGCCCAACGCGACGTCGATGCAGAAATGGAAGCAGAGGCGCTGGAAGCCGCCGATGCGATCGTTCCTCGGCAGCCGACCGTGAACGGAAGTGCCGCCCAAGCCGCCATCTCCACGCCGGAACTGCACCAAGCCGTCGAAATTCTCCTCAATGCCGCTGCGGCGAATGAAGAGCTCGAACTGCTCCCCTGGTTGGAACGCGAGATGACCCTGCATGCCATGCGCCGCACCGGAAACAACCAGGTCCGCGCCGCAAAGCTCCTTGGCATCACCCGGGGGACCTTGCGCAAACGCCTCGAGCGCTACGGCATCTCCTGAGTCTTTTCTTCGGCCCATAGCTTTTTTTTCGCGGGTGGCCCGAACAGTGCAGCGGGTTGAAGCGGTCAAATAGGCGACTCCGCCACGCTCCTCCGCTGCAATATGAGCCAAATCCTGCACAAACAAACCGTGCTGGTCCTAAACCGGAACTGGCAGGCCATCAGCACGACTTCTCCCGCACTGGCGTTCGGACAAATGTGCTCCGACGCCGCCACCGGCCTAGACGTCAGGAATCTGCATTCCATGATTCCGGTCCGTTGGGACGACTGGTTGAACCTTCCGGTCCGCCCGGGAGATCGATCCATCGGAGTCCCGAACGGCCGGGTGCGGGTTCCCACGGTCATCGTTCTCTCACGGTTCGATAAGGTTCCCA
Organism: Akkermansia muciniphila; assembly: GCA_945883495.1. Lineage (GTDB taxonomy): Bacteria > Verrucomicrobiota > Verrucomicrobiia > Verrucomicrobiales > DEV007 > V1-115. The sequence continues at coordinate 17,718 of CAMCXS010000048.1, forward strand.
TGAAACGGCCGCGCTTCGGCCTGCGCGGGATTTGGGAGAGGGATCAAGGATGTTGCCAATACACCGGCCGGAAACTTGCCCCCGGAGAAGGCAACATCGACCACGTCGTCCCGCGCTCCCGGGGCGGAGAAACCACTTGGGAGAACTGCGTTTTGGCCGACAAACGAATCAACAGCCGCAAAGCCGATCAAACTCCCCGCGAAGCCGGCCTCCAACTCCTCCGCCCCCCGCGCGAACCGAGGCCGGTTCCGGTCACGGTGTTTCTTCGTAATCACGATGAAATTCCCGATTGGGAGCCGTTCCTCATTCACGCCTCCTGAGCATCCGAGCTCAGACGGCCCTTGCCGAATTCAAGATTCGAGGCATCTTGTGGTTTTACGCTCCCTTAGCTCAGCTGGATAGAGCAACGGATTTCTAATCCGTGGGTCACAGGTTCAAGTCCTGTAGGGAGTGCTGTTCCCAAACTGGGCCCTCCGCCTACGCGTTGGCGCCCATGCCCTTTAGTTCGAGATGCCGGTCGAACCGATACCGGAGGTCCGCAATCATCGCCTTCCAAGTCCGAAATTGAAAGCGGCCCGCAGATCGCCTGCCCACCGCACCAGGGCAGCAATCACCACCACAAGGATCCCTACGACAGCCCAGGCCTCTGGACTCAGTTTGAAAAGTTGCCCCTCCATCGCACATGAGAGCATGGCGAGATGAATGGGCCATTCAAATGGAAATCCGGATGAGTCCTGGCCGGGCTCACTGCGGCCAACTCGTTTGCGCCAAGGGAGCCCTGGCGAAGCCTCCCCCCCCCTCAATTCCCGCCAGTCACCACGGCCTTCCGCCCGAACAAGCGCTGGCGCAGCGTCTTCTTCTCCTTAGCCGGAGCCGCCGCAGCGGCTTCCCCACTCGGAGTGGCCTGTGGCTGAGTTGCCGTTTTCTTTACCCTAACCTTCTCATGCGCCACAGCCGCAGCGTGGGCAAAGGGCCCTGTCGTCACGGCACCTGGGGATTGGATTCGGGCTTCGGCGATCGTGCCGAGGCTGATGACGGCGGCGATTTGGGTGAGAAGGATGTTTCGTTTCATCACGTGAATGCCCCAAGACGCACAGGGCTGAGAATACCCTGGGACCCGAGGGCATCGGCGTCAATCCCAAAGCCGCTTTCACCCCTCGCTCCGGAGCGCGATGCGCAGCGCTTCCAGCTCATCCTCGATCCGGCCCGGAGCGGTCACCGTTTGGCTGATTTCGGATCGCACCCGGTCCCGAAAACGTTGCCGAAGCCGGTGAATGGCCACCTTCACTGCAGATTCGCTCATCCCAAGCGTCGCCGCTGCCAGGGCCTGAGGCGGCTTTTCCGCCCCCAGGGTCAACCAAGGTTTCAAAACGGCAAAGTGAGCCTCTTTGCCCTCGGTCTTGAACTCCGCCTCCAAGGCCCCGAGCGCCCGAGCTAACAAGGTCAATGCCCACTGCCGGTCAAAGGCCGCGTCTGGAGCGGTCGCCTTGTCGTCCGCCACCGGCGATTCCTCGGCGAGCGCAGTATGCTCCCAGCCACCTCCACGCTTGGCGGCGTTTCGGCGATCCCGGTCATCGGCGGCAAAGTGCTTCAACGCGGCGAGAAGGTAGGAGCGGAACCGCCCCCGCGATGGGTCGGCATGATCGAGGGAGCCGCCTTGGAGCAGCTTGGCGAAGAAAGCGTGCGCCAGATCCCGAGCCTCGTCTTCGTCCCGGCCCGGCCTCCTGAGGAAGGCGACCACGGGTGGATAGTAGGCTTCACAAAGCTCGCGCAAAGCCAAGCGCGCCTCCTCGCCTCGCCCTCGGGAGCGGGCCACCAGCGTCCAGCGCGTTTCCAGAAATCCGTGACTCATCGGGTGCCGGAACTCCTATCCACTGGTGAGAAGTGCGAGAAGAGAATTTTTCCAATGATCCGGTCCCACGACAAGAAGAACTCATCTTCAGCTCGCCGCAAACGCAGCCCGTTGACCTGACGCTCTACGACGCGTGCCAGCCAGGGATGCCCGGTCTCGTGCTCGAAGACGACGAGGTCTCCCGGAGCGAACCCGGTGTCGAGCCGCAAGGCGATCCAATGGCTGTTCCGGGGCACGGACGGCTCATACGGGGTGGGAACCCGATACGCGGTGAGGATGAAGCCACGGATGAACAGGCTGATGACCACCGCCGCTAATGCCTGTCCAACCCAGGAGATCAGACGGCTGGATGCGGTGTTTTGTTTCTTGCCGCGGCGCATCCGCCAATAGGTCGTGACCACCGGTGCGATGGTGGCCACGACCATCAGCACCGCGACCGCCCAGGCATACGATTCCCGATGCCGAGGCAGCTGGTAGAATCCCGCCAGCCCCGCGCCCATGACGAGAAGCGCCCAGATTCCGAGATGTTTCCCGGCGAACGCATTGATGTCGTACCAACCAGCGGAAGACTGCAGCGTCGCCGCAATCCGCAGCCCATACAGCGAGTTCGCCGGAACCAAGCGCAACCACAGCGGCAAGGCTGCTCCGAACAGCACCACGCCAATTCCGCTGACAAACGTAGGCATCAGATATCGGGTGGCCATCTCCACTCCGCCCTGTATCCACAGCCCCCCGATCCAAGAAAGGTCCGCGCAAACGAGCACGGACGCGGGGATCAGCCAGAGAATCCGCCAGGCCAGCGCGCCGCCATCCGCCCCGTTGAGCCGGGACCTGGCCCACCAGGGGACGATTAACGCGATGACCTCCAGCGGAATCCACGCCAGGGTCATCAAGGTGAGATAATTCAACGCACTCTTGAGCCATCGGGTGGCCGCTGGCAGATCCTCCATCCCCCCGTAGCTCAGCGACGATGCGCCACTCGCGTGCCACCCGATCGCAAGTCCACCCGCAGCCTGCCACCCCAGAGCCGCGCCACCCGCCGCAAGGGCCCCCAACGCCAGCCCGCCAATCGCCAGAATCGCTCCCAACGCCAGCCCGCCGAACGAAATCAATCCGATGCCCAGCCCGCCACAGGCGATGCCCCCAATGGCTAACCCGCCACAGGCAACCCATCCGGTGGCAATGCCCCCGAACGCGAACACTCCCCTGGCCCGGTCTCCGAAGGCAAAAAATCCGCGCGCCTCCCTCCTCTTTCCGGTGACCGGATCAGGGCCGCAGACCACGTGAAGCAACGGCAACCCGAACACCGTGCGCCGGGACCGGTATTCCACGAACGGCCCCCAAGCCGATCCCAACCGTGCCGAATCTGAACGAGAACCTGTTCCCCGTTCCAGTTCCGTTTTGAACTCCCCCGCGCTCTGCTGCCGCCGTTCCCGCTCTTTCTCCAAGGCCCGCAAGATCACGTCATCGAGATGGCGGCTCACCGCCGGTCCCGACATCTGCGAGGGCACTCCGAACCTGCCCAACGGCAGCTCCCCGGTGAGCATCTCATAAAACACCACGCCGAGGCTGTAGATATCCGCCCGATGATCCACCGTCGAGGGCTTCTCAATCTGCTCGGGCGCCATGTAGGGCGCGGTCCCCAGTTGCACGCCGCTTGCGGTGTGCCAAACGCCCTCGCCGGGCTCGTCACTCAGGATCTTGGCGATGCCGAAGTCCGCTATTTTCACCTGGCCGCTGTCACTGAGCAGAATGTTCTCAGGTTTGATGTCGCGGTGCAACACCCCTTCCCCGTGGGCAAACTGCAAGGCATCGCAAATGTTCGGAATGACTTGCAAGGCCTGCTCTGGAGTGAACCGGGAGGCCCGCATCGCCTGCCGCAAATTGACTCCATCCACGAACTCCATCAGGAGAAACCCAAAGCCATCGCGCTCCCCGAAGTCGTGCACCGACACGATATTGGGGTGATCGAGCCGAGCCAGGACCCGTCCCTCGCGCCGAAACCGCTCCACGAAGCCAGGTTTCGCCGCCAGGGACTTCGGCAACACCTTCAGCGCCACGGAACGCTCGAGCTTCGGCTGCCGCGCCTCAAAGACCGCGCTCATCCCGCCGCAGCCGATCAAGCGGACGATCTCCAGCTCAGGAAAGGCACCGGCGAGCTCAGGGATCGAAGGCGGCTCCCAACGCAATGGGGAAGATTGCCCAGTCTCCTCCGACTCAATCCGAGCAACTTCGGCCAGGAGTTCCTCGGGATTCAAGCCATGTAGCGGGTCCGGATCGCCCGGAGCAGTGGAGGGATGCGTGATCATGTCACCGTATCCTGAGGAACCGGCCCCGGCAGGTTACTCGGAATTTCACCGAAGAGAGAAAAAACCTTAGCCCGCAGTTCTCACCCGACGCCTCTTGCCCCATTCCGCCATATCTGCTAGGGAGACTTGTGAAGATCTACCTCTGCTACCGGCCCTCGGACATGAGCGGGCAAGCCCCACTCTTCGCCGCCAAGATCGTGCAGAGGCTCAAGGCGCAATACGGCCCCAACGCGGTCATCATGGACCCAGGCGTCGTGCCACCTGGGGCCGACTTCAAACGCTTCCTCCGCGGTTTCGTGGGACAAGCCGATGTCTTTCTCGCCCTGATCGGTCCGCAGTGGGCAGACCTGATGCGCCGGCACGCCCATGAAGAACAAGACTTCGTCCGCGGCCAAATCGAGGCGGCCCTGGCCATTGGCTTGCCCGTGATGCCAATCGTGATCGACACCACTCCGATGCCCGGCGCCGAGGAATTACCTCCCTCGATCGCCTCTCTTGCCGATCAGTCCCGTTTCCGGCTGACTTCGGGCTCCGAATTGGGTCCTCAATTGGGCCAGCTCATGCAGCATATCGAGACCGCGGCTCCGCAAGCCACCGTCGCCATGGCCTCACCAGCGGCGGCCGCGCGCAAGGTCCGGGAAGATCACCCCGTCCGTAGAAGGAAAAAGACGAGCCGCGGCATCATGGCCACGGTGGCCTGGATGGTCGCGATTCCTTTCGCCGCCTTCCTGGCTTACACCATTTTTCCCAACTTCAAGCCCACCCCCGCCAAAGCGCCCACCAGCGACCCGAGCAAGGATTACCTGAACAGCATCGGTGACCGCATGGTCTGGTGCGTGCCTGGAACCTTCAAGATGGGCAGCCCAGTATCCGAACCCGGACGCTCGGAGAATGAAACGCAGCACGATGTCACCGTCACACAGGGCTACTGGATCGGCGCTCACGAAATCACCCAGGCCCAATGGAAGCTCGTGATGGGAGCCTACCACAAGAGTTTCCGCAGTCAGTTCGGCACCGCTTGCCCGGTGACCCACGTGACTTGGCCGGAGGCCGTGCAGTTTTGCGAGAAACTCTCCGCCCGGGAAGGCCGCTCCTACCGCCTCCCCACCGAGGCGGAATGGGAATACGCCTGCCGCGCTGGAACAACGGGTCCCCGGAATGTCGAAGTGAGAGATCTCGGAGCTTTCGCTTGGCATGCCGGAAATAGCAAAGGCCTCCCGCAGCTCGTCGGCGAGAAGGATCGCAACAACTGGGGCCTGCAGGACATGCATGGCAACGTCTTCGAGTGGTGCTCCGATTGGTATGCACCCTCCCCCGCCGATCCCGTTACCGATCCAAAAGGCCCGGAGACCGGCGAGCTCAAGGTCTATCGCTCCAGCTCGTTCGATATGGGGGAGGCCTACCACCGCTCCGCCTACCGGGCAGGGCACAAGCCCGATGAACCGGCCTCGAATATCGGCTTTCGCGTCGTTTCTTTTGGGGCGCCCCCGGCCGCCGCCGCCGCGCCTCGCCGCCCGTCTGGCCCCGAACTCTCCTCCTCCGCGCCAACGGCGAGCGCCGCGAGCATCCGAGAAGAACTCATCGCCCCAGAGACCAAAGTCCGCTTCATTTACTGCCCACCCGGCAAATTCATCATGGGCGAGGGCGAGAAAACCCGGGAAATCACCATCACCCAAGGCTTCTGGCTCGGCGAAACCGAGATCACCCGCTCCCAATGGATCGCCGTCATGGGCAAGCGCGGCACGCCCTCCGGTCCCAATCGCGGCAACCGTGTGCCGATCGATCAAATCGGCTGGGATGACATCGTAGGCCGCGGCGGGTTCCTTGAGAAAATCCAGGACAAGGCACCTGCCGGCTTTGCCTTCGCCCTGCCCACCGAAGCGCAATGGGAATACGCCTGCCGCGCTGGCACCACGACCAAATACTGGTGGGGCGATGAATTCATCCCCGGCGGCGCCAACGTGGCCAACGCCCCCAACACCCCGGAAGGAGGCCAAGTTTCCTTCTTCGAAGCCAAGGCTCTCCCCACCGGTGCCACCATGACCATCAAATCCCTGAAGGCCAACCCCTGGGGTTTTTACGACATCAGCGGCAACGTCTGGGAATGGTGCCAAGATTGGTACGAGGAGACGCCCTCCGGCTCAAACACAGATCCCACCGGCCCCGCCAGCGGCGACCTCAAGGTCCTCAGAGGCGGCGCTTGGAATGATGTCGAACAGGAAGCGCGCTCCGCCTCCCGCTTGCGCTACTTCCCGGCGTTCCGCGGCGCCACCTTCGGCTTCCGCCTGGCCCTCATTCCGAAGCCTTGAGCCGCAACGGCGCTCCGCGCGCAAGCGCCGGTGACGGAAGAACACGTCACGGTGCCTTCCGCATCGCCCACGGTGCAAGGCGCGCACGCGACGGTGAACCCCGCGCACGCGGCGGTGAACCCCGCGCACGCGGCGGTGCACTCCGCGCACCCGGCGGTGAACTCCACGCACGCGGCGGTGAACCCCGCGCACGCGACGGTGAACTCCGCGCACGCGCCGGTGCACTCCGCGCACGCGACGGTGAACTCCGCGCACGCGCCGGTGCACTCCGCGCACGCGACGGTGAACTCCGCGCACGCGGCGGTGAACCCCGCGCACGCGACGGTGAACTCCGCGCACGCGACGGTGAACTCCGCGCACGCGACGGTGAACTCCGCGCACGCGACGGTGAAGCGTTACATACGCGACGGTGAAGCGTTACATACGCGACGGTGAAGCGTTACATACGCCGCTGTACACGCTGCAAAGCCTACGGCGCCAAAGAGTTACAACGAAAAGTCGCGATCCCATCGGTCGGTCCGGGATCCGCAGATTGCACAGATTTCCGCCGATTCCATCCCCATCCGTAGCCGCCCCCTTGCGGGGGTGGCATCGGGCGATCCACGACTCCCGTCCCAGCCCAAAAACCCCTTCGTGCTCTTCGAGTCCTTCGCGGTAAAGACCGTCTTCAGCACCACGAAGGACCCGAAGAGCACGAAGGGATGGAATACCAGGTGTCCTCTGTGGTGAAGATCGACCGATTCCACCACAGAGAACACCGGGGACACAGAGATTTGCTCTTTGGGACGGCACTCTGGCGCTCCATCCCAATCCGTAGCCGCCCCCTTGCGGGGGTGGCATCGACCGATCCGCGACTCCCGTTTCCAAGGAGGGACCACTTCAGTGCCCCTGACTTCAAAATGCCACGAAACCGTAATTTCGACCCAAAAGCTGCACAAAACTTGCGAAACTAGGTTCGAAAGCCGACGACTCTTCCATGCTGCTGGAGTTTCGGGTGGAGAATCACCGATCGATCCAAACGGAACAGGCCTTGAGTCTCGAAGGAAGCTCTACCGATGGCACCCGGGTGCAAGAGGGCGAAACTCCGACCTCAGTCCCCCCTGTCTTGCCGGTCGCCCTCATCTATGGCGCCAATGCGAGCGGAAAGAGCAATGTCCTCTCCGCGTTGCACTTCATGACCAATGCCGTGTTCCACTCCCAACGACGCTGGGAGCCTCAAGGCAGAATTCCCCGGGAGCCGTTCGCCTGGGCGGGAAAGCGTGGGGAGACTTCCCTCTTCGAGGTCACGGCACTCGTCGATCAGGTGCGGATGACCTATGGATTTACGGTCAGCGACACCAAAGTGGACGAGGAGTGGCTCTTCGCCTGGCCGAAGGGACGGAAGCAGGTTTGGTTTGAGCGGGAGAACACCTCCTCTTTCAAGTTCGGCGAACACCTCAAAGGGCCCAACGATGCAGTAAGAGAGTTGACCCGAGACAATTCCCTTTTCCTTTCGGCGGCCGCTCAGCAGGGGCACCGACAGCTTTTGCCTCTGTTCTCGTGGTTTCGTCGCGTGGTTTCGTTCGAGGAGTACCATTCGCCGTATTGGCGCCTCGATCCGGTTTACTTCGACCTATTCTTCCCCCAGCCTCACCTTTTTCCGGACCAAGCTTTTGGGATTGCTGCTGCCGATGAGATTCGGCGTCTGCTCTCCATGGCGGATACCGGAGTCGTCGATCTCCGCATCGCGACGGAAGGAGAGGCGAGAAAAGGCGGTAGCAGGATTCTACTCCAGCATCAGAAAGATGATCCAAAATCGTGGCTGGAACTGGAAAACGAATCGGTGGGAACACAATCCCTGGTCCGGATCGCTCCTTCGCTTTTCCGCGTCCTTCATGAAGGTGGTGTCCTCATCATCGACGAACTCGAACGCAGCCTGCACCCCTGCGTCTGCGCCGCGATCTTGGAATTATTCCTGCGGCGGGAAACGAACCCTCATCACGCCCAACTCATCGCGACCACACACGACACGGCGCTACTTGGAAATTCCCTGGGCCAGGTGCGCTTGGCCCGGGAACATATCTGGTTCACCGAGAAAGATAAGTCCGGTGCCACGGTGCTCTATCCGCTCACGGACTATAAGCCGCGGCCCACGGAGAATCTGGAGCGTGGGTATCTGCAAGGCAGGTATGGAGCCATCCCGTTCCTGGGGGATGTCTCTTGGATCACCAAAGAAGGTTGAACCGTGGCCAAGGGGAATCGATCACGACGTCCGGCGAGGCGTGCCCCCTTTAAGGAGGTCAAACCGCTGCTTCTCGTGGTGACGGAAGGCGAGGTGACGGAGCCCGAATATCTCGCGGGCTTTGTCAGGTGGTGTGCCAATCCACGGGTTCATGTCGTCGTGGAGCCAGGTGCCGGGGTTCCCAAAACCATTGTCGAAAGCGCCAAGCGCCTGAAACAGGAGGCGGAGGCGCGGGCGCGGGGTGAGAAAGATGACAACCTGCGCTATGACGAAGTCTGGTGCGTGTTTGACGTGGACGATCACCCAGCTCTGAACGACGCCCGGCAGATCGCCGAGAGCCAAGCCTTGCGCCTAGCCGTCTCCAATCCCTGCATCGAACTCTGGCTGCTCCTCCACTTCCAGGACCAACCCGGCCTGAAGCGCAGGGATCAAGTCGTCAGTCTTCTCAAAAAGCACCTGCCAAGCTATGACAAGCACGTCGACTTCCGCGATTACCAAGCCCTCTACGACCAGGCCGAGCAGCGTGCCAAGCGTTTGGAGGAAGAATGCAACCGCAGCGGCGAGGACGGGCGCAATCCATCGACAGGTTTTTGGAAGTTGACCTTGAGCATCCGCCAATGAAGGACGAGCCGAAATGATGATCCTCCGGCTAGGCCCGACAGGCTCTATTCCTCGGTGCTCTCGGTGTCCTCTGTGGTGAAGAACGACCGATTCCACCACAGAGAACACCGGGGACACAGAGATTTGATCTTGGGGACGGCATTCGGCACAACGCCACTGAGGACCTTCCTGATTGTGCTCAAACTGACGCACGAAGACTGCACGGACAAATCAACGACTTACTACGATGCCTCGCCAGTATTGACGACTCAACAGGTTCGTGAATTGCTGACTTCGACCGACTCTTCATTTCGCCACGGTGAGAAACAGACCGGATGTGGAGTGAATCTTGATAGCGTGGCGGCTTGCGCTGTCTTCGATCACGACCAGCTCCGCGTTCACGCTGGGGGTGACTTCATCCCAATGAACCAGATCGCTCGATACGCGAATGCGTACCTGCTCCGGCAGGGCTTCCGGATTGCGGTCGATGGAGAACTCAAACCATCCCTCATCCGGTCCCCCAAGGCGGACCAGTTTCGGCTCCTCATCGAATTGCGTAGGATCGCGTCCTTCAAGCAAGAACTCGAGCCGGTTGTCCACGCCGTCGCCATCCGGATCCGCATCGTCCATGGCGGCCGGTGTCAGCGCGTAATCTGAACCGAAGCGCTCTTTGCGCCAGAGGTGATACGGGGATTCCCCAGAGGGCTTCTCAACCCAGGCGGAGGCTTCGCTCGGAGGGTCGATCAGTTGGTCCCCAAAACGCACGGCCAGTCGATGGGCCGCTCCGCCTCGGCGGTTGACATGCACCCGGTTCACCACAGCCTCCGCCGGAGTGAGCACCAGGGTGTTTCCGACCATTTCGGCGCTGCCGTTCCAGGTCTCGACGGATCCCTCCGCGCCCAGAACGAGATAGGTGGACGTCAGCGCGATCTCTTCCAAGCACTTGAAAATCTCGTGGACGTCATTGTCACAGCAACCGCCATCGCCGCCCTGCACTCCGCTGGTGATCCAGTTTGGAGGCCAGGTTTCTCCCGCGGAGAGGCCGGTTCCGTTGCTTTTGCCTCCCCAGTAACCGGTTACCTTGGTGTTTGCCGGAGCGCGATACCATCCTGAAATCATGGGAAGATATTGTTCACCCACGGTCGTGGGCACGCACCGGCCCTTGCCAGGACTGCTCGAAAACTCCGTGAACACTCCGGCGGCGACGGATGGGTCGACGATGAAGGACCAGCGCAACTCTCCACTTACGGGATCGATGGTCTGCAAGCAGCTTCCCAGGCCGCTCATGGCATCCCGAAGATAAGCCGGATCCCCGGTGAGTTCATAGAGGGAGCACAGCCCATAGAGCCGCCAAGCGCTCCAGCCGTGCGGGGAGTTCATCATGTTGGCGGCGCGGGTCAAGACATCGTATTGGGCCTCCCAAAAGCGCAGGCTGCCCCCGTTCATGAGGCCATCGGGAATCAGTTTCTGGGAGAGGCACTGGTGCCCCTGGGCCAAGGCGATGGCGGCGTTTGCGTATCTTTCCCGCTCCGCCGGGACAGTTTGCAAAAGAGCGAATTCCGCCAGCTGAGTGTAGCTGCAGGAGATCATGCCGTCCTCATAAGTCTGTTGTCCTTCCGTCTGCACGTTGGCGCCGCGGTTCACCAAGTCATCCATCGCTCGCTTCACGGATTGGTAATGACGGTCGTAACGCGCCTGCCAGGTGGCGTCTCCCGCATCAGCCAGCCGCTTCTCCTCACGCATCACCTCCATGATGGATTTGGCGATATAGATGACCGAGGTGTAGTGGGTGCTGCCGCTGTAATAACCGCCGTCGCTGCCTTGTTTGGTAAGGAGGAAATCACAGATGGCGGCGGCCCGGACCAACGACGTGACGTCGCCCGTCGCCTGATATCGATCCACCAGCACTCCCGCCATGCTGGAATGATTCTGGATCCGATTCTGGTCGCTCGTCGGCACCGAGGTCGTGCTGTTGTACATCAAGGGGAAGATCTCGTTGAACTTGGCTTCGATGGCGGCGTCGGATGAAGCATCCGGAAAGTGCCGGCGGGCCAGATATCCGGAGAAGAGTCCATACCAGCTTTCGGTATGCGAGCTCGCTTTCTGGGGCTTGCGAATGGCCTCCGTCCGGGCCTGAGTGAGGTACCAGGATAAGGGGCGGCGAGTCACGAGGCGGCATTCAGAGATCTGCCCATCCGCATCGGTGGCGATGACCTTGTGCTCCCCAAACGTGGCGGGGAACGTCCAGGTTGCCGCGGAACGATCCGCGCCAACTCCGGCGAGAGACAGGGGCGTGCCGTTGGCCGCCAGGGAGGTTACCTGGCCATGCACGGTGAAGGTGACGGTCTCCCCCGGCTCGCCCTGGTAGCGGTTGGCCTGAATGAGGGGCGCCGCGGAGGCGGAGGCCAAGGCCGCCGGGGCGGATTCTAGGGAGGGGAGATCGAAGAGGGAGAGCCGCCACTCACGGGCCTGGCCGGCCGGGAGGGTGGAACTGCCCTGTGGATGGCGCTCGGGCAGGCGACCCGACTGAAAGAGATCCAGAAACGAGGTGCGGATGCGGTGCTGTCCGCTCTCGTAGTCGTGGTGCCACGAGGCGACCGGATCGGCCACGGTACAGCCAAGAATTTTGCCCAGCGGACTCATGAAGTACCCCCAGAAGTGGGTCTTCTCACAGCGGAGCAGCGTGGGAAAATACCGGTCATTCCACGCGGGATACGCATCCATGTATGAATTGATGCCGAGACAAATGGACGCCCGGTCTGGTGTCCACGCACTGGAGGTGGGATTCTCAGCCCGGGCAGTCAACCGCAATCCCTCGGCATCGAGCTGATAACTCAGTTTGAAGATACGCCCTCCGGACGACCCAGTGAACGACGGCGAGACCCCATCCCGGACCATTGTTACGGTCTGTGAGGTGCTACCCGTGGTGACTTGCCACGTTGGACCGCGCAGCCCATCGTCGCGGAAAGGGATTTCTTCCCAAGCACCATCTCGTTTGGCCAGAATGCGACTCAGCGAGCCATCCGCGCGGAGACTTGCTTTCAACGTGTCGCTCGCCAGTGCCGTGTCCGACAGCGGAGTGACATCGTTCCACGAGGTCCCCATGCGAATCTCGTCGTATTCGAACTGACGGGTCGCATTGCCGCCACGCAAGAAGAGCCGGTCAAAGGAGAAGTCTCCGGTAGCGGTGGCCGTGTAAACGCCGGAAAGATTCTGCGAGGTTTCAGGCAAACCCAGCTCGGGATCCATCCAGACGGTGATCACATCGGATGCATTGGCCTTGAACTCGATGCGCGCGACCATGAGGTGCGTCTCGTTGTCCATGTCTTTGTAATTGCCGGTCCCCGCTTTGTCTTTCAGATCAAACGATAGACCGGTGCTTCCCACCCGAAGACCGTATGCCCAAGCGTCCCAGGCGTTGCCGATGAGGACACCCGTGGTGTCGGAGTTTGCGCGAGCCAATTGAAGCCCGCCGAACTCGTTGTTTCGATCCGTGGCCATGGCTCGGAAAAGGAACGAGACATAAACTTTCCCGGCGACGGAGCCTCCACCCACGGTATTCGAGGAGGCGTCGCGGAGGCCTGCGCTGGCGAAAACCCCTGCTGCCGAAACATCCATCATGGCACGAGTGTTCGACGCATCGCCTTTGACCCGCGCATGCTTGGGCGTGCTGGCGAGGTCGCCCCAGACCAACCCACTGGCCTGAACGGTGGCGGCATCTGCAACATTCGAGGCGAACGAAGAGTTCAGTCCGCTCCAAGTGGTGGCTGTGGCGAAGCCGCTGATGGGGGTTGGCTGCCCCGGCAGGTTCCCTGTGGACGAATTCGAGAAAGGTTCGTGCAACAAGAGTGCCGGTGTCGGCGCGATGGAGAATACCACGGGCCTGCCAGAGTATTCCGGGTCAATCGTGATTTCGGTCGTGCCGTCGTCGTCAAAGTCGGCCAGACGCACTTTGGCCCGATCAGCGGGGGTGCCATCGCCAAACTGCACTAGGCGGGGTGCTTGCGTGAGGAACGGAATCAGGTTGAGAACCATCGCACCCGCGGGTTGGCCGGTGTAGGCGAACTCATATTCCCCCGTATTGCCGGTCGGCTTGATCGTGTAGGCAAAGCGGGATGTGTCGCTCAATTTGTAATGATTGACCCCGACCGTGCCCTTCTCGAACCAACTAGTCGGAATGCCTCGTCCGATGACGACGGAACCGTCGTACGTTTCGGAAACAAGAGACGTGGTCAACATCCGAGCTTGGCTCATGCCGCTCCAGACATGGGGCGATGAACCGGTCCCCACCTTGGCCCCGGTGGTGACGCCCTGGATGTTTACACCGTAATCTTCCGGGCCGCGGACTCCTTCGAACCAACCGTACGGGCCGGTCTGCAATCCCATCATGAAGCTGAACGACTTAAAAAAAGCGTCCCGATACTTTCCGTTGCCCAGCAGAAATCCTTCGGTATACGCGCTATTGTAGCCGTTCGAATGATGATTGGCGAAGTAAACCCCGAAGTTGCCGGTCCATTGGCCGTTGACGACAAAACGGGTGTCGCCCGACTTTCGGGATAAACCGACATCGAGTGTATTGTCGATATAGGGGGCTAGCCTGTCATACGAGCCGCCCAGGAGGAACAGTTCGTACATCCTGCCGAAGAAGAAGTGCGAGTAGGCATTCGCATCGGTGAAGGGATCACTGGTGCCACCGAGTGTGAAGTTGGAGACATTCTCCGTCAGTGTGGTGATGCTGGCGGAAATGTAGCGCTGGTTCTCCGGCTTGCTGGCCACCAATGCAAGGAGTTTATCCTGCAGGGCGGTGTTCACTTGGTTGTATTTATTGAGCGCCCAGCTGGATTCAGTGGTATTACCCAACTTGCTGCAAAGATAGGCATACGACTTCAGGCCGAGGAGCACGGCGCAGTTGTCGACGGTGGCCCGATTGCCCGAATCGAGCGTGTTTGCCGGGACCGCAAGACCATCGGCCTGAAGCTTGGTATCGACCAGATGATGGATCCAACCCGAGACGGTCTTGCTGCCACCGTATCCCGGATGAAGTTGCGAGAAGACGAGATCCTGCAGCAGGGCATTGGAGGGCGCGAACTTCTGGCAGAACTTGGCGTGGACCCAGACGATCTTTCCAAGCGCGTCGATGTAGTCATGGGTCACCTGCTGCGCCGGCAAATTGCGCAGCAGCGCTTCCGCTTCGTCGGGGGTGAGGGCACCCATTTCGATGGCGATCGCCAGGATGCCGTGGGCGTCGTGATCGTAGACGGTGTCGTATCCGTTCTTGCCGATGTGGATGTTGTTGCCGTCGCGAATGACCTGCATGTGGATGAAGGCGACTTTTTGCGCGTTGGTCAGATGAATGGCATCGGGGACCGAAGGAGGGATCACCGGGGAAACGAGGCGTTCTAGCTCGGTATCCCAGAAGGCCTTGAACTCAGCCTCCGCCGAATCCAGGCTCCCGGCGATTCCCTGAATCTCCGATGGACTGAGGGTATCGCTGCCGTTTCCCGAAATTCGTTCCGTTGCGGTGGCGTAATCAAGGACGATGGGGGTATTGGACGCGACCGAGTAGGTGATCGGACTCCCGCCCGCTTGGATGGCGGCGGCATTGATCGGTGTCAGTTGTGACGGAGGCGCGATATTGACCGATGCCGTGGCGTTGGCCAGGGATCCGGAATAGGTGAGCTGCACCCGTGCATAAACGAGCACGAAGTCGCCATTGTACTCGCCGATCGAGGTGATCGGCTTGGGATAGCAGAAGAATTTGATCTTTACTTTGAAGTTGGGGATGTCGAATTCGTGGATCGAACTGGGATAGTAGCCTTGATCGTAGCTCCACTGGATGCGGCTGGTGCTTTGGTCGAACAAACCGAAGTCATCGACTCGGATGTTATTGGCCTGGAGCAACATTCGTCCCCGTTCATCAATGAGCGCGGCTTTGCTCTGTGCCTTGTGCCCGATGACCGTCACCAGTGAGCTACCTTGGATCGATGGAGCGTAAGAGCTTGTGCCTGCGGACCCTGGGTAGGATAAGACATTCGGCGTCGACGCGATCGCGAGCATCAGGCCGGCCAGGGCAGTCTGGATTCTGAAAGTCATAAAGGGATAAGGCTGCGGACGGGGGGGCACAAAGGTGAATCAGGGGGCTTGGCTCAACGTCGCCCGAACGCGGAGCAGTGCTCCTGGCCAAGATGTTGGCATGGAGAACTCGGTGACGCTGGCCGTGGCGGTTCGCTCGGCGATGGCGATCCAAGTCCGGGCGGGGGTCTCCTGCCATTGCTCGATCTCATAGACGTTGCCGCTGACGCTCGGCCAGCGAATGCGAAAGGTAGCCAGCTCACCGGAGACGATTTCGGCGGTGACGGTGACCCGGGAGGTGGCGCTGGTTGCTGTGGTTCCGAATGCGACTTCCATGAAATCGCTTTGGCCATCGTGGTCGCTGTCCGTCAGATCGATGCTGGTGCCGAGGGCGGATTCCCGCAGGTCGTCGAGACCGTCGGCATCGCTGTCCAGCAGGGTCGCGCTGGCGACGATCTTATGAGCGCCGCCGTTGTCGATGTAGCGGATGAGGAGCTGATGGGTGGCGGAAGACCAGAACCAGCCGGAGTTCATTGAGTTGAGGGCGACCTCGGAGGCGGCTTCCGGGACGATGGAGCTTCCGTTGAGAACCATGATGGGACGCTGGGTCCAGCGGTGGGCGCGCAGCACGGTGGCACGGGGCAGAACTGGCGAGTAGAGCGCCGAATTCCCCAGGTTCACCGGGTCTTGCGTGAAGCGCAGCGTGTTGTCTTGCGGCCAGGAGCAGGAGAACGTGGTGAGGCTGTGCGCGTTCTGGAGCTGGTGCTGGCGGGTGACACCATCGTCCTCATAGAGGCTGTAGGAGGTGGGCGTGGAGCCTGGATAGAGGTCCAATGTCAGCGGATCGAGAGGCATTTCATCCGCGTAAGAAATCTCGGGACCGGTGGGAATGATGGCCCCCTCTTTCACGAAGACGGGGATCTGGTCCAACGTGGCGGTGACGGAGATGGTTTGGCCACCTGTGTAGGAGACAGCCGGATTGAAGAAGTCATACCATTTCCCCTCCGGCAGCCAGACGGAGACGTTGGTGGTGGTGGTGGCCAGAGCGGGAGCCACAAGCAGCCAGTCGCCGAAATAGTATTGGTTCTCCCGTGTCCATGCCTGGGGGATCTGCGGATGCTCAAGTGCCATGGCACGCATCATCGGGATGCCATGGGCGGAACCCTGCCAGGCCGTAGTATAGATGTAGGGGAAAAGGCGGTAGCGGATCTTGAGATAGCGGCGGAGGTTTTCCTGCGCTTGCGAGCCGTAGAGCCACGGCTCGCGGCCATCGTGACCGTGGGCGCGCATGAGGCCGTTGAAGGCACCAAACTGCGCAACCCAGCGGATGTAGAGGGCGTCCGAAGGCTTGGTGAAGAAACCGCCGAGATCGTTCGACGACCACGGGTAGCCGGAGAGACCGAGCGCGAGTGTGCCGCAGATTTGCTCTCCCATCTCGGTGATGGTGTTGTCGATGTCTCCGGACCAGGTGGAGGCGAAATGATGGTTCGCGAATCCGCCGCGGGTGATGAACATCGGGCGCTGGGCCGTGGTTTCCTGAAGCCAGCGTTCATGCACGACTCTAGCGGAGCGGTTGGCCATAAGGTTATCCCCCGTCACGTCGAACTCGTCTGGCCAGAACCAGTCGCCATAGCCCGGCTGGATGACGATGGTCCAATGCGCCTGCCACCAGTTTTCCGCGACAGTGGGGTTGGTGAAATTGCCGCTGCCTGCTTCGGGAGTGCCGTGGTTGTTATGCAGGCCGATGTGGAACCCGAGACTGCGAGATTCCGCAAACATCCCCGGCAGATTGGGAAAACGCGCTGAGTCCCACCGGTGGTTGTTGAATTTTCCCCCACGCCAGCCGAAGTCGAAGACATAACAGTCCGTGGGGTAATCCTCGTTGCGCAGCCGGTTGATCCACTGGGAAAACTCGGCCTGGGTGGCGTTGTCGTTGCCGTATTTGGAGAGCATGAAGCCATAGGCCCATTTCGGGAAAAGGTTCATCCGTCCGGTCAGTTCTGAATAACGGCCGAGCACTTGTTTGAAGTCTCCGGCCATGTACCAGTAATCGAGGAAGTGGTCGGTCCGGAAACCGCCTGCCGAATCGAAGGCGGTGTTCTTCTCGACGGTATTGAGGAACACGCCATAGCCGGCCGTGCTCATGAAAAACGGCACGCATGTGCGGCCATGGGTGACGGTGAATTGATCATAGCCCGCGCTCTTGTTCAGCGGGCGCGAGCGGCCGTGGTCGCCGCTGCCAAAGCCAAATCGCGCGTGGCTACCGCCGTTTTCCACGCGAAGCACCCCGCGTTGGTTCCGCTCCGAATACATCCCCTCATCGTCGGCATCCTTGGCAATAAGGCTGGTGTTCGCCTCATCATACATCTGGATCCGGAACGGGCTCTTCTGCACCCGGATGGTCATGGCCGCGGTGTGGATGCCGATGTAGTCGCCATGGTCCTGAAGGGAGTGAGCCACCGGTGCCCAATCGAATTTCTGGACCATGAAATAGTCCGGGTGATCCGCAGCGCGGTAGAGGCCGTCCGGAGAATATTGGACCCGTGCCATGTCTGCCGTATTGAGCGTGATCCGGGTCTGCGCCCCGTTGGCGTGATCAAAGGTAAGCTCGTTGCCCGCTGCGGCGTGTGACAGGTAGTCCGCCACGCCGATCCGCGCCTGCAATTGAGCGGCGAAGGAGATCCCCAGGTCCGGTGAATTCTGCGCATCGCTCAGGACGCGGACGGAGCCTTGATAGGCGGGTTTGGCGATGGCGGGTTGGATGCCGACGAGGAGCTGCAGTTGATCGTTTGCCGCTCGCGAGAGCGTCAGAGGATAGCGGGTCGGGTCGGCGGGATCGAACTCCAGATCATTGAGAAACGCGCGCACCGTGAAGTCGCCCAGCGAGTTCAAGTCCAGCCCGGAAACGGTGACTTCCGCATTCGCAGCGCCAACGGCGGAAACCGCGACCGTGCGGCTCTGGGGCACGCCGAGGGCGACTGAACCGAAGTCCACCGTGTCCTGGGAGGCGGCGATGCCGGAGGTGCCGGTGATCCACTTCTGCGAGAGGTATCCCTCGACGAAGAAACGATTGCTGCTGGCAATGTCCTGATTGTAAACCAACACCTCGGCGATCTGGCCCTCGTAAGGATCAGTAGTCGCATTGCTCCGGCCGTTGTTGCCGAGGTCAAAACGATTCAACAGTGGCAGGGGAACCGAAGTGGTGGTGGAGGCCACTTCGGTTCCATCCACATAAAGCCGTGCCTGGCTGCTGCTGATGAAACGGGCGGTGACGACGTGCAGTTGATCGTCGTTGAAGGCGGCGGTCGAGGGAGTCTCGACCCACGTGGTGTTGCGGCGGAACAGGCTGAGCCGGCCCGGACCACCGGTGCCTTCGGAGACAAAGCGGATACCAGCCATTTTGTCGGAGCTGGCACTGTCCACCATGGAGAAGATCACCGCATTTCTTGCGGTGGTGGATCGAACCACCGCGAACACCGTAAAGGGATAGGCTGCTACTGGGGAGGCGGACCGCCTCAGGTAATCGGCACCATTGAAATCCGTGGGCTGGAACCCCACCACCGGGAGGCCTCCGAAACCCGGACCGGGTTGGATATAGGTCGGCGTGCCCGTGGTTTGATCAAGGTGGAGGTCGTTTCCGGAAAGGTCCTTCCAACTGGAAACCGTCTGGCCATCCAGCAACGTGGCATTTCCCTGCGCATCGATGTTGGCGCTGTCGAAGTGGAGCTTCAACCCGGAAGCCAGGGAGAAGGGCTCCGCGTCGAGGAACTGAAGCATGATTTTGTCGATGCTGATGCCATCGTCGAGCCAGCCGAGCGAGAGGGTGTGCGAGCCGGCGGGCAGCTGGGATTCTCCGAGGTAGTTCCAGAGGAAATCCAGGGGATGTTGTTGGAGGCGGACAGTCGTCCACGAGTCGTTGTTTTCGCGGAAATGAAGGTCGTCGTCGTCAGAGTCCGCGGCGTGGGCCAGTACCCAGTAGCGCACGCGGGTGCTCGAAGCCGTGGTGGTGAACGGGTAGTTGCAGAGCCCGGTGGCGGGCGTGGTGGTTTGGTAGCCGGTGGATTCCGGAATGCGGATGCTCGTGGCACCGGGACCGGCACCGGCGGCTTCCACGGCGAAGGGGGCGAACGATGGCAGGCTGGCGGCGGTTTCGGCCTCGATGATTTGCTGGCTGTCGAACCTGGGATTGCGCTCCGTCCGCAGGTGCCAACGCTGGTTTTCTCCGTTGTTGGCGGAATATTGGATGACCGCCGCACCTTCGTTGCGCGAGCCGTCCGAAACATCGGCGATGCGGGAACTGCCCGTGTTGCGCAAAGTGAAGGCACCGCCGGGCGTGGGGAGCAACTGCCAGCGGCTGAAGGCATCTTGCGGGGAAGAACTGAGCGCGATGGCCGCCCCATCGGCGATCGAGGGACCGGCGATGCCGACCCAGCCGCTGCCGTCGGCACGGGTGAGGTGGTGGCTGCAGTCGGCCTGCGGGTTGAGCTGCCAAGTTTGGCCGGGCTGTGCTCCCCACGTGAATTGTTTCAGGGGAGCGATGCCGGGTGTCTCGGTGAAATCCTTGCCGCTGTGCGAGCTGATGATGCGGC
This sequence comes from Akkermansia muciniphila, assembly GCA_945883495.1. Taxonomy (GTDB): domain Bacteria; phylum Verrucomicrobiota; class Verrucomicrobiia; order Verrucomicrobiales; family DEV007; genus V1-115. The sequence goes on from CAMCXS010000048.1 coordinate 37,670, forward strand.
TGAGTCCGGAGGGAGTGGCGGCGAGGCTTTGGGAATCCCGGCTGGAAAAGGCATCCACGATGATCTCGGTGCCGCTGGAGGATGCGTTCTTGGTGCCAGCGACGCGGACGGTCACGGTGTGGGTACCGCGGGTGAGCAATGACGATTGATAGAGTTCGACGTTGTAGGCTGCGGTAGACTGGTAGCAGTCGATGGTGGTGAGCGACACCCCGTTCAGGAGGATTTCCATTCTGCCCAGGTCGTTGCGCCGGAAACCATGGACGCGGAACTGATCGCCATAAAAGGTGAAGCTGGCCTGGGCTCCGGTGGTCTCGCTGTAATGTTCGGATTGGGCGAAACCGGTATTCCCGAAGTAGCTGCTCCATCCGGCGGAGTAGCTGATGCGGCTGGAGCGGTTGTCGATCTTCTCCCAGCCACCGAAGCCCGACGCCAGGTAGCCGCTTTCCGTGTCCACGGTGACGTGTTCGGCGTCTTCCATGGTCATGATCGAGTCCGTGGGGAAATGCAAGGGCAGGAAGACATAGTGCGAGAAGCCGGTGTAGTCTCCCCAGGCGCGGGCCCAACGGTCGCCGATGTAGAGGTATTCATTCCCCGCAGTTCCCGGAATGGTGAGCACATAAGCGGACTGGGAGCGATAGGTGGTGTTGTTGCCCAGGTTGGCGGGAGTGCTCCAGGTGCCGGTGAGGCTGGTGGCGGTGGCGTATTTCGCTTGGTTCGGACTCCAGCCGGTGGTGCCGGAGCCGATGATGAAATAGCGGCCGTTGCGTTTGAAAAGACAGGGCGACTCGCGCGAAAGACCGGGCGAGATGACCTTCACGAGGCTGGCGACGTTGAGGAAGTCCGAGGTGAGCCGATAGAGGTTCAGGTCGGCGTTGTTGTTCGCCGCAGAGAGGAAATAGCCGGCACCGTCATCGTCCACGAAGAGGGTGCAGTCGCGGGACATGTGGGTGCCCAGAGGACGGAAGCTGCCGTGGTAAATGTAGTTTCCGTCGATCGTATCACATGAGGCGACGGCGGCGCGCGCTTCACTGTAGTGGCTCCCCCACTCCTTGTGCATCCACATCACGAAGCGCTTCGTGATGGGGTTGTAGATCACCTTCGGCCGCTCGATCTTGGAATAGTCGAGATCCACATCGTCATTGGACCGCAGCACATGATTGCGGAACTCCCAATCCCGGAGGTTCGTGGAGCGGTAACATGAAACCGCGTGGAAGGAATCGTCCCCGTTGTAGTTCCGATTCTCTCCGAACCAGTAATAATAGTCGCCGGAGCGGATCAGCCCGCCCCCGTGGGCATGTACGAAGTTTCCGTTGTCATCCAGCAAGGGATGGCCACTATCCACCGTGACCGGAGCCGCGATCAAGCGGCTGGCAAAGACGAGCGTGGCCAGGAGAAATCGGATTCCACGTCGTCTCATCGTGGACCGAAGTAGGGCGGATGCTGGCAGGCGTTCCAGGAGTTGCCGTAGGCCCCGAATGGATGACCGCTCCGTGACGGAACGGCTTCGTACATAGTCAGTGCGGCCCGGGAAACCTGCCCCAGGAGAAGGAAGCAGACCGTAGCTCCTCCGCTGAAAATCATTTCAGCATCTATCGAAAGGGGCCAGGAGGGTCAAACGCGCGAACGTGACGAAATCTTCACCAGCGGCAAATGGAGGGAAAACAGAAGCTCGGATAGGGGCACCACCCTGCGGCAAGGACTCGCCCGTACATCCGGGAATGCAACGACCTGTCCGGGATTTCCACGCCGCCTCTAGCATCCATGAACCGCCATCTCTCCATCGGGATCGCTCTCCTCCTCGCCTCCGCCTTCTCGTCCCTGGCCGTGGATCGCATCGCCGCTCCGCTCAACGGGGATTGGCGCTTTCTGAAGAGTGATCCGGGGCTGGCGGCGAGCGCGTCGGCGTTCGATGACAGCGCGTGGGAAACGGTGCAACTTCCCCATGCCTGGAATGCCATCGATGGCCAGGACGGCGGTGGAGATTATTACCGGGGACCAGCTTGGTATCGCTTGCCCTTTGACGTGGAGTCGGGTTGGTCAGGACGGCGGCTCGTCCTCAAGTTCCACTCCGCCCAGATCGTCGCGGATGTCTACGTGAACGGCACGTGGATCGGCCAGCACCGCGGGGGCTATGTGGCCTTTACCTTTGATATCACTCAGGCGGTGAACTTTGGCGCCACCAACGTCCTTGCCGTCCGCGTGGACAACTCCTACGTCACCGATGTCGGGCCGGAAAGTGGTGACTTCACCATCGGTGGCGGCCTGACGCGTGAGGTGGATCTTCTGGTGCTCGATCCCGTGCACATCTCTCCACTCGATTATGGCTCGCCGGGTGTCTACCTGACGCCCCGGAACGTCACCGCCGCCTCCGCTGATCTGGACGTGAAGGTGATCGGCCGGAACACGGATGCGGTCGTCCGCCAGGTCACCTTGGAAACGGCGATCCTTGATGCGGAGGGCGGGACGGTGCAGACGCTCTCTTCGAATCATGCCCTGCCGGCGGACGCCTCGACCACGCTCACGCAGCAGACGGTCGTCCCCAACCCGCACCTCTGGAACGGCCTCGCGGATCCGTATCTCTACCGGGCCAGAATTCGTTTGCTCGACGGCGGGAATCTGCTCGACGAAGTGGTGCAACCGCTCGGGTTCCGCTCGTTCTCGATCGATGCCAACGCCGGATTTTTCCTCAACGGCAGCTACCTCGATCTGCATGGCACGAACCTGCACGAGGAACGCAAAGACAAGGGGAATGCGCTCTCTCGCGCGGACCAGGAAGAGGACATCGCGATTTCCCTGGACCTGGGCTGCACCATTGTCCGGCTGGCTCACTACCAGCATTCCGATTTCAAGTATTCGCTCTGCGATCAAGAGGGGCTCGTGGTCTGGGCGGAGGTGGCGCAGGTCAACCGGATTTACGATACGGCGGCTTACACGGCGAACGCCCGGCAGCAGTTGATCGAGCTCATCCGCCAGAACTACAACCATCCCTCGATCTGTTTCTGGAGCGTTTCCAACGAGATCACGAACACAACGGGCCCCAATCCCACCACGCTGATGCGCAATCTCGCCGCCCTCGTCGATACCGAGGACCCGACCCGGCTCTCGACCTGCGCCCAGGTGAGCACATCCTCCACCCGGGGACGGACCTACAACCTCGACTGCTACGCCATGAACACCTATCACGGTTGGTATGGGGGCCAGGCCACGGACTTTGAGGGGGCATTGAGAAGCTATCACGCGACCTACCCGGCGGACCGGATCGGAATCAGCGAATACGGCGCTGGCGCAAGCATCCATCAGCATGAGTACAATCCCGCCATCCCCGCCCCCGGCGGCCCCTGGCACCCTGAGGAATACCAGAATCTCTTCCACGAGGCGCATTGGCTCGCGATGCGCAACATGCCCTTTTTGTGGTGCAAGCTGATCTGGAACGGGTTCGATTTCGCCTCCGACGGCCGCAACGAAGGGGACGCCCCGGGCATCAACGACAAGGGCATCGTCACCCACGACCGGACGATCTTCAAGGACACCTACTATTGGTACCGGTCGCACTGGAATCCGGAGCCGATGGTCTATCTCACCAGTCGCCGGTTTGATCCCGCACCGAATGGAACGATTCCCGTGAAAGTGTATTCGAACGCCACGGCGGTCCGGCTGAAGGTCAATGGCGCGTTGGTCAGCGAGGTGTCTTCCACGGAAAACCGGTTCGTCTGGCCAACCGTGGCGCTGCAGGACGGCGAAAACGTGCTGACGGCCGAGGCCACCTTCCCTTCGGGCACGGTGACGGATAGCATCACCTTCACCTGGACCTCGCCTCCTCCGAGTCTGCCCTATCTCCGGGTGAATTTTGGTACCGCCGCCACCACTGCCGTACCTGGATTTCTATCGGACACGGGGCTTCCGTTTGCCGCCCGGGGAAATGGCCAGTCCTACGGTTGGAACCGGAACCTCACGGGTTCCCATCGCCTCCGGGCCGTCGATTCACGGCCGGAATACGACTCCCTCGCCCAGCTCCAACAAGGGGGCTCCAATGATTCGTGGTCGATCGCGCTGCCCAATGGCACTTACTCTGTGATCGCGGTGGCCGGAGACCCGAGCTTTTTCGACAGCACCTACCATCTGCTCGGCGAAGGGCAGGATCTGGTGCAAGGACCCCCGGGAGACCTGGCCCGTTGGGTGGACGGCCGGGCCGTGGTCGAGGTCACCGATGGCAGGCTCGACATCACCAACGGAGCACAGGGGGTGAACAACAAACTCTGCTTTTTGGAGATCCGCCGCGTCATCGGGAATGCGGGGCTTCTGGCTTACGAAGGGTTCGCCGGTGTGGGCAGTACCAGCCGCACCAGCATTAACGGCTACACTCCAGATCCCACCACCGTCGGCATCAGCGGAACTTGGGCCCTGGCGGGTGGAAACAACGAAGATCTCATCAGCCGCGCCACCCCGGATTTCCGCGGGATCGCGAATGGCCACTCGCCCAGCTATTCAGGCAGTCGCCAGCACTGGTGGGAGCAGCGGGACGCCTGGGGAGTGAACCGGGCTTCCGTCGCGATGCGGGCTCCCATCGATCTCTCCGCGGATGGAGTCTGGTATATGAGCTTCTTTGCCGAATCCGGGAACAACAACTATTTAGCCCAGCTGGGGCTCCGCAACGCAAGCCAGGAACTCATGTGGGGCAATGGTTATGGGCCGGGTACCAACGGAGGGCTCACCGCCTACCGGGGAGCGCTCGGGACGAGCGTGCAGACCAATGGCAACAACACGACCGTCACCCACACCCTCTACAAAACGCTCTTCTACGTTGCCCGCCTCACGAAATCCGCCTCGGGCAGCACCGACACCCTCCGAGTTGACATCAAGACCTATAATCTAGACGACCTCAACGGAGTCATCGACCGCGCGGCTCCCGCCACCTGGAACCGTACCGTCACTCTGACGGGCGTGACGGGCTCCTTCACCCATCTCCAAGCCAAAATCGATGGCGGCGGTGGCAACTATCCGGGGATGGACGAATTCCGGCTCGGCCAAACTTGGAGCGCCGTCACCGATCTGCCGCCCTCCATTGCCCCGGTTGGGAGCTTGGCCTCTGGCGGGTCGGCTTATGGCACCGCCTCCACCGCCCAGAGTTTCACCGTAAGCGGGACGGGCCTGACCGGGAACCTCACCGTGACCGCCCCCGCCGGGTTCGAAACGTCCCTCACCGCAGGCAGCGGCTATGCGGCCACCACCATCATTCCAGTCGATGGAACGGGCACTCTGGCCAACACCACGATTTACATCCGTCTCGCTGCGGGGAACCTCCCCGGAAATTACGGCGGGGAGCTGACCATTTCCGGTGGCGATGCGGTCTCCCAGGCCATCGTCGTCCCCGCAAGTACAGTTTCCCCAAAGCAATTGACCGTGAGCGGCGCCGCCGTCGGCCCCAAAACCTACGATGGCACCACGGCGGCCACGATCACTGGCACCCTGAATGGAGTCATCGACGGGGATCTGGTGCAGTTCACCGGCCAGGGAACCTTCGCCACCCCCAATGCGGGCACCGGGATTTCCGTGACCGGCGGGATTCTCCTCACCGGGGACGACGCCCACAAATACACCATCGCGCAACCAACCGGGCTGACTGGCGATATCCTGAAGGCGGATCAGTCCATCACGTTTGACGCGCTGCCGAGCCGCTCGGAGGCCGAGGTCTTCACCGTGGCCGCCACCAGCAGCGCGGGACTCCCGGTAAGCTTTGCCAGTGCGGATGGGAACGCATCCGTGGCGGGAGCGACCGTCACCATTAGAGGGCCCGCCGGCGCCGTCGGCACGATCCGCGCCAGCCAGTCTGGAGACGGCAATTACCACCCCGCTCCGGCCGTGGAGCGAAGCTTCTCGATTGTGGCTCGCGACCCCGCCACGGAGATTCGCGTGCTGACGATGGCGCTGTTACCGGGGACCGTTTCCGGTCAGCAGGCACGGATTGACTTCCTGTCCGATGGCCGGGTGGATATCTATGCCAGCGAGGATCTCTCCACCTGGGGAGCCCCAATCGCCACCGGAGTCAGCTACTCTCCGTATCTGGATGACAACCTGCCGAGCGTTCCCAAGTTCTATGTGCTGGTTCCGGCGGGCCAGTCGTATCCGTAACGGCTCAGGTGAGGGTGCTCCAGACTGAGAAAACATCGGTTCGGAAAGCGACCCGGCGTATTCGGAGCCGTGCCCGGTCAATTCGGAAGACTTCCCGCCCGATTCGGATCCCCTTCCGGCCGACCCGGAAGACTTCCCGCCCGATTCGGAACCGTTCCGAGCCAATCCGGAACACGTCCCGGGCGATTCGGAACTCCGCCCGGCTGATCCAGAAGACGTCCCGCCCACCAAATGGATCTGCCCGGCCGATCCGGACGGTGGCCCGGTCAATCCGCTCACGACGCGGAGGATTTTGGGGGAGCAGGCGCTTTGCCAACCTTTGCGTCTTGGCGTGAGGCCCAAACAACCGTGCTCCACCGTTGGGTGCAGGCTCGGTACGCACGAAGAGCCCGAAGAAGGTCGGCGTTCGCGCAAAGAGGATCGGCGATCGTGCAAACAAACGCCGCGTCATGGACGCCAAATCGGGGCGCCCTCGTCCCGAATGCCCGTCGCCAAACCGGACGCCGCAAACGGTAACACCTCCGCCTGACGCAAAA
>CAMCXS010000049.1 GCA_945883495.1 Akkermansia muciniphila
TAAGTAACAACCACTACCGGCGAGTATTTTGCCCATGGAAGCACGATGGCCATCGTGACCACCAGGCGACCTTCGCTCTGTTTCAGACCGCAGTTCGCCAATATCCAGAGTCGCTTCAGATCTGGCTCTATGAAGTATGGACTCCCCTGGGATTCAACATGCTCATCCCTATCGACCGGACCGTGGCGCACAAAAAGAAGGCAATGCAGATGTACCGCAGCCAGCTCGAGCAATTGAACTACAGGGGAGGTTTCTTAGGCTTGTCCGCATACCGCAGCACCTTTTGCCCACCCGCCACCTTCGCGGAAGCATTCCACATGTGCAGCAAGCAAGAGATGCTCGCACTCTAGCCACGTCTCTTCATGATCCGAAGATTGCACTGGGGCTGCGGTCCAAAGACACCGTATGGATGGGTGAACTCCGACATCGCCCCATTCCCCGGCGTCGATGTCGTCGCGGACATCCTCAGTGGACTTCCTTTCCCGGACAACTCCTTTGATGTCATCGTCAGCATTCACGTCCTGCCTGAGATCCCCTATCGCAGCCTACCCGCTGCACTTAGCGAGCTTCGCCGCGTCCTGTGCCCCGGAGGCGTTCTGCGCCTCGCTTTGCCCGATATGAACAAAGCGATTCAGGCCTATCGGAATGACGATGTCGACTACTTTTTTCTCATACCTGATGAGGAAGCATATTCGATTTCGAGTAAAATGATTACTCAATTACTTTGGTATGGACAGAGCAGAACTCTCTTCACGCCGGAGTTCGCCCGGGAGGCTTTGACGAAAGCGGCCTACATCGAAATTTCGGACTGCGCCTTCCGCGTGACCGAGAGCAATCACCCAGGCATTACCGACCTAGATGATCGAGAGCTGGAGAGCTTCTTCATCGAAGCTCGCAAGCCGACAACCCCATAGACCCAGCCCGCCCCTGATCTCATGCCATCGAAATCCAAGGCCACCGTATCCTTGTGCATGATTGTGCGCAATGAGGAGAGTAACCTCCGGCAATGCCTCACACCGATCGCGCACCTCTTCGATCAAATTGTGGTGATCGATACCGGATCCACGGATCGGACCTTGGAAATCGCTCGTGAATTCACCAGCGAGGTCCGCGAGTATCGCTGGTGCGACGACTTCTCCGCCGCCCGCAACGAGAGCCTGCGTTATGCCACAGGGGATTGGATCTTCTGGTTGGATGCGGATGACCGGATCCCAGCCGGCCAAATTCAAAGACTGTCCAGTCTTCTCCATGGGCTTGATCTCGAACCTCGCGCCTACTTGATGACCACCCTGTGCAAGCCCCAGCATGAAACCGATGGGGCTCATCAACTCGCTCACTACCGATTGTTTCGCAGACACCCAGAAATCCGGTGGCAAGGCCGAGTCCATGAACAACTCAGGCCAGAGCCATCCGAAGCTGGCCTGCAGACGGTCCCCCATTCTTTAACAATCCTCCATTTGGGATATGCCGATGGCGCGCTTCACATCAAGAAGGCACAGCGCGACATCCGGCTCCTTCGAATGGATTTTGCGGCAAACCCGGAGGACATCAGCACCACTCTTCACCTGGCGCTCGCCTATGCACGTGCGGCGAATTTCTCCGACGCGTTGAAATACCTCCGTCTCCTAGAGTCCCGGATGGACATCGTGCAGGACTGGCAAAGAGATGTCTTCAAGCTGCTGGGCGATCTCTGCCTCAAGACCGGCAACCTCGAACAGGCCCTCCTTTACGTGAGTCGCGGGGTCACCGTTTTCCCGACGGACGTCGATCTTCTCTACGCGCAAGCCGAGATTCTGTATGAACTGGATAAGTATCAGAACTGCCTTCTCACTCTTCTCCGAATCCAAAAACAGCCGGCTCAGTCCGTGACACTCGGCAACTCCTTAAGTGATATCCGTACGAAATGGGCCCCCTTGCTCATGGCGGATGCCTGCCGTGAACTCGGGCGAGCCCGGGATTCCATCAGAATTCTCAAGGCTACACTGAAGCGTCACCCTGGCGATGTCCGCCTCATGCATTCTCTCGGACTCAGCTACATTCGCATCAATCAACGGGAACAGCTCCCCTCGCTGCGACGCAGGATGCAAAGATATCCCCAGGGCGAAATCTTCGCTCTACTTCTCTATGTCGTGGAAGGACTGATGTACAACAGCCTCGACGGCATGGAAGAAGCCTTTGCTCGATTGATTTCCTTGGCTCCACAAATGCCCCGCCCGAGGATTCTCTTTGTGGAATATTTAGGGCGCAGCAACGCTCCAGTTGGGGACTACCTCTCCGCTTGCCGGGATGCCCTTCGCGTCTGCCCCAACCACACAGTCATTCGTGAACGAGTTGCCTACCTGGAACGGACACTGGGGATACCTGCGCTTCATTAGCCTTGCGAAGACCACGAAAGCCTTGACCTCACCCTCTGCCTTCCCCGGAGTCGTCCGCTTCGCTTCGGGTTGGAGAATTCTCCCGGCGTTTGAGCCGCTCAATTTCGACTTGATCTCCAAGTTTGGCGATATAGCGAACTAAGGGCTCAGGCCCTACCACGGAATCCTCGGCACTCTGTTCCTCCGCTTCCCTTAAATCCAACCGGACTAATTGCTGCACTTGCCGAAAGCCTGGAGAAATCGAGAAAATTTGGTCGCCACTGGCCTCGAACCGGTAACTCCGTCCGAGAAAATTGACATCAAACCAATCCGCAAACTGAAACTTCCCCGCGCAGGACGGATTGTAGGTGTGGATCCCGGCGATCGGAAACTCAGCGTCCAACTCGGCGGCAGCGATGATGGCGACCGCGCCACCTAATCCATGCCCCGTCACCCAAATGATCTTTTCCTCGGCCTCAAGAAGGCGTAGGGCGGATCGGATAACGTCCTCCAGCTCCGCAAAAGCTTCGTAACAAGCCGCATGAACCTCGCCGCTCGGACGCTCCACCACGGGAATCTCCTGCCCGGACTTCTGCTCCTCTTCTAGGGAAAACGCCATGAGCACCAGCTCCTGCTTGGCTGCCAGGAAGCCGCGAGCCCTCCGCTCAGTGAAGAACTCCCCCGACTCAAACCCCCAATCCGAGAGAACCTCTCCAGCCGTTTCCGTGGGTTCACCAGCCAACTTACTGGCCATGGCCAAAATCCACGCTGACTCCGACGAGAGCTTGCGCGAGCGCAACACGTTCAATGACACCGGAATCTGGGAGGGAGGAGACATTTCCACAGTGACCTCCGAACTCTAGCACTAAGCCCGCGATGCGCTAGGGCGAAAAGCTTCGAATTCGGTCAATCCTTATGGAAGGCTACGAAAGCAAGTCCCGCACCACATGCGCAGGATCAACGCCAGTCAGTCGAAAATCCAACCCCTGGGAGCGCACGCTCAGCCGTTCGTGCTCAAGTCCCAGTTGGTGAAGAATGGTGGCATGCAAATCATGAACGTGGACGGGATGCTCCACCGCTCCAAAGCCAAACTCATCGGTCTCGCCATAGACCACTCCACGCCGGAACCCTCCGCCAGCAAACCACATCGTGAAGGCGTCGATGTGGTGATTGCGCCCCGTTGACTCCCGGACTTCGCCCATCGGCGTGCGGCCAAACTCGCCGCCCCAAATCACAATGGTGTCGTCCAAAAGCCCACGCTGTTTGAGGTCCGTGACCAAGGCCGCGGACGCTTGATCGACATCCCGGCACTTCTCGGGGAGATGCTTTTGCAGATTTTCGGTCGGGCCGCCGTGATGATCCCAGTTCGTATCGTAGAGCTGCACAAAGCGGACGCCCCGCTCCACTAAGCGGCGCGCAAGCAAGCAATTCCGTGCATAACTGGGCTCTTTCGGATCCTTGATCCCGTAGAGATCCAGCGTGTTTTGTCCTTCCCCGCTAATATCCATGAGCTCGGGGGCGCTGGTTTGCATCCGGTACGCCATTTCATAGGCGTTGATGCGCGTAGAGATCTCGTCGTCCCCAGTCTCAATCAACCGTTTCAGGTTGAGTTCCCGCACCGCGTCGACGACTTGCCGTTGCCGTTGTTCGCTGACATCAGCGGGCGTGGAGAGATTCACGATCGGATCTCCCTGATTCCGCAGCGGTACGCCTTGATATGTGGTCGGTAACATACCGCTGCCCCAGAGCACCGAGCCTCCACGCGGGCCACGTGGTCCACTCTGCAATACCACGAACCCAGGCAAGTCATCGCACTCGCTCCCCAGTCCATACGTAATCCACGCCCCCATGCTCGGCCGGCCAAAGAGCCCACTGCCGGTGTTCATGAAGAGCTTGGCCGGGGCGTGGTTAAATAGTTCGGTTTTGCAGGTTTTGACGATGGCGATGTCATCGACAATTCCCGACAGATGCGGCAGGTAATCGCTCACCCAAGCACCGCTTTGGCCATGCTGTCTGAAGCCGATCCGCGGCCCCAGCAAATCGCTCCGGTGGCTGCTATCCATAAAGGCAAACCGCTTGCCTTTCACATAGCTGTCCGGAATCGGCTGCCCGTTCAACTCCGTCAACTTTGGCTTATGGTCAAACATCTCCAGTTGCGACGGACCGCCTGCCATGAAGAGAAAGATCACGTGCTTCGCCCGCGCGGGAAAATGCGTTTTGCCCCCCGGAGCCGCCATCAACGACGAGAGCGCCATTGAGCCCACGCCCATGGCGCACCGGCTGAACAAGTGGCGCCTCGTCAGGTCACGCAACGCGGAGGAAGAGTAGTTCTGCGGGTTCATTCGCGAGTCACCGTTTCGTCGAGATTGAGCAGCACGCGCGCGGCGTCGGCGGCGGCAAGCGGAGAGAGGACCGCCAGTTCAGCGTCGCTGGGATTCCGCGAGGTGCAGCGGCGGAATGCCGTCTCCAAGCCTTCCCGCTGAATGAGCTGGCTCAACGCCTTGGCACATTCATAAAAGGCGGCATCATTCAATAAGGTCAGAGCCTGCAGCGGCGTGTTGCTCCGGGTCCTCCGCGTGCAACTGCTGAACCCGTCCGGCGCATCGAACACCGTGAGCGAAGGCGGTGGCGAGGCCCGGTAGACAAAGGTGTAGAGACCACGCCGGTAGCGATCCTCCCCCTTGCTCACTTGCCAGGTCCGTTTGACTTGGCCCTGACCCATGACCCCATCGGGAATCGGCGGATACACCGGTGGCCCTCCGATTTTCGATGAAATGAGTCCGCTGGCCGTCAGCGCCACATCCCGCACGATCTCGGCATCGAGCCGCAACCGTTGCTGCCGCGCCAGCAGGTAATTTCCCGGATCTTTCTCCCGGAGTTCCGGCCGTTGCACCGAACTCTTCCGATAGGTCGCCGATGTCACGATAAGCCGGTGCAGTTCCTTCACGTTCCATCCCCCTTCCCGGAAGCTCACGGCCAGCCAATCCAAAAGCTCCGGATGCGTAGGCGCGGTGCCCTGCATGCCGAAGTCATTCTCGGTCTCGACCAAGCCACGGCCAAAGTATTGCTGCCAAATCCGGTTCACGATCACACGTGCCGTGATCGGATTTTCCGGACTCATGATCCATTTGGCGAGATCGAGCCGGTTCGCGCGGCGCTGACTCGGCGCGGAGAACGGGTGGAGCACGGCGGGGGTCCCCGGATTCACCTCTTCCGCCGGCCGGGTGAAGTCACCTTTGATGAGAACGTGCGTTTTCCGAGGAACCGCCGCTTCCTTCAAAATCATCGTGGTCACGCCGCCATTGAGGACCGTGTCCACTTCCGCGTAACGATCGTTCAGCTCCCGAAACACCCCCACGGCTCCGATGCTCGCCGCGAACAGAGCCCGGCTTTGCGCGAACGTCCGCTTCCCAGGCGCAATCTCCAAGATTTTCAGGGTCGCTGCCGGCATCGTCTTCCGGCTCGCCGGAGTCAGGTCCGCCTCCCAGGCTGCCAACTCTTCGGCCTGCTCCTGCATCCGCGCCGCCAGCTTCTGCTGCAACTCCTTGAGCTCTTCGGAAAGCCCGCTGACGTCCACACTCGCATCAAAGACCTTCAGCGTGGGCTCATCCTGGCTGTTGAGGAAGGCGAACAGTTGATAATACTCGCGTTGCTCAATCGGGTCGAACTTGTGGTCGTGGCATTGGGCGCACCCCACCGTCAGCCCAAGCCAAACCGTCCCCGTCGTGGCCACCCGGTCGAAGACGCTGTCGATCCGGAACTGCTCCTTATCGATCCCGCCTTCTTGGTTGATCTGGGTATTCCGGTGAAATCCGGTCGCGATCTTCTGGCTTTCCGTCGCCCCTGGCAATAGATCACCCGCCAGCTGCTCGACCGTAAACTGGTCAAACGTCATCCCACTGTTGAGGGCGCCGATGACCCAATCCCGGAACTTCCAAATCTGCCGCGGCGCATCGATCGAATACCCATTGCTATCGGCATACCGCGCTTGGTCAAGCCACCACCGTCCCCAGCGCTCACCGTAATGCGCACTGCCCAGGAGCCGGTCGACCAGATCCCGATACGCCTTCTCCGGATCCTTCTGACGTTCCCGCAGGAAGGCATCGACCTCGGCGGTGCCGGGCGGCAAGCCCGTGAGATCCAGGGAAACGCGGCGGATCAAGGTCGCGGGATCCGCTTCCGGTGAAGCTGCCAGTCCCTCGGAGGTTAGCCGATTCCGGATGAAGGCATCGATCGGGTGTTCCTCTGCCCTTCCGGGAATCAGCGCGGCCGCTGGCGGCTCAAAAGCCCAGTGTTTCTCATAGCCCGCGCCCTCCTCAATCCATTTCCGCAACGTCTCTTTCTGCTCCGCCGTGAGCTGCTTCCCCGATTTCTTCGGAGGCATCAGCTCCTCCTCATCCGTCGTGACGACCCGCGCCAGCAACTCGCTGTCTTGCGGTTTGCCCGGACGAATCACCGCCAAAGCACCATTCCGCGTATCCAGTCGCAGATCCGCTTTGCGCCCCTTCTTGTCGAACCCGTGACACGCGAAACAGTTCTCCGCGAGGATCGGCCGGACATCCCGGTTGAACGGAATGCCAGCGGAAGCAGCGGAAATCGCAAACAGGAAGCAAGAAAGAAGCCGAAGGAAACTCATCGCGCAGAAGCAGCTCTCTCCACACGGGGAGCCACTACGGAGCTTTCAACCGAAATCCGGGAATGAGCCAGCACGGAATCTCTGGAACCCACGGCTGACTGTCCGTGGGTTCGCTGCTTTCCGTGGTTCCCCGTGTTCCCTGGCGGCTCAAGTCTGCGCCTGCCGGACCCCGATTCCCACGCGTGCGATACGGCGGACGCCGAGGTGAACTTTCCGCTTTCCGCCCGCGGGCTCTACATCGGCGCCAAGAGCATCTCCAGATCGCTGCGCTCGATGGTCAATCCGCATCCGGATTCACCGGAACCGCCTTCCAGGATGGCCGAGGCAATCGCGGCCTTGCGGGATTGGAGTTCCAAAATGCGCTCCTCGATCGTCCCCTCCGTGATGAGGCGATAGACGAAGACCGGGTTCGCTTGCCCCATGCGATGGGCCCGCCCCGTGGCCTGCTCCTCCACGGCGGGGTTCCACCAAGGATCGTAATGAATCACGGTATCGGCCGTAGTCAGATTCAACCCCGAGCCACCCGCCTTGAGACTGATGAAAAAGACCGGCACCTCTCCGGCCTGGAACGCGTTGACCAGCTCGGAGCGCTCAGTCCCGGGCGTCTCCCCAATCAGTTTGATGCTGGGGATGCGCTCCTCCTCAAGAACCTTCTCCAACAGTTCCAGCATCGAAGTGAACTGCGAGAAAACGAGGATCCGGCGTCCTTCCTCGACCAAACCGGTCACCAGCTCCCGGAACGACTCCAGCTTGGCGGATTCCTTGACCTTGCGCGCGGCTGGCAGCTTGAGCAGACGTGGATCACAGCAGATCTGCCGCAACTTGAGCAGCGCATCGAGCACGATGATGTGGGATTGCGCCAGCCCTTTGGCATTGATTGCCTCCCTGACTTTCTTGTCCATCGCCGCGCGCACCACCTCATAAAGCTCCGTCTGCGCCTGGTTCAGCGGGATGGTTCGCAAGATATCGGTCCGGGGCGGCAATTCTTGTAGCACTTGGTTCCGGGTGCGGCGCAACATCAGAGGCGCCACCCGCTTGGCCAGGACTTCCCGGCGGTGCGGATTCTCCCCAGATTCAATCGGCCGTCGCCAATCACGCCGGAACGCATCCGCCTCGCCCAGGAAGCCCGGCATCAAGAAATGGAAAAGACTCCAAAGCTCGCCCAGATGATTCTCCATGGGCGTCCCTGAAAGACAGAGGCGATGCCGGGCGCGCAACCCAAATGCCGCCTTCGCCATCTTGGAGGCGGGGTTCTTGATGTACTGCGCCTCATCGAGAATCACGTAATGGTATTCGTGCATCTGAATCGTCTCGCCATCCCGCGGCAGCAAGGCGTAACTCGTGATCACCAGGTCGTGCTTGGGGATCCGCTCAAAAGCGGCCAACCGTTCCGGACCTTGAAGCACCAAGACCCGCAGGGACGGAGCAAACTTGGCCGCCTCCGCCGCCCAGTTCCCCACCACGCTGGTCGGCGCCACGATCAAACAAGGACGGTCGAGCCGCTTCGCCGCTTTCTCGACGAGCAAATGGGCCAAGGTCTGCACCGTTTTCCCAAGCCCCATGTCATCCGCCAAAATCCCGTTCAGCCCGTGCGAACGCAGGAACTGTAGCCAGCTCAAGCCGTCGGTTTGATAACCGCGCAAGGTCGCCTTGAGCGTCCGCGGCGTCTTCACCCGGGCCACTCCTTGAAAATCCGCCAGCCGCTCCCCGAGCGCCCGCAGCGATTTGGCCGTCTCATTCGCCAGTTCTGGGAACAGAACCGCCAAGCCGGCAGCGCCCAGCTTGTGAACCATGGCTCCGCCCGTCTCCGGAGCCTCGAACAGTTGCAGGAGCGAACTCAGCAACTGCCCCAACCTCCGCGCCGGGAAGGCCAGCTGCAACTTTTGCTCCGGCAAACGCACCGGAATCGTGGCGCTTTCCCTCGCTTCCAGCAACCTAGGCAGATCCTTCCCCAAATCCAGCTGCCCGGCGATCTCCCGGATCGCACCTAACAAACTGACGCGCTTCCCGTCGATGATGACCCCCGCGTCAAAACGGAACCAATCCTGCGTTCCGCCGTCCTCCAGTTCCGTCCACCAACCTTCCGCCTGCGCCCGCACCTCGAATCCAAAATCGGGACGGATCTCGACCTCCCATCCGGCCGCCCGCAACTCCGGCAAGCGCGCCAGGATCGCCTGCCACGCCTCGTCCGTGTTCCCGTCCTCCAATTCCAACTCCTCTTCCGGCAGAGTGAACGCATGATCCCGCGATTTCCCACTCAGCAGCCGCCCTCCAAAGACCTGCCGGACAGACCGCAATCCCAACTCAGCGAACAGATCCGCAAAGCGCTCCTCTTGGGCGAGATCGCGCTTCACTCGCCAAACCGCGTCCAGCGCCACCTTGGTGGCGTAGGCCTCGCGATCGGGAAACGGAAGCGGAACCGGGATGCTGCCGTAGCGGACCTCGAACAGAGCCACGGGAGATTTGCGTTCTCTCCGGCGGCCCGCCCTCCAGCTCCGGACGGTGCCGGTCCGAGTGCTGACGGCCACCCGAGTGAAGACGATCCGTGGAACGATTTTCGCGGCCTCCCCTGTCAATTCCAGGACTTCCAGGCTAGTCGGACGCAGGTCCGGCGCCCAGCCCGCGGCCGCCATCCGTTCGCAAACCCGGCCCACGTCGGAGACTGGCACAACCGGCGCCTCAAGCCACCGCACGGGTTCGACCGTCTCCTTCCAGATCGCCACGCCCATCGTCAACGTCTCCGGTTCGATGTAAAGCGCAGGCTTCGTTCCCAAAATCACCGCCGGCTTTCCGCTATCGGCGAACCGGCAAGCCGTCAGCAGATCGCCTTGGCGGCTCGACAAATCAGGAGTCCAACAGGGCACGACCTCACGATTCGGTCCAGACTGGAGGACTGCCTTAGGATTTCCATCCCAAATGGCACGTCCCGTGGCCACCAGTTCCTCGATCAGCACGCCCCAAAAGCGGCCGCGCGGTTGCATCCCCGCCCCGCTAAACGTCCCATCGAGCAAGGTGCTGGAGAGATGACACATTTCCTGAACAAACCGGAGATCCGTCTCCGAGAAACAGGCGGGAAACTCCCCAAGCTGCGCCCCCCGCAAGCTCGCGGTCATCCCCTTCTCCAGCCCCTGTTCCCCCACCGCGAACGTCATCACGGTCAACCGCCCCAATCCGCCGCGCTCTGACGCCTCCCCAGTGCGGGGGTGGAACGAGTAGCGAACCTCACGAGAAACCTCGCACCCTTCCCCGGTCAGCTGCTTGGTGGCCGCTTCCCCCAACGAGGCATCGATCCAATAGCGAAGCGGCACCGGCAAGGTGGTCTCTACCGGAAGGGGGGCGGGACGCCGGGCCGCAGGGCTGGGAGTCGCGGCCGATGACCGCTTCCACCTGCCGCCAATGAAGCTCTCGATCACCGCCACGGCGTGCTTGCAATCGCCCCCGACCGGGCAGTCGCATTCCGCGGTGAATTCCCCCTTTCCTCCCGGGCCCGGCAAGGAGATCTTCGTCGTGTAGGGAACCTGCTGGCTGCCCCTGACCCTGCCCCGGATCACCCACCCTTCGCCCTCTTCCTGAAACGTAATCTGCGAAGCTCTCTCCCGGACGGCATACGCTTTCCCGCGCTGCCACGAAGCCTCGTCGAAATGAGAGCGCCACTGCATCCCAGAAAGGGCTCCCAGGATGGAATCAACGACCGATGCTGAACCGACCATAATCACAGGACGGGTGAAAACGCCCGTCCTGACAAATCACCGTCGGCCCCGCGAAAGTCAAGGGGCTTCAGCCCAGGCTCGCGATGAGCTTCTCCAGCCGGTGCGCGAACTCCACCCAAACCACCCGGGCTTCCCCGGTGTCATCGACATCCTGGCCCGCGTGGATCGCCGCCTTGATGTGAGGCTCGATCGACAGCCAGCCGTTGTAGCCCGTCCGCTCCAGGTCTTCAAAAATCTGGCGCTGGGTCGGATCCTCATCCGCGTGGCACGTCACGTAGGCTCCGTCCGGCCCCGGCTTGGCGCATTTCACGTGCACGTGAGCAATGTGCTCCCGGCAAGCCTTGTAATACGACCACGTCGATTCACAGGAATTGTCGTGCAGGCTGTTGTTCCCCGTATCGAAGATGAGCTTGAAGGCCGGGCTGTTCACCGCCTCGGTCAATTCCAGGAAGCCTTCCGCATCCGCGCCGTAGCCATTGCAGTTTTCGTGGCCCAGGATGATGCCCTCGCCCTCCGCGATCCGCGCCAACTCACTGATGCGCCGCACCGCCTCAGCCTTCCACTCGGCGCGGGGCAGCGGATTCTCCTTGTGGTTCGGGTACGACATGATGCGCAGGAACTTCGTCCCCGTCTGCCGCATCCGCGGCGCGACTCGCTTCAATTCGGCGACGTCGACCGCGAAGTCATTGGTGATCGGCCGGGCCCAGTTGGCGATTTGTCCGCCAAACCCCACGATTTGAATCTTCTCTTCTCCGAGGCGGTCCCGGGTGTGAGCCCATTCGTCGTCTGTGAGATCACAGACGTTCTTGCCTCCGATCAGACGGAGCTCGATGGCGGACCATCCGGTCTCTTTCAGCGTGGCGATTTGTCCCTCAAGACTCTTTTCGGCTTCGTCGGCGAATCCGGTAAATTGGAATGGCATGGCGTCTGGTGGTTTGGGTTCGGTTCGGTTCGGTTCGGTTTGAATGAACGGGGGCGAACTCTACACACCCGCAAGGCGGACGCCAGCAGAACGTCACTTCCCGGGCAGGAACATGGCCACCAACCAAAAGAGGGCCAATCCTGCAACCCCAACACTCAGCGGCAACACCAGCCGCCCCTGATACCAAGAAGTTGAACGATACGGCCCAATTACCAACCAAAGCACGAACGCGACCGCACAGCCAATCCCCAAAAGGCCGCCGTGATAGCTCAACAACCGTGACCAGCCCAAGGAAGCCTCAGCGTGGTGCGACGCCAGGCCGAGGAGCGCCCCGGCAAGGGTCACGGTCACGAGACGCATCCACCTCGCCTGAAAGCGGCTCACGTTGGCGTAGCTCATGCCCAGAAGCGCCGCCAGAGGGAGAATCTCGACAAGCCACGGCGCCAGAGCACCGCCGTTCCCGCCCAGGAAGAGATGTCCCACCAGATTTCCGGCGGAAAAGAGCAAAAGCTGGGCCCCGGACTGCCGCCAAGTCACGCTCGGCAACAGGATGAGAAGCAAAAGCAAAGCGGGCCGCCCCCCGGGCGCGAGCATCCGGGCCGCCCCAGCGCGCAGCCCATCTTTCACCGTGGGAGCCGGCTTTTCCGCCTCCTTTTCTTTCTCGAACGGATCTCCGCCCGTTACCGCTTCTCCCACAAACGAGAGATCAATCGGCCGGCTAATTTCCCCAGCGAACAGGGTTTGCGCCCGCCGTTGCGCGATACCGTCCTTCTCAACCCGCATGACCAAGGCCACTTCCGTCTCTGGAGAAAGGCGGACCTGGAAAGCCTTTGCTCCTGGCGGGATGTGCCCGGTCGCATGGGTTTCCAGTTCCACGGTCTCGTCCGTTTGATCGAGCGGATCCTTGCGCTGAACCATCTGCAACGGCCCAAACGAGGGAGTGAACGCACCATCATCGAACCGGAACTCCAAAGCATCACGCAGGTAGTTCAACGCCGCTTCCTCCGGAGAAATGAGTTCATTCATCGCGGGATCGGCGGAACCCGTCACGTCCAGACTCAAGTGAAACCGGTAGGTCCCATTCCGTTCAAAGGAAGCCTGGGCGGCCACCGCGGAAATTTGATGGGCTGAAAGCCGCTCCCCCAGAATTGAACACACAATCCAGGCTGCAAGCAGTCCGGCGCGCCCGACACCCATCCCCCTTCGCAAATCATACGGAAAATCAAGCCTTGACGCGTTTGTCATTTTTCAAATTTGAGAGTCTGGTCTAAGGATAGAAACCACTCCTTCAAGCTTTGTCCACATGCGCACTTCATCCTTTGCGGTTTCCTCCGCGGCCCTCCTGATTGTTTGGGCGTCCGGCCTCTTTCCCGCCGCCGCCGCGGTTTACAAAGAGAACATCGACGTTCCGCTCAGCACCACGCCAGCACGGCGCGGGCTTTTCTTCCGCCCTGAACCTGGGTTTGATTCCCCGATTCCCAGTGAACGTTACGCAGCTAGCCGCGAAGGCAGGGCACACCTGAAGAAGACGGCGCAAAAGTATCCCTCGGCCACCAACCGCATCATCACCTACCGCGTGCCGGAGGTCATGCAGCGATCCAATTCCCGAAACACCGAGCTGGTGATCGATATTGGCCGTCAAAAGGCGTTTCTACTCGTCAACGGAGCGGTGGGCCTGGAGACGCCAGTTTCCACCGCTCGATCCGGAAAATACACCCCCACCGGCACATTCGTCATGACCGAAAGGATCCGCAGCGGCAAGGTCTCAAACCTCTATGACGTGGAGATGCCATTTTGGATGCGCCTAAACGATAGCGAGTTTGGAGTTCACGCCGGCTTCCTGCCTGGCTATCCTGCTTCCGCCGGTTGCATTCGTCTCCCCGCTGACGCCGCGCAAGCCATCTTCAACGAGACTCGTTCAGGAACCCGCGTCCGAATTGTCGGCAGTTGGCGTCCGGCCCTCGTCGCGCAGCCTGCCCCCACGTCGCCCGCCCCAGAGCGTGCACAGCCCGCCCGGCAAGAAGCCGTGCAAAAGCCGCTGCTTCCCGTCGATGGACTCGGACAGACCTTCAGTCGGGTTCAAATCTAGACGGCTCAAAAGGTCAGGAAATGCTGAATTCGTAGTTGACGCATCTGTCAGGATGGACGAAGGGCGTTTTGCCCATGAATTCCATTCAGACACGCGTCATCCTGGGAGTCCTCTTTTTCCCTCTTTGCCTCGTAGCCAACACCACCAGTTCAGTTCAAGTTGAGCTTGTCGAGGTGCCCGCCAGTGAGGCCGCCGCAGCTTCGTCTCTAGAACAACGGGTGCGACCGCTGACGCTCAGTGAGCAATACGCCACCACGCGGATCGGCTCCGTGAAGGGCCAGGAACCGGACGCCATACCGGGTCCAAACTCCGACACCGTAACGATCTACGCGTGTCACGAACTTCTCTCCAAGCCGCCGGTAGGGCCCGACCGCGCGGCTCTCGTCATCGAGCTTGCCCGGCGCAAGACATATCTCATGATTGACGGACTGATGGTCCTGGAAAGCCCGATATTCATCCCAGGCAGCGGCAAGGAAGTCCCCCTGGGCTGGTTTCCGGTGAGCGACCGCAGCCGAGGCAGCGCCATTTCGCCCCTATACGATGTCACTCCCCAATATTGGTTGAAACTCGGTAATTCCGCTTTCGGCCTGCACACGGATGATCTCAGCGGCTATCCCGCATCCGCAGGTTGCGTGCGTTTGCCGCGTCCAGCCATCGAGACCATCTTCACCCATGCCGCCCAGGGCACAATGGTTTACATCTGCTCCACATGGCTGGCGCCGGTCCCGACCGGACTAGCGACTACGGAATCTACCGTCCCCCTGGCTCCCGCTGCCAATGAGATCGCAAATGCGAACTCGCAGCCCCCATCAGCTTCCCCATCAGCTTCCCCATCAGCTTCCCCATCAGCTTCCCCATCATCGCCCGTTGCGCCCGCGCCACAGCCGCCCGTCGTCACTCAACTTGCCAGCAGCAGCTCCGTAGTGGAATCACCCTCCCAGGCAGAGTCGCCCCCCGCCCCAAGGTCGGCGCCGGTCGCTCCCGCGGCAAGCCCGTCCAAGCAGATCAGCAATCTAAGCTCTCCTCCACAGGTGGCGAGGTTCCGTAGTTTGCTGGGCGGCTTCGCCGACAAACCTCAGGAGGCCCCGCGCCAGTTGACTCCAGTCTCTGGCAAGTCAGCCGTCAAATCACCGGCTTCACGGAAAACGGAAAGCCCGGAGGTGGTTCGCATCCGCACGCTCTTGGGCGGTCAGTAACGCCTGAACCCAGGCCGTCCATCCTATCTGGACACCCTTACCCCCTAACATGCACTATGGCCGCCAGCAAAGCTGGATCCATCATCGAAGCCATAGATTCAAAAGCTTGTTGTAGCTGGCGCCATCATTTATAATAATGAGACACGAAATCGGCAGCAGATTGAGATTGCAGACAATCGCCAGCCCTTTTACAGCAGCTACTCATGCAGAGTTTATCCACGCTCCGCCGGGCCATTGAGGACGCACCAACCAACGTCCGGCTTTGGCTTCTGTTCGGGCAGACACTGGTCAGTCAAGGCAATTTGTCGGAAGCCCGCACCGCTTTCGATCGCGCACTCGAGCTCGCTCCCTCGGACCCGGAGGCGCGTCTGGGCGTCGCCCAAGTTCTTTTCCACCAGGGGAACCTTTCTGAAGCCGCCGTCCGCACCCAGTGCATTCTCAAAGCCGATAGCACCTTCGCGCCTGGCCATCTGCTGCTCTCGAGGATTTATTTGGCGGAGAATGAGCCCGCCAAGGCTCGGGAACATTACTCCGCGGCACGCTCCATCAGCAAGGAACTGAGCGATGGCCAGCTGGAAGGGGAACTTCAGCGGCATAGGCAGCACCGCCCATCCCCGGCCGATCGAGCGGACACTGAGGAACGCCCGCGACTTGCAGCCGGATTCAACGTGGACGCCGACGAATTTGAATGGCCCGATCAGGTGGATTGCGAGTTGGCAAGCCGCGAAGGGCCTTCGATTGAGCAGGAAGAATTCGACTTTGTCGATGAAGAGGACCTTGGGTTCAACATTGACGATTTTGAACGGCCCAAAGGCTCCTTCGCAGACGTCGCCGGCCTTGAGGACGTCAAGCAGGAGTTGCTCATGCGTCTTGTGTATCCGTACGAATATACGGATCTCTTCCGCGCCTACGGGAAGAAGCCTGGCGGCGGCGTGCTGCTCTACGGTCCTCCCGGATGCGGAAAATCCCTGGTTTGCCGGGCGCTCGCGGGTGAAACCAAGGCCGCCTTTTATTCCCTGCGCCTCCACCAAGTCCTGGAAATGTACATCGGCTGCAGCGAAAAGAACCTGAACAGCCTCTTTCAGATGGCTCGGGAGAACGCGCCGTCCATCATTTTCATCGACGAGCTCGATGCCTTGGCTGGTCATCGGGGCGAGTCCAAGCAGCACCCCGCACGGAGCGTGGTCAATCAGTTGCTCATTGAACTGGATGGCCATGACGGGAGCAACGAGGGCGTCTTGATCATTGCCGCCACCAGCGCGATCGCCAACGTCGATTCGGCGTTTCTCCGTCCCGGACGTTTTGATCGCCGCATCCTCGTTCCGCTCCCCTGCCCAGCTTCACGCGCCCAAATCCTGCGGATGCAAGCCCGCAACAGGCCGGTTGCCGAGCTCGACTATGATTGCCTAGCTACGATGCTCCAGGACTATTCTGGCGCCGACATCGCCCAAGTCTTTGAAGTGGCAGCGGAGGAAGCGCTCCGGATCGCCATGCGCAAGAAGGAGATCGTCCCGATCACCATGGAGACCCTGAAAACCGCAATTCAGAAAGTTGAACCATCGGTACGGTCTTGGCGTCAAAGCAACGACTGACCTGCGGAGTGACGCCGGGTCTTGTCAGCAATTATTCTCTGCCCTGGTGAACGCGATCAAGGTCTGGCTGCGTGCCGTGTGGCCGTTGGCCACCGTTCTTCTCCTTTGCAATTGTACCGCAACCGCGGTGAGGGAGGCTTGGAGCGGTTACGACCCCTTGCAACCCCTGCCCCCGCAGCAAGCGATGAGCTTCGAGAAGGAGGCCGCACGTCTCGAAGCAAGGCTGCGCGGACGTCCAGACGACCGGCGCTCCTTGGCACGACTGGCCGATCTGCGGTTTCTTCAGAATCGTAACGAGGAGGCAGCCGCCCTCTACCGGAAGAGTCTTGCTGGCAGCACGAGCTCGGAGCACTTGGAACAAAAGGCCCGGTATGGAACCGCCTTGCTTCACGTAGAGGAGAACAAGGAAGCACGAGCGGTGCTCGAAGCAGTCCTTCAGGAAGATCCCGAGAACCCCCGAGCCCTGCTCTCCTATGCTGAATACCAAGCGAACATCATCGGGGACAATGCCTACGCGATGACTCTGCTGCAGCGGGCCAAGCAAACTGGCCGCGTTTTTATCCCTCCTGATTTCGAACAAGCTCTGGAGCAGAACTTGAACTAGGCTCCGCCTACATCCATGGGCAAACGGGAGCCACGAAAAGCCCAGACAACCAAAAAAACGCCGAGGCGGCAGCGTCGGGACGGCCGCTCCGTCGCAATTCAGCCCCCGCTCACGCCGGGCCCTGAACCCCTGGGGATGATGGAAGCCCTCCGGGCCGATGCGGCCGAGGTGCAGCAGGCGCGGCTCGCACAACTCCGCCAGCGGTGGGGATGGGCACAGGCGGTGGGCCGGCTCATCGCCAACATCGTCTTGTTCACCCTGGCTCTGTCCCCAGCCTTCGTGACGGCGCGATTGATCACCGCCCATGCGGTAAACACCCCGTTTGGCGATGACTGGAGCCTGGTTGATCAATTGGAAAGCCTTCACTTGGATCATCTAGAGTGGAGGGAACTCTGCCAGCCGATTGATGGCGAACGCAGCCCCCTTCCACAAATCCTTCATTTAGCCGCACTCCGCCTAACCGGCGGTGATCTCCGGGCGGATGCTTGGATGAACTTCACCTGGATGTCGCTGACTTCCCTTGGGTTGCTGCTTCTCCTCTTGCGGACAGCTGGTGGTGGCTTCGGGGCAGCTGTAATCTATTTTCTCACCAACTTAGCCCTTTTCTCTCCGGCTCAGAACCTTTTCGCCATGCGCCAAGCGGGCATCCTCCTCCCAGTCGCCTGCTTGGTCTGGACCCACTTGATTGCCTCGTTTCATTGCTCAACCGTCCTCAAGTTTGCCGCATGCACCCTGCTCACCGCGACCGCCGCTGCCAATGGTGTCTACGGGCTTTCCCTCCTGCTCACGGTGCCAGTGCTCGCCTGCTTCACGGTCGGCCTTCCCTGCCGACTGCGCCCCTGGATTTTCACCAGCGCCTGGATCTGCTTCGCGGCACTACTGCTCCGCACCTACTTTCTCGGGTGGCCCCTTCTTCCCCCTTCCCCCACGCCCACGACGCCAGACATCGAGGCAACCTCGGGGCTTGAGACCGGATTCGTCCTCGCGTCCAAACTAATCGCCTCGCCGCTGACCGCCGGCTGGTGGACTCCGCCGCCCCTGAGAATCGCAGTTGGCGTCGCGTTGGCCGCTATGCTTCTTGGCATGGCTGCGTGGACTCTGATCGCAACGATTGGACGCCAGGAACACCGGTCCGGCAGCTCCTGCGCGCCTTGGCTTCTTCTCGGAATCGGAGGCTTACTTGGCATCAGCCTTCTCACAACAGCCAGACTCTCAGCGACCCCAATGTCCCAGGTGACGGGACACCCCGGATTACTCTCTGGGCAGATCGCCCTCCCCGTCCTGATGGGAACATTCGTCCCTTTCTACATTCAGGTTCGCGAGTGGCACCGGAAGCTCTCATCTGCCCGTCTGCGGTTCTTGCCCCCCTCCCTACTCCTTGTGCTTTTCACGGTCATCTTCGCCTCGCAGATCACCTCCTGGCTTCACGGCTGGGAAGCGACCGCCAGCGAACACCAAGCACGGCTCCGCTCGCGAGTCGCTCTGCACCTCTGCCGCATCTTCCCCCCGCGGGATCCCACCGCTTTCGGCACCAACGACCTCGTAATGATCACGCGCCGGGCACAATTTTTGCATAACGAGGGCTACCTCAGTCCGCTCTTGCTCCATGACTCCTTCTGGCCTGACCGCCGCGTCTTCAGCTCCCCCCTGTCGCTCTTCGAGGGCCGAGTGACGACCGTCGCATCGCCCGAAGGCACTCGAGTCTTCCGCGTCGTCGCTCGGCTCCCATCCTCCACGCCTCGTAAGCCGAACCCTCCCGCCGGCGTCGTCTTGGCGCATCAAAACCCACTCGATCCAACTCAGCATCGGCTTCTATCCGTCGCAACCCCCGATCCGGCCGACCACAGTGCCTGGATGATTTCACCGCCACCAGAGCTACCGAAAAACACCAAGGTTGAATTCTGGGCCATCGACGGCAGCAGTCTCCTCGCCTATCGACTCGTTCAGATTCTGACTCCGGACGGCGAACTCGAACGCAGCGAGCCGTCAGCCTCTAAGTCTGATTAGGCCTCATATTCTCAGAGTTGCGAAAAATGTTTGCGAATTTTCCTCAAATCTGACTGGCAATTTTGTAACAATTCTCCACCATGCAGGAATGGTGTCGCCACACCCATTCCACAAACGCATCCTTAGCCGCATCGGCTTCTACGGAGGAGTCGCCTGCTACCTCTGGCTCCTCCAGTTCGTCGAACAGAAAATGAATCAGTCAGGTCTCACGCAGCAGGCTTCCGCACTCGTCACGAGTGAACAGTGAGCCGACTCAGCGGAATTGCCCCAACCGATGGAGTAGTTTCGCTGGCAAGTATCCCGTCGGCACCCGTCGGCCATACTTCCGGAAGACACGAATGCACTGCAGATTGTTCAGCAGAATATTCCGGATACTGCGATTGGAGATTCCGCCGAGCCGCATGCGCACCAGCACCCCCGGCAAATAGCGTGCGCGAATTCGCTTTACCTCGAAAAGGCGATAAAGAAGATCCCAATCGGCACCAATGGAGAGCCTGGTGTCAAAGCCTCCGAATCGCTGATAGACTCCCTTTTTGGCATAAAACGTGGGATGCGGCGGCATCCAACCCGATTCAAAGCCGCCGGGACGGTAGTCACTAGACCGCCAAAACCTGACCACTTCGGAAGGGTTACGCAATGAGACATACTCCAAATCTCCGTAGCATGCCTCCCAATCCAGTGAGGTCAAGACACTGGCCACTCGACTCAAAACCCCCGCGTCCGCAAATGCGTCATCCGCATGGAGAAGCCCGATGACCTCGCCAGAGGCCAGCCCCAAGCCTTTGTTGAGCGCAAAATACATCCCTTCATCTGGCTCAGACAACCACCGCACCCGATCGGAGCTGACGGACAACACAGCGTCCTGCGTCCCATCGGTGGATGCGCCATCAAGAATCAGATGCTCAACCTGCGGATAATCCTGTGCCGCAACGGAGCGGACGCAGGACTCGATCACTTCAGCCGCATTCCGGCAAACAGTGATCACAGTGATCAACATGCACCTTAGGCAACGTTCACGTCCGTCCCCTTGTGCCCCAACTGACGAACCGTCCGATTCAACTGATCGAATTCGATCGGCTTTTTGATCACCGTCACCGGCCCACTGGACAAGATTTTCGTCAAGATCTCACTATCGGGATATCCGGTAATAATGACAATTGGCAGATCTGGATGAGACTCCTTGAGCTTGAGGTAGAGCTCATCTCCCGGAATATCAGGCAACTTGAGATCCAGAAAGACGAGATCAAAATCCTGCTTTTCAGCATAGGCCAGTGCCTCTGCGCCAGTCCCCACCACGATCCGGCCGAAACCAGCCTTCTTCAGGAACTGCTTAAACAAGGTTTGCAAGGCTGGATCATCATCAACAACGAGCACAGTCGGCTGCCCGGCCTCATCCTTGCGGAGAATATCCCGATCCAGAAGACTGCGCTTGATCCGCCACCGACCACCAATCTGAATAGCAGGCAACTGCCCCCTTTGCACCAGGTAATAGACTGTTGGCAGAGGAATGCGGAGATACTCTGCGGTCTCTTTGACCGTCATGAGTTCGGGTGGATCATCAGGCATCATGGTGCGTGTGGGTTCGAAATACGGCGGAACAGATGGCGCCCTCCTGGAGAAAGCCCTCCAAAAGCCCAGCTGCGAGCTGTTCAATAATTTCTATAGGCAACTTCAAAATTCAGATTTTGCAACCTCGTTCTTCTCGAATTTTGGAAGCTTCACAAATCTGAATCTCACAGACGAGACCGAACCGCAAAGATTTCACCCCGCGATTGCAGTCAGTTAATAGCCGAAGAAAGCACTAGAACAGCCTCTCCTATCTATCAACTACACGAAACTTCCAACAGCTTCAAGAGCAAAGCAAGACTTTTGGAGATTTTGTTAGAAGGAGCCTGTTGGATGCCAAATTTCAGAGCCTCTGGAATCGTAATCTTGCCCTTTTCACGCCAGCTTTTTGCTTCTCGCTCGCCCTTCCCTCTTGCTTTCTCCCCCGTTCACTGGTGTAATGGCAACTGAAGCTAGGAGGGGGAGTCGATACTCGATCCCCCGTTTTTTTTTGCAATGCGCCACCTCGTCTCAAGGCACCTGCTGCTTGCCGCAATCCTCGTGACCGCAACGACCTCCCGGCTCCTTGGGGTCGCTGAAGGCGTGATTCCCACCACCGAGATCCGGCTGGCGGACGGCTTTGACTTCCCCGTAGGAAAGCCAGACGGCGCGAATTACTACCGTTTCCGCGGCTTCATCCGTGGCGACCATATGGGCGAGGATTGGAACGGAATCGCGGGGGGAAACAACGACCTGGGCAAACCGGTTTACGCGATCGCTCATGGCGTTGTCGTCTACTCCAAGGATTACCGCTCGAATTGGGGGAACGTCATCATCGTCCGCCACGCCTATCGAGAAAAGGGCACGATTCGCTACATCGATTCCCTCTACGGACACCTCAACGAGCGCATCGTGACTACGGGCACCCAAGTCTCCCGCGGCCAGAAAATCGGCACGATTGGCACGAACCACGGCATGTACGTGGCCCACCTCCACTTTGAAATCCGCAAGAACATCAACATCGCGCTCAAGCATCGCGATTACGCGATGGACTTCTCCAACTACCACCGTCCCGCCCAGTTCATTTCTGAGCGGAGAGTCCTCATGCCGGAGCATCCCCGCCAACCAGTGCCCATCGATTGCTTCGGGATGGGAGTGAAGAACCTGTATGAGGGCACCCGGCTCCCCGCTCTGCCCCAACTTCCTTTCGACCAGCCGCTCCCCCGGCCCGCCATGAACCCGGTCCTCCGGGACATTCTCGTCCGGAACGGAATCTATGAGCGGACAGCTCCCTCCCAAATCGAGAAGGAGCAAGCCGAAGAACGAAACAAGATCCTTAATCAATGGCGCACCTGGCGCCGCCAACAGATGGATAAGGAAGTGAACAACGATCCAGTGGAGCCGAAACAGTGAGCGTCGAAAAACTCATTGCGCTCCCAGATTGATTTGATATCTTGATTGTTAAGGTCTGTTAACAATCGGCCCGATTGCTCATGAAGATCCTCTGCCTCTCTTGCTTCGCTGCCCTTTTGGTTTTCCCCCAGATGGCGTCGGCTCAGTCGTCGGTGGCCCTCACCCTCCCAGCGGATGGCTTCGACTACCCCGTCGGCAAACCCGACGGCCAAGGCTATTATCTGGCTCGCGGATTCCGATCCAATGGCCACCTCGGTGAAGACTGGAACGGACGAGGAGGCGGAAACACCGATCTCGGTGATCCGGTCTACGCCTCCGCGCACGGCGTGGTCGTTTTCTCCAAGGACCAGCGTGAAGGGTGGGGCAACGTCATCATCATCCGCCACGCCTACCGCGAATCGAACGGACGCATTGAATACGTCGATTCCCTCTACGGCCACCTCAACGAACGTCACGTTTCCCTAAACGAGACTGTGCAGAGAGGCCAGCAGATCGGGACGATCGGCACCAATCGAGGCATGTATTGGGCGCACCTCCACTTTGAGATGCGCAAGAATTTGCAGATCGGGATGAATCGCTCCGAGTTCGCCCGCAATAGCTCGAATTACTACGACCCATCCGGATTTGTCGCCAGCCACCGTCAACTCCAACCAGAAATGCGCAGTGTCCGCGTTCCGGTCGACACCTTCAATGACCCCACGGCCGACCAGTTCGCCGATTTCATGGCCCGGATGAGCACCACCGCGCCCCCGCCGAGCCCAGCCGCAAAGCCGGAACCCCGCCAAGCCCAGACTGAGACGGAGGCACAGGAGAGTCAGGGCGAGCGGGACAAGATCCGTTCGTTTTGGGGCAAGATCCGCTCTGGCAGCGTCACCCCGGGCATTGATCCCGCCTAACCTCGCTTCACTTCTTTTTCTTCGTCGGCTTCGGTCCTGTCTCCCGGCATCGCAGCAAGTAGAACTCGATGCTATCCACCAGGGCCAGCCAGCTCGCCCGGATGATGTTGTAGCTCACGCCGACCGTGCTCCAGGTGTCAGTGCCGTCTGTGCTGTCGATCAAAACCCGCGTCTTCGCGGCGGTGCCTAGCTTGCTATCGATGATCCGGACGCGGAAATCCGTGAGCCGGATGTTGCGGATTTCCGGGTAATCGGGCTCCAAGGCTTTACGGAGCGCGGCATCCAGAGCGTTCACCGGGCCTTCGCCTTCGTCCACGGTGTAGTGGCGATTGTCGCCAACCTCCAGCTTAACGGTCGCTTCGCAGGTCTCCAAAGCTTCGCCGTTCCCGGCGTCGCGGATACGCCGGAAGTTGCAGCGATACTCGCGAAGGAGGAAGAGCGGTTCATAAGTCTTGAGTGCCTTACGGATGAGGAGTTCGAACGAGGCCTCGGCGGCTTCAAACTCGTAGCCCTCCTCTTCCATCTCCTTGAGCTGCTTGACCAAAGCTTTGGCTTCGCGGCTCCCCTTTTCCAGGTTGTGCCCCAACTCGGAAGCCTTCATAAGGACGTTGCTCTGTCCGGAAAGCTCGGAGATTAGAATGCGTTGACGATTCCCAACAAGAGCCGGTTCAATGTGTTCGTAGGTGCGCGCCAACTTTTCCACGGCGTTGACATGCATCCCCCCCTTGTGCGCAAACGCGGCCATGCCCACAAACGGCGCCCGCGGATGGTGCGGCAAATTCGCCAAATCATCAACGAAGTGGCTCAGCTCGGTCAACCGTGCTAGGTCCGGGACCACCTTTGTCCCCAGTTTGAGCTGCAAGTTCGGAATCACCGTGGTGAGATTGCAGTTCCCCACGCGCTCGCCGTAGCCATTGATCGTCCCCTGGATTTGCACCGCTCCCGCTTGGAAAGCGGCAATCGCATTGGCCACGCCGAATCCCCCATCGTCGTGGGTGTGAATTCCCACGGGCATCCCCAGATGGTCCATCACCACCCGGGTGATCTCCGAAACTTCGTGCGGGAGGGTGCCCCCGTTCGTGTCGCAAAGAACCACAATGGCCGCACCTCCTTCCTTGGCGGCTTCGAGCGTCCCCAAGGCGTGTTCGGGATTGTCCTTGTATCCATCGAAGAAGTGCTCCGCGTCATAGACCACCTCTCGTCCGTGCGCTTTGAGATGGGCCACCGTGTCAAAGATCATCGCGCGGTTCTCCTTAGCCGTGGTCCGGAGCACCTCCGTGACGTGCAGCTTCCAACTCTTGCCGAAAATGGTGACGACCGGAGTCATCGCGTCCAACAGAAGTTGCACCTGAGCATCCTCCTCCACCCGCAGGTCCGCCCGCCGAGTGCTCCCAAAGGCGGAGATTTTCGCATGTTTCCAGGTCAGCTTCGCCGCCTCGGTGAAGAACGAGACGTCCTTGGGATTGGAACCAGGCCAGCCGCCCTCAATGTAGTCCATCCCAAACTCATCGAGTTTCTGGGCGATCCGGAGCTTGTCTAGGGAAGAGAGGGAGATGCCGGTCCCCTGGGTTCCGTCCCGGAGAGTGGTATCGTAAAGGTAAACGCGCTTTTCCGCCATGGTGGGTAAGGGAAGCGCCGGAGACGAGCGAAGACGAAGAGCGAGGGACGACCGCAAGCCGAACGGCACCCTGCCCGACCGTCACGAGCGAGCCGGAGCTTCGGTTCGTGATGTCGAGCTAGCCAATAATGATCGAATCGATCAACGGCATGAGACGTTTGATGTTTATCCCGTCCCGCGAGGAACGCCAGCGAAAAATCATCGTCCCGTCATCGTTTCGATCCCGGAGCCCGGTGGATCCTTCCAAAATGCCGACAATTCGAACTTGCCATTTAGTCCATCTGTCGTGCAGTTAGGACCGATCCCAGGGTTCGCTGCCACTGGGCAAAGATCGCATGGTCTCCATTACCATCAGGAACCTTACCAAACGCTTTGGGGATATGGTTGCGCTCAAACAGCTCAACCTTGAGATCCGCAAGGGCGAACTCTTCTTTCTCCTCGGCCCCAGCGGCTGCGGCAAGACCACCCTTTTGCGAACCATCGCCGGATTTTACCAGCCCGACGAAGGTGATCTCTTCTTCGATTCTGACGATGTGACCCGGCGTCCGCCCCACCGGCGCAACACCGCCATGGTTTTCCAGAGCTACGCCCTCTGGCCCCACATGAACGTTTTCCAGAACGTCAGCTTCGGGTTGCAACAAAAGCGTCTCCCCGCCGGAGTGATCGAGAGCCGCGTCAATAAGGCATTGCGCACCGTGCAAATGGACGCCTACGCCTCCCGCAAGATCAACCAACTCTCCGGCGGCCAGCAACAACGCGTTGCCCTGGCTCGAGCCCTGGTCGTCGAACCCGCCTGTCTTCTGCTCGATGAGCCGCTCTCCAATCTGGACGCCCAACTCCGTCTCGAAATGCGTTCCGAGATCCGCCGCATCTGCAAGGAAGCCGGCCTTACGACGATTTACGTCACCCATGACCAAAAGGAAGCCCTGAGCGTTGCCGACCGCATGGCGATTCTCGAAAATGGCGATTTTGCCCAGATCGGCACCCCGCAAGAGCTCTACCGGGATCCAATCTCCCGATCCGTCGCCACCTTCCTCGGGGAGTCCAACTTCCTCGCCGGGCGCATCATCGAGCCAGCCAAACGGCTCGGTTACTGGGCCGTGGAAACCAACGCTGGCACCTTCGAGGGCCGCATCACCGATGCCAACTGGAAGCCTCAATACAACGATCGCGTCTCGCTGGCCATCCGCCCGGAATGCTTCCACATGGTGGCGGAGAAGCCCTACGCCAGCTTCGTCCAAGGAAAAATCATCCGCTCCGCTTACCTCGGTGAACTCGTGCACTACTGGCTCGACGTCGATGGCTTGAGCGCTCCTGTGCAGATCTCTTGCCTCAACCCCCGTCAGATCGAACCCGCTGGGGATAAGGTCTACTTCGCGGAAACCCGTTCCGAAGATGTCATCATCCTCAACAACTGAGGAGGAGCCCTCCACGGGCGGCGACATTCCGCAAACCGGCGCCCCGGAAATGCCTCCTGCCCCACCGTTGCCTCCGGCCAAGCGGGAGTGGATCCGCTTCCTGGCTATTTTTGGATCGTTGGCCCTGGTCTTGGCCGTTCCGTTCCTCCTTCGCCCGCCCGACAACCAGCTCTTCGCCGAAGCAACGGAGTCCTTGGTCATTCTCAGCCCGCATCCCGACACCATCCGCACCGAATTCGCCCTCGCCTTCGCCCGGCACATGAAGGCAAAGTCGGGAAAGCCCGTGCGGATCGATTGGCGAGACGCGGGCGGCACTTCGGAGATTTCCAAATATCTTGATAGCTCTTACCAAGCCGCGTTTGATAACGCCTGGCGCTCCGTCCCAAACCGGCGCTGGACGGACAAAGCCATGGCGTCCCCAGGTCAAGCGGCTGTTTCCAAGGAGATCCCCGATGACTCGCCCGCGGACGACACCCCAGCTCAGGCGGCCCGCCGCGAATTTCTCACGTCTAAAACAGGCATTGGGGTCGATCTCTTTTTCGGCGGCGGCACCTATCCCTTCGTGCAACATGCGAGACGAGGTCATTTGGTCGACTCCGGCATCTTTGCCGCCGAGCCAGGCTGGTTCACCGACGAGGTGATCCCTGCTCAGGCGAGCGGCGAAACGTTGTACGATCCGGACCACCGCTGGGTCGGGAATTGTCTCTCCTCCTTCGGCATCTGCTACAATCAGGATTGGATTCGCCGCCTCGGGGTGGAAGCCCCGGACGAGTGGAATGATCTGGGCGATCCTCGCTTCCGGGGAACCTTGGCGATCGCCGACCCTTCCAAGAGCGGCTCCGCCGTCAAGACCTTCGAGATGCTCATGCAGCAACAGTTAGGTGAAGCCGTGGCTCGCATTGATCACGCCGCCGTGGCCGACCCGGAATTAGCAACCCGCGATGCCCTCAACGAGGGCTGGACAGGCGGGCTCAACCTGATCCAAAAGATCGCCGCCAACGCGCGATATTTCACCGACAGCTCCGCGAAAACGCCGTTCGACGTGGCCCAAGGCAACGCCGCTGCCGGAATGTCGATCGATTTCTACGGCCGAACCTTGAACGAGGCTCTCCGCCAGCCAGATGGATCCTCCCGCCTCCAATTCGTTCTCCCGGAAGGCGGCACCTCGATCGGCGCGGACCCCATTGCGATGTTGCGCGGCGCGCCCCATCCGGAACTGGCCCTGGAATTCATCCGCTTTGTTCTTTCACCCGAGGGACAACGCCTTTGGCACTACCGCCCAGGAGTCGAAGGAGGCCCCGCCCGGCATGCGTTACGGCGGTTGCCGATCCGCAAAGATGCGTTCACCGCGGAAGAAATGAAGTGGTCGAGTGATCCGGACATCAATCCTTACGAGCGGGCCAAGAGTTTTCAATACCATGAGGAATGGACGGGTCCGCACTTGGGGGTGCTCCAATTCATCATCCAAACCATGTGCCTGGAGCCGCACCAGGAGCTTTGCGATGCCTGGCAAGCGTTGACCGAGGCGAATTTCCCGCCCCGCGCCAGCAAACTTTTCTTCGACGTTCAATTCGTCGGTTACACCAACGTCACCGGCGGCCTCAGCGAGCAGATCCGCGCGGGCGATATCCTCATGATCCAAAAACGGCGCCGGGACATGCGGGAAAACTTCCGCCGTAACTACATCCGCGCCGCGGAATTGGCCCGGCAAGGAGAATAGCATGAACAAGGTACGTTACGATGGAGCTGAAGTCATCCTCGTCCTGGCGATGGCGTTTTTCGGGGCATTTTTCATCTTCCCGGTTCTGCGGACCGTCGGCGAGGCATTTTACGTCGATGGCGTGTTCACCTTCCGATACGTGATGGACGTCTTGAATGACGCCACCTACGTCGAAG
Organism: Akkermansia muciniphila; assembly: GCA_945883495.1. GTDB lineage: Bacteria > Verrucomicrobiota > Verrucomicrobiia > Verrucomicrobiales > DEV007 > V1-115. The sequence continues at coordinate 27,897 of CAMCXS010000049.1, forward strand.
GGCTTGGCAACGCCTTCCAACTCGGGATCTGGAGCACGGTGGTGGCGGTCCTCATTGCCCTACCATTAGCGATTCTCGCGGATCGTTTTGAGTTTCCCGCCAAACGGCTTCTCACCACTCTCCTGCTTGTCCCTCTCGTCCTGCCCCCCTTTGTTGGCGCCATCGGGATCAAGCAAGTCCTCGGACAGAGCGGCGCCCTCAACTCGCTCCTTTCCGCTGTCGGCTTAGCCGATATGAATCACCCGATTGATTGGCTTGGCCAATGGCGCTTCGGCGGCATGGTGTTGATGACCGCGTTCCATTTGTATCCGATCATCTACCTCAACGTCAGCGCGGCCCTGGCCAATTTAGATCCCGCCCTGGAGGAAGCCGCGGAGAATCTCGGATGTCCACCTGGGAAAGGATTCTTCTTCATCACCTTGCCCATGGCCCTCCCCGGGCTTTTCGCTGGCTGCACGGTGGCGTTCATCTGGGGCTTCACGGAGCTGGGCGTGCCGCTGGTCTTCGATTTCACCCGGATCACGTCGGTACAAATCTTCGACGGGATCAAGGATCTCGGAAAGAGCCCCTTCCCCTACGCTCTCGTGGCAGTCGTGCTGACCTTGACAGCGACTCTTTTTTTCTTCAGCAAACGGCTCGTCGGTGGACGCGATCTCTCTTCTTCGGGCCGGGCCTCCGTCGGCCGCCGCGATGCCCGTCCTTTGCGCGGCGTCCCGATGCGGGCTTGCGTGGCCTTCTTTATCTTTATCATTGTCTTCGCGCTCCTCCCCCATGCTGGCGTCACCTTGGTTGCGTTCTCCGGGGATTGGTATCTCAGCATTCTACCAAGTTCGCTGACCTTGCAGCATTTCCAGGAAGCATTGGGGCACCCGATCACCTTGCCTTCGATCGCGAACAGCCTTCGGTACGCCAGCCTGGCCATGATTCTCAACGTGGTCCTCGGCGTCGCCATCGCCTATGTGATCGTGCGCACGAAGGCGCGCGGGCGGGAGTGGCTTGACGTCCTCTCCATGCTCCCTCTAGCGGTGCCCGGGCTCGTCCTCGCCTTTGGTTACTTGGCGATCACCCGGGAAGGCGAGCTGTTCCGCTGGCTAGTCGATCTCCCTCCGTTCATTCCCAAGGACAGCCCGATTCTCCTGCTCGTCATCGCCTACGCCGTCCGCCGTCTGCCATACATCGTGCGCGCCGCTGCCGCTGGTTTCCAACAGACCAGTGCCAGCTTGGAAGAAGCCGCCGCCAACCTCGGCGCGGGCCCGATCACCACGTTTGTGCGCATCACGGGGCCCCTAATCGCCGCCAACCTCATTGCGGGTGCCATCCTCGCGTTCGCCTTTTCCATGCTGGAAGTCTCGGACTCCTTGATCCTGGCCCAGGAACAACGCTTTTTCCCGGTAACCAAAGCCATTTACATCCTCTTCGGTTCTCTTGGAAACGGCCCCTTCCTCGCCGCCGCGCTCGGTGTTTGGGCCATGGTCTTTCTCGCCGTCTCCATCATTGGCGCTGGCTATGTCATGGGCAAAAAGATGGGCGCTCTATTCCGCGTTTGAGATTCGCCTGACCGCTGACCCGCCATTGACTACCGGCACGCCTGGGTTAGGATGAAGCCATGGTGCTCCCCATCGCTCCTCCGGAATTCGAAACCGATGCGGCTGGCGCAATTGTGTATCCAGTCGATAACGGAGAACCCTTGGCAAACGATACTGAACATCTCGAGTGGATCACCTTCCTCAAGAATGGGTTGGAGGACTGGTTTGCTGACCGCGAAGACGTGTTCGTCGCCGCCGATTTGCTTTGGTATCCGGTGGAGGGTCGTCCGGACATTTCCAAGGCGCCGGACGTAATGGTGGTTTTGAATCACCCAGCCGGCCACCGAGAAAGCTACCAGCAATGGAAGGAAAATGGCCGCCCGCCCAATGTGGTCGTTGAGTTCCTGTCTAAAAGCAACACGGCTGAAGAGATCCTCGACAAGTTGGACTTCTACTCCGCCATGGGGTGTGACGAGTTTTTTGTCTACGACTATCGCCGTGGCAAGTTCCATGCCTACCTTCGCGACCGAGGCGCCGGCTTGAGAGCCCGGGCCCGTAGCGTTGACGGCACCTGGGACAGCCCGCTGCTCGGCGTCACCTTTGGGTTGGACGCTTCAGAACAACTCTGGGTGCGCCGGCCAGACGGCAAACTCATGGAGACGCAACGCCAGATATGGAAGCGCGCCGAGGCGGAAGCCAAACGCGCCGAAGTAGAGGCCCAACGCGCCGAAGCAGAGGCTGCCAAAGCCGCCCGGTTGGCCGCCAAATTGCGGGAAATGGGGATCGACCCCGATGCGCTTTGACATCTCCCGACTAGGGAGAACCCGCTCTTGCCTTTCGCCTAGCCGTGACTAACGTTCCTCTGACAAGCTCTCTAGCCAGTCAGTAGCCATGAACGCGAAGCAAGCGCCAGTCAAGAACGAGCCCGAACTGAAAGCCTTGCGCCAGAGCCCTGGGAATCGCAACGCCATCGTCTTCATCCACGGCTTCACCGGGCACTACATCAGCACGTGGCGGGATTTCCCCAAGTTCGTTCAAGAGGATCCCTCCTTTAGCGGTTGGGACGTCTACTGCTACGGTTACCAGACAAAGCTGCTCCCCTTTTTCGGCTTTTGGCAAGGCAACCCACCGCTCCCCCGGCTCGCGGTCCAACTGCAAACCGCCGCCAGCATGGAACCGCTCGGCGATTACTCCGGTATTGCCCTCGTGGCCCACAGCATGGGCGGCCTCGTCGTCCAGCAAGCTCTCGTCATTTCCGAAGAACTCCGCCAACGCGTCACCCACGCCTTCTGCTACGGCACACCAAGCGCCGGCCTCGCTAAAGCACGTCTCGGCTCGCTGTTCAATCCCCAGGCTAGGGACATGCGGGCCAAAGGGCCCTTCATCAAGAAACTCCGCGAGCGCTGGAAGTCCAAAGTCGAACCTCTCCGCGGCTTGAAATTCTTCGCTGTCGCGGGCGATATCGATGAATTCGTCCCGGCCGATTCCTCCCTCAGCCCCTTCACTTACGACCAGTGCCGGGTCGTTCGCGGCAATCACCTGGAGATCGTCAAACCAGCATCGCCAGAGGCCGATAGCTACCGCGTTTTCCGCGATGGCATCCTCGACGAGTTGAAAGATCTCCCCTTCCTCGACGCCGCCCGCGTCGCCTCGGAGCGCAACGACTTCCGCAGAGTCGTCGCCATGCTCGAACCCCACGCCGCTGAGCTGGACGACGTCAACATGGCCAAACTGGTCATCGCTTTGAGCGAACTCGGAGAAGAAGAAAAGGTGCATACCCTCCTCGAAGCCCATCCCTGGACCGGTGGCACCGACTTCCTCGGCGTTTGGGCCGGTCAACTGAAGCGCCGTTGGCGTCTCTACGGCCACCGGGCGGACATCAACCGCGCCATTGATCTCTACCGGCAAGGCTGCGAAGAAGCCGAGAAGAATGACGACCACGGCCAAATTCTCTACCACGCCATCAACCTGGCTCACCTCCTGGAAATCGGCAAACATCAGCGCTCCGCCGCCCGCGACTACGCCCGCAAAGCCCTGACCGCCTGCGCCGCCGCCGATCCGCGAGACTATTGGGTCATCGTCACCGAGGCTGAGGCCTACATCTATTTAAACCAGCTGGATCGCGCCAAGGAGCTCTACGCGGAGGCGTTGCAATTCAATCCAGCGCCCCGCCAACTCAAGACGACCTACCAGCAAGCCTGCTACGCTCTCCCCTCGGCCAGCGACCGCGCCAAGGTGCTCAAGGCCTTCGGCGATCCCGTGGAATTCGCCGCCGCTGCGTAATCCGCCCCGAGCGCAAAGTATCTCCAGATTTTTTCTAAGGGTTTCCACGTGGGCGTGTCTTGTCCATGAAGCCAACCATCGTTACCCGGTTCTGGCCTTCTACTCGACCTCGCCGCCCACCCTGCGTCCGTGAACCCCAGTCCGATTCCTGCGCTGCACCACCCGCCGTCTCTCCCGGCGGCGCTCCACAGTTTGCAGGCGGTCTTCGTCGCGGAAGAAGCCAAGCTGCTCCGCTATGCGTTTGGCCTCGTCGGCCGGCGGGAGATCGCTGAGGAAATCGTCCAGGAAGCGTTTCTTCAGCTGCACGCCCACTGGGACCAAGTTCGCGAGCCGGTTCCGTGGCTCTACCGCAGCGTGCGCAACCGTTCGGCCAATCACCATCGCGACACCCGCCGCGAAGTTCTCGGTGACGTGCCGCGAGAACCCGAACTCGGACGGGAAGCACCCGACGAAGCCTTGCGGAGACTCGAAGCGGAAGGTCACCTCCGGCTCGTCGTCGCGGAACTCGAAGCAACCGACCAAGAACTGCTTCGGCTCAAATACGTGGAAGACCTCAAATACCGCGAAATCGCGGAACGCACCGGCCTCAGCACCGGAAACGTCGGCTACCGCCTCCACCACATCCTCAAACTGTTGGCGGCCAAACTCCATCAACTCGGCATCGACGGGGTAAACTGAAATGAACAGCCACACCGAAGACCACACTCCTCTTCAGCCCTGGACCGACCCAGAACTCGAAGCCCGTGTCGTCGCCCTCATTTTGGGGGAAGCGTCTGATTTTGAGCGGGAGGAGATCAAGCGCCACTTGGCGGAGCAGCCGGAACTGCGCCTGTTTAAAGAGCGGATCGAGGAAGTGCATGGCCTGCTCGGGGGGCGGGAGGAGCAGCCGGATTGGCGGTTATCGGAAGAACGGCGCGCCAAGGTCTTGGCGGCGATTGCCGCAGAATCGAAATCGAAATCGCCTCAGTCCGTTTGGACCCATCCAGCGTTCCGGATCGCGGCGACGTTGGTGATCTTAGGTGCAGTCGCGGCAGCCATGTTTGTGAGTTTCCCGGATTACTCCCCTTCTGCCGGAATCCGGGAATCGCGGGTTGCCATGATGGATGCCCAGTCCCCAGTTGAAAGCGATGAGATCCGTTGGACGGCTCCGGAGCCTGTCGCAGCCGGCACCCGGCTCGGGACCAATGCGTCCGAGGTGGCACCCAGCAGTGTACCATCCAGCCCCGGGAGTGGCTTTTTGACGGCGGGGGTAGAGCACCAGCAAGAACTCCCCGCCGAGTTCAGGTTCCGGCTTCGCACCGAAGTTCCCAAGCTCCCCGAGCAGCCAGCCGTGGCCGCCAAAGCAAAAGCCCCCCGCAACCTCCCCTTCCTCTCCTCAGCCTCACCGCCTCCCCCTCCTGCCAGTGGTCAAGCCGCGGAAGAGGGCGTGGAATGGCAGTCCCAGCCAGGAATGATCCGCACCGACTCCATGAATCGAGCAGGCTCAGCTGCAATCGAGCGCTCCGGAATGGCTCCCCCCGCCTCACCACCGCGCCCAACAGCAGCAGCCCCCGCCCCGGCCAAACCAGCAGCCAGGGCACGAACGCTGGCGGAAGCTGACGAGTCATCGACTCTCGCCCAGAAGAGCCTGCCCGCCTTGAGCCAAGCCGGAGGGGAAGGCTTCGGCATCGCTCCCCAGGGCCTAGTGGGAGACAAGCTGGCCATGAATGCTCCGGCGGAACCCGAACCGGTAGACAGTTTGTCCGGCGGTGGCGGCCGAAAAGCTCTCGGAGCTCTTGCCGCCAGCGGCGGATCGGCGGTGGCCGGGCAGAGCACTGGGGCCATCCGCGACACCCGCACGACGGTGGATAACGGCCGGGTTCGTCTCGCCCCGCCTCTGAAAATGCTCGACGGCCCAGACGAAGCCGCCCTCCGCGGAGAACGCCTCCTCGCCAAGAAGGACGAGGACGGCACCGCCCGGGGATTGCAGCGGTCCTCTGACATGCGTCGGGATTCCGAAGTCCAGCCCATCACCGAGAAGCTCAAGGAAACCGTCATCCCAGAGATCGATTTCCAAGAAGTGCCGCTGTCCAAAGCGCTGGAAGAACTCCAAAAGAAAATCGCGGAAAATGATCCGAATACGGAGGCCTTGCAACGCGGCGTCAACGTGATCAATCGCGCCTCCTCGCAGCAGCCGCAAGGCCCAGCAGGCACCTTGGCGTTTGATGACGCGGCCGGGGAACCCAGAATCAACCTCCAGCTCAAAGACGTCCCCGCGGCTGAAGCTCTCCGCTATGTGGCGGAACTCGGCCGGATGAAATATAAGGTCGAACCGCACGGCGTGGTCATTTTGCCAGCGACCGAAGGGAACGCCGACCTCTACACCGAAGTCATTCGCGTCCCTCCCAGCTTTCTCACCGCCCGCTCCAATCTCGGCGCTCCTGGGGCCGCGCTTTCCGGCGATCCCTTCGCTAGCCTCGGCAACGAGCCTTCGTCAACGGCATTGCAGGCCAAGCGCACGGCCAAGGACGAGCTGCAGAACGTCGGGGTCACCTTTCCGCCGGACGCTAGCGCGATCTACGATCCGGCCACCGGCCAACTCATTGTCCGCAACACGCAGGCGAACCTCGACCTGATCGAGGCCTACATCGATTCCCTAGAAGACGAGGGCGCCGCCGCCCCCCTGGCCGCTGTGTTGCCCAAGCGAGACCGTATTGCCACCGGACCGATCTCCACCCCAGAAGCCATCCAGACCGCCACCCAGCTTCAATCAACCATTCTCCCCAGCGTGGAGTTCAACGGCACGCCGCTGAGAGACGCAGTCGCCGAACTGCAACGGCAATTGCCCACGGTGAAGTTCGACCTTCCGGCCGAAGCCGAAGCACGTGCGTCCCACCCTATTCACCTGAAGCTCACGCGGATCTCAGCGCAGGAAGCACTTCGCTACGTCGCGGAGTTGGCCAGCCTCCGCTCCGTCGTGACACCCACCGGAGAAGTGCGGCTTTCGCGCGATCGGCTTCCCGACACCGCCTACGCTTACCAACTGCCCGCGGCCCTCTGGGAGTTCATCCAGAAACAACAGGATTCTCCGAAATCGATCCGCGAGATCTTCGAATCGGCCGGCATCACCTTCCCAGCCGAAGCCGAATTGACCTACGATCCCGTCGTAGAGCGCCTCCAGGTTTACCAAACTGCGGCGAACATCGATCTGATCGAGGCGTTTCTTGATGCTCAGTTCGCCAAATGGTGGCGTTCCCAACCGCAGGCCAAGCCCGCTCCTCCGGAAACGAAGCTCGAAATCGACTCCGCTACCGAGCCCTTCTCCACCTTCTCCCTCCACGTCAGCGACGTCTCTTTCCAGCTCGCCCAAGCCGCCTTGGCCAAGAATGAGTGGCCCGAGAAGGAATCGGTCCGCATCGAAGAGTTCGTCAACGCCTTCGATTACGGAGATCCCTCTCCGGACGAGGCCGAGCCGGTGGCTTGCCGGATCGAACAAGCTGCCCATCCCTTCCTCCAGCAGCGCAATCTCCTCCGCTTCGGCGTCCGCACCGCTTCCACCGGCCGCGGCGCCTCCTCACCGTTGCGCCTCACTTTGCTCCTGGATCGCTCCGGTTCCATGGAACGGCCCGACCGCCAGGAGACGGTGCAACGCGCTTTGGAACAGCTCGCCGCGGAGATGCGCGATGGGGATGAACTCACCGTGATCGCCTTCGCCCGCCAGCCCCGGCTCGTGGTCGATCGCGCCAACCGCGAAGCCGCCGCCAAACTCCCCACCGATCTCGCCGCCATCCCCACCGAAGGCGGAACCAATCTCGAAGCCGCCCTCTCCTTGGCTGCCCAAAAAGCCCGCGCCACGAAAACGCCCGGCGCCCAAAACCGCATCGTCCTCCTCACCGACGGCGCCGCGAACCTGGGCGACGCCCATCCCGACCGACTCGCCGAACGGATCCACGCCCTGCGCCAGGAGGGAATCGCCTTCGACGCCGCGGGCATTGGCGCGGATGGATTGAACGACACCATCCTCGAAGCCCTCACCCGCAAAGGGGATGGCCGTTACTACCTCCTCAACGGACCCGAGGACGCCGGAGAAGGCTTCGCCCGCAAACTCGCCGGTGCCTTCCGCCCGGGCGCCAAGGATGTAAAGGTCCAGATCCAGTTCAACCCGGATCGGGTCGGCCGCTACCGCCTCCTCGGCTTCGAGGAACACCGGCTCGAGAAGGAAGAATTCCGGGACGATACCGTCGATGCCGCCGAGCTCGCCTCCGAAGAAGCCGGGGTGGCCGTTTACCAAGTCGAAGTCAAACCGGACGGCAGCGGCGATGTCGGCTTCGTCTCCGTCCGCTTCCTCGACGTCGCCAGCGGAGAGCGCGTGGAACGGCGTTGGCTCATCCCGTTTGAGCCGATGACGCCGGGATTCGACCAAGCCCCGCCCTCCCTGCAACTCGCCGGCCTAGCCGCCTGGACCGCCGCCAAGTTGAAAGACGACCCCGCCGCAGCCAGCACCGATTGGCCATCGCTGAGCCGCATCCTCGCCGGCTTGCCCGAAGCCTGGAAATCAGCGCCCCGCGTTCGGGGATTGGGAGACGTGCTCAATGTAGCGCAGGCTTTAGCCCGCGAATGATGATCCCCTCCGCAGGCTGAAGCCCGCCCCACTTTCTCTGCCCCATGAACCGCCTGCTCCCGCTCCTCCTCCTGGCCCCCACTCTCTGGGCTCAAAGCCCGGAAACGCACATCGTCATCGAAGCCAAGGGCCTGGCCCCGGAAATCCCGTTGGTCTTCTCCGCCGCCGCCGAAAGCACGGTGACGATCTCCCACCGCTCGGTGGAACAACGCATCCAACTCCGCACCACCCGCCTGCAAGGCAAGGGCGTCCTCTCGCTCGGATTGGCCGGGACCGATGGCGCCGTCACCGCCGTCACCGGGAACGGCCTCAAAGCTTGGGCCGTGCGCCAGGAGGGAGAAGCCCGATTCCTCGATCTCACCGTCGAAGACAACCTCACCGACGGTGCTTTTGACCTCACGTTGGAAGCCAAGTTCCGCGGTCTCCCGCGCCCCCTCGACCTCGCTCACCTCCGCCCCGGCAAGGCCGCGTCCCTCACTTCCGTGGTCACGATCCAGTTCGATCCCCGCGTCGAAGGAACGCTGGCCGATGGCCTCACCGGCTTTGTCACCGTCGCCCCCAAGGAACCGCTCCGCCTCAACTCCACCGGCGGCGGCCGCATCCCCTTGGAACTCGCCTGGCGCGGTGCCGCTCCCCGCGAAGCCTCGCTCGAACGCGCCAGCCTCACCGGCAAACTGGCCCCGGACGGCAAGTCGATCACCTTCTCCCTCGAAGGCCTCGCCGCCGCCTCGGAAGCCGACGTCACCCTCCCGCTCCTCTCCGGAAACGCCGCCGTCACCTCGCTTCCCACCATCGATGGCCTCCTCTGGCGGCTCGGCGGATCCGGTCCCGAACCGGTCCATCTCCTCGAATTCGCCCGTGCCGGTCAGTTCCCCTTCACCGCCACCTTCGTCACCCCGGTCCGCGAAGAAGGCGAATGGAGCCGCGTCGACTTTGCCCTCCCCGGCGCCGGGGCCGTCGTCCCCGTCCGCATCGAAGGCCTTCCGGCCAAGCTCGAGTTCGCCCAGAACGGCGTCATCCCGCGCATGAACGGAGCCGCCTGGGAAGGCTTCCTCCCCGCCTCCGGCCGCAGCGAGATCGCCTGGCGCTCGTCCACGGAACAGGACGATGGCCGCCTTTTCTTCACCTCAACCTCGGTCGTCGATTGCCGCGCCGGAGCCGGCCTGCTCCGCCAAGATCACCAAATCGAGTTCAAAGTCCTTCAGGGCAAACTCGAACGCCTCGAACTCGAGATCGCCGGCCCGGGCGAGATCGTCGCCGTCGAAGGAGAAGGCGTCACCGCCTGGAGCGTGGAACCCGCCGAAGCCACCCGCAAACTCCTCATCACCCTCGATCGCCCCGCCGAAAGCACCCGCAATCTGGTGGTCCGCACCCAAACCGCCCTCGAGTCGCTTCCCTTCACCGTCAGCGGCGTCCGTCTTTCCCCAATCGGCGCGGTGCGCCATTCTGGATTCCTCCGCCTCGCCAGTGAGGGTGCGGTCCGACTCGATCCGGTCGATCTCAACGGTTTGACGCAGCTGGCTCCCACGCAATTCCCCTTGCCTGCGGATCCCGCCTCGCGCCAAGTCTTCGCCTACCGATTCCCCTCCGGCGCCCACGCCTTCTCCCTCAAGATTGACCGCGTCCAACCCGAGATCGCCGTTTCCCAGGTCACCGTGTATCGCCTCGGTGAAACCTCCCGCGTCATTGACGCCTCCTTGGAATTCGACATCCGCGAAGCCCCGGTCCGCGAAATCGATCTTCACATCCCGGCGGAGTATTCCGTCGGCGCCGTCGAAGGCAGCCAATTAGCCGATCACGTCCCCGGCACGGTCGTGGAAAATGGGCAACGAAGCCTTCGCCTGGTCTTTGCCCAAGGCGTCGAAGGCCGCCACCTCGTGCACCTCGATCTCGAATGGAACGGCGCCGCCGCTCTGCCCAGTTGGGCGCTGCCCCGCCTCGAATTCCCCGGCGCCAAGACCGTCACTGGAGACCTCGCCGTGGCAGGCGATCCCGGGTTCCGCTTGACCTCCGGAGCGGTCACCGGGTTAGCGGAACGGCCGGTCGCTCAGTTCCCCAAAACCGCCAAAGACCTGCAGCAGGCCTTCCGCATCCGCGACCGCGGTTGGACCGTCTCGATGACCGTGGAACGGCTCCCTCAGAGCGTCCAGGCAGACGTCTTCCACCTCTATTCCCTCAGCGAGCGCCGCGCCCACGCCAGCATTTTATTCAACTACCTCGTCACCGGCGCCCCCGTCGCCAATCTTGAAATCGCGATCCCGTCCTCCGCCGAGAACGTGGCCGCGGAAGGGCGGGATGTCCGTGGCTGGCAACGCGAAGGCGATGTCCTCAAAGTCGCTCTCCAGCAACCGATCCTTGGCACCTACACGCTTCTCCTCACTTGGCAGGAAGCCCTGCCTGCGGAAAACGCCGCCATTCGCCCCGGCGCCGCCCAACCGCTTAACGCCGCCTCGGAGCGTGGTTTCCTCCAGGTCGTCAGCCCCATGCAACTCACCGTCCAAGTGGCCAAGCTGTCTCCGGGCCTCCTCTCCCTTGATCCCATGGAACTCCCGGCGGAGCTCCGCCTCCTCAATTCCGCGCCGCCCTTGGCCACCTATCAATACACCTCCCGCCCTTGTGACCTTGACCTCCAGGTCCAATGGTTCGACCGCGCCGGCACCGCGCCGCAACTCGTCGAGTTCGCCGAAGTCGAAGATCGCGTCTCCCCAGACGGCGATGTCGTCACCACTCTCAGCGCCTTCGTGAAATCGCGAGGTCAAAGCGGCTTTCGCTTCCAACTCCCGGGCGGGGAATCGCACCGGCTGTGGAGCGTTTTGGTGGATGGCGCAGCGGTCAACGCCCGTCGCGATGGGGATTGGATGATCGTTCCGCTTCCACCGAGTGCGAATGCCAGCGTGCCGCTTGAGGTGCAATTGAGGATAGGCCGCGAAGATCAGAAAGAGCACACCACCTTACGGCTTCCCGTCATTGATGCTCCCGTCCTGAAAACCACCTGGCGTATCGTGGCGGATGGCAACGGCCGGCTCCTTCCCTTGCAGTTTCCGGCGCAGCTGCCGCAACTTGCGCCCACGGGGAACGGCATCCGCTGGCTTGTGACCGCGGGTTTCTGGCCCTTGCTCGGGCTGGCGAGTTTGGTCTGCGCGGCGTTCTTCACCCCACGATGGGCCCCGCTCTGCGCCCTGTTCGCGTTCGGACTGGCCGCCCAGCAAACATGGCATGCCTGGCAGACTCGCCCGGAAGCTCCCGCGGCGCTCACGTTGAGCCTGCCGTCCCGCTCCCCCCAGGAATCCATATCCTTCGCCGTCCGGCATCTCGATCCGGAAGAATGGATGTTCCCCACGGCCGGCCTTTGGTGCTTCGCCGTGGCCGGGGGGCTCTTGCTGTGGCGCCTTCGGTCCCGCGACAACACCTCCGTCCTCGCCGCGTCCGCAGCCGCCGCCATCGGGGTTCTTTTGCAGCCAAACGGTGCCGTTCTTTTTCTCGGCGCCGTAACCATTGGGTTGCTCGTGCGTTGGCTTCCGGTCTGGTGGACGGCGTTCGCGAAAGGTCTGTCTACCCGCCCCCGTCCCGCTCCGGCCGCCGTCCCGATGTCCCTCCTCGGCCTGTTGCTCTGGGCCGCCCCGGAACACGGCCGCGCCGAGGAGCCCCCGCAACCCTGGCTGACGGAAGACTGGTCCGCGCCCCAAACCATCTCTGAAACTTGGACGATCCAGGACAAAGAACTCGTCGCCACCGCAAGCCTCAGCGTCGATGGCTCGCCGGGGGACCGCTTTATCTTTCTGTCCGGCACCGCCATCCTCACCCGCTTTGAGAGCACCTCTCTTTCCGTGGCCCGGGCTGAGATCTCCGGAACGGGCGCCGTCTACGTGGCCACCTTGAATCCAGGCGCTTCAACCGGCCAAGCGGAATTCGCCTATCGCCTCCCCGTCCCCGATCCCTCCGCCGGTTTCCCCATCGCCTCCGGCCCAGCCGCCGTGCACGAGGTACACGCATCTTACGAGAAACCGGGCTGGATCTTTGAATCTCCCGCCCTCATGTCCGCGACGCCGGATGGCCATTTGCGCCTCGCCGCACAACCCGGCTCCCAAATGACCCTGAAGCCAAAGGGCCGCGATCCCAAGTCCGAACCCACGGTCTTTCACATCGAATCCCGCCAACTGCTCATCGCCCGCCCCGGCGTGCTCGACGGCCGCCACGAGATCTCGGTTCGCCCGTCGCGCGGCTTGGTGAAAGAGCTCCATTTCGAGGTGCCTGAGGGCTTCACGATCAGCGAAGTAGAAGGCCCGGTCCCGAACTGGCGTTTCGACGCCGAGGCGCACCGGCTCACCGTTGTTCTCGGGGCAGCCCGCGCTGAGAACTTCGCCCTCAACATCGTCTCTCAACGGACCCTTCCTGATCTTCCGGCGGAGGTCACCCTCGCGCCCCTCCGTTGCCAAGACTCTGAAAGCGAAGTCGGCCTGATCGCCGTCGCCACCGGCCCTGAGATCCAGATGGAGAAAAGCTCCGCGGTCGCGTTTGTCCCCGTCAACCCAGACGATTTCCCGATTCCGGAGGGCGACGCGGTTCTGCATCGCGCTTACCGCTACAGCGCCGCCGCCGGAGAGATCGCCTTGCGCGCCGTGCCCGTCGATCCCGAAGTCCGGGTCAACAGCGAAGAAATTCTCTCTTTCGGAGAAGAGCGCATCGTCCTCAGCGCGAAGCTCGCCGTGGAGATTACCCGCGCCGGCCTTTTTCAACTCGGCTTCACCGTGCCCGAGGGATATGAAGTGGAATCCCTCTCCGGCTCCTGCGTCCGGGACTGGAGCGAGTCCGCCCGCGCCGTGCGCATCAACCTGAATGGCAAGACGACCGGTGCCTGCGAGCTTTCCCTCACCCTCTCCGCTCCCACCCCGCAAGCGATCCTCTTCCCCGTTCCTCGAATCACGCTCGACGCCGTGAATCGCCAAACCGGCCAGCTCATCGTCCGTCCCGCCGCCGGGATCCGCCTTACTGCCTCGCAGCGCCGCAATATCTCCGAGCTGGATGCCCGCGCCGCCGGAGCTCCGGGACAGGGAACCTTGGCGTTCCGCATCCTTCATCAAGATTGGTCGCTCGATCTCAACGTCGAAAACCTCGAACCTTGGATCGCCGGCCAGGTCCTCCAAGACGTGACCCTCCGGGAAGGGCAAACTCGCACCGCGATCTACGCCAAGCTCAAGGTGGAACAAGCCTCCGTCCGCAGTCTCCGCATCGGCCTTCCGGCAGACGCCGAATCGGTCCGTGCCGTTGGCGATGCCGTCAGCGATCTGGTCAAGCTCCCCGGGGACGACGCCACGGCATGGGAACTGCGCTTCCGCCGGAGAATCTTTGGGGACACGGCAGTCCGGATCGAGTTTGATCGGCGCCGCCCCGAGACACAGATCAGCGAAACGGTAACGCCGGCATCCTTCCCGCACGTAAACCAGCTCACGCACCATCTGGCCTTGCGCACCAGCGGCCGGCTGGAGATGGAACCGCTCCGCCCCGGAGAAGGCTGGCAACCGGCTGACTGGACCGCCCTTGCGCCCGCGCTGCGAGATCAGGGAACCCGCGCCACACCCGCGGAATCCTTGCGCATCCTGCCCAATGCAGCCCCCCTCACGGTTTCCGTGCGGCGCAATGAACTGGCGGATGCCCTCCGTCTCCGTGTATCGGCCGGGACCCTGCGCACCGTCCTTTCCGCCAACGGAGATCAAGTCACCGTCGTCGATATGACGGTTGCCGTCGTGCAACGCGGCAGCCTGGAAATGTCTCTCCCGGAGAACGCCGAGCTTTTTCACATCCACGTGAACGGAGAAAGCGCCAACGCGGTCCGCTCGGCCAAAGGGTTACGCTTTCATGTCCTCCCCAACGCCGGTGGTTCCACCGGTCATGTCCAAGTGGCCTATGCCGTGAAATCCCGGACCGCCCGCGCCATCGCCTTGGCGGGGCCCATCCTGGATGTGCCCATGGAGAATCTCGTTTGGCGCGTCTTCCTTCCGGACGGACTCCAACTGGCGGATCACCAGGGCGGGTTCCGGCTGGTCAAAGCAGACATCGCCCCGGACTACGACCGCGCCGCCTTCCTCTCCGCCACCTCCTCCAAGCGCAGTGTGGATGCCCAAGAAGCCGAACAACTGATGCAACAAGCCAACCAGTTCCTCCAATCGGGCCAAAACAACGTCGCTAGCCAAATCTTCTTCAACGCCGCCAATCGCTCCGGCCTCGACGCCGCTTCCAACGAAGACGCCCGCGTCCAACTCGACAACCTGATGACCCAACAAGCCATCGTCGGCCTCAACAGCCGCCGCCAACGCCTTCTGATCGACAACGGGATCAATGCCGATTCCGCCCCAGCGCACGATGCCCAACTCGCCAAAGCCGCCAGCGGCAACGCCGTTCTCAATGCCGGCAAAACCGAACTCGCCCCCCAGGAGATCAGTCACCTCCTCCAAGCGGGTTCCGGCGAGGACCAGGCCGCCTTGCGCCGCATCGCCACCCGGATCGTGGAACAGCAACAGGGCACCATCACGGCCCCCAAATCCATCTCCATGCTCCTCCCCGAAGGCGGACGCGTCCACGAATTCCTCCGTCCCGTCCAAGCCGGCGAGGGCTCTCCACTCGATCTCCGCATTTCCCTGGTTCCCTCCCAAGCGCCTGGCTTTGCCCAATGGCTGATCACCGGAATGGCCGTCCTGGGCGTCGCGGTCGCGCCAATCCTCGGCCGAAAGCGGAATTCACCTTGAAATGGCTGGCTGGCGATTCATCGCTGGCCACCTCACCCATCCAGTTCCACGCCCCGGTAGATTTCGGCCAAGGGGATGACGCACCCCACGGAGTCGATCCTCAACAGATCGCCAGGCTGGTGCAACGAATGGTAGAGCCACTCCGCACCCTGGCGGCGGAAAACGTCCACGGCCAGGCTGGTCTGCGAGACGAGGATGTATTCCTGGAGGCTAGGCAATGTCTGGTAGCGATGGAACTTGCCGCCACGATCGTAGGGTTCCGTGCTGACGGAAAGGACTTCGATGATGAACGAGGGGTTCGTGTAGGCGTCCTTCGCCTCATCGTAAAGCTGGACGGGCCCGCACAAACCCGAGACATCGGGGTACACAAACGTGTTCGCGGCTTCGATCCGCACCTTCATATCGGAGCCGACGGCGATGCAGGGGCGGTCTTTCAGGGCGTTGCCAACCTCCCGGAGGCAATTGGCGGCGATGACATTGTGCCGCAAAGTGCCGCCCGCCATCGCAAAGATCTCACCGTCCACATACTCGCTACGCGTCTCCGCCGCCCGCTCCAGAGCGAGATACTCCTGCGGAGAAAGCCAAGGCTTGCGCAACGCGGACATCGGTAGGGAAAGCATGGGGCAGCCCAACAGTGGATTCAAGTTTGC
>CAMCXS010000050.1 GCA_945883495.1 Akkermansia muciniphila
TCCAGGCGGCATGTTGACGCGGGTCCAGGGCGGGATCGCGAGGCGAGGCTCCTTGGGCAAGGAGCTCCTCGGCGGCGGCTGGATCGCTCGTGAACGCCGACTCCGCCCGGCGCAAGCCTCGATCCCAAACCGCGATCTCGGCGGGAGCGGGCGAACGCGCCCAGAGGAGATTCGCGGCGAGTTGGAAGCGCGAGGGATCGCTGCGGCCTTGCTGAAGGAGACGTTGTGCCAGCGCTCGCGAAGCCTCCACGTAGGTGACGTCGTTGAGAATCGTCAGCGCGTGCATCGGCGTGTTGGTGCGCAGCGGCTTGACTTGGCAGACTTGGCGCTTCGCGGAGTCGAAGAAAAGCGTGGGGCCGACGATGCGTCGCCAAAAGGTATAGAGACTGCGGCGGAGCAGGTCATCCCCGGACGCCATGACGTATTTACGGCTCCCAAAGGTCGCTTCCTCCCAAATGCCGGGCGGTTGGTAGCCGTTCACACTAGGGCCGCCGGGGAAAGGACGCAGAAGGCCAGAGGCGGCGAGCGCCTGATCACGAATCATCCAAGAAGGCATGCGAAATCTTGGGCCGCGGGCCAACAGGCGATTCTCCGGGTCCTGTTCGTAGGCCTGGGCCGAGGAGATCACCGACGAACGCTGGTAGGCCTCGCTGGTCACGATCGTCCGGAGCAAATGTTTTACGTCCCAACCGCTCTCCATAAATTCGGTGGCCAACCAGTCGATCACCTCGGGTTGGGGCGGCGGCTCGGCTTGGAGGCCGAAGTCTTCCGCGGTCTTCACGAGGCCAATCCCGAAGAGCATCTGCCAGATGCGATTGACCGTCACTCGCGCGGTCAGCGGATGATCGCGACGCACCAGCCATTGCGCCAAGGCGAGCCGATTCGCGGGAATGCCTTCCGTCATCGGCGGCAAGGCGGAGGGAACACCGGCGCTGACCGCTTCGCGAGGTTGATCGTAGAGACCGTGATCGAGGACGTGAGTGGGCCGGATGGTTTTCAGGTCCTCCATGACCATGACTCGCGGAATCGACGCATTGACCCGGTCGCGGGCATCGCGTTTGGCCGTCCATTCGGCTTGGATCCGGGCCCAATCCGGATGGGGGGCGTTCAGATGAGAGGTCAGAACCGACCAGTCGTCCTTGGTGCGGAACGTAGGCTCCTTCGACAGCGCCGCCAGTACCGGACCGGGCAATGCTTGGAGAGCGTCGCTTCCAGTTGGCCACGCCGTGGACTCCTTCTCTTTTAAGAGCGCCGTAGCGGTATCGAACGCTTGTGTGGCAGCAGCGAGTTCTGCATCCAGGGCGGCGTTGGACCACGCTTGGGCTGGCGCAGTTTGCGGACTTCCGCCGGCTCCGGTCACGGGAGTCTGATTGAAGAACGCGGTGAGCTGGTAATACTCTTTCTGGGTGAGTGGATCGAATTTGTGATCGTGGCACCGGCAGCAGTTGAGCGTAAGGCCGAGCCAAACTGTGCCCATCGTTTCGGTCATGTCCATGACGTAATCGACGCGGTTTTCTTCCGCGATCCGGCCGCCTTCGCCGTTGATCATGTGGTTGCGGTTGAAGGCCGTGGCCAGGATTTGCTCCCGGGTCGGATTCGGCAGCAGATCGCCGCCCAGCTGCCAAATCGTGAACTGGTCGTAAGGGAGATTCTCGTTGAAAGCGCGGACCACCCAATCCCGCCACGGCCACATCGTGCGGTCACTGTCTCCCTGATAGCCGTTAGAATCCGCGTAGCGGGCGGCCTCCAACCAATCCCAGGCCATCCGCTCGCCGTATGCCGTACTCTCCAGGACCCGATCAACCAGTCGATCCCAGGCTCCGGGTTGGGTGTCGTCGAGAAAGGCTTGCATCTCCTCGGGCGTTGGCGGCAGTCCCGTGAGATCTAGCGTGAGTCGGCGGATGAGCGCTTCCCGGTTCGCCAGAGGATTGGGCGAAATGCCGGCGGCGGCCAGGCGGCGTTCAATGAGAACGTCGAGTGGGTGCCGGTTGCTCGGTCCGATTTCGGGACGCGTTACCGCTTCAAACGCCCAGTGCTTGCCCCAGGGGGCTCCAGCCTCGATCCACTGGTGGATCAGTACTCGCTGCCGTTCGGTTAATTCTCGGGAGAGGTTGGGCGGTGGCATCCGCTCTTCCGGATCCTCGGTGATGAGGCGGAGCCACAGCTCGCTGTCGTTCGGGCTGCCGCTGGCAATCGCGCGATGGCCAGCAGGCCGCTGCCGTTTGGCATCGGTTTCGACATCGAGCCGGAGATCGCCCTTGCGGCCTTTCTTCGCGTCCGGTCCGTGGCACTGGAAGCAATTGTCCGAAAGGATGGGGAGGATGTCCCGGGTAAAGTCTGGCGACGGCTCCGCCGCCAAGGCGACGGAAGCGACCGCGAGCAGAAGGAATGGCGGAATCAGATCGGACACAGCAAACAACCGGCCCTTGGATCACGGCCGCTCCTGCGCGGTTCTTACTGAGTCCAGCCGTTTTAGAGTCCGAGCATGACTTGGACGAACCCATCCCGGACGCGAACGTCCTTGACCAACAGGTTCGCCGCCAGCATCGCGGCTTCGGGGCCCTCGACGGTGTAGATGGGCTCTTTCTCCAAACGAGAGCGTGTCAATTCCACGGCGACTTGGGTGACCCGGTCCACATAGTCCCTGGGCATGCCATCGATCTCCAGTTTGCGCACCGCCGGATCCGCCAGGAAGAACTGGCGAGTGTCCGCCTGGTAGCGAATTCCGCTGTCGATGATGGTCGTTCCGGTGAGATTCTTGGCGCCGGGCAGCAGCTTGATGCTCAGCTTGGCGTCCATTTCTAGTTGCACTCGCTCCGAGCCGGGACGCAGTGTCACGCGGGGATTGGAATAGGCGAGATTGATGATCTGGAGGAAGGTTTGACTGACCGGGAACGATTTGGCGACCGCCGCATTGATCTGGCTCTCGGAAATGGAAACCGGGACCCCATCCTTCTTAAAGTAGATGTAGCCGAGGATCGCGGCGGCACCGGCGATGACGAGCAGAACGAGGTTCTTCATGCGTGGAAATCGCGTCCGTCGGTGCTCTCTTTGATATGCCCAGCGCGGATGCAGAAATCGCCGAAGCGTTCTCCGGCAGTCCGGTTCGCCGCGTAATCGAGAATAATGGGGCGAAGCATGTCCGCGATTTCGTCCGCCTTTGCGGAGTCGCGGTAAAGTTTTCCGAGACGTTGCCCGTGGAATCCGGCGCCAAGATAAAGGTTGTAGGTGGCGGGATTGCGGCCCACTAAGCCAATTTCAGCGATGTAGGGGCGCGCGCAGCCGTTCGGGCATCCCGTCATCCGGATCGTGATCGCATCTTGGCTCAAACCGGCTTCGTCGAGGATTTCTTCGATTTCGCCCACCAAGTCCGGCAAATAGCGTTCGCTCTCCGCCAAGGCCAAACCGCACGTCGGCAGCGCCACGCAAGCCATCGAATTGAGACGGAGTGCCGAGCGATTGTGGCTGTCCGCGATTCCATACTTGGCGAGCAACTCTTCAATGCGGCCCCGGTTCTTGGGGGAGACATTGGCGATGATCAGATTCTGGTTCGCCGTCAGCCGGAAATCGCCATCGTGAACCTTTGCGATTTCCCGCAATCCCGTGCGCATCGGGTAATCGGCGGTGTCGAGCACTCGGCCGTTCTGGATGAAGAGCGTGAGATGGCTGTTGCCGTTGGCGTCCTTAACCCAACCGTAGCGATCGCCGTTGTCCTCAAACTCAAACGGACGAGGAGTTTCCAGCTTGTAGCCGAGCCGCTCCTCCACCAATTCGCGGAACCGGTCGATGCCGAGGTCGTCCACGGTGTACTTCAACCGGGAGTGCTTGCGGTCGGAGCGATCGCCGTAGTCGCGCTGCACGGTGACCACCTTCTCGGCGACGTCCACGGCGTCTTGCGGTTTGCAGAAGCCGAGCATGCGGGCCAGCTGTGGGTAAGTCTGCTCGTTCCCGTGGGTCATCCCGAGTCCGCCCCCGACGGTGACGTTGTAGCCGACGACCTTCCCGTCCTCGACGATCGCGATGAAGCCGAGACAATGGGCGAAGATGTCCACGTCGTTGCTCGGCGGAATCGCCACCACGGTCTTGAACTTGCGGGGAAGGTACTGCGCCCCGTAAATCGGCTCCTCCTCAACCGGATCCTTGGTCACTTGGACCTTTTCTCCGGATCCATCATCAAGCCAAATTTCGTGATACGCCCGCGTCCGGGGCGTGAGGTGATCGCTGATGGCTTGAGCGACTCCGAGCACTTCGGCGTGGACCGTGGAAAGGTAGGGGTTGGGATTGCACATCACGTTGCGGTTCACGTCGCCGCAAGCCGCGATGGTATCGAGCAGAGCCTGATTGATCTCCTTGATCGTGGTCTTCAGGTTCGACTTTATAACCCCGTGAAACTGGAAGGCTTGGCGGGTGGTCAGCTTGATCGTGCCGTTGGCGTAATCCGACGCGAGACGATCCATGTCGAGCCATTGCTGCGGGGTGCAGACGCCTCCGGCGACCCGCACACGAATCATAAAGGAGTAGGCCGGTTCCAGCTTCTGCTTGCGGCGTTCCCGGCGAACGTCCCGATCGTCCTGCTGGTAGATGCCGTGAAATTTGGTCAGCTGGGTGTCGGACTCGGCCAGCGCACCGGTGCTCATGTCCGCCAGTCCGTCCAAAAGGGTCCCGCGGAGGTAATCGCTGGCGATCTTGATCGATTCGTTGGCGTGCAGTTTCGCCAAATCCGTTTCGTGCTGGGGACGCGGAGACGGGCGGTGCAGCTCGCCCGGGGCATCAGAGGGATTCTTCGGGGCGGGGGACTTACGGGGCTTGGCTGTAGAGGCCATGAGGGATAGCGGAAAGGGACTTACGAACGGGGAAACACCCTACTCGCGTTGGGCGCGGTTGCAAACAGTGAGACGCAAAGGCGAGTCGCGAACTTACTCGTGGTTGCACCGGGATTACTGATTTTCTGGTGGAACGGACATTCTTGATGCTCGAAAGGGCGCGGCGCCGTAGCCCGTAGAAAGGGTTAAGTAAATACACTTTCTATGTATATAGTACGGCTGTGTTGTGTTGCGATGTCCTGTATAAAATGAAGTAAAGCCGTACGAATTCGCTATTCATATTGCTGGTGGCACAAAAACAATCGATGTCCGATAGTTGGGGAGCTCTCAACCCAGTAATGATATGCCAATCTGCGACACCTGCGGCAACTCCTATGACAAAACATTCGAAGTTCACTTCGGAGAAGGCGATTACACGTTCGATTCATTCGAATGCGCAATCCACAAGCTGGCTCCCCGGTGTGAACATTGCGGCTGCCGCGTGATTGGCCACGGGGTGGAGGATAGTGGCCGCCTTTTCTGCTGCGCCCATTGCGCCAGCGAGTCGGGGGTCAAGGGCCTCACGGACCGCATCTGAAGCCAGTAGGCGCCGCTGGCTCGGGGACGACGGGCGCGACCAGAGGGGTATGGACCATTTCGCAGCGAACAAGGTGATGGAGCGTCGCAAGGTAGGGCGGACAGTCCCACGACGACGGGATGATGGGGAGATGCTCGTCGGTCCCAGGGCTGAGGACATTCTCAAAGATGTGAGGCGGGCGCTGGATGAGTTGGGTTCGGCCCTTCAGGGACAACGGCTGGCGGAAGCGCAGCTGCTCAAGCGAGATCAGTCGATGCTGCGAACGCGAAACGAACTGTCCAGGGGGGGGGATTATTGGCAAGATCTCTATGATCAAGCTCCGGTTGGATACGTTATTACGAATCAAATCGGTCGAGTGCTGGACGCAAATCAAACTGCGCTTGCGATGCTGTCGGTATCTCGTGCCAAACTGGTGCGGTCGAATCTAAAAAGTTTTTTAGATAGCGCCAGTCAGCGCGTCTTTGTAAGGCAACATCAAGCGGCCTTCACTGAGGGGCGTAAACAATCGTGTGCAGTGTGTATTCGCGATGGTGCTGGCCGCTGGTTGGAGTTCCGCCTGGAAGTGGTGGGGGGTGAAGAAGTTGGCTCCCGCTCACGGAACGTTTGCCGCATTGCCTTGATTGAGATCACCGGGGAAGCGGAGGCGGAACGAAAGCGCGGCGAGGCCGATCGGGCTCGGCTAGCTGCTTTGGTCTCGACGAGCTCCGCTGCCATCGTGGGCATGGACCTCAGCGGCCGGATAGATCACTGGAATCCGGCGGCGGAAGCACTATTTGGCTACTCTGCCGAGAAGATCATAGGTCAAGATATCTCTTTATTGGTCCCATCTGACCTGGAGGAGGAGCGCCGGGAGTTGGTTGCTTCCATTCACAACGGCGCTCCTCCCCGACAGATTGAGACGGAACGGCTGAACCAAGACGGCGAGCGCATTGAGGTGGCGCTGACTCTCTCTCTGATCAAAGGCCCGGACGGGAATGACATCGGCTATGCGGCGATTCTTCAGGATATCCGTCAGCGGAGGAGACTCGAAAGACAGGTGACCGCTGCGGCGGAAGCGGAGAAGCAGAGGATCGGGATGGAGTTGCATGACGGCCTTGGATCGCTCCTTACGGTCACGGACTGCCGGACAACCAGCTTTTCGAGAACGCTCGAAAAGGCCGGGTATCGAGCGGAGGCAGCGGAAGCGTTGGGGATCGCGATTGAGATTCGGGGCGCGATTCGGAGCTTGCGTAGTCTAGCGAGCGGTCTGCAACCTCTCGATGATCAACCTGAGAGTCTCATTGTCGCATTGCGCAACCTGGCGTCCCGGACGTGCCAGGCCAAGCGGATGCAGTGTCGCTTTCTGGCGCCTCGTCAGCCTTTGGTCTTGCGGGACGCGTCTGTAGCCAATCACTTGCTCTCCATTGCCAGTGAGGCGGTGCAAAATGCGGTGCGCCACAGTGGCGGAACACGGGTCACCATCCAGCTGAAAGACTGCGGCGGCGGACTTATTTTAAGCATCTCCGATAATGGAAACGGGTTTCCAGTGGAGAAAATGGAGTCCGCCGGAATGGGGCTAGGTACGATGCACTGCAGAGCCCACCTGATAGGTGGAAAGTTATCGATTCAACGTCGCCGCGGTGGAGGAACCCGGGTTGTTTGCGAGGCGGGCCGGATTGAAAACCAGCCCGCCTCCGCGTGAACTTGGCGGCTCAATGGGCCGCTTCCGCTGTCTCAAACCAGCGGACCGCAAAACGCAGGAGGGCATTGCTATCGGGGAGACCGAGCTTCTTGCGGATGTGCGCCCGGTGGGCTTCGACGGTGCGCGGTTCAATTCCAAGTTGCTTGGCGATCTCGCCCTGGCTCTTTCCATTACCGATCAGGCCAAAAATCTCCAACTCGCGATCGGTAAGTCGATCGAGTGGGAAAACCGGAGAGGTTCCCGCCACCATGCCTCGCAAAAAGACTTCAGAGAGCGACTGGCTCACGTAGGGGCGGCCCCGGAGGACCTGGCGAATGGCGGTGATGAGCTCTTCGGATGCTACTTCTTTCATCAGGTAACCCCGCCCGCCGGCTTTGAGAACCCTCTCGCCATAGAGCCGTTCATCGTGCATGGAAACAACCAGCACTGGCACTTGAGGGTGCAGGCTCCGCAGATCCTTGATCAACTCAAGCCCGCTACGGCCTGGAAGGGAAATGTCCGTGACGACAATGTCCGGACGCATCCGTTCCATAAGGCGTAGGGCATCGGACGCGGAGGCCGCCTCTCCACAAATTTCTAGATCCGGTTCTGGATCGATCAGTTGGTGCCAACCGCCCCGTAGAAGGGCATGGTCATCAACGATGAGGACGCGCTTGCGCTCTGGGGAGGTAGGCTCTGATTGCTGTGTAGGTTCGGTGGCCATGGGAGACCTAGTAGAGGAAGGCGCGGTGGATCGCAAACAAGAACTAGCGGTTCTCGTATTAGTACGGCAGATCCGTACATAGCCGTGTCCGGTAGGCACCCGTGTGCGCTAGGCTAGCTCATAGCTTGCGGGAGTTTAGTTCTCTTTTATTCTTCATCCGCACCATGAGTGTCAGATAGAAGTATGCGAAGCGTAGCTATTTTAGGGGTTGGTCAAATCAACGTAGGAAAGCATGAGAACTCCTCTCTCCGCAAGTTGGCGGCGATCGCCTGCGGGCGTGCCATGAAGGACGCCGAGATTGACAGGGTGGAGGCAGTGTTCATCGGAAACATGATTGCTCCCGAGGCCACTGGGCAAGGGCACCTTGGGCCACTGTTGGCGGCCGAGCTTGGAAGTGGTCCGGTGGAGTCCGTCTCACTGAATGCTGCCTGCGCGAGTGGCGCGGCCGCTGTCCGCCAGGCGTATCTCGCTGTCGCGTCTGGCCAATATGAAACGGTCCTTGCAGTGGGGATCGAGAAGATGAGCTGTCTTGACCGGAAATCTCTGACGAAGCTTCTTGCCACCGCGGCGGATGCCGAGTTGGAAGTCGCGAATCACGCCACCTTTCTGGCCTTAAACGCTCTTCTGATGCAAAGGTATATGCATGAATATAATGTTCATAGGGAGGATTTCTATGTATTCGCAAACGTGGCTCACGAGAACGCTCTGACGAACCCCTACGCTAGGTTGCGAGAACGAGTCACGAAGGATGCCTATCTGAATGCCCGGATGGTGGCGGATCCAATTGCGCTCTACGACTGCTGTCCGACTGGTGATGGGGCGGCTGCGATCATTCTCGGGCGTCCCAGAGGGAGCCGAGGGGGGGTGCAAATCACAGGGAGCTCAAGCGCGAGTGACTCGCTAAGTCTACAAGAACGCCGTAATCCGCTTTGGCTTCATGCCGCTGAGGAATCCTGCCGCACTGCGCTCAAGGAAGCGAATCGATCCACCCAGGAGATCGATGTCTTCGAGCCACATGACGCCTTTACGGTAATGGCGGCGCTCAGTCTGGAGGCTTGCGGGTTCGCCGAGAGAGGGCGAGGGATCGAGTTCGCCCGGGAGGAGGGAGTGGGCCTTCGCGGACGGCTACCGATTTGCACGGGTGGAGGGCTGAAAGCCAGGGGACATCCCGTGGGCGCGACAGGCGTCTACCAAGTCGTCGAGGCCGCTCTGCAATTGCGCTGCGAGGCGGGACCGAATCAGGTTCCCAGACCTGCCGTGGCCATGACCCAGAGTTTCGGGGGCACTGCTGCTACCGTAATTACTCATATCCTTGAGAAGGATTGAATCTAAGTTTCCAGACAACATTACCTAGAATACGTCAATACGAAGTCATGAAGACGCAGACATCTACGCTACCAATTCTAATACAGCATGCCCGCAATAAGCTGACTCAAGCGAGCGGTCAACCGTTGGGAGTTCCAACCGGCACGGTATACTCTCATACATGTCCTTGTGATGCCAGTGGTCTTCCGGTTGCCGATGAAATTCTTGTCCTCGTAAAGCTTGCCGGAGGGCCCATGGTCATGGGGTCTTTGGCTTCACCTGAGGCCGGGCGCCTGCGCATTGGCTGCCGAGTCCGCATGATCCTAGATGAGGCCCACTTGGAAGAACAGCCGACGAGCCATCGGCATCGGTTCGAGCCATTGCAGGCCCCGTCCATTGCTCAGGTGAATCGACTCGAGATCGCGAGTGTGTAACAGAAATGAAAACCGAGAGCGTTAAACCAAAGGACAAGCGAGCGGCCATTGGCTGCGCCGGGGATTTATTGACAAAAGCGGCGCTGCCGATCCTTCCTCCGCATGCTCTTGCCAATTTTGAGCCGCCAGTCGCCAGGGCTCACCACAGTGATTGGGTTGCTCCTTGGGTTGACTGGTACCGAGTCAATTTGGATTGAGAATGGAGGGACGAAAGCTGGGCCGGGCGATTTATCCGAATCGCCCGGCATCAGCAATCATGAACGGAATTAGCGCTTCGCCGAAGATCGATCCGCTAGCCACATCGCTGTCCGTGGCCAGAGTCCGCCGTCCTTATGCGCTTTTCGACTGACCGCTAAGCCAATATGTCCGGCGTCAATGGATAAGGAGCGGACATCCGAGCTGCCCACTTCCTTCTTCAAGGCCATTGTTGAGAGAGGTGGTACTAAGTGATCGGCATCAGCCGTGAGCAAGAGAAGAGGACACTTGATGTCCTTGAGGCTAATTCGCTTGCCGTTCAGTACGAACTCGCCTTTCACGAGTTGGTTCCCCTGGTAAAGGGATTTGACGAACTCCCGGAAGGTCTCCCCTGGAACCGGAATATTGTCATTGGCCCAACGCTCCATTGCGAAGAAATTCTGCAGGAAATCCTCATCGTAAAGACGTTCGTAGAGGTCTCTGTACTTCTGTACATAGTTGCGAACCGGCTTCATCATCTGGAAGGCGTTCTGAAGAAATGCTCCTGGGCAGTTCCCATAGGTATCGACTAGTGAATCCACATCAAAGTACTCCGGATCCGTCCACAGATTCAGAAGTCCCTCTTTGTGATCAAAATCAATCGGAGCGGCCATGAGAATCAGGTTACGGACCTGCTCAGGATAGAGGGCTGTGTACATGGTTGACATGGTTCCCCCCATACAATAGCCCAGTAAATTCAGCTGCGCCGAGCCCGTGGACTGGCAGACATAATCCCCTACGTTCTTCATGAACCCGCATACGTAGTCCTTGATGCGGAGGGTGCGGTCAGCCGCCGTGGGCACTCCCCAATCGATCAGATACACGTCGTGGCCCCGCTTAAGAAATTGCGATACCACGCTCCGGTCCGACTGAAGATCAAGGATATAAGGACGGTTCACGAGTGCAAAGCATACGAGTAGGGGCTCTGCGTAGTCCACGGTGTATCCTAGAGCCCGGCCATTGTATCGAAGCAATCTGAGGGAATCCTCTTCATAGACGACCTCATGCGGCGTCCGCTCCACATCGACGTCACGGAAATAGCGACCTAGGGTGGCGCCATTCATCCATCGGCCCCAGTTGCGGAAATACTCGGTCTGTGCCTCGCGCTGAAGCGTGAGGAAGGCATCGAACATTGGATTGGTCATAGAGTCGCTAGGTTACCTCATGAGCATGCCGCCATTGACATCGAGAACGTGCCCGGTTATGTAGGAAGCAAGAGGTGAGCTGAGGAAGCTGACCGCAGCAGCGATTTCCCGTGGTTCGGCCAACCTGCCAATTGGCGTCCGCTCCAAGACCGATTGCATCGCTCGCTCGGGAACTTCAGCTGTCATCCGCGTCGAGACAAAGCCAGGGGCAATGGCATTGACCGTGACTCCCTTCCGGGCATACTCAAGGGCAAGTGTTTTGGTGAGAGCAATCACCCCTGCCTTGGCCGCTGCGTAATTTGCTTGGCCGAAGCCTCCGGCTTCACCAATGATGCTGGAGATATTGACGATCCGTCCCCACCCACGATCCGCCATGGCGTCAATAAAGCAGCGGGTAACAGAGAAAACGCCGGTGAGATTGACCGCAAGGACACCTTGCCACATATCAAGGGTCATCTTCTTGAAACTCCGGTCACGGGTGATGCCGGCATTATTGACCAGAATATCAATGCTTGGAAATGCCATTGAAACCTCGCGCGCCATGCGTTCGACGTCCTCGGGTTTGGCAATATCATGACTGTAGCTCGCTGAGCGTCGACCCATGTCTTGGATCTCCGCTTGAACGTCGGTCGCAAACTTGCAACCGGTGTAGCAAGTGATCGCGACATCGGCCCCCAGAGAAGCGAGGCTCAGAGCGATCGCGCGTCCGATTCCCCGGGAGCCCCCGGTCACAAGAGCGGTTTTTCCGTGCAGACTCCAATCCATCATCCGCACGAACTCGGTGTTGTTGAGTTCGGGGCTGGGAATCTCGTTGGTATGCATGCTGTCTTTGGAGGTCGAGGTCAATTTGAGGACCGGTTGCGAGAGGGTTTGCCTTTGACTTTTGACTTACCGTTGGGTGGGGGCGGTGTTGAGCTTCGTGATCTCACTGTTGGTTTGTTTGTGCGAGGTTCGGCCGGGCGAGTCCGATTAGCTGCGGGCGCTTCTCTCGCAGTTCTTGGAGGCGGTCCGTCAGCGGTCATGCTGAGGTGCAGCTCGATGCGCTCCAATGCCGACGAGACGGAGTTCTCGAGGCGCTCCAATCTGGTGTGAAGTTGATCAAGTGCTCCATCGACCAGGCGGCGGACGTCTCCCGATCCCTTGTTGGATCGGATAGTCTCCTCAAGCCGGTCCAGACGTTCCTCCAGGCTGCCGTTGAGGCGGGAGCCAATTCCGCCTTCAACGCCATTCATGCGATGCAATAGCTCTTCGTCGAGCCGCCGGATCAAATTGTCCTCAAAACTATGGAGACGCTCATACAGGCCGCTTATGTCACTGGCTGTGGGAATACCCGCGTTGCGCGCGAACTCTTTCGTGATGTTGTCGGACTGCTGCTTGCTTTTTACGATAAAATCGGATTGATGTCGCATCCACTCCAGAAACTGAGGCGTGCTTAGGTAGGTCTCTAGACTGTCGCTCATTGCGTCCATCCAGCGTCGCTCCCAGTCACGGAAGTAGCTTGAGGGGTTCATCATGTTCATGGGCAGGGTGACCGACTGCCAGGCGGCGCCAGTGGTCTCCTTTGCAAAATTCGCCCATAGATCCATGAAAGGACGCATCATCGGATTGTCGAAAGCAGGATGGTCCGCCGGGAGCGGATGCTTGGATTTTGGAGTAGACATAAGGAGTTGCGGGTTAGGGTTCGATAGCTTCCAAGGCCAGAGCGATGGCTTCGCCTCCACCGATACACAAGCAGGCGAGGCCGCGACGGCCGCCGGTACGGCGCAAACCTGTCAGCAGGGTGACCAGTAAGCGGGCGCCACTGCAACCGATGGGATGCCCGAGGGCCACTGCTCCGCCATAGATATTGAGCTTTGAGCGAGGAATCGCGAGTTCTTGTTCAGCAGCCATGGGTACTGCGGCGAAAGCCTCGTTGATTTCAAACAGATCAACGTTGGCTACTGTCCAGTTCAATTGATCGAGCAGCATATTGATCGCGCCGATTGGGGCCAGTGTGAACCACTCTGGTTCGCGGCTGAAGGTGGCGTGGCCAACAATCTTTGCGAGGGGGCGCAGTCCGAATTGCGCGCAAGCACCGCCCGAGGCGATTGCGACGGCGGCCGCTCCATCATTGATGCTGGAGGCATTCCCAGCGGTGACGGTTCCATCTGGTGAAAACGCTGGACGTAGTTCGCGGAGCTTGGTGGCGTCAAATCTGGCCGGTTCTTCATCCTCTGCCACAATTGTGGACTTCTTGCGAATCATGACCTCCACCGGGACGATCTCATCGTCGAAGATGCCTTCTTTCACTGCCCGCCGGGCACGGAGATAGCTCTCTTCGGCGTAGTCATCCTGCTGCTGCCTTGTGAATCCATATTTGGCTGCGCATCGATCTCCGTAGAGGCCCATGTGTTTGTCGCCATAAACGTCCCAAAGACCATCATGGACCATGGCATCAATCACCTCTCCGTTGCCCATTCGGTAGCCATCGCGGGCTCTCAAGAGGAGGTAGGGCGCGCAGCTCATGCTTTCCATCCCGCCAGCGACGATTAACCGCGCCAGTCCGGTTTGGATAGATTGCATTCCCCAAATCACGGACTTCAATCCAGAGCCGCAAACCTTGTTGACCGTGGTCGCTCCCACGGCGGGTGGGAGCCCGGCATAGATGGACGCTTGCCTTGCTGGGTTTTGGCCCAATCCAGCGGAGATGACATTTCCCATAATGACTTCGTCAACTTCGCATTGGTCAATGCGTGCTTGCTCGACGACGGCCCGGATCACGGTCGCCCCAAGTTGTGGCGCCGACACGGTGGCCAAGCTGCCGCAAAAGGAGCCCATGGGCGTACGGGCGGCCGCCACAACAAACACTTCTTTTTCGATTAGGTCTCTAGATGCAGGCATATCGTCATGGTGACGCGGCGTTCACCGCGTCCTTAGGCCTCTACTTTCCCGAACGACGAGGACATCTCCATCCAGGATTTTGCGGCGTCTTGAAACTCCTTTAGCTGGGCCTCAGAACTCTTCTGCCAAGCCGCAAGACTGGTGCGATAGAAGTCCTCCATCTTCTCCGCGAACGCTTCAGGGCTGGTAGTCTGCGTCAAGCGCATAGCTCCCTCGACAGCCTCGACAGCGCTGCGATACTGGAGCTCAAGAACTTCGCGGCGCTTGGTCAACATGTGGTCGATCGTCTCTGCCCAACCGCTGTGGACCTTCTCCATGTCATCGGTGACGTTGGAGAAGGTCTGGGCGGTTGCCGACGTCCCATTAGTTCCTTGCCAACGGCCAGTCCATGTCTTTAGGAGGTCGCTCTGCATCCTAAGGAACTCCCGCTGCATTTCGACAGTGGTGTCGGCGGCTTTTCCTAGATATTCAAAGCTCTCGTTGAATACTTTCCGGCTTGTTTTTTGTGCGTGGTGCATTGTTTCCTGATTGTCCATACATCTACCATTGGCTTTGTTTTTGATTCCTATGAATCGCTCTGTGTAATCACATGCCAGAGACTAAAGATAAAGTCAAATGTTTTTGCTGCATGTGCAACAAAACGGTGAAGGCGTCATGCATATTGCATGATCCGGAATCAGTTGTCGGTTATCTGACGATTCCTCGGTCGGCTGCAGAATGCTGCAAGTGCACCTAGATTCTCGCCATTGCTGGAATCCTGAAAAAGGAGTAGAATAGCCACTATGACCGCCGACGGGCCGATCCAAATCAAACGATACCCCAATCGGCGTTTCTATGCCCGGCAAGCAAAGGCCTACGTTTCGCTGCAGGATATTGAACAGATGGTGCGCGATGGCCATACTGTGGAAATCACCGACAGCCAGTCCGGCGAGGAGATCACGAGGACAGTTCTAGCTCAGATCATCATGGAGCAGCACCCGGACAAGTTCTCGCTGTTCCCTACGGCGATGCTTCATTCCATCCTTCAGGCCAATGAGGCGATGTCTGACTTCCTTAAGGATTATTTTGAACAGTGTCTCACCTATTTAGACTTGCTTCGGGTCCAAGGGGCCTCCGCCCCGGTGCAGAATCCGATGGAGTGGATGCGGGCGTGGATGGATCGTATGTATCCGGGCACGCCCTTCCCGGTGCCGGGCTGGATGCCGCGGAAACCGGCTGCTCAAGAGGACGATCTGCGACGGCGCATGGCGGACCTGGAGGCGCGCCTTCGGCAAATGGAAGGCGATGCCCCCAAGCGTGGCGAGAGTCGCGCTGAGTAGGGTATTTAGGAGTGGCAGAACTGATCTGACTCGGTCGATTCGGCAAGAGCGGTCGTGGAGCTGGTTCCTCCCGAGACCACTTTGGACACCTCGTCAAAGTATCCGGTGCCGACTTCCTGCTGGTGCCGTGTGGCCGTGTAACCTCTCTGCTCCTGGGCAAATTCGCGTTGTTGAAAATCGCTGTAGGCCTTCATTCCGGCGCTGAGATAGTCCTTGGCCAGCTCAAACATGGAGAAATTCAGACTGTGAAAGCCCGCCAGCGTGACGAATTGGTATTTGTATCCGAGGCGGCCCAATTCGACTTGGAAATCCGCGATCTCCCGCTCGTCGAGATTGTGCTTCCAGTTGAACGATGGGGAGCAGTTGTAGGCGAGGAGCTTGCCGGGGAATTCGGCGTGGATCGCCTCGGCGAAGGTTCGGGCGCGCTCCAGGTTTGGGGTTGAGGTCTCACACCAAATGAGGTCGGCGAAGGGGGCGTAGGCCTTGGCTCGGGCGATCGCCATTTCAAGCCCTCCTTCGATCCGGAAAAAACCGTCGGGGGTGCGTTGGCCGTTGAGGAAGGGTTTATCGACGGGGTCCGCGTCGCTGGTGATGAGCCGGGCGCTCTCGGCATCGGTTCGAGCGATGAGAACTGTCGGTACGTTCAAAACGTCTGCGGCGAGGCGCGCGGCGATGAGGGTGCGCAGGAATTGGGAGGTGGGGATCAGGACTTTGCCGCCGAGATGGCCGCATTTCTTCTCGGACGAGAGTTGGTCCTCGAAGTGGACGGCGGCGGCGCCAGCTTCGATCATCGCCTTCATCATCTCAAAGGCATTGAGCGGACCGCCGAACCCTGCTTCCGCGTCTGCGACAATCGGAGTATACCAATCGATCCGGTTTTTAGCGCCCGAGGTTCGTTCAATTTGATCGGCGCGCATCAAGGCCTGGTTGATTCGCCTGACCAGGGTAGGAACGCTATTGGATGGGTAGAGGCTCTGGTCGGGATACGTTTGGCCAGAGAGGTTGGCATCCGCCGCCACCTGCCACCCGCTGCAGTAGATCGCCTGGAGCCCAGCCCGGACCATTTGCACTGCCTGCTGCCCGCTCAGGGCGCCCAGACTACGGACCGCTGGTTCCGAGTGAAGGAGGTTCCAAAGCCGCTCGGCGCCGAGTCTGGCGAGTGTGTACTCAATCTGAACCGAGGTTCGCAGCCGCTCGACATCGCGATTGGAGTAAGGGCGTTGAATTCCCTGCCAGCGGTTTTGCGGCTCGGCGGAGGTTCCTCGATTTGATGCTTTGGATTTGGCCGCGGTCGATGATTTCATGGCGTTGGAGCGGGTTCGTCTTGGTACGTGTCGCGGGTTAAAAGATCGTAGGCTGGAATGGTAAGAAAATCGACGAGGGTTGGTGATGTGACGAGCTCGTCGATGAGGCGAGCGGCTTGCTCACGGCGGCTGGTAAGGTTGCGCTCGTCGCCGTTGAGGACTCTCAATCCGGCAAGTTCTTCGGCGAGAATCCTACGGAACAGGGCCGCATCCACGACTCTGCCATCCTCCAGCTTCGCGCCATGCCGGATCCACTGCCAGAGTTGGGAGCGTGAGATCTCAGCTGTGGCGGTATCTTCCATCAGGTTAAAGAGCGGCACGCATCCGAGTCCTCCAAGCCACGCTTGGACGTACTGCAGGGCGACGTTGACGTTCTGGCGTAGACCGGCCTCGGTTCTGGTGCCTCTCGGTGGCTCAATCAGGTCAATCGGCGTGGCTTCAAAGACTTCTAGAAGTTTGTGGATCTGGTTCCCCTGGTCCAAGGTTCCGAAGATCTCGCGAGCGAGCGGGACTAGGCCCGGATGCGCGACCCATGTCCCGTCGTGCCCGTCGGCTACCTCGCGACGTTTGTCTGCTGCGACCTTTTCCATTGCGGCTATGTTAGCTTCCGGATCATCCTTGATGGGAATCTGTGCCGCCATCCCGCCCATGGCATGGATGCCGCGGCGGTGACAAGTCTTTACTACCAAACGGGTGTAGGCCCGCAGGAACGGTTGGGTCATGGTGACTTGACTGCGATCGGGAAGAACGAAGTCAGGGTGTTCCCGGAACGTTTTGATGAAGCTAAACATGTAGTCCCATCGGCCGCAGTTCAGACCTGCGGAGTGCTCCCTGAGTTCATAAAGGATTTCGTCCATCTCGAAGGCCGCAGGCAGCGTCTCGATGAGAACGGTAGCGCGGATACTGCCACGGGGGAGATCGAGGTGATCCTGGGCAAAAAGGAAGACCTCATTCCAAAGGCGCGCCTCAAGGTGAGATTGTAACTTGGGAAGGTAAAAGTAAGGGCCGCTCCCTCGCTCCTGGAGCAGATGACGGGCATTGTGAAAGAAAAAGAGACCGAAATCCACCAACGCAGCGGGGATGGGGCATCCATCGCACCAGAGGTGGCGCTCGATCAAATGCCATCCCCGGGGTCTGACCATCAACGTGGCCGGATTATCGCCTAAGCGGTAGCACTTGCCGCTGGGACCATGAAACTCGATGTCGCCCCGGACAGCAGCGAGAAGGTTGATTTGGCCTTGGATGCAGTTGTCCCAAGTAGGCGAATTCGCATCCTCGAAGTCCGCCATATACACGTTGGCACCGGAATTGAGGCCGTTGATAATCATCTTCCGGTCAACAGGCCCGGTGATCTCCACACGGCGATCCACCAAATCAGCAGGAATTGGGGCTACCTTCCAGTCACTCTGGCGGATCCATGCGGTCTCTTCGATGAAATCGGGGCGAACGCCGGCGTCGAATTGGCGTTGCCGTTCCTGGCGTGCCTGGAGCAGCGTTGAGACACGTGGGGCGAATTCGCGTGATAAACTGGTGAGAAATTCTTGGGCACCACCATCGAGCACCTGGCTCACGTCGGCATTCCGGGGGCTTCGAATTTCCAGTCCGGCAGGATTTTTTGCAACGTTCGCCATGGAAAGAATCGGTTTCCCTTAGATGCTGCAAGTGCGAGATAAATGCAAGCTAGACTTTTGCGCTTGCAATAGAGACCGAGGACGGCTCAGCGGAGTTTATGCAATGCTGCAATCGCGAAATACGGAGCTCGACGACCATGCCCGTAACTATTAGTACAGGTATTGATGACGCTTCGTACGAGCTTTCCACATAGCATGGTGATCGATCGGTTTAACAGAGTAAGTGCGAGGATCAAGCTTGCGCCCCAGTCGAGCCGGGAATAGATTGTTCGCTAGAATAGGTAACTAACCCGATTTGAGGAATGTGCCGCGGGGACGGGTGGGGCTCGTAGGCCGGTGGCAAATGCACTTCCCTATTTCAACTCACAGCGGCGGCACTTCCAAACTCAGTGTCCATGAGTCCATTGGTCTGTTTGGATTCTTGACTGGCTCGTGCCTTTTGGTTGCTGGTGGCGCGGCGATCGTGATTTACGCCTGCACGGTGACAGGCGGAGACTTCCAGGCGTCTGCGGCCGTGTTTCGACGGTCCTTCGCGGGTGGAGATGGGTGGATGTGGGGATTTTTCTGGATGCTCTCTATCTCGATCTGGGGGGGGGCTGGATTGAGTCTGATATTTCACCCGCGGGAGGCCGGGCGGTTCGTTGGGGGGGCGGTGATTGAATGCGGAGAGGATGAGGAGGCTCTGCGGTTGAGTGAAGATCTCGCTTTTCGCGATGCCTCAGGAAGGCTTTGGAGTGCTCCTTGTGGAAGCGTCTTTCGAGGCGAAGCCCTGCCCAGCAGCGTATGGAAGATTCTAGGGCATCCCTTCGTCGGAGCGCATAGAGATGCGGCCATTATTCACGAGCATTATTGCCGGATGCGTGCAGGCCTGCCGGGCGAAGTTCATCAGATGTTCTATGAAGGGTGCCGATCCAGAGGAGTTCCTGAACCGATAGCGCGGCTGGCCCGCTGGGAGCTGGAGCAGCACGGACCTTCTTGGGGGCACGAACCTAGTGTGGAGAGGGGGCTTCCTTGGAATGGAACGAAGGTGAAGGGGCAGACGTGGTGACGGGACGTGATTCTGCATCAGGCTGGTATAAGGACGCCGTGATTTACCAGTTACACGTGCGATCCTTTTGCGATAGCAACGAGGATGGCGTAGGAGATTTTCGCGGTCTAGTCACAAAGCTAGACTATTTGCAGGGCTTGGGAGTGACTGCGATTTGGCTGCAGCCGTTTTTCGTTTCGCCGATGCGGGATGACGGCTACGACATTGCAGATTACACCGCCATCAATCCCGTTTATGGAGATCTGGATGAGTTTACACGATTTCTAGAGGAAGCTCACCAACGCGATCTTCGGATTATTACGGAGATGGTGATGAATCATACTTCGGATCGTCACGACTGGTTCCAAAAGTCGCGTCGAGCGCAGCCCGGGGAAGAGTGGCGAGATTTTTATGTTTGGAGCCATGATGATCGACGCTATGCGGAAGCTCGGGTGGTTTTCGGAGAGTTTGAGACTTCGAACTGGACCTGGGACCCGGTGGCGCAGGCCTATTTCTGGCACCGGTTCTATCATCACCAGCCGGATCTAAACTTCGATCATCCTCCCGTCCGGGCTGCGATGATGGACGCGGTTGATTTCTGGCTAGGACTTGGCGTGGATGGCTTGCGTCTGGATGCGGTGCCGTATTTGTTCGAGCGGGAGGGTACCACCTGTGAGAATTTGCCGGAGACGCATGCGTTCTTGAGGGAACTGCGCAAGCATGTGGACGAGCGGCACTCGGAGAAGGTGCTGCTGGCGGAGGCAAATCAGTGGCCAGAGGACGCCGCGGCGTACTTCGGAGATGGCGATGAATGCCACATGAATTTCCACTTCCCGCTCATGCCGAGACTCTTTATGGCGGTGGAGAGGGAAGATCGATTTCCGGTGATCGACATCTTGGAACAAACGCCGCCGATCCCGGAGAATTGTCAGTGGGGCGTCTTCCTTCGAAATCATGATGAACTTACGCTAGAAATGGTCACGGATGAGGAGCGGGACTATATGTATCGAACCTATGCTGGGAACCAAAGGGCGAGGGTGAACCTTGGCATCCGTCGCCGCCTTGCGCCATTGCTGCGAGACAACCGGCGGAAGATGGAGCTCATGAATGCGCTTTTGCTCTCGCTGCCAGGGACGCCGATTCTTTACTATGGCGATGAGATCTGCATGGGGGATAATGTCTACCTTGGGGATCGAGACGCGGTGCGGACACCGATGCAGTGGAGCGACGATCGCAACGGCGGTTTTTCGCGAGCCAATCCTCAGCAGGTCTACTTGCCTACCATCGTAGATCCTTTGTTTCATTATGCCTCGCGAAATGTCCAAGTGGAGCACAGCCGTCCACACTCAATGTTGTGGTGGGTTCGGCGAATTATTTCCCTGCGGAAGCGATTTTTGGCGTTTGGCCGGGGCGACATCAGGTTCCTGGCTCCGACGAACCCCAAGGTTCTGGCGTATTTGCGGAGATCGGGAGAAGAGATTATTCTGGTGGTGGCCAATCTGTCCCGCTATTCCCAATTTGCGGAGTTGGATCTCGTTGATTATCGAGGACGCGTGCCATTGGAGCTGTTTGGGCAGACGAGGTTTCCGCCGATCGGTGAGCTGCCGTATCTCTTGACACTGGGGCCTTATTCCTTTCATTGGTTTCAGCTGAAGTGGCTCCGGGAGGATAGTGAAGCGATGGACGTGAAAACCCCCGAGATTCAGTTGGCCGGCGCCTGGAGTAGCCTCTTCACTGGGAGGTGGCAGAAAGAGTTCGAGGCGACACTGCCCCAGTTTCTGAATCGTGCGCGATGGTTTGCTGGCAAGGCTCGGCAGATTCGGAGAATCAGTCTTTTGGATGCTCTGGAGAATTCTGGTCCCGTGGATGGGGAGAGTGGCTGGACGATGATCATCTTTCAAGTCGATTACCTGGAGGGGGAATCTGAAGTTTATACTCTTCCTCTCGTGTTTGCGTGTGGACGTCTTGAGAGAGATTTGGCAGGAGATCATCCAGGGACGGTGGTTGCGTTGCTCTCCGGCCCCCAGCCAGCGATGCTGTGTGAGGCGAATTGGACTGATTCGTTCTGGCGAGTGCTTGGGCAGGCGGTGGGCGGCGATCGGTCCCTCGGTCGGGGGAAGGGAACGATTCAAGTTGTGCGGGAAGCTCTTTCAGAAGGGCTCAGGGGAGATGTTTCCGGAAAGGTTACGATTTTGGGGGCAGAGCAAAGCAACGCCTCCGCGGTGCTGGGTGAGCGCCTTGTCGTAAAGCTTTTCCGGCAGATTTGGGAAGGGGAGAATCCTGAGCTAGAGATTGGCCGTGTTCTCACGGCAGCTAAATTTCAGGGGGCGCCACGACTGGTGGCGGGGGTGAATTACTTAGGGCCAGATGGCACAAAGCGAACGTTGGCGAGCGCTTTTGAGTACATCGATAACGAAGGGAGTGGTTGGAGTTACACGTTGGATGAACTCGGCCGATATTTAGAAGCGATTCAGCTGAGCGTAGATGGCTCGATGGGCAACGTTGCGTTGAGTCTTCCAGATGAGTGGGATCTCTCTTCGTATTTACACAGCATTGAGTTGTTGGGCCGTCGTACGGGAGAGCTGCACGTAGTGCTCGCCGGTGCCCCTGACGCGGCCTTTACGCCAGAAGCGTTTACGACGCTTTATCAACGCAACTTGTATGAGGCTATGCGTTCAGAGGCGCGGCGGACGTTGGCGCTCCTCACTTCGGTGCGTCATCATCTTGACGCGGTCTCGTGCGATCTGGTGGAACGTCTGCTGCGCCGTGAAGATGTGCTGCTGGAGCAATATCGGGTGCTGGCGAGGCATCGAATCCGGGCGAAGCGAATCCGTTGTCATGGGGACTTTCACTTGGGGCAGGTTCTTTTTACGGGAAGGGAGTTTGTGATCATAGATTTTGAGGGCGAGACGGGGCGTCCCGTCTCAGAAAGAAGGATTAAGGCTTCTCCCCTGAGTGATGTGGCCGGAATGTTGCGATCGTTCCATTACGCGGCCAGTGCGGCGCTTCGACTTCCGCGAAACGAATCGTTGCGGGCATCCGTTCCGGCGGGAGTTCTAGAAGCGCGATTGAGGCGCTGGCAGCGGTTGACGACTGACCGGTTCTTGGCGGGCTACTTTCACACCGCTGAGCAGGGTGCCTTCTTACCAGAGGAGGAGGAGGATCGACAGATAGTCTTGACTGCGTATGTCTTGCGCAAAGCGGTCTATGAATTGCGATACGAGCTTAACAATCGACCAGAATGGGTATCGATTCCGCTAGAGGGGCTTCTCGCGATCTTGGAGATTGAAGCGTGACGTCAGGCGGACAGCCGCACGAAATGGTGGCGAATTCAACGTATCGAATCCAGCTGAGTCCAAGTTTTCGGTTGGATGATGTGGGGAGATTGGTGCCATACTTGGCGGGGCTTGGTGTGACGCATCTTTACGCTTCGCCTGTAATGAGGGCGCGGAAGGGCAGTAGTCATGGGTATGACCAGGTGGATCCCCGCGTAGTGAATCCTGAGCTTGGAGGCGAGAGTGCCCTTGCTGAGCTTGGTGAGAAGTTGAAACGATATGGCCTCAAGCTGCTCGTGGATATTGTCCCAAATCATATGGCGGCTTGCTTTGAGAATCCGTTTTGGCGGGATGTCCTTACCTACGGCCGGGCTTCGCCCTACGCTGGATTCTTCGATATCGATTGGCGGATGGAGGAGATGGAGATGCGGGGGAGGGTGTTGCTGCCCGTGCTCGCGGTTCCTCTCCAGCAGACTCTGGAGCGGGAGCAATTGGTGCTCTTGTGGCAGGATGGTCGCTTTCTCCTGCAATACTTTGATCACATGTTTCCGGTGGATCCAGCAAGCATTCCACTCATCTGTGGTCCTCTTTTGCCCTGCGCCGGACCGGATACGAAGGCCATTGACGAGGTGAACCGCATCTTGCTTCACCTGCGAGAGCTTCCAGGAGCGGCTGCGCGTCTCCGGAAGAGAGTCGAGATCAACCGTGAGGAGATAGAGGGGGTTCTCTCCGAGTTTGCGCGTTTGGTGGTGCAGACTCCACGCTTGCAAGATTGGATAGCGGAGAGTCTTGGTGCTTTTCATGGACAGAATTGTGGGTTGCTCCGGCTTCGGGGGGTGTTGAAACATCAAGCCTACCGCCTTGTGCATTGGCGTAGGGCAGCGAGCGCGATCAATTATCGGCGGTTCTTTGCCGTGAATGAGTTGGTCTCGATGCGTCAGGAGGATCCCGTTGTTTTTGATATGACTCATGCAGCGCTGTTTCGGCTTATCTCAGGCGGCGTTGTGAGCGGGGTGCGGGTGGATCACCTCGATGGATTGCGTGATCCGTTGCATTACCTCCAGCGACTGCGCTCCGTGAAGAGTGACTTGATGATTTATGTGGAGAAGATCCTTGGGCCGCGGGAAGTCTTGCCCAAGGAATGGCCAGTATCCGGGACTACGGGCTATGAGTTCCTGAATGAGGTCGAGCGTCTTCTTGTTTCAGCGGGTGGGTTTCGCCGGTTGGAATCGCTCTACAATACGCTGATCAAGCGTGCGCACCGCTTTGCGGACGTGGCATTGGACTGTAAACGAATGGTGCTCCGGCGTGAGTTTGCGGTGCCGGTTGAGCGACTATCTGAGGTTTTGCAGAGCTTTGCGGAGCGGGTGGCGCCGACGGCTTCAGTGGACAAAGTTGACTTTCGCGCCGCCCTTGTAGAATTGATCGCATCGCTACCAGTGTATCGGACCTACGTCTCCCCTCAGCGCCTGGAATTGAGTGAGCAGGAAGAGCTTCATTTCAGGGAGGCTTTTCACACTGCGGTGATCGAGCGGCCGGACACCGGCTGTGCGATGGAACTGCTGGCGAAAGTGATTCTGCCGACGGAGCATGGTGGGCGAGGGGAGACTCTGGGTCACGAGAGGGTATGCTTTATGCAGCGTCTTCAGCAGCTGACGGCTCCCGCCGCCGCGAAGGGAGTTGAAGATACGGCATTGTATGTGCATGTCCCGTTGCTTTCGTTGAATGAGGTCGGTGGGGCGCCTACGGACGTGAACGAGAACTCCATGGAATCGCTTCATGAAGCCAACCGGAGGCGTGCGGAGTGCTGGCCGCGAAACCTATTGGCCGTGACCACGCACGATACCAAGCGGAGTGCCGATGTTCGCGCGAGATTGGATGTGCTTTCTGAAATTCCGGAGGAGTGGTGGAGAGTGGTGAATCGGTGGCGAGAAATGCATCGACCTTTGTGCTGCTCCACCGCGGGAGTTCCAGCGCCAGGACCAAACGCTCAATATGTGTTTTATCAGTCCGCTGTTGGCATTTGGCCCTCGGGCGGGGAGATCCCGTCTTCCGAGGAGTTGGCGGATCTTCGGGAGAGGTTGTGCCGCTATCTTGTGAAAGCGGTGAGGGAAGCAAAGTCTCGTACTTCCTGGGAGAGGCCAAACCGGGGCTATGAGGACGCGGTGGACGCATTTGTTCGGGGCGCTTTATCAGCTGGATCTGCGTTTGTCGAAGAATTGAGCGCTTTCACCGCAATGATTGCGCATCAGGGGTATTGGAATTCGTTGGCTCGGACGGCCATTCAGT
This sequence comes from Akkermansia muciniphila, assembly GCA_945883495.1. GTDB lineage: Bacteria > Verrucomicrobiota > Verrucomicrobiia > Verrucomicrobiales > DEV007 > V1-115. Next base: position 24,628 of record CAMCXS010000050.1, read on the forward strand.
ATACCGCACCGGGTGTTCCGGACTTGTATCAAGGGGACGAGCTCTGGAACTTTCGCCTAGTGGATCCGGACAACCGGCAAGCCGTGGACTTTGGCTTGAGGGAAAAGCTTCTTGGCGAGATGTTGGATGAGCTGAATCAGAAAAGAACTGAGGATTGGTTGAGGGAGCTGTTGGAAGCTCCGAGTGATGGCCGCATCAAGCTCTATGTGATTCACCGCCTGTTGCAGTTGCGCAGCGAGCACGGTGCCCTACTGGACGAGGGAAGCTATGAGCCAGTGCCGGCGATTGGGCCGCTGGCGAGGCATGTCTTCGCCTTTATCCGGCGGTATGGAGATGAGGCTCTGCTGACGGTGGTTCCTCGGCTGACGATGAGGGTAGGAAGCGGAACGGGCCGACCACCGATTGGGAAGGACTGTTGGCCTGAGGGCAATATGCTCGAACTGCCGCCGGATTTGGCGATCCGACGGTGGACCTGCGTATTTCGATCCCGGTCAGTGGCTTGGAGTGGGCGGCGGTTGCCGGTGCATCTCGCTCTGGCGAGTTTGCCTGCCGGATGTCTAATTGGGATGGGGTGATCCTTGAAGGAGTTGGACGAGGCTGTCCAGCCTGTTGCTGAGTTCCTCCAATTCTCTCGCTGCCTCATGAAAGTGCTGCCTGTGTGTGGCCTCCAGGTACTGCCGGAATGCCTGGCGAGCGCCGTTCGCCATCGCTGTCGCGGAGGGAGGAGCGGATAAGCTCCCCAAGCGGTCGGTGACCTCCGAAGCGATCTCTTTGGCCCAGCGGGCGGGGTCCTGCTCGAAGTCTTGGAGCAGGGGATCGCCCTGCGTAGAGTAAGATAGAGACTCAATCGGCATACATGATGCGGCGATGCCGGGGGTAGACAATGGTGGCTGGAGCATAGGATGCGCGTCCGTAGTAGGGATCTCCGTAGGGTTCGTCATACGCATAGCGTGATCCGTACCGCCGATCTCTGACGTCGCCGACGATGGCGCCGGTTGCAGCGCCAATGGCTCCGCCAATAGCCGCGCCCGCTCCAGGAGAATCATCGGCGACGAGGGCTCCGATGCCCGCGCCTGTAGCGCCGCCAATGAGAGCGCCTGTGCCTGAGCGCGTTTCGCACGAAGCTAGCAAAAGACCGCTCGCGGCGGAAAGGGCGGTGCAGAGTAGTCCCAGTTTCATGAAATCCTTGGTGGAGCAAGGAGAGTGCCAGTGGGTGGCGAGGAGCGGGCCGCTGCAAATGAGGCGGAACGCACCAGAGGCGTTTGCAGCATGCGGTCAATTCATGCACGATGCAGGAGGGAGGCGAAGGGTAGGTGCGTGGCCAGTGGGGGGGAGTGGCTGGCATAAAGCGTGCATAGAAGGGGTTCAACACAACAACACTGATAACTATGCTTCACTGGACGATCACATTTCTTATTTTGGCGCTGATCGCAGCGTTCTTCGGATTTGGCGGAGTGGCTGGGATGGCGGCGACGTTGGCGAAGATCTGCTTTGCGGTCTTTCTGATTCTTTTTCTGGTTAGCCTGGTCTCCGGAAGGCGGTCGATCTAGACCGGAGGCGCGTACGGCCAAGGATCGGTGGATTCCATTGGATCCGTACGGCGGACTAGGGCCTGATGGGGGTCGACAGATTGGAAGGAGTGATGTTCGCTATGTTCCGCGCAGAAGCTCGGACCACCACTAATGGATATTCTGGTCGTTGATGATGAGCGCAATATTCGAGACGCCGTGGTGATGGCGCTCGAGGCGGACAATCACTATGCGGAGGCGGTGGGCGGAGGCCCAGCGGCATTGCAGAGGCTTGGGGAGGATCACTTTGACGTGGTTTTCCTGGATCTCCGCCTTGGCGAGCAGAGCGGCCTTGATGTCTTGGCGGATATCAAGAAGCGGCACCGGACCACGGAAGTTGTGGTGCTGACCGCCTACGGGACGGTGGCGACTGCGGTAAAAGCGATGCATCATGGCGCCTTCGATTTTCTGGAGAAGCCGTTTACCCCAGACACCTTGAGAGGGCTGCTCGCGCGGGTGGAGAAGCATCGTCAGATGCAGAGTCGCATTGAGGAGCTTGAGGTCGAGGTGGCGGAGACGTCGGTTGAGCCGGTGCTGGAGTCTGGCGATCCATCAATGCGAGCGGTATATGATGTCTTGTTCCGCGCTGCCGAGACGCCGGCGTCGATTCTGATTCTGGGCGAGAGTGGAACCGGCAAGAGCGTGATTGCCAAAGCGGTTCATCAGAAGAGCCCGTTGCGCAATAAGCCTTTCGTGACGGTCAGTTGTCCGAGCCTTTCCCGAGAACTCTTGGAGAGTCAGTTGTTCGGGCATGTCAAGGGATCGTTCACTGGTGCCATTAAGGACCAATGGGGGAAGGTGCATGCGGCTCATGGGGGAACCCTGTTTCTTGACGAGATTGGGGAGCTTCCACTGGATATTCAACCGAAGCTGCTCAGGCTGCTGCAGGAGCGCGAATATGAACGGCTCGGAGAGACCAAGACGCGGCGAGCGGAGGTCAGAGTAATTGCCGCGACAAATCGTGATCTTCGACAGCTGGTGGAGGAGAAAACGTTTCGCGAAGACTTGTATTACCGGCTTCATGTGATTGCGGTGGGGCTTCCTCCGTTGCGGGATCGACCTTCGGACTTGGTCGTGTTTGCGGAAGAGTATTTGCGATTCTTCGCCAAGCGCACGGGACGGAAGATCAGTGGGTTCAGCGAAGGAGCGAAACAGCGGCTTCGCTCTTATCCGTGGCCCGGAAACCTTCGTGAACTGCGCAATGCGATTGAGCGGGCAGTGATTTTATCGAGGGGCGAGCAGATCGCGGCGGAGGAACTGCCCGCGGACTCTCTAGGCCGCACCTATGCAACTTCTTGCGGGAATGCCCCCGCGGTGGACTTCATCGAGCGTCCTGCGCTCGGCGCGGATGTCAGTTTGGAAGCGCTGGAAGAAGAACACTTGAAGCGAGTGTTGGAGCGTTGCAATAGCATGGCGGAGGCGGCGCGAATCCTTGGGATCGATCAAGCGACGCTGTACCGGAAGCGGAAGAAGATGGGGTTAAGCTGAACGAGCTTGAATATTCGAACCAGTATTCTGACGGGGCTGGGAGTGGTGATTGGGCTGATCGTAGCCGTGGGATTGAGTGGCGTCTTTGTCCTTCGGGAGCAGGCCTCTGGCAGCCGTGGCGCCGTGGTGGGCCGCTATTATGAGGCGGTGCGGGCGCTTTCCGGGATTCGCTATCATGTGGCGATGATCAATACGGCCTATCTTCCGGCGCTGGCTGGGCAACCCAATGCATCCGCGAGTCCCAGGACTTTTGAGGTAAGCCGAAGTGGTATCCTCAGTGGCCTTGCCGTTTTGAGGCGAGTGCCATTCAGTCTCGAGCAGAGCGGGGCGCTGGAACGAATCGAAGGCGGGACTTCGGAGTTGTTGGAGCTACATCAACTGGCGGTGCGGCCGACGATCAGCAACGAGGCAAGGCTGCTGTTGCATTCCCGGATTCTCAAGCTGACCGGGGACTTTGCGCAAAGTTCCGAGCATCTGCTGAGTTTGATCGATCAGAGTATGCGCGTGGAGTTGGCGCGGGAATCCGGCGAGTTATCAAGAGCGGTGTTGGTCTTGGTGTTGGTTCTGACGGCGGCGAGCGCTCTGGCGGCCTTTGTGGCGCAACGCCTGGATGCGGCGATCGTGAGTCCGATTGCGAGGCTTACGGCCGCGGCGCAAGACGTGAGGCATCATCGCTACAACCTGGTGATTCCCCAGAAGCGGACGGACGAGATTGGCGAATTGACGGTGTGCTTCAACGAGATGGCGGCGGAGATGCGGGAGCTGCTGCAGCCTCTGGATGAAAAGCGGCTGAGATCCAACCGGGAGAGCCGGGCGATTTTGGCGACGTTCCCGCATCCGATCGTGATTTTGAACGGAGAGGGCGAGTTGTCCCAGGTGAACCCTAGGGCGGAGGAACTGATGGAGGCCTTGGGGACGCCAGACCGGTTGCCGAGTAAAGTGCGCCGGTTGGTTCACCGGGTGCTGGAAGAAGGGGAAGACTATCAGCCGGAGGATCTCAGCGAAGCGATTGCGCTCCGGGATGACCGCAAGGAGTACTTCTTTCTGCCGGGCATCTTCCGGATTCAGGATGAGAACGAGCGGCCGGCTGGGTGGGCGGTTGTGTTGAACGATGTGACGCGGTTCCGTTGGTTGGACACGTTGAAGACGGATCTCATCGCGACGGTGAGCCACGAAATCAAGACGCCGCTCACCAGTATCCGGATGGCGCTGCATCTGCTGGCGCATGAGAAGCTCGGGACTCTCAACGAGCGGCAGGAGAAGCTGGTGCTATCCTCCCGGGACGATTGTGAACGGCTTTTGCAGACGTTGGGCGATCTGTTGCAGATCAGCCGCTGGGAAAGTGGAGCGCGGCAATTGCAGACCGAACCGGTGTCACCGAAATCCCTCGCGGGAGAAGCAGTCGACTTGGCGGGACAGGTGGCGCCGACGAAGCGGATCACGATCCAGGTGGACGTGCCCGACGATCTTCCTCCGGTGCTGGCGGACCGGGCGCGCATCCGCCAGGTGTTCGACAATCTTCTGTCCAACGCGATGCACTACAGCCCCGAGGGCGAAGTGCTCACGTTGCGGGCGCGCCCGAACGGACCTGAGGCGGTGCGATTCTCGGTGCTCGACAAGGGGCGGGGCGTGCCTGAGGAGCACCAGGATCGCATTTTTGAGCGGTTCTACCGATTGGCGGACGATGGCAAAGAGGGCGTTGGCCTGGGTTTGTCGATCTGCCGGGAGATTGTGCACGCGCACGGCGGGCAGATTGGGGTTTCGAGCCACGTGGGGGAGCCGACAGAGTTCTTTTTCAGCCTGCCGGTGGCTGCCTGAGGTTCCAAGTGAATTGACTCAGGGCCTCGGTGACGATTTTGGCACCAGACCTGCTTACTCAGCCATCAGTCAGTCAGTCGGTGGCCGGTGCTTTGGGGGGCTCTTTGGTTCAATCACCGGTCCGTTCAGGTAAGTCGCCCCACGGCGCCGCGGTTTCGGCGCTCGTGGGGCGATTGATTTTGGCAGCTGACAAATCACCGTCCGTCGGGTAGAGACGCCTGATGACTCCACCGGAGCCGCTTCACTTCCTCATCACGGCCGGGCCGACTCGCGAGCCGATCGATCCCGTTCGTTTCATCAGCAACCGTTCTTCGGGCAAGATGGGCTACGCGATCGCGGAAGCGGCGGCGCGCGCCGGGCACACGGTCGATTTGGTTTCCGGGCCGGTGACCATCGCGGCTCCGTCTCAGCCGGGCATTCGCTTGGTGGCCGTGGAAAGCACCCGGCAGATGTATGAAGCCGTGGCGGAGCGTTTGGGGGCCGCTGACGTGGCGATCATGGCGGCGGCAGTGGCGGATTACCGGCCGGTGTCAGTGAGTCCTCAGAAGATCAAGAAGAGCAAGCAACAGGACTGGGTGCTCCATCTGGAAAAGACCGAGGACATTCTCGGGAGTGCGCGGGAGCCGTTGGGCTTTGGGGGGCTGCTCGTCGGATTCGCCGCCGAGACGGAGAACGTGGAGGCGCACGCCCGGGACAAGCTGGTGCGGAAGCGCTGCGACGTAATCGTCGCTAATGACGTGAGCCAGCCGGGGATTGGTTTTGATTCCGACACGAACGAGATTTGCCTGTATCACGCGGATGGAAGCGCCGAGGCTTTGCCCCGAGGAGCGAAGTCCGCGCTTGCACGGGACCTAGTCCGCATTATCGAAGGGCTCGCCCGCGACCGGATGCGGGTGCCCGCTTCATGAGTGCCTATTTAGAAACCGCTGTGACGGCGGCGCGCGCGGCTGGCGCGTTGCTGCGTGAGCATTACGAAGGCGACCTGCACGTCGATGAGATGCTGGCGCACGACATCAAACTCCAGTTGGATGTGCGCAGTCAGGAATTGATCACCCAGATCATTCTAGAACGTCATCCGGGACACGCGATTCTCGGGGAAGAAGGCGTCGCGGGGGAGGCATCGAGCGCATTTCAGTGGATCGTGGATCCGATCGACGGGACGGTGAATTACTTTTTCGGGATTCCCCATTTCTGTGTGTCGATCGCGTTGCGCGAAGGAGAGGAGATTACCCATGGGGTGATTTATGATCCGATGCTTGATGAGCTTTTCACGGTGGGGCCGGATCAGCCGCCGGCCCGCAATGGCAGGCCGATCCGGGTCAGTAAGCGCGCGGCGTGGAACGAAGCCGTCATTACCGTGGGTTTTTCGAAGACGAACGAAGCGATCGACATCGGGTTGGAGCGCTACCGCCGGATCGCGCACCGCGTTCGCAAGACGCGGATGCTGGGGAGCGCGGCGCTTGGGATGGCCTACATCGCGTGCGGGCGGCTCGATGCCTATTTCGAAGAAGCGGTGAGCTTGTGGGACATCGCCGCCGGGGAGTTGCTGATTCAGCGGGCGGGCGGAACCGTCTTGCGGTTGCCGAAACCAGGTTCCGAGAAGTTTGGGGTCATTTCTTCCAACGGCCTGCTTCCGGTGGAGGAGATGAACTGAGGTTCGGCCATGGTTCGTTCCGGCATTGGCTATGACGTTCACCGCCTTGTTGAAGGGCGGGCGTTGGTGCTCGGCGGCGTCACCATCGAGCATGAAAAGGGGCTTCTTGGCCATTCCGATGCCGATGTCCTGTGTCACGCCATCGCAGACGCGGTGCTGGGAGCCTTGGGGGAGCCGGATATCGGCTATTGGTTTCCTCCGTCCGATGCGTCGATTGCGGGGATCAGCAGTTTGGAGATTCTCCGCAAGTGTGCGGAGATCGCCGCGGGGAAAGGGGCGGTGATCCACAACGTGGACGCCACTTTGATCGCCGAGCGGCCGAAGATCCGGCCTCACGTGGAGCAGATGAAGGCGAACATCGCCGAAGCTCTGGGGCTCCGGCCCGATCAGGTCGGGGTCAAAGCGACGACAAACGAACGTTTGGGGTTCCCCGGGCGCGAGGAAGGCATGGCCGCGATGGCGGTGTGCGCGGCGGACGTTTGATCTGAAATCCGGGAAATCGCTACGAAGGAAGACACGGCGTGCGGAGCGGCCCGATTTTGAAATCGAGGCACGCCAACAGTCGGCGAAGCGGCTCGATTTCGAATCGAGGCACGCCAACGGCCTGCGAAGCGGCTTGATTTTAAATCGAGGCACGCCGGCAGTCTGCGAACGCCGCTCGATTTTGAATCGAGGCACGCCGACGGTCTGCGACCGCCGCTCGATTTTGAATCGAGGCACGCCGATGGTCTGCGAACGCCGGTCGATTTTGAATCGAGGCACGCCGACGGTCTGCGAACGCCGGTCGATTTTGAATCGAGGCATGCCGACGGTCTGCAAACGCCGTTCGATTCTAAATCCAGGCACGTCAGCAGCCTGTGGATGCCGCTGGATTTCAAATCAACGCACGGCGAAGTCTCATACGCCCGGAAACACAGAAGCCTCACGCCCCCAGACAAGGAGCGATGTCCTTGGCGAAGTAGGTCAGAATCATATCGGCGCCCGCGCGGCGGATGCCGAGGAGTGATTCAAGCACCACGGAGCGCTCATCGAGCCAGCCGGCGGCGGCGGCGCTCTTGATCATGAGGTATTCCCCACTGACCTGGTAGGCGGCGATCGGCAAGGTGGAGCGATTCGCGATCAGGCTGATGATGTCCAGATACGGCCCGGCCGGTTTCACGAGGAGGATGTCCGCGCCCTCGGCCTCGTCGAGATCCGCTTCGCGCAAGGCTTCCCGCGCATTCGCCGGGTCCATCTGGTAGGTCTTTTTGTCGCCGGACTTGGGCGCGGAATCGAGCGCGCCACGGAAGGGGCCATAGTAGGCGCTGGCGTACTTCGCCGCGTAACTGAGGATGGAGACGCTGGTGAAATCCGCGTTGTCGAGCGCCTCGCGGATGGCGGCGACGCGTCCGTCCATCATGTCGCTGGGCGCGACGATGTCGGCTCCGGCACGGGCGTGGCAGAGGGCTTGGCGGCAGAGGACGCCGACGGTTTCGTCGTTGAGGATCCGGCCATCTGGCGCCACGAGGCCGTCGTGGCCATCGCTGTTGTAGGGATCCAAGGCAATGTCGGTGATGACGGCGACCTCAGGGAACTCCCGCTTCAATCGTTGGATGGCGCGGGGCACCAGACCGGCATCATTCCATGCTTCCTCGGCTCCCTTGGTTTTCAATTCCGCGGGAATGGCGGGGAAGAGGACCACGGCTCCGATGCCGACGCGGTGGGCGCTTTCCACCTCGCGCATCAAGCCATCGAGGCTCCAACGATGGCAGCCGGGCATGGAGGCGATGGGGACGTCCTCCACGCCGTCGTGGAGGAACAGTGGGTAAATCAAGTCGCCCGGGGAGAGGGAGGTCTCGCGGACGAGCTTGCGGACGGCTGAGGATTTGCGGTTGCGCCGCGGCCGGGATAGCACGGGGTGTCGGAGGGATCAGTTCTTCTTGGCCTTGAGCTCTGCGACTTCTTTGCGGAGTGCTTCCAGCTCTTTCTTCATGGCTTCCATTTCCGTTTTCATCGCGGCGATGGCTTCTCCTTGGGCGGTGTAGTTCGCCTTCATTTCGGAAAGCTGCTTCGGCAGCGCGGACATGTCGATGTCCTTTACGTTCTCCTTCAGAGAGCTGAAGAGGTTGGAGATGCTGGAAGCCGGGGAGTCATCTTTCTTCTCCTCGGCGAACACAAGGGCGGGCGCGCACCCCAAGAGGGCGGCGGCCAATGCGAGTTGTTTCATGGGGGTCGGGGTTTTTTGTGAATGTTGAAGGAGCGGAATTCTTGGGAATTCCGCTACTCTCAGCTCGTGTGCACCGGCTGCAAGCGCCAGATGTCGCGAGCGTATTCCGCGATGGTCCGGTCGCTCGAGAATTTTCCGACGCGCGCCGTGTTGAGAATTGCCTTGTGGGCCCAAGAGGATCGATCGCGGAAGGCGGAATCCACGCGGGCTTGGCAGGCGGCGTAGGCATCGAAGTCGGCCAACACGAGGAAGGGATCGCCGTGATTGAGTAGGCTGGCTTTCACGGCGGCGGTCGCTTCGCGATTCGTCGTGAAGTAGCCGGAGTCGAGCCAATCGATTGCGTTGCGCAGCTCTTCGTTGGCCCAGTAGATGTCCATGGAGCGGTAACCTTTGGCGATGAGGGCTTCCGCTTCCTCGACGGTAAGGCCGAAGATGAAGATGTTGTCATCGCCGACTTCTTCGAGGATCTCGACGTTCGCGCCGTCCAGGGTGCCGATCGTCAACGCGCCGTTGAGCGCCAGCTTCATATTGCCGGTGCCGCTGGCTTCCTTGCCGGCGGTGGAGATCTGCTCGGAAAGATCGGCCGCCGGAATGATGCGTTCGGCCAAGGAGACAGAATAGTTCGGCAAGAAGGCGACTTTCAGCTTCCCGTTGATCCGGGTGTCCGCGTTGATCGTGGCCGCGACGGCGTTGATGCAATGGATGATGTGCTTGGCCAGGAAGTAACCCGGCGCGGCCTTGGCGGCGAAGATGAAGACCCGCGGTGTGATGTCCAGGCCGGGATCATTGAGGAGGCGACGGTAGAGCGCGAGAATGTGCAGCAGGTTCAGGTGCTGCCGCTTGTACTCGTGGAGGCGTTTGATCTGAACGTCGAAGAGCGCCTGGGGATCGACGGTGACTCCGCAAAGGTTCTGGATGGTGGTGGCGAGACGCACTTTGTTCTCGGCCTTGATCGCGAGGAAACGCTCTTGGAACGCGGCATCGCCCGCGTAGTTGGCTAGCTGTTGCAGGCGGTCGAGATCGCGCACCCAATCGGCGCCGATGATTTCATCGATCAGGCCGGAAAGCGCCGGGTTGCAGGCCTTGAGCCAGCGGCGGGGAGTGATCCCGTTCGTCTTGTTTTGGAAGCGCCCGGGGAACAGTTCGGCGAAGTCGGGGAACAGCCGTTCCGTGAGCAAACGGGTGTGGAGGGCGGCGACGCCGTTGGTGGTGTGGCTCCCGAGCACGCTGAGGTGGGCCATCCGCACCATCTTCGGATTGGTCTCCTCGATCAGCGAGAGCGAGGCTAGTTTCTCCGGGGCATCCGGCCAACGGATCTGGACCACTTCATCGAGGAACTTCTGATTGATTTGGTAGATCAGTTCCAGGTGACGCGGCACCACTTTGTGCAGGAGTTGCACGCTCCAGCGTTCCAACGCTTCCGGCAGCAAGGTGTGGTTCGTGTAGGCGAACGTGTTGCGGACGATCTGCCAGGCGTCCTCGAACGACATGCCTTCCTTATCGATGAGGATGCGGAGCAGCTCGACCACGGCGATCGCCGGGTGGGTGTCGTTGAGCTGGATGGCGACCTTCTCGGCGAAGTTGTGCCAGCCGTTGCCACCGGCTTGGTGACGGCGGATGATGTCCTGCAAGCTGCACGCCACGAAGAAGTATTCCTGAACGAGACGGAGTTCGCGGCCTTGTGCGGTGTTGTCGTTCGGGTAAAGAACTTTGGAAATGGTCTCGCCTTCCGCCTTGTCCTTGATGGCCTCGATGTAACCGCCTTCGTTGAAGATCCGCAGGTTGAACTCCGCCGAGGCGTGGGATTCCCAGAGCCGGAGGAAGTTCACGGTGGAAAGGGCGTAGCCAGCGATCGGGATATCACGGGGAACGCCGATCAAGGAGCGGGTGCCGACCCAGACGGAACGGCCGTTTCCGGAGTCATCGAACTGCTGTTCCACCCGGCCGTAAAGCTCCACGGTGACGGAGTAGTAGGGCCGAATGATTTCCCACGGATTGCCGAAGACATTCCAGGCGTCGGGGTTTTCGACCTGATTGAAGTTCTCGAACTTCTGCTTGAACAGGCCGAACTCGTAGTAAATGCCGTAACCGACGCTGGGAAGGTCGAGCGTGGCCATGGAATCGAGGAAACACGCGGCCAAGCGGCCCAGACCGCCGTTGCCCAGCCCCATATCGGGCTCGGACTCGAGCAGAGAGGAGAGATCCTGGCCCAGTTCCGCCAGGGCGGCCTGCGTGGTCTGCCACAGCCCCGAGTTGTGGAGGTTGTTGTCGAGCAACCGCCCCATTAAATACTCCAGGGATAGGTAGTAAACCCGGCGGACGTTGAGGGCCTGGTGAGCGGAGCGGGTGTGGCTGGAGCGCTCCAAAATCCGGTCGCGGACGGAGAGACAAACCGCGTTCCACCAGTCCTGCGTCGGAGCCACGCTCGGGTCCTGGGCCAGGGTGTAGCGCAGGTGATTGAGGATGGATTGCTTCATTCCCTGCACCGAGTTGTCCACGCAAAAGCGGAAGTCGCGGGAGAGAGGGGGCGAAATGGCGAGATCGTTCATTGGCTTGTCCGGCGCTCGCTAGCAGCATTCCTGCCAGGGCCCGGAAACCTGCCGCAGAGTGGGCGGAATTCAACCTTTCTCCGGAAAGGTCACTGTTTCGCGGCCTTGGGATTCTGCTCTTTGACGGAGAGATAGTCTCCTACGGGCCTCTGGATGAAGCGGATATCCCGATGGCGGATTTGCACGGCCCGCCGCATCGCTTCCTCCATTGGCGACAGCACGAGATCGCCGCTTTCGCTGCAAAGGACGATCCGCTCCTGAAGATCGGGCCGGCGCCATTTCACCCGGTCCGGTGTGCCCAAGCCGAACTGAATGTGCCCGGAGCCAGTCACCGTCATCGCGATCGGCCGCGGTTGGCCTTCCACCGGAACCGGGCCCAAGGCGGCGACGAGTGCTGAGGCCATGGAATCATCCCGCGCCACCTGGGCTTCGAAGACGTTTTTGAGGAACTTGGGGTCGAACGTGGAGTGGACGCTGAGCAACAAATTGAGCAAGCGCTCGTACACCGGGTCATCGGTGTGGATTTTCTCGGAGAGAAGTGCGCGCTGCTCGGGTTTGAGGCCGTCGATGCCGACTTTGCCGGTTTCGCGAATCACTTCGCGTGGGGCGTTCAAACCCACGATGCGACCTTTGCCTTCGCGCACCGTTTCCAAAAGGGCGCGGTAGTCCTCGTAGTTGTCCCACTCTGATTTCCAATCGATCTCCTTGGCAAGGCCTTCGAAATCGATCTCGCCATTCGCGTAACGGTCGAGGACGGGCTGATGCCGCGCCTCGATCTGTTCCAGTCCGAGGACAAACGGGCGCTTCGTGGCCAGGAGCTTTTCCGCGACGATGACCTGGATCCGGTGATGCCTCGCCAATCGATGCGTCTCGCCGACGAACACGACGTCCACCGATGTCAGGTCCTCCCAAAGATCCGCCTCGTCTTCAATCGGCTCCGCCATGTGCAAATCGAGCCAGAACTCGGCCCGCGGTTTCTCCTCCGCGGTGGCGGCGGCGAGGGCTAGGATGAGAAAGAGGATGTGGACCATGGGTTGGGCTGTTTAGGGGCGGGGTTTTTTCTGTTTCTCTGGCTCTCCATTGGTATACGGGGCGTGTTCGAAGACTGGATCGGCAGCAAGCCGGGGATCGTTGGCGGCTTCGAGTTTGCCGGTGAGTTCTTCAGAGAGTTCCTTCTTCTTGGCGGCGTATTCGGGGTGATCGGCCACGTTGTCGAGTTGGTCGGGATCTTTGGAGAGATCGTAAAGTTCTTCGCCGGGGCGTTTGCCGAGGGCGCGATCGAAGTATGGTTTCCATTCGGGATCGTTTTGGTGGCGGATGATCCAGGCTTTCGTAGGGCTGGCGTCCATATCCGCGTAGCCGGCGCGGGTGTTTCCTTCCAGTTCCGCTTCCGTGGCTTCGGAGGGATCGCCCATGGGCCAACGGTCGGGCTCGAAGTTGCGGATGTAGAGGAAATCCGTTTTGCGCAGGGCACGCATCGGGTAGGGGAGATTGCCCTCGCGCGCGCTGGCGACGTGCCGTTCGCGTCCGAGGATGGCCCAGTCGTGCGAAGGGGCGATTTGGCCTTGTTGTTCGGATTTTAAGATGGGCAGAAGCGAACGGCCGTAGAGAGCGGGCGGGGGATTGACGCCGCCGATTTCCAGGAAGGTTGGGCACAGGTCCGGGATGCGCACGATGTCGTCAATGACTCGGCCGGGTTTGCCGCCTGGAAAACGGATCGCCAAGGTGACCGAGGTGCCGTGATCGTAGAGATCGCATTTGCCATGAGGAACGCCAGGCATGCCGTGATCTCCGCTGGCCACGATGACGGTGCGCTCCAGTTCACCACTGGCCTCCAGTTCCGCGAGGAGGACGCCAAGACAGGCATCGACGGCTTGGCATTCGCCGAGGTAATCGGCCACGTCTTCACGGATCTCAGGGACGTCCGGAAGGAAGCCGGGCATCTTGCCTTTAAGGGCGTCTGGATCGATGCCCCAATGCGCTTTCCCGGAGCCCTTGATCCAGGTGCGGTGAGTGGTGGTGGTGCCGAATTGGTAGAGCCAGGGCTGGTCGGGTTTCCGGGCGGCGAGGAAGGCGTCGAAGTTGCCGCGGACTTGATCGAGGATTTGCGAGCGGGCTTGCGCCACGGTGACGCCTTGGGCGAGGAGTTTCTCGGTTTCTTCGGAGAAGTTGTTGGGGGCTCGACCGGCCTTCTCGTAGGCATACTGCTGGCCGCCGAACGGGGCATCGTTGGGCGTGCCCGGGCTCCAGATTTTATAGCTTTTGCCAATGTGATACCCGGCATCGCGCAGCAGGAGCGGATAGGAGGGGATCGAGGCATCCCAGACCGCGCCGTTGAGGATGGCGGCTTGGCCGGTGTTGAAGAAATAACGGCCGGAAAGCAGGGAGGAGCGGCACGGCGTGCAACTCGGGGAATTCACGAAGGCGCGGCGGAAGAGCACGCCTTCGCGGGCGAGCCGGTCGACGTTCGGCGTGGAGATGGCGTCGTTGAGGGTCGGTTTGCCATCGATCTTGGCGTAGGCGCTGGCGTAGCGGCCCCAGTCATCGGCGAAGACGAAGAGGATATTGAGCCGATCTGCGGCCAGGGCCGGGGCGCAAAGGAGTAGCAACAGGGCGAGGGGTCTCATGGCGGTTCCTGAATAAAGCGGGCAGGGCGGGCCGTGAAAAGCCTAGAATCAACAATGCACCGCTCCCTCCTCACCGCTCTGCTGATCGCCAATCTCCCAGCCCAAGAGGCGCAACGCATCGAAGTCTCCCGGGATGCCTGGATTTCCGCTTACGAATCGGAGCGGGAAGGCAACAACGGCGGTTCGCCGAAACTCAAGCTGAAAGGCATTCAGGAATTTTTCCTCATCGACTTCGATCCCGCGCCGTTGCAGGGGCAGCGTTGTCTGCGGGCGCAACTTCACCTGCATCTGGAAGGATCGGAAACCTTGGGCCGGATGACGGTTTCCACGGTGGCGGAGGAGTGGGTGGAAGGAAATGGAACGGGTTATGCCAAGGTTCCGGGGGCGACCTCCTTTCTCTGGTTGCGCACGGACGAGCAACGCTGGCGGGATCTGGACGTGACCGGTTCCACTCTCGGGCAGGCGGGGACGATCTGGAGCTTCGGAGACGCCACCAAACCAGATGCGGAGGGATGGCAAGTGATCCCGATCGATCCAGCGGTGATTCAGGCGCGGATCGATGGCCAGAGCCACGGCTTTTTTGTGATGGATGACGTGGGAAGCGAATATACCCGCACTGGAAACACAATTGATTATAAGCATTTTCCGAATCGCTATGTAGCAAGCCGGGATGGGAAGAAAGCGGCGCGGCCCTATTTCACGTTGTGGATGGAGCACGGTGCGCCGTCTGAGGCGGTAGCGTGGCCCCCAGAGGAAGCCAAGAAGGTCGATCCAGGGAAGTACGCATTGCCTGCGATAGACGTTGCTCCGCCAGCCGGGAAACTGCCGGTCGAGTGCCGGGATGAGCTTGGCGAGCCATTGCCGGCGTTGGAATTCTTCGCCGCCCGTGGTGAGGCGATCGGTTTTGCGGTCATGGGAGCGGATCCGAAGGAGGTGAAGCTCGAACTCCCCGGCATCGCTCCCAAAGTCTATGCGATGCCGAAGATCGCGGGGAAAGTGGATCCGCTGGTGCCGGTTGGGTGGACCGGCGCGCCGGAAGGATTGGAGAACGGCGGGACGTTTCTCGATCTCCATGTGCCCAAAGCGGCCAAAGCTGGCCGGATCGAGGGCGTCTTGAACGCCGGGGCGATCAAGCTTCCCGTTGTGCTCACGGTTGGGAACTTCACGCTGCCGGACACGCTCTCGTTCCTGCCGCAAATGAATTGCTACGGGCTGCCGGAAGGACAGGAACGGGCCTACTACCGGTTGGCGCACGAGCATCGCACGGTCTTGAATTGCCTTCCGTATGGCTGGACCGGCAAAGTTCGCGCCGCGCCGAAGGTCAACGCCGATGGGAGTTGGGACTGGACTGCTTGGGATGCCGCCTACGGTCCGCTTTTCGACGGCTCCGCCTTTGCCGATCTTCCCCGCGGCGCGGTGCCCATCGAAGCGTTCTACCTGCCGCTGAACGAGAACTGGCCGATGGACCACGAGAAGCTCTTCCGGGGCGGGTATTGGATCGAGTCCGCTTACGAGAACGAATATTGGACCCAGTTCCGCGCCGCCGCCGCCAAGTTCGCCGAGCATGTGGAGGCGAAGCAGTGGAAGGGGACGATGTTCGAGTTTTATCTGAACAACAAAGTCTACTTCAAGCGCGACCGGGGGAACCGCTGGGACGCTTGTTCCGCGCCGTGGATTTTCGATGAGCCGATGCATACCCAGGATTTTTGGGCGTTGCGGCGCTTTGGATTGGAGTTCTGGAACGGCGTGGCGCCGTATCCATCCCGGGAGTTCTTTGCCTACCGCGCGGATATTTCGCGTCCCGAATGGCAACGCGAGTTACTCGACGGAATCACCACCGCGGAGGTGGTCAGCGGCGTGCTGCGCACCTACCGGGACCGGGTCATCGGCCGCGCGGAACGTCTGGGGAACTTGGTCTACATGTATGGCTCCGCCAATCCGATCGGCACGCCGAACGTGGTGCCGGCGGCGTGGTGCGTGGAGACCTGGGCGCTGGGGGCGGACGGTGTGGTGCCGTGGCAAACCGTGGGCAAGCAAGACTCGTGGACGGAGCCAGACACGCTGTCGCTCTTCTATCCGACCGCAAATGGACCGGTGCCGAGCCTCCGCCTGAAATCCTTCCGCGCCGGGCAGCAGTTGGTGGAGTATCTCAATCATTCCGGCATCGACCGGCGCCAACTCGGCGAAGCGATCCTGGCGGAACCGGGGATGCGAGCGAAGCTTCAGAAGACGTCCGAGGACGATGCCGGCAGCTCGCTCTTCGACGCCACCACGCATCAGTCCCTCACGGCGTTGCGCCGTTCGCTGCATCCCAACAACCGAGAGGTGGTGAAATCGCTCCATCATGCGGGACGGGATCCCAGTCGAGTGCGCCCCATCACGCCCCTTCCCGTGCCATTGCCGGTGGCGCGGTGACCTTTGGGAGCTTTGGGAGCTTTGGGAGCTTTGGGAGCTTTGGGAGCTTTGAGCAAAGCCCTGACCGGCCTCATTTCACTTTCGAAATCGAAATCGAAATCGCCGTCGCAATCGCAATCGCAAGCGTCCCCTTTCCAATCCGTGCCCATCCGTTCCATCCGTGGTTCCCAGAAGAAGGGAAGTCCGCCCTTCCACACCGTAGGATGGGCATTCCTGCCCGTCCGCATAACGCCCTTTTTCGACATCGAGATCGTCATCGAGCTCGATTCCCTTCCTTCACGGAAACAACCCAACGCCTGGAAAACGCAAAAGGGACGCTGCCCTCCTGGACAGCGCCCCCTTTTCCGAAACGTATGCGATGTGGAAACGAGAAAAGTCCTCAGCTAGCCAGATCCAGTGCCGCATCCCCCACCGGCGCTTCCACGGTCTGTCCTGGCATCGAGATGATCCTCGGTGCGCTGGCCAGTTCGGGAGCTAGAACCACCGGCTTCATTACCGTGGATTGGCTCAACTGCCTGGACCGGGCTAACAACGCCTCCCGGCGCTGACGGCGGGCCGTCGTGATGGCTGTCTCGGACGTCTTCTTCGTCGCGGCTTTCCGGGACCGCGTTTGCTTCTTCTGCTGTGCCGTCTCCTTTTTGACAATGCTCCGCTCCAAAATGGTTTCTATGGAGGTGCGGCCCGGGCGCACCACTTTGCGCGCATTCGTATACGCGGTATAAAACTCCGGCGCCGTGTTTTCAAACTGCAGCATCAGCGGATCCACGACTCCATCCAGCATCTCCTGCAGCCCATCGATCTCCCGCTTCAAAAGCTCCGTCAGGGTCTTCTTGCGGGTAATGGCATTGCGAGGTGATATCACAATTACATCATAGACTTCGATCCGCGTCGCCAGTTGCTTGATCGACTCCGCCGTGAGGCCCAGTGAAGTCAAAGCGCCTTGATGTTCCTGGGCCAACGTATGCACCGTCTTCAAGCGATCCAAAAGCACCGCTTGCGGGATGCGCTTCAGCTCACTGCGGGACAGCTGAACCGATTGCAAAACTTCCTCCTGTCCATTCTCCCGGGCCCATGCCGCCACGATCCCAGCGACGCCGAGCACCGCCTCGATCGCGAGGTCACGAACCCGGTTCTTCTGGGCCGTCACTCCGGTCCCACAAGCTTCCTGTTCTTGACCCAAGGCTTCAATCGTATCCAGGCGCTCCTGGATCCGCTTCACATAACCCACCAGAAAGCTGATCCCAGCAAATCTAGCAGCGTGGTCCGCAAACGTGCGCAACGTATTGCGGAAGGAGAGCACAACGGCTCGTTGCAATGTCGTCATATAATATGTGGTGTGTAGTAGTTTTTCGTAAAACAACGCCTTACGCAGGGAAGATAAAATACCACAATCAATAAACAATTAATATTTGTAATACATAATGTAACGTTTACGTCACATTTCTCACCCGGTGCGTCATGAGACGCAGCTGCGGGAATGTCACGCAATTGTGACATCCGAAGTCTTCGGGCACCGAATTGAGCCTCCAGCGGTGCGGCGAGGGGGAATCACTTTTGGCTTTTCAATCTCGGCGCTCAGCCTGGAACGGTCCGCGTAAATAGCTTTAGTCGCTTGGAGGGGGCGACCGCCGCTCCCAGAGAGACGGAAAGGCGGCGTCACTTCGCCAACGTCGGGTAAGGTGTGTCCCAACGGCCCGGGAGAAGGAGCCCAGGGCCCGGCGTCGCGGAGTGTCTCAACAGGCTCCGCTAAGGCCACAACCTGATCACCGCTTGCCTGCGTGCCACCAAAGGGATAGTCTCCACTCATGTCAAGTTGCGCCTTCGGATGGGATGTGAATGGAACTGATGGTCAGAAAGGGCGGAATGCGTGGGCGATTCCGCTACGAGAATGAATTCTGAGTAGCGGAATTCCCAAGAATTCCGTTCCAGTGTCCGTCACAATCATTCACATGGCGCCAGCCAAAGCCCTGAGAGGCGGGGATGGTGCTCGCAACACCAACAAACCGAAAGGAGAAGTTGAAGCAACGAACAACAGAAAGCCTCTATCGAGACCCGGCGGGTTTCGACCCGCTCGGCAAGGATTGACCATCCACCGGAAGCGAGCCTTGGCTGGCGATCAGAAATGACGCCTTCAAGCGTAGGCAGCGAACCACAAAGCCGTGTGATTGAGCCTCGAAA
>CAMCXS010000051.1 GCA_945883495.1 Akkermansia muciniphila
AACTCAGCCATGGAAAGACCGCTCTCTTCCAGTTCGCGGAGCAAAGCATCGTGTCGGTCGGGGGCACTGTCAGATCGCATGCCTTACGATGCCTGACGGAAATCGCCGCGCAGCGTGAAACCGATGGTGGTCCGTCGAAGGTTTACCGAGCACGAGCACGAGGTTGAAAATGAACTTCGCCTCCTTCCATCGGCACTTCGCATCTTCCCTCGTGCTCAGCGAAGCGCTGCTCGTACTCGTAATCGAAACACCGTTGAACCTAATCCGGAAGTGGAATCATCTCACGCGGAGGCGCGGCGACGCGGAGAATCAGAGAGGATATTGGTTTTGGTGAACTTGAGGCGCTCACTCACCAAGTGGGCGCCGGCGGACAAGTCTTCCAGCAGTCAAAATCCCCAGTCCTCCGCGTCTACGCGTGAGCCCAGACCATTCTCGTTTTTAGGTTTACCGAGTAAGCTCGGGGCTTGGCTCCCGGGCGATGGTTCCGACGGCCTGACGGAGCCGGGCGACGGCCACGTTGTAGGTATGCAAAGATTGAACCTCCTCTAACTGCGCGCGGGTGAGTTCCAGGCGGGATTGAAGAATCTCCAGCTGGGTCAGGGCTCCAGCTTCGAACCGATTCTGGGCAAGCCGAAGCGCTTCGCTGGCTTGTTTGACCACGAGCTGGGATGTCTCCAGGATGTCAGAGGCCTCGTCGTAGTCGAAGTATGCCTGCCGGACCTGCCCCTCGATCTCCAGGCGCTGCTGATCTTCCTGTGCCTCGATTTGCTCCAGCCTGGCGTTGGCTTGTTGTACCTGCCCCCGAGTCCGTCCCATGTCGATTAGGGGCACGACCACACGGACGCCAGCGGTAGCGCCGTTGATGTTGTCGGCGGAGTCTCCACTGAAACGCAAACTTTGCGCTCCATACGTGCCAAACATTTCGACCCGAGCCCGGTGGGTCGCTTTGGCGGCGTTAACATCGGACGTAGCGGCGCGGATCTCCTCGGCCAGCTCAGTCAACTCCGGCCGGTTGGTGAGCCCCTGCAGGAGGAGATCACCCAGCTGCTCGTTCACCTGGGCGTTGGGCCAAGACTGCGTGAGCCGGACCTCATCAGCATCGCATCCCTCCGGATATGGCAGACCAATCCCCCTCCGCAACCGATCGATCGCGAGCCGATACTCATTGCGCGCCCGGATGACTGGCGGCTTGGCGTTGGCCAGCGCAACCTCGGCTTGGAGGACATCAAACTGCGGACGCGCCCCCGCATCAAAACCCGCCTTGGCGGTTTGCAACTGACGCTCCAAGACACCAACCGCATCTTCTTGAACCTGGATCCTCTGCCGGGCGAGCAGTCCGTCGAAGTAGTTCCGGCTGGTCTCCAGCAACAAACCATCCACGACGGTTCGCATCCGTGATTCGGCGGCGGCCACTCGGGCCTTGGCGGATCTGTTGTTCGCAATGCGCGCTCCACCATTGTACAGAACGTGACTGAGCTGAACGTCCACGTTCCAGCCCTGTTGATCGGCCACCACAATGTTGCCGAACCCTTCGATGCGCCCGCGGCCACTGGCGTCGTAGTTGCTCACTCCATCGAGCCGGGGGAGCCGCTCGGCACGGGCCACGGTGAGGACGCCCTCCTGTTCTTTGATCTGGGCCCTGACTTGGGAAATCAGCGGACTGTGCCGCAGAGCCAGCACCAGGGCAGTCTCCAGTTCAAGATCCTTCGGAAGCGTTTCGCTGCTCGTGGAGTCACCATCGGCTGCTGCCCAGAGCGGCCCAATGAGTCCGGGGAAGAGCAACCAACTCAAAATCGTGCGCGCGAGAGTCGTCATGATGAAACTACGAGTGGGGAGCCGTTTTCGTCCGAGTCTTGGCGATGAGCGTATAGATCACCGGAATCACAATCAGGGTAAGAACCGTGCTGGTCACCATCCCGCCCACCGCCACCACACCAAGCGGCCGGCGAGCTTCTCCCGCTTCGCCGAAGCCAAGAGCGATTGGCAAGATCCCGGCGATGGTGGCCAAACTGGTCATGAGAATGGGTCGAAGCCGGATCAAACCCGCCGTCTTCATCGCGGTCTTGGCATCGACGCCCCGCTCCATCTCTTGATTGGCGAACTCCACGAGCAGGATGGAGTTTTTGGTCACCAAGCCAATCAACAGCACCAGACCAACTTGGCTGAAGATATTCATGTTCATCGATGCGATCCGCGGAACGAACCGGGAAAGCACCTTCGCGAACTCCGGCGGATTGGGCACATAATGCGTGAGCGCATAAAAACCAGTGCCGAAATGATTCACCCAGGAAAGCACATAGAGAAGGCCAAACGCGCCCAGCATGGCCAGCGGCAACGCCAGCATCACCGTGAAGGGGTGAACGAAGCTCTCAAACTGCGCTCCGAGCACCATATAGACAACGATGATGGCCAAAATCATGAAGAGGTAGACATCTCCACTCGATTCCCGCAGATCCCGTGCCTCACCACGCCACTGATAAATGAATTGCTGGGGCATGGATTTGATGATGGCTTCCGCCTTCTCGACCGCCGTGCCGAGCGGAACACCGGCGGGAGTCCCCTGGATCGTGGTGGATCGTTGGCGATTGAAGCGCTCAATCCGATTCGGACCAGCGCCTGGTTCCAGCCGGATGACGTTACTCAATTGCACCAACGCCCCCGATTGACTGCGGACGAAGATCTGTTCTAGGGCGGACGGGGTGAGCCGTTGCTCGCGCTCCAATTGCACGATCACGTCATACTGCTTGCCCTCTTTCTTCAGCGTGCTGAGGTCCTGTCCGCCGAACAGGATTTGCAGCGTCCTGGAGACATCAGACACCGCCACGCCCAACGCACCGGCCCGATCCCGGTCAATGCTGACCCGCAGCTCCGGCTTCGTAATCTCAAACGTTGAACGGACGTTGGCCAAGAACCCGCCCTGTCTCAGCCGGTTCATCAATTCCGTTGTGTATTCCGAGAGCTCCTCCAGATCTCCGTGACTCACCACCAACTCGAACGGCTGACTGAATCCAAGGTCGACTGCCTTGGGCATAATGGGAATCGCCAATGCGCCCTCCACATTGGAGATAAAGTTGAAGCCTAGCCCGGTGGGACCGCCCACAATATCCCGGTGATGCGGGCGGTGTCCCTCTTCCAGACGGACAAACATAAATCCCAGCGTGGGATCCCCTGGCCCATTGAATGGCAGCGCGACAGCCGAAAAATAACCGTCAATATGCTCCGTATCTTCGGCGATCTTCTCCATCTGCCGGACCATCCGGTCCGTGTAATTCGGCGTGGATCCTTCCGGCGTGATCGCCATCGCGATAAAGCGGCCCTTATCTTCTTCAGGGAGGAATTCGCGCTCTAGGTTCTGGAAGAAATAAAAGGAGAGACCCAAGGAGGCCACCGCCAGGAGGACGATCCAAAACCGGTGATTCAAGGCCCAGGTCAGAACCTTGTCATACCGCTCCGTAAGCCGGTCTAATTGTGCTTCGAAGAATCGGAAAAGCCAAAATTGCTCGTGTGCTGGCTTTTGGTGCCGCAATAGCCGCGCTGCCGCCATCGGTGTCAGCGTCAACGCAACAAACGCAGAACAAACCACCGACGCCGCCAAGGCCACGGCGAACTCCACCAACAGGCGCCCTGTAATTCCACCCACGAAGGCCAGGGGCAAGAAGACCGCCACCAATGACAACGTGATGGTGATAACGGCAAAGCCAATCTCCCGCATGGTCTTGATGCTGGCCTCGAACGGACTGTCCCCCGCTTCAATGTGCCGGTAGATATTCTCCAGCACCACAATCGCGTCATCGACGACAATCCCAATCGCCAAGACCAGTGCCAAGAGCGTGAAAATATTGATGGAGAACCCGAGCAGGTAGAGGACACCGAATGTGGCGATCACCGACACCGGAATCGCCAAGCTCGGAATAAACGTGGAGCGGACGTCGCGGAGGAAAATGAAGATCGTCAAAACCACCAGGACGAAGGCCAAGCCAAGCGTCTCGAAGACCTCGGAAACCGCCTTATCCACGTAAATCGACTCATCGTAAGGAAAATCGAACTCAATCCCCTGCGGCAAGGTCGTCGCGATCTCCGCCATGCGCTTTTTCACCCCTTTGGCGACATCAAGCGTGTTGGCCCGGCTCTGGCGGACGATCCCGAGGCCGATGGCGGGCTTGCCATTGAATCGGGCCACGGCGCGTTCGTTCTCCACTCCCTCCGCCGCGCGGCCGACGTCTTTGAAATAGATAGTCGAAGTACCCGTTTGCCGAATAATGAGCCTTTCGAAGTCCTCCACGGACTTGAGCTGGCCACGAGTTTGGATGGTCAGCTCGCGATCTACGTTCTGGACCCGCCCACTCGGCAGCTCCACGTTTTGCTCCCGCAAGGCGCGCTCAATGTCGAGAACCGTGACGCCCAAGGCCGCCATCTTCAGGGGCTCGAGCCAAAGCCGCATGGCAAACTTCTTCTCCCCGCCCAAGATCACGGAACTGACGCCGGGGACGGTTTGCAAACGATCCTTGACCAGCCGATCGGCGATTTCAGTGAGTTCCTCCGTGCTGAATCGCTCACTGAAAAACGACACCCAAATGATGGGCTGCGCGCTCGCTTCCTGTTTGGCGACCACCGGCTCCTCAATGTCTGGGGGCAGCTCGCCGCGCACCCGGGCCACCCGGTCGCGAACATCCTGAGCCGCGACGTTCTGATCCGTCCCCGCGATGAACTCGACGGTGATCGCGCTGGCGTCTTCCCGGCTCTCGCTGACGAGCTGTTTGATATTCTCCGCGCTGCTGATGGCATCCTCGAGCCGCTCGGTGACCTCCGTTTCGACGATCTCAGCGCTCGCTCCCGGATAGACGGTGAGGACGTTAACGATGGTTGGATCGACATCGGGAAGCTCCCGGACCGGGAGGCGCATCAAGCCGAGCAGCCCGAACACCACGAGGGCCGCACTCATCATGATGGTCATGACGGGGCGGCGGACGCAGAGTTCGAAGAAGGAGTTCAACTGGGCTGGATGATGATCGTTGAACTCACGGAGCGACTGGGGCGGTCTCAGGACTGCTCCCACCAGGAGGCGCCGGCGGCGGCGGCGGAGTGATTCCGTATTGTGCCGACTCCGGGGAAATCAGCACGGTGGTCCCGGGCCCCATCTTTTGGTATCCCTCGACGACCACACGGTCGCCCTCTTCTAGCCCCCCGGTGATCTCCGCTTTCCCTTGGAGCCGCAGGCCAGTCTCCACTTCGCGGAACTCGGCCTTGCCGGCGGGATTCATGACGACGACCGACGCGCGATCGCCCTGGTAGCTGATGCAGGCTTCCGGGATGGTCAAAACATTCTCGCGAAGACGGAAGATGAGGTTGAGGGTGCCATACATCCCGGGCTTGAGAAGCCCCTCTTCGTTCCCGATACGCGCCTTCACCAATGCCGTCCGTGTACTTTCATCCAGGCGCGGCGAGACATAATCGACGCTCCCAGCAAATTTCCGGCCAGGAAAAGCGACGGACTCGATCTCAACCTTCTGCTGTTTGGCGACTTGGCTCACATACCGTTCCGGCACGTTGAACTCCACTTCCAGAGGCGATGTCTGCACCAACCAGATCAGCTTCTGCCCCCGAGAGACAATTTGCCCAGGACTGAGGTCGTGCTCCGCCAGGACACCATCGAACGGAGCCGAAATCACCGCGTCATCGAACTGCTCCTGCGTCATGCGGACCGCGGAGTCGGCACTGCGCTCCTGAAAGCGCAAGCGATCTGCCTCTTGCTCTGTGATGGTCTTCTTCTCCAAGAGCTCCTGCCCGCGCTTCAGCTCCGAGACCGCCAGGGCCAACCTCGCCTTGGCCTCGTCGAGGCTGGCCTTGAGTTTGGCATCATCTAAGACGATAAGGACCTGCCCCTTTTTGACCCGCTCGCCCTCCTGGAACTTTAGGGCGACGATCTGGGAATCGATCTCGCTGACGATTTCGACCTGCTCCCCCGCCCGAAGATTGCCGACTAGGCGCAGGCTCTCCTCCAGTCCCCCGCGAAATACCGGGGCGACGACGGCCTGGACCGGGAAGTCCATGCCCCCCTGACCCGGCGCAACTGGCTTGCCGCAGGCCGAGAGAAGAAAGGCGACCAAAAAAATGGGGAGCGGGAAGACCTTGATCGTCATCTTGGAGTGCGACGCACCATGCTTGTCGCACACGCGCCGCCCCCCCTTACGCCCAAAATCTAATTTCCGCTACAGACAATTCTTACAGATATCTAAAAAATCAGGCAATGACAGTTTCGGCGGCGATCGCAACCGCGTAATCGCGATTCAGGCGGCCGATGAAGTCAACGCTGATTTCCTTGGGGCAAACTGCCTCGCACTCGTATTGGTTGGTGCATCCACCGAAGCCCTCGGCGTCCATTTGTTGAACCATTTTGATGGTGCGGTCGTTCTTCTCCGGTTTTCCCTGAGGAAGAATATTGAGGTGACTCACCTTGGCGGCGACGAAAAGCATGGCCGAGGCATTCTTGCAGGCCGCCACGCAAGCGCCGCACCCGATGCAGCTAGCCGCGCGGAAGGCGTGATCGGCATCGTCCTTTGGAATCAGAACGGAGTTCGCCTCGACGGCTGAACCAGTCCGGACGGAAATGAAACCGCCGCTCTGCTGGATTCGGTCAAACGAGGAGCGATCCACCACCAAGTCCTTGATCACGGGAAAGGCACGAGCGCGGAAGGGCTCGATGTAAATCGTGTCCCCTTCCCGAAAGCTGCGCATGTGGAGTTGGCAAGTGGTCGTCGCTCGCTCCGGACCGTGGGGCACCCCGTTGATCACCAGAGAGCAGGCGCCGCAAATGCCTTCCCGGCAATCGTGGTCGAACGCAATGGGCTCCTTGCCGCCAGAGATCAACTCCTCGTTAACGATATCGAGCATCTCCAAGAACGACGCCGTCGTGGGGATCCCTTTGGCCGGATACGTCTCGATATGCCCTTGGGAGTTCCGGTCCTTTTGGCGCCAGACTTTCAGCGTGAGGTTGAGCGTGGATTCCATGACTCTGAGTCGGTAAGGGGTTATTTATAACTGCGGACGGCGAGTTTTACGTTCTCGAAGGCGAGCGACTCTTGGTGCAGCTTCGGCGCCACGTTCTCCCCGGAATACTCCCAGGCGGCGACGTAGGCGTATTTGTCATCGTTGCGCAACGCCTCGCCATCGGAGGTCTGGTATTCCGTGCGGAAGTGGCCCCCGCAGGATTCCTCACGCTCCAGGGCGTCGAGACACATCGTTTCCGCGAACTCGATGAAGTCGGCTACGCGGCCCGCTTTTTCGAGCTCCGGGTTGACTTGGTCCGCGCCGCCAGGGATGCGAACATTGCTCCAAAACTCTTCGCGGATTTCCGGCAGCCGCTTGAGAGCCGCCTGCAGCCCTTCGCGATCCCGCGCCATCCCGCACTTGTTCCACACCAGGAGACCAAGCTCCTTATGGAAGCTATCGACGGACCGCTTGCCGTTGATCTGCAAGAAACGGTTGATACGCCCCCGGACCTCGTTCTCGGCGGCGCCAAAGGCATCATGCGTCTCCTTGATCTTGCCGGGTGTTTCCGGCGCGAGATAATTCGGAAGCGTCGTCGGGATGACGAAGTAGCCGTCGGCCAAGCCCTGCATCAGCGCCGAGGCGCCCAGGCGGTTCGCTCCGTGATCGGAGAAATTCGCCTCACCCAGCACGTGCAAACCTGGAATTGTCGACATCAGGTTGTAGTCCACCCAGAGGCCGCCCATCGTGTAGTGGACAGCGGGATAAATCCGCATCGGCGTCTTGTACGGATTTTCCCCGGTGATCCGGGCATACATCTCAAACAAGTTCCCGTAACGTTCGCGGATCGTGTGCTCGCCGAAATCGCGGATCGCCTCGGCGAAGTCCAGATAAACCCCTTCCCGGTGCTCCCCCACCATCGGCCCCACGCCGCGGCCATCATCGCAGGCTTCCTTGGCGGCCCGGGAGGAGATATCGCGTGGCGCCAAGTTGCCAAAGCTGGGATACTTACGTTCCAGGAAGTAGTCGCGAGCGTCTTCCGGAATCGAACCTGGGTCCTTGTGGCAATCCTCGGCCCGCGTCGGCACCCAAACCCGGCCATCATTCCGCAAGGACTCGGACATCAGCGTCAACTTGGACTGATAGTCGCCGCTCCGGGGGATGCAGGTCGGGTGAATTTGGGTATAACAGGGATTCGCAAACCAGGCGCCCTTCTTATGGGCCCGCCACGTCGCGGTGACGTTGCAACCCATGGCGTTCGTCGAAAGGAAGAAGACGTTGCCATAGCCGCCGGTGCAAAGGAGAACGGCGTCGCCGGCGTGGCGCTCAATCTTCCCGGTCGCGAGATCGCGGGTGATGATCCCCTTGGCGTGTCCATCCACCAAAACGACATCGAGCATCTCGGTGCGGGGATACATCTTCACCGCGCCCGCTGCGATTTGCTTGTTCAGCGCCGAGTAGGCGCCGAGAAGCAACTGCTGCCCCGTCTGACCGGCGGCGTAGAAGGTCCGCGATACCTGAGCGCCGCCGAACGAGCGATTATCCAGCAAGCCTCCGTATTCTCGGGCGAAGGGAACGCCTTGGGCCACGCACTGGTCGATGATGTTGACGCTGACTTCCGCCAAGCGGTACACATTCGCCTCGCGAGAACGGAAATCGCCGCCCTTCACCGTGTCGTAGAACAGCCGATAGACGCTGTCGCCGTCATTCTGATAATTCTTGGCTGCGTTGATCCCCCCTTGCGCGGCAATCGAGTGGGCCCGGCGCGCGCTGTCCTGGTAGCAGAAGCACTTCACCTTGTAACCGAGCTCAGAGAGCGTTGCGGCGGCGGAGGCCCCGGCCAAACCGGAACCGACCACCAACACGGTGTAGCGGCGCTTGTTCTTCGGGTTGATCAGCGCGGACTTGAACTTGTGTTGGGTCCACTTGTCCTGGATTGGACCGGCGGGGATCTTTGCGTCGGGAAACGAGCTCATCTCGGAAAACCAGGCTAGAAATTAATGAACGATGGGTTTGATCAGCCCCGCGAGGACGCTGAGAGGGATGGAGACGTTCCCCACAAAGATGATGAGGGCGTAGGCGCCGCCCAACAGCTTCAAGACCTCGCCAGTCCGGGCGCTCCGCAGGCCCAGTGTTTGAAACACACTGGCAAAGCCGTGACTCAGGTGCGTGCAAAGAAGCGTCATCGCGACAATGTAAAAGGCGCTGACCGGGACGCTAGAGAACCCCATTACGACCTTGGAATACACATCCGGCACCGTATGGCCATGGAGATCATAGGTCAGAGCGTCGTAGCTCGGGTCAGCCACGTGAATCGTGAAGTGCAGGATGTGGTAGACCACGAACGCAAGGATGATCAACCCGCTCATGATCATGGTTCGGGAAGCAATCGACGCCTGCACCGTGGATGGTTTTTTGTAGGCCTGCGGCCGGGCGGCCCGGTTCTCCTTGGCCAAGGCAATCGTGAGCGCCACGTGAACCACAAAGGCAGCCAACAGACCTCCCCGGGCGATCCAGACGAGACTGCCATGGAGAGCCGTGTGCAGTTCGTGTGCATACGCATTCAATTCCTCTGGCCCACGATAGATGAGGAGGTTGCCCGCCAAATGGCCTGCGAGGAACAACAGCAAAGCGAGGCCGGTAAGGGCGACCAGCAACTTCTTGCCGACGGAAGAGCCGAGCGAGGAAAAGACAACTTGGACCAGGGACTTCATGGGCGTGCGGTTCTTTACCCATTACGCCCTGGAATTGCAAGAAGGAGCGCCAAGGCAAAAGGTTTTGTCGCGCGAGCCTTCAGATTCCTTTTTCCTTCACACGCAATCCTTCGAGCGAAACGTCGAAGGTCGAGCGCGGCACCGGCACATCGCGCTGCACCCCTGAAAAACTGGTACGCATCTCCGATCCGTCCTTCAGATCGAGAACGAACGCCAGGGTGGCAAAGGATTCTGCATCGATTTCGAAACTGATGCCCCGCACGCCACGCGCGGCCCCGGCGTCCAACGGTTCCAGGCGCGCCAGGAACACGTTGCCGGTGCGATCGACGGAAAGCACTCGAAACTGGCGCTGGAAGCTCTCCCAATCCCGGGGAAAGCTCATTTGCAAGTAGGCGGCCATCCGGCTGGAATCGGGCTCCGCCCCGCTCACCTGGGCTTTTCCTTTCTCCAGATCGATGACGGTCAATTTGTCCGCGTTCTGGATCGCCACGCTTCTCGCCGGATCGCCAATGTCCCACCGGAACCGGTCCGGCGCCTGATACCAGAAGCGCCCTGGAGCGACCAAGGTTTTACGAAGGACCTTTAGTTTCCGCTCTTGGGAGAAGCAGCCGGTCAGCGAGTTGATCTCGCCTTGCGCCTGAATCCACGTCTTCAGGACCGTCACATCCGATGCAAACCCGGCTGGCACCAAGGTTGACGTGAAGAAAAGAGTGAGGGAAAGAAGCCGCGAGCAGCTCATAGAGGAGGCGCAAGTTCATCTGGGACCGCTTCCGCTGGCAAGGAATTCATGGCAAAAACCGAAAGCGCAAGCAAGCAGAGCCCACTCCGTACACTGGCATTGGCCGTCGCCTGGGGCGCAGCCGCCGCCATCGTGATCGCCGGCGGCAGCCAGATCCGGCTCGATGTGAACCCTTTGCGGATTCTCCCTCAGTCGCTGCCCGAGGTGCAAGGACTCAGCGCCTTCCTCGATCGGTTCTCCCGGCCGGACGAGTTGATACTCGCCGTGGACGGCCCTGACGCCTCCGCCGTCGAAGCCGCGACCCGCTCTCTTGCGGATGAGCTCCGGAAGGAACCTGGCCTCGCAAGCGCAGTGATCGATCGACCTCCAGGCGAGGAGGATCCCGCCGGGATGGCAGACCTCATGGCGCACCTCTTAGTCAATCAACCACCCGCGCGACTCCAAGCCCTGGCGGACGATCTACAACCGGGTCGATCAAAGGCTCGAATCGAGAGGACCATCGAGATGATGACCTACGATCTCTCCCCCGCCGTCGCCTTGCTGGGAGCATATGACCCTCTGCGTCTGGTGGAAGCCGCCTTCGGCTCGCCGGGTGGCCCAGGGGGCGAGGGGCCGATGGGTGGAGCCAAGTTCGGATCTAAGGACGGCACGCTCCGGCTCATCTATCTCTGGGCGCCGCAGCCTTTGGCCCGCAAGGACTACCTTCAGCTCATTCGCTGGACTTCCGAAGTCCGGGCAAGCGTGCGCGATTGGCAAACCCAGCCGCAAGCACCCGGCAGTGTCCGCGTCCGCCTTACCGGTGAACCAGCGATCATGGCCGAAGTCTCCGCGAGCATGCAGAGCGACCTGATGGGCTCCGGCTTCTCGACTTCGTTGCTGGTCGCCCTCGTCTTTTGGGCGGTCTACCGGCGATTCGCCCCGCTTCTTGCTATCCTCGCGATGCTGACTCTGATCGGGCTATTGACCTTCGGTCTGAGCGGGCTGCTCGTCGGCGATTTGAACGCCATGAACGCCGGATTTGGAGCCATTTTGATCGGCCTGACAGTGGATTACGCCATATTGATCTACCAACAAAGCTTGGCCACACCAGGTGATCTTCAGACCATCCGCAAGGGCGTCTTGACGGGAATCAGCGGCGCCGCCTTGACCACGGCGGCCTGTTTTGGCGCCCTTCATGCCGGTAGTCAACCCAGCCTGGCGGCACTCGGATCAATTGTCGTCATCGGAACCCTGCTCGCTGCCGCTCTCATGCTCTGGATCTTCGTTCCTTGGAGTTCACGGCTTTCCCTCCAGGCTCGAGCGCCAGTGGCAACTCCCGCCTGGTTGCTTCTCGGCCCCATTTCTTCCAGGGTTGTGGCCGCCTTGGTTGCGCTATCGATCCTCACCTCCCTCGGCGTACTGGCGTCGAGGGGAATGCCCGGTATCGACGGAAGCGACCGCGCGACCCGCCCCCGGGTTAGCGAGGGCTACGATGCACTGGATGACCTCCAGCATGCGCTCACCGGCGATGACTCTGCGGCCAGTATAGTGGTGACCGCTCCATCCGCCTTCGAGCTCCGCGACGAGCTGGAGAACCTGCGTGGCTCACTTGAAGCCTCAGTGGCCGCCGGGAAAATCCGGTCTTTTTTTCTTCCCTCACTCTTCGTGCCCGTCGAGAGCCATCGCTTGGAGAATGCGGACGGCCCAATCCCGCAAATCGTCAGCTCTCAAGAGCGCCTGAAGGTTGAGCTTACCGAGGCAGGCTTCGATGACGGAGCAGCCCTGCTGTTGGTGGAGACGCTGAAGCGATTCCCTCGTCCAGGTCAAGAAACGATCGTCACTCCTACCGCCAAGTGGTTGTTGCAGCGCCTCTACCACGAGGAGGCTGATGGAACTGCTTGGGCGACCATCCCGATCGACCCCGCCCCAGACGCGGACTTGACGCCCCTGCTCTCGGATTCGGTGCTCTTGGCGGACTGGGATGCGACGACCAGAGCCATCCGCAGGCATCTGCCGGCGGAGTTTGGGCGCATTCTGGGAATCCTGCTGGTGCTTGCCGTGCTGATTCTGGCACTGACTTTCCGGCGCCCGCAAGAGCTTCTTTGGACCGGATTGAGCCTCGCCTGCTCCTCCGCAATCACCCTGGGCTGGATGACCTTGGCCGGCTGGAATTGGAACTTCGTGAACGCAGCGGCGCTGATGATTTGCCTGGGAGCTGGGGCGGACTACAGCATCCACATGCTTCTAGCCATGCAAAAAGGGCAGTCCGTCCCGCAAGCACTCGACGACACCGGTCGCGCCATTTTGGTCTGCGCCATGACCTCCGTGGCCGGGTTTGGATCTCTGGCGTTTGCCAGCAATCTCGGTCTAGCAAGTCTGGGTCAGGTTTGCGCGCTTGCCCTAGGCGCCAATTGCCTTGTCGCGACGTATCTGCTGCCCCACTTGTGGTATTTCGTCCACGGAGCCAAGCCCCCCACCTCATGAACGACACCATTTTCAGCCCCATCGAAGCCGTCATCGCCGACATTGCCTCTGGCCGGATGGTGATCGTTACCGACGATGAGGACCGTGAGAATGAGGGGGATCTTGTCGCCGCAGCCTCACTCATCACCCCCGAGACTGTCAACTTCATGGCCACCCACGGCCGCGGATTGATTTGCGCTCCCATTTCCGAAGAGCGCGCCCGGGTTCTCTCCTTGGGACCAATGGTTCCGAGGAATGAGGAAGCGTTTGGAACTCACTTCACCGTTTCGGTCGATGCCGCCACTGGAATCACCACGGGGATCAGCGCCCACGATCGAGCCCGCACCATCCGCTTGCTTGCCGATCCCACGACGCAGACAGCTGACCTCGTCCAACCGGGCCACATTTTCCCCCTTCAGGGCAAGGCGGGCGGCGTGTTGCGCAGAGCGGGACACACGGAGGCCGCCATCGATTTAGCGCGCCTCGCGGGACTCGCACCAGCCGGCGTGATTTGCGAGATCCTCAGCGCGGACGGCACCATGGCCAGGCTTCCAGAGCTGATTGAAGTCGCCCGACAGCACCAGCTGAAGATTTGCACCATCGCCGCACTGATTGAATGGCGCCAAACCCGCGAGCGCCTGATTGAGTTCGAGGAAGAACATCCGGTGCACACACCCGCCGGCCCCTTTCGCCTGCGGATCTATCGGAGCACGGTCAATGGTAGCTACCATTTCGCGCTGATTCTGGGAACGGTTGAGGCCAACCAACCAACGCTGGTCCGCGTACACCGCGAAGATCTCCTGGAAGACCTCTTCGGCCCCACTCTCCCAGAGGTCACCACCTCTTCGTTGCAGCTCGCCCTCCATCAAATTGCGGTTCAGGGCGCTGGCGTGTTGATTTACATGCAGCGCGATTCTCCAGCCGCGTCGATCCAGGAACACATCTCCGGCAAGCGACGGGCACCGATGGATCTTCGCGACTACGGAATCGGGGCGCAAATCCTCCACGATCTCGGCATCCGGGACTTGCGGCTGATTTCCAATCATCCCCGCAAGGTTGTCGGCCTAGAAGGGCACGGGTTGAGAATTATTGAGGTGATCGACCTCGGCTAGGACCTCGCCTTAGACGTGGGCCGTCAAGTGCGGACCTAAAGATTTTTCTAGCCATGCAGTGAATGCGTGTGGTAGCACCGATATGGCTTTCGAGAAAACCCCTTTGACGCGCCATGAAGCCTAAATCCCACCCTGCCGCTATTCCTGCGGTCATCGTCGCCGTCGCCCTGACGCCCCTCCTTGCCTTCTCCCAAACAGCGACCACAAGCCCGGCCGCAGTCATGGAGATCAACATCGCCGCAAACGGTTACACCTACATCGGACTGCCCGTCTACACTGCCGTCCGCTACCGTGGAGCCCTCACGGCAGTGTCCGGTTCAACGATCTCGCTCGACGACACCCCCTTCGACGGCAAAAACTTCGGCACAATCGCCATCGGCACGGAGCAATTACCCCAATTCTTCGTAGAGTTTCTATCAGGCACGGATGAAGGCACCATGATTCCAATTTTGTCGAGCACCGCCTCCTCTCTGACGCTCAGTGAGGACGTCTCTTCATTCGCCTCCGTTGGGGACCTCATTCAAGTTCGTCGCTTCCACACGTTGAACTCTCTGTTCCCCGACGGCAAGCCCTTGCGCGGAGGAACCTCACAGACCACCGCAGACGAGGTGATCATTTACGACGCCTCCCGGCAGAAGTCCTTTTCCCACTTCTACTTCACTACGGCCAACGAGTGGAGACAGGGAACAGTCGCGAACGGCAATCGGCCGATCCTTCCGAACCAAAGCATCTACGTCAACCGCAAAACGGTGGCCACGAAACTTCGAGTCGCAGGGACGGTGAAGCTTGGGCTCACTGGAATTGATGTCCTCCCAGGGAACAATCTCGTACCAAACCCTTACCCCGTGGCCTACACCCTGCAGCAGTCCAACCTTTTCACCGGGAACGCCACGACCGGTGTGAAGTCAGGCACATCAGCGACAAGTGCCGACCAAGTCACCATCTATGGCCCCGGGCTCATCCCGCGTACCTATTTTTATCACAGCGGACTCTCCCAATGGCGAACGGGGACGACCCCCTCGGATCAAGCCTTGATTCCCATCGGCGCTTCCATCCTGATCAACCGGCGGTCACCATCCTCACCCTTTACCTGGACGAAAGCCCAGCCGTTCTAGCCCCCCGCTAGCCCATGAACTGTCCTGCGCTACACAATACCTAAGTGTTTCCTTGCACCGCATTGTCAAATTAACTAGACTCGCCATGCCAGGGGTGAACTTTGCATCTGAGTTCTATCTCTATGTGTGACGCCGTCATCTGCCCCCCTTAGCCCCACAAAACCACCAATATGGGCACGACTCGCCTATTGTCCTACAGCCCGTCTCCCGCGAGAATTCTTCTCGCGAGCGCCGCTCTCGTTGCGCCATGGATACAATCACTGCCCGCGCAAATCGATCAAGCCGTCACTCAGCGCATCTGGCAGAATCACTATGGTGTCACCGACGCGCAACTGTATCAGGATGCCGATCCTGCCAACGGCACGAACTCCATCTGGCTCGCGCAGGACGCGGATCTTGACGGATTGACCAATGGTGCCGAGATTGCGAGTGGGACCAACCCATTCGACAGCACCAGTTTGATCGCCGTCAGCAACATGACGCTTGATCAGAACTCCGTCGCGATCGAGTTCCCGACGGAAGCGGGCAAGCTGTATCGTTTGGAGTCTAGCGCAAGCCTTACGACGCCAAATTGGACCATCCATTCCCAATCAAGTCCGGCGCAAGTCATTGGAGACGGGTCCTCGAAGGTGATCGCGGTCCCCTCTGGAGGTAACACGTTTTACAGGGTCCGCGTTGAGGATGCAGACCAGGATAGTGATCGCCTAAGCGATTGGGCGGAATTAGCGATTTCACTCAGCCCTCTCACTGCCCAAACCACTCCTGGGGTGAACGACTACTCCTATGTGACCGAGCAGCTCACGATCCCGAACGTGGTATCCATAGAAGCTGTTCAGTCATTCGCAGCGGAAGATGGCCCCGTTCCTGGGGCATTCACGGTCAGCAGAACCCGCCGCCTCTTTGCGGATGAGGTTTCCCTTGAACTCTCTGGGACCGCCCAGATGAACGTTGACTATGCGGCCATTCCAACACCGATCATACTTAGCGCCGGCACGGAATCGGAGTCCGTGGCCGTTAATCCCACATCAGTTGGCGGTGTGGAGGGCAGTGAATCCGTAACGGCGACGATTCTTCCTTCGACGGAACCGGTTCCTGCATTTTCGGTCGGGGCAAAGGACAGCGCGACAGTCATCATCGAGGATTCCACTGTTCCAGTCGGCACAGGGCTCCTCGCTCGTTACTACGATCACGCGAACACGAACTATGTGGATGCCGCGAACTTCGGGAGCACGGGCACTTACGTCTTCACCCGTGGAACTCCGACGACAACCGGAAGCATTGTCGTCACCGCCCCCGCGAATCAGTTCACCGGGCTGCAACAAGGGCACCAGGTCAAATTGACATTCACCTCTGGAAACGCCGCGATCGATAACGCAACGTTTGACCACCAGAACTATGTTGTCACGGCTGTTAGCGCTACCGCTTTCACCGTAGCCGTCTCTTCGACCACGGCGTTCTCTATCGCAAGCACCAACGGAAATTGTGCCTTCAGCATTCAGTCCTTCCCGCACCCGCCGGTAATTGAACGTGTGGAGATCCTCAACCACGACTGGGGCTTTGGAACCCCAAACAATGCAACGATCGTGGCGGCAGCTGGCACCACCGTGACCAATGTCCCGGACAACTATTCCAACACCTTTGAGACCTTCCTGAGCCCAACCACGGCTGGGTCGTATCGCTTCCAGTTGGATGCGGATGACCGGGCTCGGGTCCTTCTCGACCTAAACGACGGCAACGGGTTACAAGAGATTCTCGAACACGGCTGGGACGGCGCCACGACTCCTGAGACCATTGGGACTTTCAAGATCAGTTCCGCGTTTGCGCTCGCCGTCCCCGCCACACCCGCGAATCGCTACCGGATGCGCATCGAGCATGTCGAGACCACCGGCGCGGCCCGTT
This sequence comes from Akkermansia muciniphila, assembly GCA_945883495.1. GTDB lineage: Bacteria > Verrucomicrobiota > Verrucomicrobiia > Verrucomicrobiales > DEV007 > V1-115. The sequence goes on from CAMCXS010000051.1 coordinate 17,009, forward strand.
GCCGCCTCCAATGGAGCCGCGATGGCGGAAACTTTTCGAACATCCCGCAGGGTGACCAGTTTACCCACACCCAGGCGTTTACCAGCAATTACTCCTATACTCGGACCAACGCCACCACTGGCACCGCGACGATCACGGTTACCGGGCACGGGTTGAATGCCGGTGATCAAGTGGCGCTCGCGTTTTCTAGCGGCAATCTCTTCACGCCCAACACCTCTGACCTCAACGGCTACAGCGGGACCTATACCGTCCTCGCGTCGCCAGCGCCGACGGCGAACACCTTCACCGTGGCCATAACGGGCTCGGGTTCTGGTTCGGGCCTCCCGAGCAACGGAACTGGAACTGGCTTTCTGGAGAACCGCCCCTCCAGCACCACCACCGGCGTTTACAACAAGGTTTACACCACCACGAATTTCACCCGCACGCCTGCAAGAATCGGGATCGAAAGCGCTGTCACCTCCCAAAGCAACGGCATTTGGGGCGCTGGTTCCCCCGACGGTTCACTGATCAACCCTGAGACCTTCACCGCACGTTGGACTGGCCAGGTGCAACCACAGTTCACCGAGGAATACACGCTTGTGCTGCACGCGGACGACAGCGCCATCTTGCGGATCAATGGCCAGGTTCAGGAACTGAAGACCAATGTCTCGACCGATTCCGGGAACGCCAACTACACTTACGACGCCGCCACCGGCAACACGACGGTCACTTATCCAAATATGGTGGTGAAGGCGGGCAGCTTCGTCGTCGGCGAGACCGTTAGACTCAACCCCACCTCCGGCAATCTCAGCTACAGCTCCGGCTCCACCTACAGTTACGACTCGAGCAACGGCGAAATGGTCATCACGTATTCTGGGATGACAACGATCACACCTGGATCGTTCCTCTCTGGTCAAACCGTTTTCCTCGATCCCACCAACGGGAATCTATCCAGCCTCGCATCCTTACCCTACACGATCACCGCAGCCACATCCTCCACGTTTACGGTCAACGCGGGTGCCGGTCTTTTCGCTACCGGAACCGGAAACATCGACATCTCCGACACGATGGACTTGGTGATTACCCAGGCCACGTCCACCTCGTTCACCGTGAACCACGGTGCAGGTAAGCATGCCAACGCGAGCACGGGGAACACGAATATCGAGATCGTCAACAAGCCGCTCAAGGATTGGTCTTCTATGGGCAATGAGCGTTATGTTCGGGTTCCTTTCGTCGGAGGAACACGTTACGATATCGAGGTTGAGTATTATGAGAACGGCGGCTATGCGCGCTGCTTCCTTTACTGGCAGAGCCCGAGCCAGCCCAGGCAGTTCATTCCGGCGGAACGCCTCTATCCCTCCACGGGCACGGTTCAGGCTCCTCCGGCACTCGTCAGCAACACGGAAGCCACCGCCCTCGTTGGAGGCCCGTTTTCCTACGCGGTTCTTGGCAGCAACGGCGGGACCATCAATCTCAGTGGCCTTCCGCCTGGATTGACCTACAGCAACGGAGTCATCAGCGGTTCCGCGACCACACCAGGAAATTACCAAATCCTCATCACGATGACCAACGCGGTGGGCACCAGCACCTCGCTGCTCAACTTGCGAGTCGAAGACACCGGGGGCTCCGCTACCCGGGAGCTCTGGACCGGAATCACCGGCACTGCCATCTCCAGCATCCTCGTTTCCACCACGCCCAACAATTCCGGGACTGTCAGCTCTCTCGCCGCCCCCAGCAACGCCGCAGATAACTTCGGCGCCCGGATCCGCGGCTACATCACGGCTCCCACCACCGGCAATTACTACTTCTGGCTCTCCGCGAGCGAGTCGGCGGAATTCTGGCTGTCCAACGATGCCGAGTTGGTGAATGTCTTCAAACGCGCATCGATCACTGGTGGCGGCGACACGCCGCAGCAATGGTCCTCGGCCGCCAAGTCCCCATGGATGGCCCTGGAACAAGGCAAGCGATATTACTTCGAGATTCTGCATAAATCCAGCACGGGTGTCGATCACCTGGCACTGGGCTGGTCCAAACCCGGCGAGAGCACCACCTCCCCCACCGAGGTTGTCCCGGGCTACGTCCTCTCTCCCTACGAGGCTCCGTCGGCCGGAAGCTATGGAGGCACTCTTTACGTCGCCACTCTGCTCCGCCAGAACGGCGCCATTGATCCCCCGGGCAGCACCCTGCGAGGCATCGGCACCGCGACCCTTCGCATCAGCGAAGATGAGTCAACCGCTGAGGTGCGCGTCACCTACAGTGGCCTCTCCGGAGGAGCGCTAATGGATGGCCCGGTTGCTGGTCAGGCGGTCGCGGCCGACGGTACCGCCTCCCCAAATGGTGTCATTGATCCCACTGACTGGCACGTCCATTCGGATCCGTTCCTCGGTAACGAATCTTATATCATCTACGACGGAGCCGAACCGCTGACCGGCGATGGTCCACAGTTCGCGCCGGACGGTTCATTCCTCTACCACAAATGGAACCTCGCACCCGCGGGCACGCTCGGCGTGAACGACATTCGAGAACTCATCAAGCAAGGCAAGGCCTACATCAACCTTCACACCGCATTGAACCCCGCAGGTGAAATCCGGGGGAACTTTACCTTAGCCAACGGTTCCCGCACATTCTCCCCGCCTCCGCCTCCGCCGACTTGGACCGATGACAGCCACACGGATGCAGGGGCTGCTCGCTTCCTTTCTCAGGCCTCCTTCGGTGCCAGTCCGGCCGATATCACCGCCCTGAAGAATCTTACCCCCTCAGGCGAAAAGAGCCGCTACGAACTCTGGATCGAGGACCAATTCTCGAAGCCCGCCAGCCAATCCTTACCCGAGGTTCTCCGCACCCGCCGAGCCGATGCCCAGGGCGGTTCGCAACTCGACGAAACGCTGTTCTTTAACTCGTGGTGGCGGAATTCGATTTCTGGCCAGGATCAACTGCGCCAGCGCATCGCGTTTGCCCTCAGTCAGATCCACGTCATCTCTGGTCAAGGCCCACTCGACAACCGAGGGGAAGCTATCGCCTTCTTTTATGACAAGCTCGCGGAGGGAAGCTTCGGGAACTTCCGCGAGATTCTCGAAGCGACCACTCTGACTCCTGCAATGGGTCGATACCTCGACATGCGGAACAACGACAAGCCGGACCTCGCCAGCGGCCGGATTCCGAATGAGAATTATGCCCGTGAGATCAAGCAACTCTTCTCCGTTGGCCTCTACCGGGTGTGGCCGGACGGCACCTTGATGCTCAACTCCAACGACCAGCCAATCGACACCTACACTCAACGCGAGATCGTTGGCTATTCCCACGTGTTTACGGGCTGGACGGATGGATATGACGGCGCCTACCGCACCGGGCTCAATGCACCGGCGAATTGGCTACGTCTCATGCGCGAGGTTCCGGCTCGTCACTTCACCGGGCAGAAGCGTATCTTGAACAACGAAGTGCTACCGGGCTTGTCCGTCGTGGGCGGGCAACCCTTGGATCCTTTCGCCGTCCATAACAGCACTCACTGGAACCAGCCAGCGTATCAGCAGCTTGCAGCCCAAGAATTGGAACTTTCCCACGACCAACTTTTCGCTCACCCCAACACTGGCCCATTTATCTGCCGCCAGCTCATCCAGCGCATGGTGACCAGCCATCCCTCGCGCGATTATCTCTACCGTGTCGTGAAGGAGTTCAATGACAACGGATCCGGCGTTCGTGGCGACATGCAGGCGGTGATCAAAGCCATCCTTCTCGATTACGAAGCTCGCAGCACCAACATGATCGCCAATCCGTCTTTTGGAAAGCAACGCGAACCACTTCTCCGCGTCGCCATGGCGGGCCGCGCTTTCCGTCCGAAGACCTACGGCGGAACCTACACGCAATCCGGAACCCGTCTCATCACGATTGATACCACCCCGGCCGGAACACCACACGGCCTAGCCAACGGGAACAACGTCCTTTTAGAATTCGTGTCCGGCGACGGAGCGATGGCCCCATGGACCGGCCCTTACAGCGTAGTCAGCGCCGTCGACGCGGACACCTTCACGGTCAACGCCACGGGCTGGGCCACCGGCACCTACACCATCCCGGCGAACTCCACCACCTGCACCATTTCCATGACCAACCATTGGTTACAGGTGGGGAATCAGTTCTTCATGGACTTCACCTCGGGTGCAGCGGACGGCACTTCCATCGACAACCAGGTCTACACCGTCTTGACCAACCCGAATCCTGCTAACAATGGAGACAACGGAAGTTCGTTCACCTTCAATGTCGTCGGGACCTCCGCGTCCGTGCGCAGCGGCAACTGTATGCTCCCACGCTTTAATCCTGGAAGCATGACGATCGCGAGTTCCGGTCTGCCGGCGCCCAACGACCGGCGGGTTACAATGCGCACTGAGCAGGACCACCACCTCGCCGTCGGCAATCAAGTGCAACTCAACGTCTATGCCACCCAGGCCACGCCGCAGCCCATCGACCTGGTGGCCACGGTGGATACCGTCGTAGACCTGAAGACCTGGACGTTCCTCGTCTCCAGCGCCACCACCGGCTGGAGCAACACGCAGGGGAACAACAGCGTCTACCAGTTCCCGCTCGTTCCACAACCCCTGGCACGCTCTGGCACCATCAACTCCCGTTCCAGCACCTACCAAGTCGGCAGCACCGACGGTGACCTCGATCAATCACCGTTGAACGCGGATACTGTATTCAACTTCTTCTTGCCCGACTACAAATTCCCGGGGCAGCTCGCTTCGGCCGGTGTCACCACTCCGGAATTCCAAATCACGGCGGAGACCGGTGTAATCCGGCAGACAAACTATCTTTATAATGGCGTCTTCAACCCCAACACCACCAATGGCTACAGCAGCTTCAATGGGGGAAATAACGCCGTAGCGCTGGACTATTCTCAATGGATCATTGGGAACGCCACAACGAACCTCGGCCTCGGTGCCGCCGTCAACGTGAACCTGCCCTGGACGCACAACGAGAACCTCAGTCGTCTTATCGATCACCTAAGTGTGCTCTTGACCGCCGATCAGTTGCCGGCCGGGGCCAAAACAATCATCCGCGATCTTGTCTCCCTGCCGATCAGCTCGATCTCCACGGGGAATCCTTGCCGGGTCACGACCATCCGCCCGCATGGCTACAGCACAGGACAAAGCGTATGCATCAGCGGCGTAACGACGGGCACCTTCTCGCCGACTGTAAATGACACTTCTTCCACGCGCACAATTACCGTGACTGGACCCGATACCTTCACAGTCACTGGCGTAAACTGTACCGCTGCGCCGAATTCGACTGGTCTCGCCAACGCGCACGTCTCCCAAATCATTTACAACCAAGGTTCCAGTAACCCAACGGCGACGCAACGCCGCGACCGGTTCCGGGCCATTCTCCACCTGATTCTCACCAGCCCAGATTTCATCATTCAGCGCTGAACGCCCCCATGCAAACGAAGCAAGTTCCCAATATCATCACGCGTCGCAGCATGCTTTGGCGCGCCGCGATGCTCGGCGGTGCCTTCTCGACGATCCGCGATCTGAAGCTCATCAACTCGCTGGTCGCGGCAGAGACCCCAAACGACTACAAAGCCCTCGTTTGTGTGTTCCTCGCTGGCGGCAACGACGCGAACAATTGGATCGTTCCCACGGATGAAACGACTTATGGGGAGTACGCCGCCACTCGCGGGAACCTTGTCCTTCCCCAATCGTCGCTGCTCCCCCTCCGCACCGGACCGAGCGAGTCGGATCCCGCCTACACCTACCAGGGCAGAACTTACGGATTTCACCCCAGTTGCGCCAACCTCCAGACCCTCTTTGGCGAGCGCAAATTGGCGATCGTCCAAAACGTGGGCACCTTGGTCCGGCCCACGACCAAAGCCCAATACAATTCTGGACTCGCCGCCTACCGGCCGCCGCAACTGTTTTCCCACAGTGACCAAGTCACTCAATGGCAGACCTCCATCCCGGATCAGCCTCCCGCCACCGGTTGGGGCGGACGAATTGCGGATATCTACAGCTCGACCGCCAATCCCGACGGCAAAATCTCCATGTCCGTCTCCTTGAACGGGGCGAACACGCTGCAAATCGGCAACCTCATCTCCCAGTATCACGTTTCCACCTCCGGCGCCCTCACTCTCACAGGAGGTACTGGAGGTCTGATGGGTGCGACGGGTGTCAGGCAGAAGGCGGCGCAAGGGATTCTTGACCTAAATCACCCCAATCTCCAGCGCCAAGCTTATGCCGGGGTGCTCGACAACGCCATGTTCACTGGCGATCTCCTCAACAGCAACATCGCCGCTTACCTCGACCCGACGGATTCTCCGGCAAGCTACACCGCCCAGAGCGCGACCGCTCCCTGGCGCTGGGACACCGGACTATCCGGTATCTACACCCCCGCCGTCAAAGCCGACGGCCTCGGCGGCTTTCCGAACTCCACCCTAGGAATTCAGATGAAGATGATCGCCCGCCTCATCGCCGCCGCGGGCCCCAGCGGGTTTAACATGAAGCGGCAGATCTTCTTCTGTTCCCTCGGCGGGTTTGATACCCACACCGCTCAAGTGGATGGCACTGGGTTCACCAATAATCCAACAAACCCAGCGGGCACTCACTACGGGCTTCTCCGTCAAGTCAGCGAAGCCATGTTCGCGTTCCAACGCGCCATGGAGCAACTCGGCCTTTCCGACAAGGTCACCGCGTTCACCGCTTCCGACTTCTCCCGCACCTTCCCTTCGAACAGCCAGGGCAGCGATCACGGTTGGGGCAGCCATCACATTATGGTAGGTGGCGGGGTCGACGGCGGAAAGATCTTTGGCAAACTCCAATCCCTGGCCATCAGTGGGCCCGACGATACCGGCACCGGGCGGTGGATCCCCACCCTTTCCGTCGATGAGCACACGGCAACGCTGGCCAAATGGTATGGTTTGAATCAAAACGAGATCGGAGCCGTTCTCCCGAATCTCTCCCGCTTCAACACCTCGCACGCCAGCAACTATATCGGTTTCATGAAGCCGGCCTGAATGGGCGGCCTCTGCTGCATGGGCAAGTTACCGTACATCCCTGTTGCGCTGGCTGCTCTCGTTCTCGGCGTCGCCGGTTGGTTGTGGTGGTCTCGTCCATCCCGGCCAGCCCCGCCGCCGCAACTCCCCCAAACGCCAGCTCCCGCCGCACCCTCCCGGCTGATTCCTCCGCCAGTTCCTCCAACGAGTCCCACCGTATCTTTTCCGCCTCCCGCGCCCGTCGTCATTCCACCAGGCTACCTTGAATCCCTCCGGCAAGGTCCCGAACAGCAAGAGGCCGAAGAGATCGCGCTGAATTTGCGGAACTTCGGTGCACGCTTTGGCGGCAATCCCTCCGGCACCAATGCGGAGATCGTCAAAACCCTGAACGGCGGGAATCCCCAAGGCGTTCGCTACCTGCCCGACCAGCTTCTCCGGCTCAATGATCAAGGAGAGCTTCTCGATCCCTGGGATACCCCCTATTTTTTTCACCAACTCTCCGCTAAAGAGACAGAGATTCGATCCGCTGGCCCGGACAAGACCATGTGGACCCCGGACGACATCCTCGCCAAGTGAAGCGCGCGCTTTCTCTCCTGGCCTTTGTCTACTGCATCGCGAATTCAGCCTTCGGCGATCTGCCCGTTCCGCCTCAGGTCTACAACCCGCAAACGCCAGCCGAAGCCTGGAACGTAATTCGGCTGGCACTGGCAAACACTCACCGACTGCTCGCCGAGAACCGCATCCAGGAGATCACCGATCAAGTCTCTCTGTGTAGTCCGGCTCTCCGAGCCCTGGCCCGGCACCATCCGGCGGCCGATGCCGAGTCCGTTACTGCCTACCGGGCCATCAATGACGTGGCCCAAACCTCGTTGGCCGGAGATCGCCACGCCGCAGCGCTTGCCCTCTCCCGCCTTACGGAATCCTTCAAAGCACTCGAATCCTCATTTTCAGGGGAAGACGTCCGCGCCGAAATCTTTGCCTGCGCAGAGCATCCCGAAGTCCTCACGACGAAGGACGGCGCGACTTGCCCGATTTGCTCCGCTTCCCTCCGCGTGCGCCGCATCCCGTACACGGAGATCTGCCCCCTCCCCGTCGCGCCGGTCGCTCGCCTTTCCGTCTCGCCGCTTCGCTCCCCGGTCATCCCAGGGACCGAAGCCACGTTGCAAGCCAGCATAGTCGATGCTGTCGGCTCGCCGATTCAAGGAACCCGCCTTGTCCCGCTGCATGGGGAAACGTTGCTGTTCTTCATCACAGATTCCAACCTGCGTGAGTTCCATGTTCTTCGCCCCAAGGCGAATCCCCAAGGATTGTTCGAACTCTCCTTCGTGCCTCAGCTCCCCGGTCCCCATCGTCTTTGGGCCGGTCTCGTCCCAGAGCAAACAGGACTGGCCGAGTATCCTTGGGCCAATCTGGACAACCGTTTTCAGGTCGCCGCAACCTCCGGATGGCCGAACGCAGTCACCGCCACCGTCGAGGGTTATGCGATTGCAATGAGTTTTTCCAGCCCCGGAGGCTCTCCTGCCGCCAAAGAACTGAGCCTTCTGCGCCTTCATGTCGCCGATCCGCAGGGACAGCCCTGCACTGCATTGGAACCGATCGACCGTGCGTTCGCCCAGCTCACCGGCTTTTTTGACGACGGCGAGACGATGATTCGACTCCACCCCTTAGGTCCCGATATCCTCCGCGAGGACCTGCGCGGCGGCCCATGGCTCGCCTTCAAAATCTATCCCCCTCGCGCCGGATACCTGCGCCTCTTTTGCCAGATCAAAGTCAGGGATCAGATCCTAACGGCAAATTTGGGGATTTGGGTGAGGTGATTCTGCGTGGCGGCCGGTCTCCATCCTCCGCGTCTGTGCATCGCGCGTGAGGCAAACCATTCCTCGGCTTGGACAGCAAACCGCACTCAGTTGCGCCTGTGGTCTCTCGCTCAAGTAACCACCTGCGCAATTGCCCGGAAGCCCACTTTCACGCAAGTAGCCAGCTGCGCAGTTGCCCGGAAGCTTTAGATCCGAGGCGCGCTCGATTCATCGGCCAGTCAAATAGCGCGCATCGCTCAGCGTCTTGAGAAAGGCGATGACCTCCGCCTTCTCACTGGCACTGAGGTGAAGGCCTCCATCCGGATGTTTCGCCAAGTTCGGATCGAGAGTATCCGTCCGCTGCACTCCCTCGCTGTAGTGATCCAGCACTTCTTCCAGGGTGGCGAATCTGCCGTCGTGCATGTAGGGGGCGGTCAAGGCGATGTTCCGCAAGCTCGGCGTCGCGAACGTCCCCCGATCTAGGCGGGAACCAGTCACCCGGTAGCGCCCTAAGTCCGCTTCATCGATTGGCAGTCCATTGTTGCGAAACTGGTGATCGGTAAAGAGCGCCCCGCCATGGCAATGAAAACAATCCGCGCCCAAAATCCCCAGGCGCGGATCTCGCTCCGTCATGAACAGCCGGAAACCGCGCTCCTCCTGCTCGGTCAGCTTGCCCTCCCCGCGCATGGCACGATCAAACTTCGAATCATTGGCCGTCAGGGTGAGAAGAAAACTCTCCAGAGCTAGGCCAATCCGCTCCGCCGTCATTTCGCTTGTCCCAAAAGCCTTCTCAAACGAGTCCATATAACCGCCAGCCTCTTCTAGCTTCCGGAGGACACTCTCCAAGGTCTCATTCATCTCCAATGGATCCTGGATCGGCATCAATGCCTGCTGCCGCAGCGACGGGGCTCTTCCGTCCCAAAAGAACTCACGCTTCCACGCCAAATTGAACAACGGCATGCCGTGACGCGTGCCGAGCTTTCCCTCAACCCCCAAACTGAAGCGTCGTGGATCCGCAAAGGCGGTGACCTGAGGATGGCAACTCGCGCAGGAGATGCTCTCATCCCGGGACAGCATTCTCTCATGAAACAAGCGGCGGCCCAACGCAATCGCCGCATCGTCGGAATCCTGTGACTGCGCCGAAGCCGGGAATGCACTCTCCCACGGACTCGCTCCGGGGAGCACCGCACGACGCATCCCGACCTTCGATCCAGTGTCGCCAAGATTCCCTCCGGCATCTCTCCAGGCAAAAGCCCCCGGCAAATTCGCCACCAGTGCTTCGGCCACCGGATCCCCAGGTTGGGAGTGCGTCGAAGAGCCATCCTTCGCGATTGAGATGGGGCGGGCACCACGGAGAATCTTACCCAGATCGAACTCGATCCCGACCACCGCTGGCGAACCCGGAACAACCGCCAAACTTCCATTCAAAACGATCTCCGTCCGATTCTCAGTCCGGCCTAAGTGGTAGGCAAAACCGGACGACGCTACGCCCTCGGCTTGGTTCCAAAAGCCCTCAAACGCAAGAAAAATGAAGCCCCCCTGCCAGCTCCAGTGCAAACCATTGAGATTCGGATCCAGCGGGTGTCCGGCTGGGATGCGGGCCGGGTCGGTGGCGTTGGTCTCAGCATCCAGTCCGATCGCAAAGCGGATCTGCGTGTAGGTGCCGACGGGCGCCTCCCCCAGGGAAGCCTCGGTTCGACTCTTCCCAGCATCCAGCCAAGCGACTCCGCCTTCCAACTCTTGCCAGCCGCCATCCGCGCGACACAGAGCGAAGTCGCTGAGCAGGTAACTCGCCCTCGTGACGGAGTACCGCTCCCCCGAATCCGTCCGGTAATCCATCTCCCCGGGGCGAAAGGGAGAACCCACTACGCCATGCTCCACCCGCAAGGTCAACGGCTCAGCCCTCAGCCCCCCAGAGCCGATCCAGCCACCGCATGAGATCAAGACTAGCCGCAGGAACCACACCCGCTGATCCTCCTGCTTTCGGCTGCGGGCGTCAAGATCCGGACGCCTTCCGCGATCGGTTCACCCCTGGCCCCAAAAACTTTCTTGTCCGAAAACTCCCGGCACCGGACCTTGAGGAGGAGAAATGGATCACGACGCGAACGCGGCCAAGATGGAAGAATTCCTTCGGCTCCTCGGGGAACACGAGCGCTCCCTGTCGGCGTATGTCCACACGTTGGTGAACGCGGCAGCGGATGCGGACGATATTCTGCAGGAATGCCGCGTCGTCCTTTGGCGCCAATTTGCCGAATCAAAGTTTGAACCCGGAACAAACTTTCTCGCCTGGGCCCGCAAAATCGCCCTCCACCAGATCTTGAATTATCGCCGAAGCCAGAAGCGACGCCCCCTGTCCGCCCTGGATCAAACCTTCATCGAATCCGTCGCCGCTGAAATCGATCATCGTTCACCCGATCTAGAACGCCGCGCCGAAGCCTTGCGTCACTGCCTCCGAAAACTTCCCCAAGGCCACCTCCAAACCATCGCTTGGCGCTACTACGACGACTGCCCGGTCGAGGAGATCGCCGGCAAAACGCAGCGCACCGAGGGCGCCGTTTACCGGCTCCTCAGCCGCATTCGCCAAGTCCTTAGCGAATGCGTGACCCGCACATTGACCGCTTCTTCCCAGCCATGACGCCCAACGAACGCATTGACCTGGCGCTGGAAGACCGGCTGCCGCTTGAGGACCTGGAGGAGTTTCAACGCGATGTGCTGGGCAATCCCGCCTTGCGGGCCGCCTACGTCGAGCGTGCTTGGCTGCACGGTCAGCTGCATGCGGAGCGCGACCTGCTGCGCACTCTCGTGGAGCAACCAGCTGCTCCTGTGATTCGCTTCCCTTCTGTCTGGAGCCACTGGGGAGCCGCGGCTGCGGCGGCTGTCCTTGGCCTCTGCGTGGGACTTCTGATGCTGCGAGACGCTCCCGTGGCCGTGCTCGCGGAGGCAGAAGGCTGCAAGTGGGCCGGCTCGGAGCTTCCCACCGCTGAAGGCTCGGAACTGGGCGCGGGCACGCTCGCTCTGGCAGAAGGCATGGCCACCCTGCGCTTCGCGAACGGTGCCACCCTTACCCTGGAAGCCCCCACCACCCTGCAAATCATCAACCGCATGCATTGCCGACTCATCGACGGATCGCTCGTCGCTGATGTGCCTGAAACCGCCCATGGGTTTACGGTCGATACCCCGGAGATGAAAGTGGTCGATTTGGGGACCCGTTTCGGTGTGACGTCGAGCGGAGTCGGCAGTTCCCACGTCTTGGTCTTCGAAGGAGAGGTGGATGTCAAAACCGGCTCCAGCCAGAAACGATTGACCACAGGCAAAGCCCTGCTCCTGGGCCAGTCTCCTCCCCAATTTAAAGATCAAGAAGTGGTGCGTGCTCCGGCCAGGCTTGTGGAGGACGATGGCTGGACCGTTCTTTCCACCTCGGCCGGCCGTGGCAAGGATGCCTACGTCCGAAGAGGCGATGCGGACAAAGCGACCGGGAGCCACCCGTTGATTTTGGTGAAGCAGACGGAGTTAGTCGAAGAGAACCAACGGCGCGCCTACCTCACGTTTGATCTGGCCTCATTCGCCTCTCAGCTTCGGGGTCTTGACGACGCCGAACTGGTGCTCGACGTCGAGTCCAGCGGCCTCGGCTTCTCCGCGCTCGTCCCGGACTCGCGTTTTGCGGTTTACGGGGTGATCGCAGACGCTCTCGACAGCTGGGACGAATCCGCCGTCCGCTGGAACAACGCGCCGGCTGCCAGCAACTCCGGACTGGAGCCCACCTTGGTTCGCCGCCTCGGAACGTTCACCATCCGCCGAGGCGCCGCACCGGCCCAAGTCAATTTTTCCACGCCAGATCTCCTGGAATTCATCCGCAACGACAAGAATCAACTCGTCACCCTGGTGTTGTTGCGGGAGACCGGGGAGAGCGAGGTGCAAGGCTTGGTCCACGCCTTTGCCGCCAAGGAGCACCCCACAGCTCGCCCGCCTGCACTACGGTTAAAGTTTCGTCAAAACCAATGAAAAAGCCCTCTCTTTTCTTATGGCTGTTCGCGGTCACCATTTCCCAGGCGGCCCCAGATCGTGAGGCGATCGCTTTCTTCGAAAAAGAAGTCCGGCCCGTCTTGGCGGAGCATTGCTTCGAGTGTCACGGCCCAGAGAAGAAGCGCGGTGGACTGCGCTTGGATTTTCATGAAGCACTTCTTTCCGGAGGAGACAGCGGCCCAGCGCTTGTTTCAGGCAAACCTGACGAATCGCTTCTCATCACCGCCGTCCGTCGCACCGAGTCTGACCTGGAGATGCCCCCGAAAAAGGCGCTTCCGGCCGCCGCCGTGGCTGCGTTGGAGAAGTGGGTGGCCATGGGAGCTCCTTGGCCGGACTCTGGCGCGCCACGTCCAGCTGTGAGCAAAGATCGCTTTACGGATCAAGAGCGCGCTTGGTGGGCCATCCAGCCTGTGCAGAACCCAGTTCCGCCGGATGCCAACAGCCCCTGGGTGCGCAATGAGATCGATCAGTTTGTCCTCGCTGGACTGCAGAAGGCTGGCCTAAATCCTGCGCCCGAAGCGGACCGCATCGAATTGCTCCGGCGCGCCACGTATGACCTGACGGGGCTGCCGCCGACACCAGCACAGATCGAAGCGTTTTTAGCCGACACGCGGCCAGATGCGTGGGAGCGCCTCATCGATTCCTTGCTCGCCTCGCCGCAATACGGAGAACGCTGGGCCCAACACTGGCTCGACGTCGTCCGCTGGGCGGAAAGCGACGGGTATCGCCAGGATGCCTATCGGCCCCAAGCGTGGCCTTACCGGGACTACGTCATCGGCAGTCTCAACGCCGACAAACCCTACGACCTCTTCGTCAAAGAACAGCTCGCCGGCGACGAGATCGATCGTGACAATCCTGATGTCCTTATCGGCACGGCTTTCCTGCGCAATGGGATCTACGAATACAACCAGCGGGACGCTCGATTTCAGTGGGATTTGATCGTGAACGAACTCACAAGCGTCACTTCGGAAGCGTTCTTGGGACTTGGCCTCGGTTGCGCTCAGTGCCACGATCACAAGTTTGACCCGCTTTTACAGAAGGATTATTACGCGTTACAAGCCTTCCTTGCGCCCGTGAGCTGGCGTTTTGACCTGCCGCTCGCCACCCCCGTACAGCAAGAGGCCTACGCGGAGGCGTTGCAAAAATGGGACGCGGCCACCACGGAAATCCGTGCTGGCATCGATGCCATCCTGGAGCACCGCATTCTCAAGGCGCAGGACGCAAATCGAAAAATGTTCCCCGAGGACATCCAAGCTCTCATCGCCAAGCCAAAGCAGCAACGCACCGCTTTGGAGCAGCAGTTGGTGGAGCTCGTCGAAGTCCAGACCCGCTACGAGCGGGAGCGCTTCGATGAACGATCCATCAAGGGCGAAGAGGCGGAGAAGCTGAAGACACTCCGGGCTGAACTGGCCAAGTTTGACCATCTGAAGCCCAAACCGCTCCCCACCGCCTTCGTGGCCACCGATGTCGGACCGCAAGCGCCCGAAGTCCTTCTCAAGAACCGACGCGGCAGCACGGCGATCGAACCAGGCTTTCCGTCCATTCTCAACGCAGGGACCCCAGAAATTCTCCCGACCCGGAGCGATTCTACAGGCCGCCGTCTTGCCCTGGCCAATTGGATCGCCCGAACGGACAATCCGCTCTCCACACGGGTCATAACCAACCGGATTTGGCAGCACCATTTCGGCACCGGATTGGTATCGACGCCCAACGACTTTGGAACGCTCGGAGAAGCCCCGTCGCATCCGGAACTACTGGACTTCCTCACGACCCGCTTTGTCGCGGGCGGCTGGAAGATGAAGTCCCTGCATCGCCTGATCCTGACCTCGGCGACCTATCGGCAAACCGCCCGCCGTGAACCCGGCCAACGCGAACTGGTCGCCGATCCATTCAATCGGTTGTTCTGGCGTTTCCCGCCCCAACGTCTCGACGCCGAACAGATCCGCGACACGTTACTTGTGGCCAGTGGCGAGTTGATCAGCGGCGGACTCCAAAGCTCCGTCGATGGCGCCACTCCGCGTCGCAGCATCTACGTGCGCAAGCTCCGCAACACCCCGGACCCAGTGCTTGCCGCATTTGACCTTCCGCTCGGCTTTAGTTCCAGTCCGACGCGACCCGCCACCACCACTCCGCTGCAAGCATTGCTGCTCGCCAATGGAGAGTGGCCCCTGCAACGGGCTCGCGCCATGAGCCAGGGCCTCCTCAAAACGACCCCGGAGAATCCAGCAGGCGCGATCCGACGGGCCTACCAGGCACTCTTTTCCCGTGAGCCAAGTCAAACAGAGGCGCAACATGCGCTCAACTACCTGACCAAGGAAACCACGCTGGCCAAGGGCCAAGCCGAAACCGCTGAGCCCTATCCCGGGGAAACCGGACTTCGGCCCGCCAGCCAGAACTTCGCGAAAGCGGCTGTTCCAGGATTGGGAACTCACGCCCTCTGGTTGCAACCCGGAAGCCGGTTTGAGCGACTCGAAGCCTCGCTCGCGGACGCCGGGGACCATTTCACGATCGAGGCCGTGGTCCAGCTCGATGGCGTTTATCCCGATGCCTCGGTCCGGACTTTGGCGTCACGTTGGAACGGAAGCCCGCTTTCGCCCGGTTGGACGCTGGGCGTGACCGGCGCGAAGTCGAAGTATTCAGCGAACACCGTGATTGTCCAACTCACTGGAGAAGATGACCAAGCCAACACCGTTTACGAGGTCGTTTCCTCCGGTTTGTCGATCCCCGTCCGCAAGCCGGTCTATCTCGCCGCGGAGATCCACACCCCGCGCGTTCCCATGCCTGGTGCCAGCCAGACCGGCACCGTCACCTTCCACCTGCGTGATTTGTCCCAACCTGGCGCCCCTCTTACCTCAGTCACGGTGGAGCACGCCGTGATTTCGCCGCCCCACACCCCATCCACACGTTTCATCGTCGGCGGGCGCGATCAGAATGGGCATCTCTGGGACGGCCAGGTGGCTCGATTCCGCGTGACTCCGGGTGGGCTTCCTGGGGGCGCGCTTCTCAAAGACAATTCGACTCCGGCCGCACCGCTGCTGGACTGGGCCTTTGCCGCTCCAGACGGTGATGTCCCCCAACCCGGAGCTCGGTGGGTGCGCCCCTTACCTCAGCCGGGCAACCGCACGGCGCCCTCGACGGAGGCCGATGCATTGACCAGCTTCACCCATGCCCTGTTTAACTCCAGCGAGTTCATTTACCTCCAGTAACCCACTGCCATGTCCTGCGATCAATTCGACCATTTCCATACCCGTCGTGAATTCCTCTCCCGGGCTGGCGGCGGCTTTGGGGCGGTGGCCTTAGCGGCGTTGCTTGGCCAACCCAATCTCCTCCGCGCTGCCAGTCCGGCCTCTGGGGCATCCAAGATCCCGAATGCGATTGGTCGAGCCAAGAACGTCATCTGGCTCTTCATGGAAGGCGGTCCCAGCCACATCGACCTCTTTGATCCCAAACCGTTGCTCCAAAAACTCGCCGGGCAATCCTTGCCCCCCAGTTTCGGAAAACCGGTCACCGCGATGGGCGAGGTGAATTCTCCTCTCCTGGCCAGCAAGCGCACCTGGGCTCAACACGGACAGTGTGGACATTGGATTTCCGATTGGCTGCCCCGCCACAGCACGATCGCCGATGAGCTTTGCGTGATCCGGTCCTGCGTTTCGGACGGCATCAATCACGCCGGCGGAGTCTGCCAGATGAACACCGGATCGGTCTTTGGCGGACGTCCCTCGCTCGGCGCTTGGCTGACCTACGGCCTCGGTTCGGATAACAATAGCATGCCTTCGTTCGTGGTCCTCAAGGATAGTGATTCCATGGTGGTAAACGGCGTGCGCTCCTGGGGTGCAGGCTTCATGCCGGCGGTCTATCAGGGCGTGCTCCTAGACCATGGCGCGGAGCCGATTGCCAATCTCAATCCGCCCCCTTCGGTCTCCTCTGCCCAGCAGACGAGCAAACTGGCGTTCATCAACCAGCTCAATCGACAGCACCTCGCTGGCCGGGAGTCCAACACCGAACTTGAGGCCCGCATTCGGAGCTACGAGCTTGCCGCCCGGATGCAGGCCGAGGCACCTGAAGCCGTCGATCTGGGGGCCGAGCCCGCTTCCATCCGCCAGCTCTACGGGATGGATCAAGAGCATACCGAGGTCTTTGGCCGGAACTGCCTGCTCGCCCGCCGCTTGGTCGAGCGTGGCGTTCGCTTTGTTCAACTCTATCACGGCGCCGGCAGCAAGTGGGACAGCCACGCCAAAATCGAAGCGAACCACTCCAAGCTCTGCGCCGCCGTTGATCAACCCATTGTCGGTCTCATCACCGATCTCAAACAACGCGGTCTCCTCGACGAAACCCTCGTCATCTGGGGCGGAGAATTCGGCCGCACCCCGATGAGCGAAAAAGGCGACGGCCGCGACCACAATCCCACCGGTTTCACGATGTACATGGCGGGAGGCGGCGTCCGAGCGGGCCACGTCGTCGGCGCCACCGACGACCTCGGCCTTTACGCCACCGAGGACAAGGTCCACGTCCACGATCTCCACGCCACGATCATGGCGCTCATGGGGCTCGACCACACCTCCGTGATCTACAAGCACAAAGGTCGGCCCGAGCGGGTCGACCTCAACGAGGGCCATGTGAAGACTTCGATCCTCGGCTAGTTCGCAGTCACCGAGGCAAATCGCGTCCCCACCCCGCAAGAAGGCTCCAGAAACTGCCCCCACTTCGGCGCCGTCGATCCCGCTCGGCGGCGTGGGCCATGCTTCGTGCCGCGAACCTTAGCCCATTCGCTTCAAGAGGAACAACGGCAGTCGCGAAGCCGCATCGCTTGTTCCAATGACTCCCATCTGGGTTTACCCCTCCCCCAAGCAAGGCCGACTTGCAACCCGCCCGCCACCATGGAAAGTGCGCCCATGGAATTCTGGAAGATGAACGGGGCCGGGAACGATTTCGTGGTGATCGACAACCGCGAACTCCGCTACGACCTCAACCGTGACAGAATCGCCCGCATCTGCCATCGCCAGAGGGGCGTCGGCGCGGACGGCTTGTTGGCGGTGGAACCACCTCAACATGGAGGTGATTACCGCTTCCGCTACTACAACGCGGACGGCGGGGAAGCGGAAATGTGCGGGAACGGCGCCCGATGCTTTGGCCAGTTCATCCGCCACCAGATCCATAGCGGAGATCTCGAGTCGGCTACCTTCGAGACCATTGCGGGCTTGGTCTCCGTGCAGTTTCCCGGAAACGAAGTCCAGATCGGCCTCAGCACGCCGCATAGCTTGAAGTTGAGTCAGGTCGTCGAGATGGAAGGCCAAGCGCTCACGGTGCATTCGGTGAACACAGGGGTGCCCCACGCAGTCATCCCCGTCGATGATCTCGACGCGGCGGAGGTGTTCCGCATCGGACGCCTCGTGCGGCATCACGAGGCGTTCGCACCAAAAGGCACCAACGTGAATTTCATGAAGGTGCTCGCCCCTGGAAGCATCTCGATCCGCACCTACGAGCGCGGCGTTGAGGACGAGACCTTGGCCTGCGGCACAGGGATGGTGGCTTGCGCGATTGTTCATCACGAACTTTCTGGAGCGGCGGCTCCGGTCTCGGTGCGGGTCCGTGGCGGCGATACCCTCCGGGTGGACTTCACCCGGAACGGCGATGCCTACGAAGACGTACGGTTGACCGGTCCGGCCGACTTCGTTTTCCGGGGCACTTTGTCCTTGGATTGAGCCAACCTGCATCTTCGTGCAGGTGCGGCTTGCAGTTTGCTCCGCCTGAAGTTCCTTGGCAGGCTTCCGAACCGGGAATCACCAGATCAGATGTTTGCAGGAGTTCATACCGCCCTCGCCACCCCTTTTCGCAACGGTCAAATCGATGCAGCCGCTTTCAAACGCCTGATCGACTACCAGTTCGACAACGGCATCCAAGGAGTCGTGCCCGCCGGGACCACGGGGGAATCTCCCACTCTGACCTACGAAGAGCACGATCGCATCGTTGCATTGGCGATCGAATACACCGGCGGCCGCGGGCTCGTCATTGCGGGGACGGGTTCCAACTCGACGGCGGAAGCGATTCAGATGACCCAGGCGGCCGAAAAGGCGGGCGCCCATGCCTCGCTCCAGGTTTGCCCATATTACAATAAGCCGTCCCAAGCCGGCCTTGTCGCGCACTTCAAGGCCATCGCTGAATCAACCTCGCTCCCAATCATTCTTTACAGCGTGCCCGGCCGCTGCGGCGTGGAGATCGGCGTTGATACCGTGGCGACCCTGGCGATCACTTGCCGGAACATCGTCGCCATCAAGGAAGCGGGCGGCAACGCGGAGCGAGTCAGTCAATTGGTCGATGCCACGCCCGAGGGTTTCCAAATCCTCTCCGGCGATGATTCGCTGACTCTCCCGTTCATCTCGGTGGGCGCTTGCGGAGTGATCAGCGTCGCTTCCAACCTTATTCCGGGCGTCATGAACGAGTTGGTCGCCAAGGCGAACGAAGGGAGATTCGCGGAAGCATTGGCAATCCACGAGCAGTACTACGCGCTCTTCAATGCCTTCCTCAAGCTCGACTCCAACCCGATCCCGATCAAAGCGGCGCTCGCGCTGCGGGGCATGATGGAAAACGAGTTGCGCCTCCCGCTGGTCCCGATGGACGCGGCCCGGATGGAGCAACTTCGCGGTTTGCTCGGCAACCTCAACCTGCTCTGAACCGCCATGTCCGCCACGCAAATCGTTGTCACCGGATGCAAAGGCCGCATGGGCCAAGCCGTCCTCGAAGCCGCTCAGACCGCCGGTGTCCAAGTCGCCGCCGCGATCGATGTCGGAGATTCGCTCGATCAAGCCCTTGCCAGCGGCGCCACGGTGATTGATTTCACTGCGCACGGCTTCACCCCGACACTCCTGAAGGCCTGCCTGCACCACGGCAATCGCATCGTCATGGGAACCACCGGTCACACGGACGAGGAATTGACCCAGATCCGCGACGCCGCCCAAACGCTGCCCATGGTGTTCGCCCCGAATTTTAGCGTCGGCGTCAACGCGCTTTTTTGGCTGACGGCGAGAGCTACCGCCATTCTGGGGCCGGATTTTGACCTTGAAGTTGTCGAAATGCATCACCGGCACAAAACCGATGCCCCAAGCGGCACCGCCCGCCGGCTCGCCGAGATTCTCGCGGACGCTTCGGGACTGTCGTATGAGCGGGATTGCCGTCACGGCCGCTTCGGCGATACCGGTGCGCGCACGCGAACCGAAATCGGCGTCCATGCCGTGCGGGGCGGCGATGTCGTCGGGGATCACACAGTCATTTACGCGGCCGCCGGAGAGCGGGTCGAGTTGACGCACAAGGCGTCCAGCCGACTCACCTTCGCCAGTGGCGCAGTGCGGGCCGCCGTTTGGCTGGACGGCAAAGCGGCGGGACTCTACGACATGCAAGACGTGCTGGGTCTACGGACATGAAGAAGCATCGCGTTGCCATCGCATTGGGGAGCAATCTGGGTGACCGATTGGAAAACCTTCGGTTCGGAAGGAAGGAACTCCTGGCCCGTGGCGAACTCAAACACGTGGATTGTTCCCCCGTGTATGAAACCACGCCGGTTGATTGCCCACCTGGTTCCGGCAATTTCCTCAACGCCGTCCTCTTGGGCGAAACCATCTTCGAGCCGGAAGAGTGGCTCGACCTGTTGCTCGCGATCGAGGAAGACGCCGGACGGATCCGCAACGGGGATTTCAACGCACCACGCCCGCTTGACCTGGATCTACTCACTTGCGGCGAGTTCCTCCGTGACACTCCGCGCTTGGTGATTCCGCACCCGGGCCTGCGGGCCCGCAAGTTCGTCCTGCAGCCGCTTTGCGATCTTGCGCCGGATCTACTGGTTCCTGGGTTCGATCGTACCGTCCGGGAAATGCTCAATTCCTGCAATTCCCACGAACCCTCACCCGTTCTATACCTGCAGGACTGGTGATTTCCGCCATGACCACCCTGGACCGTATCGCCAAGCTGCGTGAGAACCGCGTGGTCGCCCTGACCGCCTACGATTACCCCACCGCGCGGATCTTGGACGAAGCCGGGGTCGATCTCATCTTGGTCGGTGACTCCCTCGGCATGGTTTTCGCCGGCAATCCCGACACCACCTCCGTAACGATGGAGCAAATGATCTATCACACGTCGGTCGTCCGTCGTGGGGTCCGCAATGCGTTGCTTGTTTCCGATCTGCCGTATCACAGTTACGACACCGTCCGGGAAGCGGTGGCCAACGCCCAACGCCTCGTTGGCGCCGGGGCCGACGCGGTGAAGCTGGAGGGCGGCGTCGCCATCATCGAAAAGGTGAAGGCCATCCTCGCCTCGGGCATTCCCGTTTCCGGTCACATCGGCATGCTCCCGCAGAGCGTCCATCGCGAAGGAAGCTACAAGAAGAAAGGGAAGACCGCGCAAGAGGCCGCCCTGCTGTTGGAAGATGCACGTGTGCTGGAAGAGGCCGGAGTCTTCTCCATGGTTCTTGAAAGCATCGTCCCCGATGTGGCCACCCAAATCACGCGCGCCGTGAACGTGCCCACGATCGGGATCGGAGCGGGCTCAGGTTGCACCGGTCAGATCGCCGTGGTCCACGATCTTGCCGGATTTTATCCCTGGTTCACGCCCCCATTTGCCAAACCCAAGGCGAACTTCGCCGACCAACTCCGGCAAGCTGCTCAAGCCTACGCCGCTGAAGTGCGAGCGCAGGCCTGACTCAAGCCGAGGCGGGTCATTTCGCTTCCTGGAGACGCCCATAGGAGCGCAGCCGCTCGTAGCGCTGATCCAGAAGCTTCTCGACGGAAACGCTCTTCAAATCATCGAGATGCCGGACCACGGCATCCTTCAGTCGGGCTGCGGATTCGAAGTGGTCGTAATGCGCACCACCCGCTGGTTCCGGGATCACCTCATCAATGATGTTCAGTTCCTTGAGATCGCCGGCGGAAATCCGCAGGGCCTCGGCGGCTTCGGGGGCCTTTTTGCGGTCTTTCCAGAGAATCGCCGCACAACCTTCCGGGCTGATGACGGAGTAGTAAGAATTCTCCATCATGAGCACGCGGTCCGCGATGCCGATCCCCAACGCACCGCCGGAACCGCCTTCCCCGATCACCACGGAAACGACCGGGGTCCGCAGCAACGCCATCTCGCGCAAATTGAAGGCGATGGCCTCGGCGATGTTTCGCTCCTCAGCCCCAATCCCCGGAAACGCACCCGGAGTGTCAATCAAGGTGACGATCGGCAAACCAAACTTCTCGGCGAGGCGGAAGAGGCGCAATGCCTTGCGGTAACCTTCTGGGTGCGCGCTGCCGAAGTTGCGGTGCAGGTTCTCCTTGGTATTCCGGCCCTTCTGATGCCCAGTTACAATCACCTTGTGCTGGCCGATGGTAGCGAATCCGGACGGCATCGCGGCATCGTCACCGAAGTGGCGATCTCCGTGCAGCTCGACAAAGTCTTTAAAGCTGTGCTGAATGTAATCCAGCATGAACGGTCGCTGCGGATGGCGAGAGATCTGGACACGCTGCGCTGGCGTGAGCTTGCTGTAGATCTCCGCTTTCGTCTTCTGTAGCTTGCGCTCAATTTCTTCGAATTCGGGTTCCACCTCCAAGCGCTGGCCCGAGGACTCGCGTTTCAACTGCTCCAGTTGGCGCTGGATTTCAAAGATCGGTTTTTCGAAGTCAAGAGGCTCAATGTTCATTGTCTGGCGCACACGAAAGGTTTGAATATCTCAGCAGTGCCGTCACTCAGCGAGACGCAGTGCGGTTCCGGTCCGGATGTAGGTGTAAAGTTCGTTGATGTCCGACGGCGCCAGGAGAATTCCCGATTTCCGCTCGATGGAGGCGCTCTCTGGGTCTTGCGGCGCGGCCTGAATCACCAAGCCAGGCCGCGCGGTTTGCAGCCAGCGGTGCGCCCCATGATAACCGGCAGTCCCAAACGAAGCGCGCCGGCCATTTGGCAGCCAAGCTGGTTTGTCGTTGATGTCGGCCGCCGAAGGAACTTTCACGGTCGGTGGCAGATTGGCGTCGAGAATCGGATAGGACTTAAAGAACGTCTCCACCACCGCCGGCTCCGCCGCTTTCGTGGCCGGTTCGTTGCTGGCCAGTTCCGGACTTTCCACCCTGTAGACGATCAGCTCCCTTTTGGACAACTTCGCCTCAAGCACAAAGATCAGCGTGGAGAGCCAATACTCATCCCCGGGGTGGATGACATTGCTGCTCAATCCATTCGCCCGGACGATGTAATCCACCGTGGTTTTGTGACGGCTCGCGATTGCCGCCAATCCGGCGTCGCCACTTTTCACGACGTACTTGATCTTGCCCGGGGACGGGACATCGGAGAGCAGAAGATCCAAATTGATTTCCCCGAGCACCCTCTTGGCTTCCGCAAACTTCGCGGATTCGGAGTAGTAGCGCATCAGGTAGGCAAGACGATCCCGCGCCGTGACCATTTCCCCCGCTTTAATCATTTCGATGGCTGCCTCGTACTCCTTCGCTCCAGGATCAGGAAGGGAATCTGGGGCGCGCTGTTGCTGTTTGATGGTTTGCAGGGCTACGGTCTCCGGCTTCACGACCTGCTCGAAAAAGTAGGCAACCCCGACAATGGCGGCACCGAGAATGCCCAGTGCCACCACGGCGATGAGGATGGTGAATTGCTGGGCTCGTGACGCCATATTTCCGTTCTGGACAAGCTCAAAGCAACCCGCGGCGCTTGAAATCGAAATGGTTGATGGCCTGGGAGCGCTCGATCATCTGCAGGGTAAAGCGTAGCAACGATATTTCCCAGGCTTCGTCAATTCCAGAAATTACGGCTACTGAAGGATTGCCCTGAGCGCGTACCTCACTGATGATCCGGTCCGCGACCACCGCCAGGGTGTCATGGACGATCATCTCGGTGATGTCCGAACGCCGGAACTGGAATCCATATTGCAAAAAGGCGAACTTCCCCCGGTTTTGCCGCAACCAATCGGCAAAAACGCCCGCCTGTTCGCCGAATCCTTCAAACTCAAAGTCCGCGAACGCCTCCGGACGGAGAATCTGCGGTTTCTCCGCACTGATCCGCCCTTCCCGGACGCGCACCCGGTGCACGTCGTCAAGCATCTCCGTCACCAACCGGAATTCGAAGTTGGTCGAACCAAAAGTGTCGATCCTCCGGTCAGGCTCATAGAGAACCTGGGTGGACTCGAACGCGAAATGCATGTCGTCTTCCGAGTACATTGGGCGCAACCGGTCACGCTAGACTCGCGATCCTCGCCAATCCAGCAGTATTTCATGATGAGACGCCGCCAGGGTGACTTTCCTGGCACAAAAAAGAGGCACCACCCGAAGGTGGCGCCACGTTCATTTCCACGTTGTCCGCAGAGAGCCGATCAGGCGCGCTGCTTCTCTTCGACGTATTTGTAAACGTCGCCGACGGATTGCAACTTCTCGGCGTCCTCGTCGGGAACTTCGATTTCAAACTCCTCTTCGAAGGCCATCACCAACTCGACAGTGTCGAGCGAATCCGCTCCCAAGTCTTCGATGAATTTTGCTTCTGGAACAACTTGCTCGGCGTTTACGCCCAATTGCTCGACGATGATGTCCTTGACCTTCTCCTGAATGCTGTCAGCCATAAAAAAGTTCCCTGGGTGAATTTCGGGTAGCCATACAGGCCCCCCCCGGGGAGCGCAACCAAAAAACCCCCTTTCAAGGAGAGAAAGGGGGTTTTGTGAGGAGTTTTACGGTATTTCGCCCCCCATCCATTCCAAAAGATGCACTTGGAGATCAACGGACACCCCACCCAGATACCCGATTCTTGCCACGACGTAGAGCGCCTTCTGGCCCATCTTCGTCTCGGATACCCTGTCCTGGTCGAACTCAACGGTCTCGCCCTCTTCCCCCGAGAGTTCGCTTCCAGCCGCCTCCAGGACGGCGACAAGCTGGAGCTGATGCGGATGGTGGCCGGCGGTTGAATCCCCGCCCGCTCAGCGGTCTTTCGGAACACAAACGACCATCTCCACCCAACTGGCACGAGCCACGTTGAACCCCTTCAGCTTGCGAGTCGAGAAGCCTTCCCCGTCCAGCGCCGCGCCAATCGCCTCCCGGTGATCTTGCGAAGGCGCGGTGGCAAAGCCTCGTCCAGCGCCAATCGATTCGATCTGATCCTGCAAGCGCCACTCCCGGAGCAGGAAAATCACCGCCCGCCCCCTTTTCTTCCCCGCCCACTGGATAGATGACACGATCTCCTTCGGTTTCCCTCTGAACTCCACCGGATGGGTGACGTAGAACACGAGGTTCGGCTCTTCGTAGCCCCATGCTCGCAACTCCTTAGGCCGCATCCCGATATCGTCAAACGCCGCCAAAATCTGGGGCGCTGGATGCACGGAGCGAATCACCTCGCAGAGAGACGCGGTCAGGATGCCGCCAGCTACCACTCCGCCCAAGGCCCAACGCCAGAGCCGGTAGCGGATCAAGATCGCCCAAACGGCCAAGCAAACAAAGAGCAAAGCCCCAAGAACCATGATGGTCCGGATCGCCACCGCATCTGGAGCGATTTTGATCTGCGAGGCACCGATCGCCACCGCCAACGCCGGTATAGCGACGCTGCCGACCACAAACCAGAACCACTTCCCGGCGTTGGAGAGCGGTCCCGGTCCCGCGCGAAACAGGAGCAGGAAGAACGCAGGAAAGCCCGGCATGATGTAATGCGGCAACTGCGTCGCGTAGAGACTGAAAATCAGCAATGGCCCCAGCAACCACCCAAGCAACAAGGCTTCGCGCCGCTCCCACTTCCACCGTCCCTTTGATTTGGGCCACGCCGCCGGCCAAAACGCGCTCCATGGCAGCAACGAAAGGTTCACGAAGAACAGATAGTAAACCACCGGAATCCGAACCCGGCCGTTGAACGATTCCATGCCGCGGTGCACGACGTGCTCGCCCATCCCCTCGTCCCAGAACTCCCCCTGAGTCTTGATCAAGGCGGGAATGCCCCACAGGCCCACCATCACAAGCACGACGGCGGTCAGCGAAAGCGGTTGCAACCGGCCCCATGGGATTGGTCCGCGATAGAACGCGAATCGCGCGAGGAGAAACGAGAGAAGCGGCACCGCCAAAGCGATCGGCCCCTTGGCCAGGAATCCAAATGCCAATCCGCCCGCAAAAACCCAGAACCATTTCCCCCACCGAGCCGGCTCCTCAGGTGCCTCCAAGAGCCGCAACATGCCCCAAAACGCCACCGTCACGCCAAAGAGCATCGGCATGTCCGCGACGCAGAGCCGACCGTGGATGAGCACTTGGAAGCAGCTTAACCACCCCACCGCAGCCCAGAAGCC
>CAMCXS010000052.1 GCA_945883495.1 Akkermansia muciniphila
TTTCACTCCCATCAAATGGATTTGATGGAGATCGATACAAAGTGAACGACATAAATCCATCGCAGGTCGAGAGATCAAACCTGACACGCGAAGCGACCCTGAACGTCTGAGTATGGGGGAAGACATCTTGCATCGGTATTTATTCGCGAACAGTATAATTCACCCTCCGGTTGCCATTAACATGTTATTGGCAACACTGTGGAATTTGGGGGTGTTACCCCGCCCATTCGAGGGTGGGGGTGAGGAGGGATCATCGGAGGTGTTTGCAAGCAGGATGTACCCGGGGACGGGAGCTTGGCAAGGGCTTTTGCCCATTGCTCCTGACATTCGTGACTGGGTGATTCGTGGGTTTGCGGTCCAGGTCACCAGCCCAATTGGCGAGAGACGGGCATCAGCTTGACCTTGCCCGGTGCTTCGGCTTGAAGTCTGCTGCGGACAGGCCGACTCCATCGGCATCAGCATCGGCCAAGGGCTTCATCTTGCATAGGATTGGGCCTCGGAGGCGCAGGCTGCTCGCATCTTCCCGCCTGTGCGTCCCGGTCCCGCCGGGTTAGTCGGGGGGCGGCAACGGTGTTTCGATTACGATTACGATTACGAGCACCGCTTCGCTGAGCACGAGAGAAGAAACGAAGGGGCGCCAGAATCGAAAGAGAATCCGATGGGATGAGACGAAGTTGATTTTCAATCGGTGCTCGATCTCGTGCTCGATAGCGACAGCAGGGTTCACAAAGGCCAGGAGGTGCCGGGGAAGGGGCTGCATCCGTTTCCTCCTGGTCGAATGGGGAGTGTTTTGCTCGTCGATCGTTCGGGCGGAGCCAGGGGTTTGAGATCGGAAACCGCGGCAGTTTCCGGCGCTCCATTTTTCGCCGCGGCCCATCGTGGGAGGATTTGGGGAAGCCCGGCTTGGCTTTAGCGGAAACGAGCCGGTTTTGCTGATGGAAAAAATCGCTTTAGCAAAAACGAGGCGTTTTTGCTGATGGAAAAAATGGCATTCGCAGAAACGAGGCGTTTTTACTGATGGGAAAAATGGCTTTCGCAGAAACGAGGCGTTTTTACTGATGGGAAAAATGGCATTCGCAGAAACGAGGCGTTTTTGCTGATGGGAAAAATGGCATTCGCAGAAACGAGGCGTTTTTGCAATTTCCACAATTGCATTCTCACGGCCGGGAGGAGTTTGCTGGTGGCCAAATCCGTTCGGTGAAAAATCTCCTTGAAACCAGTTGCATTGGTGTGATTTCGCGGAATTGATAATCAGGAATTCCAAAAGAATTATCCGCCACGCCGAACGTATCCATCGTGTTTGCCACCCAACCTGCCCTATGATCACCATCGACTTTGCTTCCTTCCTCCCGCCGCGGCCTGCGCGCGGCGTCACGACGGCTCAGTTTGTGGATGCCGGGGACCGCATCGCCGCCGTGCTGCTCGATCCCAAAGATGGCTTGCCCTCCCATGAGACGGGGCTGCGGGAGATGGTGACAGACGTGGAGGCGGGCATTCGGCACTTGGATACGCGCTTGGGAGCCGTGCGCTCCAGCGCGTTCACGGTCCAGAAGAAGGTGGCCCATGAGAATCGTTTAAAGTGCTTTGCCGCTCTGCGTGGCGGGGCCAACGGGATCGTGACCGATCCGGATCCGCAAACGGCGGCGGCAAAGCGGGCGGCGGCCGCGGTGGTGCTGGAGCCCGTGGCCCGGCTCGGTGCGGCGCTTCGGGACAAGACCCGGGCGGAAGCAAGCACGGCGCTGCGGCTGGTTTTTAAGGAGTGTGACAAGCCGGAAATCCAGTCGGCGCTTCAGGAGACGGAGTTGTCGCGATTCTATGGGCTGCTTAAGGCTGCTCACCAAGAGTATATGCAAGTCCTGCGCGAAGAAGGACAGCAGGGGGCGGATGGAGAGTCCGCCGAGGATACCGAGTCCGATGCCAAATCCCCGGGGAATGAGCGGCAGGAAACGGCGAAATCGAAGCCTGGGAATGCCAATGAGGCTGCGCAGGCACCTGCGGCGGATGGAACGACCACGCAGCGGCAGTTGAAGGATGGCATCGTGGAGCTATTGGACGTGATCTTTCATGACATGACCTACCACGCGGCGAAAGGGCGGGAGCCATATCGCCACCTGCTGGCGCGTTGCCGGGACATCGTTCTGGAAATCAATAGCCACGCCAAGCTGCGGGTGACCCGGGCCAAAACAGCGGCGGCGAAAAAGGCTGCCGCGACCGGCGGCCATGCCCGGACGGAACGGGCTGGCGAGGCCCAAGCGGCCGCGCCGGAAAAGCTGGAGCGCGGAAACAGCCCGGGCGTTCCGCAGGTATCGTCGAACGGTGCGGGATTGTCCTCTTGATCGGCCACGCCGCAAGCGGCGCGGCTACGGTGCCGCGCCGGGCCGGTCGCCAACTCAGCTCTTGACGGCCGGCACGGCTTTCTTTAGCCGGATGATCGTTACGCAAGCTACGATCAGGCCGATGGCTCCGCCTAGGTAGCTGCCATTGTGGATGTAACCCGTTTGGACGAAGGCAGGCACGTCGCGGATGCCGAGTAGGTCCGCGTAGCTATCCCAATCCGCGTTCCTGGCCGCCGGGCGCGAGCCAAGCGCGGCACCGGCTATCGCCGCCAGGGCGCTACCGGCGAAGGTGATGGCAAAGCCCCAGAGCGTGATACGCCAAGCGTCGGTTGCAGGCCAAGCAGGGACAGTCAACCTGGCGAGAAACCAGGCCGAGAAAACACCTACCCACCATGAGGCAAGCCATCCGATCACGCTGGCGAAGACTCGCGGAGGAAAGCCGCAGTCCGCCCATGCGAACTGTTCAAACTTCATGTGGGTGAAATATTCGGGCGAGATCGAATAGGTGATTTGGTCGTGAATCACTCCGTAGCTGCCTGCGATCACCCCGCCGAGTCCTGCCATTTTTAGCATGCGCGGAAGCAGGCGCAGGTCGAAATCCGGATACAGCAGATTCACCCATGCAGGCTATCTGATAGCCCACCTATGTGCATACAAATAAGCAGGGGTTGCGTCAGTTTTTCCGGAGAAATTCCTGAATCTTCTCCCTGCTTTCTCCGGTGCGGCGCTGAATTCGGCCCACGAGTTCTTCTTCTTTCCCTTCCTCGAACAGGAGGTCGTCTTCGGTGAGCTGCGCCCAGCGCTGTTTGAGGGCGCCGCGGATGCTGTTCCAATTCCCTTTGATCGTCAGTTTGTTCATAGCGTTCCCTGCTGACGGAGCAACGCCTGTGCCAACAACCCACGCCGAGTGGGTGGGGCGGGCGGCTCGTGCAGGTTGCGCGGATGTGGAGGCGCCAGTGTGCGGAATGCAGTGACGGTGCGGGCCACGGAGAGGTGGCGAGCGGAGGCGGCGCGGTGGCACATGCATTGCTTGAGAGAGGTCGTCAACATCATCAGCGACATCATTGAACATGGATCCACAACCGTTTCAGCCAGAGGTACAGAGTAGTCTTGAAGCCGCCAAGGTCCATGCCCGGGAGGCAGCGGACGAATTGCGCCAGGCCGCCGAGCAGAAGATCGTGGCCTTGCGTCAGGTGGCTGGGGCCCGGGCTCGGCATTTGCGCAACACGGCCGAGGATTCCATCTCCACGATGGAGAGTTATGTCCGGACCCATCCATCGAAATCGGTGCTGGTCTCTCTCGGGGTAGGCATCTTCCTGGGGGCGTTGTGGCAGCGCTGAGCCGCCGAATCATGGCAGACCGGGGCACGGAAAGGCGATTGGCGCGAATGCCATTCACTGAGGCTCTGGCTGAGGTCGTGCTGGGGCTGCTGAGAGTCTACTTTTTGGAGATATCTAGACGGCTGGCTTCCCGGGTCATCGAGCGGGGAGTTCAGACGATGTTTCGAACCGAACAAGACGAAGAGAAAGACATGAGTGCAATCATCAATCGCGAAGACATTTCTAAGAGCGTGGCCGGGATCGGTCAAAATAGCCGGATGGCGGCATTGAAGGTGCGGCAAGCGTTTCGAAGCGCCGTCAAGGATATCAGGAAGTCGGCCGGGGCGCACTCTCATGAATTCAGCACCGCGACCAAAGGGTCGGTCGAGAACGTAGAACGTTATGTAAGAAAGAACCCCCTCAGGGCTCTGTTGATCTCGCTTGGCGTGGGACTTTGTGTTGGCGCGTTTGTGCGCAAGTAGCGGCTATGTATTAAGAATTAGCAAGAGAGGCCCCAGCGTAAACCAAAGGATATGGGTCAGGGCCGCAAAGAGCAGTAGATCCATTCTCCGGCAGTTACCCCCGGTGACGGCGAAATGCCCAAGTCCACCCAACAGCATCACGGTGTGGAGTGCGGCTGGGAGCAGAATGGGGGCGGCGGCCAACAGGCGTCTCGCGGCTTGCTGGAGTTGGGCCGGGAAGAGTTCTCGATTCACCAAGACACGTGATCCCCCGGTGAACGGGCCGGCATTGAGATTGCGCTGATCCGTCGTGAGATCATGGACTTCGTTGAGAAACACGGAGGCGATGGCGATGAAGCCAAGCGCCAGGAAACCAGCGAAGAGAGTCGGCCAAGCCGGGCTGGCTCCTGAAAACTGGATGGCGGCGGCCACTCCTAAGCCGTAGCTGCAGATGGTCATTCCTTGAAACGGCAAGCGCATGGCTCGGACCCACGGCAACGTCTTGCTCTTCGGTTTGCTTGCATCGCGCTCACCGAGTTGGCCAAGGCGTCGCAGGACCTCATGGCGTTGCGGGCCACTGAGATGCTTCACGCGGCAGACGCGCTCCGTCCGCACCGGTTTGATTCCGCAGAAACCCAAGATGCCTCGGGATATCGCCAGTTCTCCCGGTCGGCCATAGATCCATCGGTAGATCCAGTCTGGGGTGTCCATGGTGGTGATAAGGCGCGCCGATCTCTGGGCAAGGAGCGGGCGATATCCCGACGGAGATCTCTCGTCTACATAAAAGGCGTAGCCTGGGACGAGAGCCCGGTCGAAAAAGCCTTTCAATAAAGCAGGCATCGTCACCCACCAAGTAGGGAATACAAATACCAGATGATCCGCCCACGAGAAGAGACGCTGGGCTTCACGGAGGGCTGGTTCCAGAGGTTGATCCCGTGGTGATGACTCGTGAAGAATGGGGTCAAACTCAAATCCGTCGATCCAAAACAGTTTCACCTCGGCTCCCGCTGAGGCTGCTCCATCTTGGTAGGCATCGGCCAAGGCGCGGCAGAAGGAGTCCTCGCGTGGGTGGGCTAGGAATATAGCAATTCTCATCCGGAGTGAACCAGACTAGACGGCCGAGGTTTCGCCACCAGGGGTTTCCCGTAGATAGGGATCAGGGAGTGGCGGGGCGTGCAGAACGCAGTCTCCTCTTTCCGGCGCTACGGGCAAAGGTGAGGGCACGAATGCTGCTATCCAATGAAGTGGAATGAGCAGCCAACGCAACGGCGGAGCGGTTCTCTTGATCAATGAGAACGCTGGGGGCGTGGCCCGTGCCGCCAAAGAGGAATGGGCCGCTCAAGTGGCCGATCGGCTCGACTCTGCTGGCTGGAAGGTGAACGTATGCAGCGTCGCTGCGTCCGGTATCCATCAAGAGCTGCATCGTGCCGTGGCGGCTGCGCCAGAAGCCTTGATCGTTGGGGGAGGGGACGGGACAATCCTCTCCGCGGTGTCCGCGATTGGGGAAAGAGGCATCCCTTTGGGAATCATCCCGATGGGCACGTTTAACTCTCTGGCCCGTGATCTGCACATTCCTCCGCAATGGGAGGGCGCCGTGGATGTCATCGCGCAGCGGCAGATCCGGGTAATCGATGTCGCCATGGTGAACAATCGACCGTTCATGTCTCTCTGTGTCATTGGGTTTCTGGCGACGCCCGAGTGTTCCGAGGGAGAGGGTCGGCCTTGGTGGTGGAAAGCGATGCGGAATCTGCGCTTGGCGGTGTCTGGCTATGCTCGCTATCCAGCGATGCATTTGCGGGTGGAAACGGAGACGACCACAGGCTTCCTCAAGACACGTCTAGTGGCCGTAGCAAACAATTCGTTCCAGGATGAATCTGGTCTAAAGGTGCCGCTGCGTCAGGAGGTGGATTCTGGCCGATTGACGATCTATTTATCCAAGCACTCTTCCCAGCTCGAAGTGATGAGAGCGGGACTGGCATTTCTGATGGGGCGGCTGAGCGATGATCCCAACTTGACGATTCTGAGCGCAAGATCGGCGGCGATCTCGGCGCGTTGGCGAAGACATCTGGCGATCACTTTAGACGGCGAGGTGGTCAGAGAAGCCATGCCTTTACGGTTCCGGATGCACCCGAAGCAACTGCGGGTCTTCTCGGGAGGGACCCAACAAATCTAGCTGGTGACGACATTCGCCCATCTTTCGGATCTGCATTTTGGGAGGCTGCACGGAGAGGCGGCGGATGCTCTGCTTGGCGATCTTTGGACAAAGAATCCCGATCTCATTGTCGTCAGTGGCGATCTGACGCAGACGGCTGGAGGGCGGGAGTTTGAAGCTGCGCGGGAGTATTTGAGGCAGATGCCCAAGCATCCCGTGGTGGTGCCTGGAAATCACGATCTGCCGGCGTGGAATCTGGTGGAGCGCTTTACGGCGCCAACCTGGAGATTTCGCAGATATATTGAGCCGGAGCGCTTTCCGTTGCAGGAGACGGAGGACGTTGTCGTGCTGGGAATCAATTCGACTAGGCCGCACGGATGGTATTGGGACTGGGGGCGAGGGAGAATCAATCTGACCCAGATCGGCCATATTCGGAGAGTGTTCGCGCGTCGTCTCGAGAGCAAGCTCTGCGTTGTGGCAGCCCATCACCCCTTCCTGCGTCCTCCCCAGGAAAAGCGTCATCTAGTCCATGGCCCGCGCGATTTGATGCGCCTGCTGGCGGACTGCGGCGTGGACTTGCTGCTCGCGGGACATTTCCACAAGGTGCACACGGAGTTGGCGGCGACTCGGCACCCCAGTACCCCGCGGATTGTGGTGGCTCAGGCTTCGACCTCTACCTCGTATCGCTTCCGGGCGGAGCCAAATGCTTACAATTGGTTCGAGTATGACCGTGGGCGGCTGCACGTGGTCGTGCATACATGGCAAGATGGTCAGTTTGCCGCTGCCTCGGAGAAGACTTACGTCAATTGGCATGGGCACTGGGAGCACGAAACCCCTAAAGCGCGGGAAACCCATGGCACGTAGTATCTGGAAAGGATCGATCAGTTTCGGACTGGTAAATATTCCGGTGGAACTTCATTCCGGAGAAATCCGGGAAGAGATCGGGCTGCATCTTTTGGATCAGCGGGATCACAATCGAATTCGCTACCATCGAGTAAATCAGGAGACTGGCGAATCCGTGCCATGGGATTCGATCGTACGTGGCTACGAGTATGAAAGCGGCAAATATGTCATTCTCTCGGATGAGGAGCTTGCCGAAGTGAAAGCAGAAGTCACGAAGACGGTTGAGATTGAGGACTTCGTGGATATTCAAGAGGTTGAGCCGGTCTACTTTGATAAGCCATATTACCTCGTGCCGCAGAAGCAGCCGCGCAGTTCCTTCAAGAGCTATGCCTTACTGCGGGAAACGCTCCGGCGCACTGGCAAAGCCGGGATTGCGCGAGTGGTCATTCGCAGCCGGGAGTATCTTTGTGCGGTCATGGTCCGCAAACGCATGATGATTCTGAATCTGCTTCGCTTTGCCGCCGAGCTCCGGCCGGATGCGGAGTATGAGCTTCCGGCGGACGATTTGGAAGCGCTGAGGGTGTCACCCCGGGAGGTCCAAATGGCGATGCAGTTGGTTGAGGCAATGTCCAGTTCCTGGGAGCCCGAGCGGTATCAAGATACCTACCGGGAGGCGTTGCTGGCGTGGATTGATGAGAAAATTGAAAAACAACAGTTTGAAGCGGCTCCAGGGAAGACCGCCGCCACCGCGAAGAAAGCCGAGCCGAAGGTGGTCGATCTGATGGAGTATCTGAAGCGGAGCGTCGAGGAGGCCACCAAAGAGCGCAAAGGCGGGGATACAGAGAAGATTGCGAAGTCGCGTGGAGGACGGCGCAAGACCGGATAAGCAGGCGATGCCACTTGAAGATTACCGGCGAAAACGCGACTTCGGCAGAACATCGGAGGCGAATCATTGGCTCTTGATCAAGCATGGCTCGCCGGAAGAGCTGAAGGTTGCGTTGGCGACTCCTGCCGAGAATCCGCCCGCTGGCGACGAGTGGTTGCACGAGATCAAGTACGATGGATATCGCCTGCTCGCCAGGAAGACCGGGGCGGCCGTTTGGCTCTTGAGTCGCAATGGCAAGGACTGGACGGACCGTTTCGCCATGATTGCCGAGGATCTGCATCACTTGCCGGGTGATATTGTTTTGGATGGGGAAATCGTGGTGCTTGACCCGGAAGGACGAAGTTCGTTTCAACTGCTGCAACGAAGATTGCAAGGCAATCCGACCGGGCCGCTTGTCTATTATGTCTTTGATTTGCTCTTTTGCGATGCGGTGGATATGAGGGAGATTGAGTTGATCGCACGCAAGAGACAGCTAGCGGACATAATTGGATCATTGCCGGCAGAGTGTTCGATTCGATTCAGTGATCATCAACGCGGCCAGGGATCACTGTTTTTTGAATGCGTATGCAAAGCAGGTCTTGAAGGAGTGATCAGCAAGCGAGTCACAAGCAAATATTCTGGGCGGCGCACCCGGGATTGGCTCAAGGTTAAGTGCTCGAGGAGGCAGGAGTTTGTGATTGGAGGCTTCACCCGCCCAGAGGGCGGGCGGTTCGGTTTTGGCGCGATTCTGCTGGGCTATTACACTCCGGATGGAGAGCTTTGCTACGCGGGGCGCGCGGGAAGTGGCTTCAGCGAGAAGCAGCTCAAAACGATGTGGCTTGCGATGAGCGAATTAGCCCGGAAAACATCGCCGTTTGTGAATCCTCCCTCATCGCTGAAATTCAAGGGGGTAACTTGGACTGAACCCCGGATGGTGGCGGAAATTTCCTTCACGGAGTGGACCGAGGACGGTGTCCTCCGGCATCCGGTATTTCAGGGACTTCGCGATGACAAGGTGGCCGCTGAGGTACGCCTGGAGGTAAACCAAACAACACGAACTGGTACTATGCAGGTTTCAGGAATTGAAATCACGCACCCGGAGCGACCGGTGTTTCCCGATGCGGGGATCTCCAAAGGTCAGATCGCCGAATATTACGGCAAAGTGGCGGCGATGATGCTGCCGTATCTTGAAGCTAGGCCGCTTTCGGTAGTTCGCTGTCCCGAAGGTAGCCACAAAAAATGCTTTTTTCAGAAGCATTTGGCTGCGGGAATGTCACCCCAGATTGGGACGATCTCAATCGAGGAGACGGCTGGTGAGTCGAGCGAATACCTGGCGGTCCAGAATGCAGAAGGGTTGGTAGCCCTGGCTCAGTTTGGGGTGATTGAGATTCATCCCTGGCTCTCGCGCCGGGACCGGCTCGATCAACCCGATATGCTGGTTTTTGACCTGGATCCTGGGGAAGGCGTGCCGTGGGAAGAAGTGCTTGGGGCGGCGCTGCTGTTGCGTCATATTCTTCAGGCAACCGGTCTGGAATCCTTTGCGAAACGCACGGGAGGCAAAGGGCTGCACTTGGTGGTGCCGATCCGGCGGGGGCCGGATTTCAGCGAAGCGCGAGCGTTCGCCAGAGCGATCGCCGAGAAGCTGCGCCAAGAAAACCCGGAGAAACTGCTGACGAGTGCGAGCAAGGCCAAGCGGGCGAACAAGATTTATATCGACTATCTTCGAAACGGCCGGGGGGCGACGGCGGTGGCGCCATATTCTCTGAGGGCCCGCTCCGGTGCGCCAGTCGCGACGCCAGTCGATTGGGACAGCTTAATCTCCAACCGAGCAGCAGAAGCCACCTCAATGGAATCCATGCTCACCTGGCTGGCGGAGCATGGGAAGGATCCCTGGAGTGGCTACTTTCAGGTGCGACAGTCGATCCCGAAGTCCGCGCTGAAAGAGCTTAGGGTGAAGTAGCGGACGGCGGGTTGGCATAGCCCGTGCTCCCTAGATAGTTCGACTATGAAACTAAAAACCCTACAGGACCTGTTTGTCCACGAAGTACAAGATCTGCATAGCGCGGAAACGCAGTTGTTGAAGGCGTTGCCCAAAATGGCGAAGGCGGCGAATCACGAACAGCTTCGGGCTGGCTTTGAGGAGCACTTGGAGCAAACCAAGCAACACGTGGTGCGGCTGGAAAAGATCGCCGAGATGTGCGGTAAGAAGGCGACCGGACATCGATGCAAAGCGATGGAAGGGCTGATTTTAGAAGGCAGCGAAATGATCGGAGAAGATGCCGAGGAGCACGTTCGGGACGCTGGGCTCATTGGTGCCGCGCAGCGGGTGGAGCACTACGAGATCGCCGGCTATGGAACGGCCCGGGCTTTGGCCGAATCCCTTGGATACGAGGACGCCGTTGATCTCTTAACGGAGACGCTCGAAGAGGAGAAAGCAACCGACCGGAAGCTGACGGAGCTTGCCGAGAGCGCGATTAATGCAGAAGCGGCGGAAATCTCTCCGGACGGGAACTGAACATTGCTGGCTAACAAGAGGGCATCCCAGAATGGGGTGCCCTCTTTCTTTGTTTCAGGCTCGCGGCTTGCTGCCGCGAAGCAAGGAAACCACGAACAACGCCAGGAAAAGCAGGAACAGAGTTTCGGCGATCGTCGCTGCGGTTCCGCCAACGATCCCTCCGAATCCGAGGAATCCGGCGATGATGGCGATCAGAAAGAAGAAAAGGGCGTAGGCAATCATGGCGTTACTCCGGCCGAAGTGAGGTGAAGAGATAGCCCTGTCCGGGGTTCCAGACGCGCAAGAGCAGGGCGTTTTCCGCTTGATGGACGGCGCGCCAGCGAGCCTGGACGGCTTTGGCAACGGTATCCACTGGCAGGCCACCGACTTCGCAGATGATCATCCCAGGCCGGAGACGGCTGTGGAGAGTCGCCGCAGGATCGACCTGGCTTATTAACACGCCTTGCACGGAAGGCGGGATGCTATGTTCCTGGCGCTTGGTGGCGGAGAGTTCTTCAATGAGGATACCGTTGAGGAAAGCTTGCTGGGGGACATGGGGAACCCCCAGCCGATCACGAGCCGCCGCGGCCGCAGGCGGCGCGGTCGTGGGGATCAGAGTCGCTTCAAGCTGATGCGGCTGGCCCATCCGGGAGACGCTGATTCGAACCTTGGTGTGCGGTTCTAATTCATTCATCGCCATGCGGAAGCGCACCGGATTGGCAATGCCAATATCGTTCACTGCAATGATCACGTCTCCAGGCTTCATGCCGGACTGAGAGGCAGGAGAATTCTCCATGACATCGTTGACCAGCGCGCCACGCGGCTCGGTGCGGAAGAGATTCGCCAGTTCGGCGGTCACCTCCGAAACGGTTACTCCTAGATAGCCACGTTCCACCGTGCCGTTCTGCCCCAGTTTTTGCGCGATCTTCAAGGCGAGATTGCCATTGATGGCGAACCCAATGCCAACGTTGCCTCCATTTTGGGAAAAAATTGCGGTGTTGATTCCGATGACTTCCCCGTTGCTGTTGACCAGTGCGCCGCCGGAGTTGCCTGGATTGATGGGAGCATCGGTTTGGATGTAGTTTTCGAAACCAGCGATATCGATGTCGTCCCGTGCAGTGGCGCTGACGATGCCGGAGGTGACGGTCTGGCTTAGACCGAATGCGTTGCCAATGGCCAGGACCACGTCCCCGGGCTTCATCAGGTCGCTGTTCCCGAATTTGGCCGCGATTGTGCCGGTGCGATCTATTTTGATGACGGCCAAATCGGTGGCGGGATCGCGGCCGATGACCTGGGCTTCGAGGCGTTCCGTGGATCCGGGCAGGACGACCCAGATCCACTGCGCCTCGGCGACGACGTGACTGTTCGTGAGGATATGGCCATTTTCGGTGAGAATTACGCCGGACCCGACTGCGGTCAACGAAGGCGACGAGTCGGTTTCTCCTGCACTTGCCGGAGCATGGGGCGCATGTTGTGGGGGCTGTTGGGTCTGGGGCTGGGACTCGGCGGGGGCAGAAGCGGGGGCAGAAGCGGGGGCAGAAGGACGAGCGGCCCAGCTCAGGATGCTGACGACGCTGGGCCTTACGCCCTCGACGATGTCAGCGTATCCCGACATGCTTCCGTGCCGTTGCGGGGCGGCGGAGCCTCGACGCACTTCAATGGGATCGGCGGTAGCCAGGTGGGGCGCGAAGATGAGAAGCAGCGGCAAGAGAGGTCGAAGTGATTCCATAAAGCGGACGGCAAAGGGGGGGGGGGACGTCAAGCATGCGAAGAGGGAGTCGCCACTCAGCGGCTCCGTTCACTTGCGGCTGGACTAACCAGCTCCACCGCTCGACTGAGCGGATTCCGTGCCGGAGGGCCAGTAGAACCGCAAGCGGCTGGGCATCAGCTGGTTGCCTGGGGCAATCTTGGACGGGGGCACGGTGCAGCGGCTTGCGAGATGCAATGCCAAGAGAGGCGCAGGGCGATAAAAAGCGGGCGTCGAGGTTGGCCCGAGGAGCATGGAGCATAGCGGGTTCGAACCGCTGACCTTCTCATTGCGAACGAGACGCTCTACCGACTGAGCTAATGCCCCTTTTCTGGCGTGCCAGACTGCTGTTGAGGCAGGGTGTGATCATAGACGCAAAAGGTCCGGGGGCCAAGCACTTTTCTGCGATTGCGGGCGTTGGGAAAAATTGGGGAGATCCGGCAGGAAAGTTTTGACGTTGGGCGGAATCTCGAATCTAATGGCTAATGGGAAAGTGAGGGGGCTTTCCGAGGGGCACGAATGGACACAGCGCGAGGACTTCAGATGTGGCGACAGGGGCTGGAGGACCGCCCGGGATGTGCCCGCATGAAGGCTGATTTTCTGCTGGCGTTTCTGATTCTAGTGGCTGGATTGAGCTTTCCGCCGGGCTTGCGCGCTGGGGATGTGAGCCTGGACGTGGCGGCGGAGTTGCGGCACGGGCCGAGCGGACTGGCGGTGGCGCCAGACAATACGTTGATCGTCGGCCTGCATCAGTATTTCAAGACCCGGGAGCGAGTCATCCGGGTGGATCGGCAGGGCGAATGGAGTGCTTTCCCTTCCGAGGAGGTGGCTGCTCAGGAAGTGGCGGAGGGCGCGGAGGTGTTGGACTCCGTGATGGGGGTTCACGGCGGCGACCGGGGCATCGTGTGGATGCTCGACAATGGCCGGAGGGGAGAGCAGATACCCAAGGTCGTTGGCTGGCACTTCAGCGACCGCAAGCTTCATCGGGTGTTCCACCTGCCCGAGCCCTCGACCATCGCGACGTCGTTTGTGGCTGATTTCGCCGTGGATCCGGGTGAAACGCATGCCTATATCGCGGACCCCGCGTCGGGAGTTGATGCCGCGTTGATTGTTCTGAACTTGCGGACCGGCGTCTCGCGGAGGCTGCTTCAAGGCCACTTGAGCGTTGTTCCGCAGGAGATTCCGCTGGTGGTGAGCGGGCGCAAGTTGCATGCGGAATGCCAAGATGGATCCCAGGCGGAGCCACTGGCCGGGGTGAACCCGATCGCGCTGGATAAAAAAGCTAAGTACCTTTACTACGGCCCACTCAAAGGGCAGAAGCTTTACCGGATCGCCACTTCGGCGCTGAATGATGCATCTTTAGGCGGCGAGGCACTTGCAGCGGCCGTGGAGGAGTATTCGGCAAAGCCGATTTGCGATTCGATCGCGATCGATACAAGGGACAACATTTACGTCGGTGATCTGACGACCAACGCGATCCAGGTGATTCTTCCAAAGGATCGCCGAATGATTGAGTACGTTGCGGACCCGAAGATGGCTTGGCCAGACGGACTGACATTTGGCGGCGATGGGCGGCTTTACTTCTACTGCAGCCAGTTGAACCGGTGTTCCTGGTTTAGTGTTGGGCAGGACGAGACGAAAGCGCCGTTTCTGGTTTACCGGGTCAAGCCGCTTTTCCAGCCGATGATTGCCAATCCGCTGCCGGATCACAATCCATTGACGGAGATTCGCAAATTAGGCGAACGCCTCAAACCTTGATTGATTTGCTCCGCCGTCATTTTTTCAGTTGAGGAGCGGGCGATCCGGATTAGGATTCCCGTCCTGCGCAGGCTGTAAGCTCTCGTGGCGGAATCGGTAGACGCGCTAGATTCAGGATCTAGTGGGGAGACCCGTGGAGGTTCGAATCCTCTCGAGAGCATTTCGCAAGGCTTGTCAGATGTGACTCCGTGGGCCGGGAATGGGGCGTAAGAGAGGTTGTCATGTCCCAAGACCAAGACCCGGTTTTCGTAAAGGAGGCTTTCTCATCGATCGCGCCCCGTTACTCTCTGACGAACCACATTCTCAGCCTAGGGATTGATGTCCTGTGGCGTCGCCGGGTGGCCGGTTTGGTAGCGGCGGAGAGGCCGCGAGCGATCCTGGACGTTGCTGCGGGAACGGGTGATCTTTCGCTTGAGCTGCAACGCCGTTGTCCGGAAGCGGAGGTGACGGCGAGTGATTTCTGTCCTGAGATGCTGGAACTGGCCCGGCGTCAGGGGGTGCGGAAGACGTTGGAGGCAGATGCCTTGAATCTCCCATTCCCGGACGAGAGTTTTGACGTGGTGACGGTGGCCTATGGCCTGCGCAACATGTCCTCCTGGGAAGGCGCGGCCCGGGAGATGCGACGCGTTTTGCGACCGGAAGGAACTCTGGTGATCCTGGACTTCTCCCTACCGGTGGGCTGGCTCAGGGGGCCGTATCGTTGGTATTTGCACCGGATTTTGCCGAGGGTCGCTGGTGTGCTCACGGGGAATCGGGCGGCTTACGAGTATTTAGGAGACTCGATCGAACGGTTTCCCGCCGGTGCCGCGATGAAGGAACTGCTGCGCTCGGCCGGATTTGGGGAGACGGCGTGGCATCCATTGAGCGGGGGAATCTCCGCGATATACGTCAGCCGGGCCACGGGGATCGCCAGGAATGCGACATTTGCTTGATTCGAGAGCGGATCGGGGTTTGGATCGGGGGATGAATTCTGTCTCCTGGGGATTGGTGTTGTGCGCTGCTGGCGTTCTGGTGCTGACTGGCTGCGAGGAGAAGAAAGCGGCGGCGACTCCCGCGGCAGCATTGGACGATTACCCGTTGAAGGTTTGCGTCGTGAGCGGCGAGCCTTTGGGAAGCATGGGAGAGCCGGCGGCAATCACGTATGAAGGGACGAAGGTGAAGTTTTGCTGTGGCGGCTGCGAGGATGATTTTCGCAAGGATCCCGCAACCTACTTGGCGAAGTTAACCTCGACTTCTGCGAAGCCCTGAGATGGGGCAGCCCATGGATTCGTGGGCCTTTGCGTTGCTCGCCTTCAGTTCGCTGTTGGCGATTGTGGATCCTATCGGCCTCGTGCCGTGGTTTTTGGCGATCACGCCGGATGACACGCCTCAGGTGCGAGAGCGGATGGCGCGGATCGCTTGTCTGGTGGCGGCGGTGATCCTGATGTTGTTCGCGGCGGCGGGGATGTGGATTTTCAAGCTTTTGGGCCTGACGCTGCCCGCCTTCCAGATCGCTGGCAGCATTTTGTTGATGCTGATCGGCTTGGATATGTTGAAAGCCAAGCACTCGCCGGTTCAAGGGACGGCGGAAGACGCGCGTGCCGGTTCCGCGAAGGACGATGTGGCCATCACGCCGCTGGCGGTGCCGATGCTGGCGGGGCCCGGAGCCTTGTCGAATACGCTGATTCTGGTCAATCAAGCGACCGGGCCGCTGAGTTGGGGGATCCTGTATTTGAGCATCGCGGCGGTGTGCGCGATCTCCTATGTGACGTTGCGCTTGGCGGCTCGCGGCGCGGCGTGGATCGGGCCGATCGTGATGCGGGTGCTGACCCGGCTGATGGGACTGCTGGTGACGGCGATCGCGGTGCAGTTCACGATCAACGCGCTGGTCCAGTTGGGGGCGTTACCGGCTCCTCCCCCTCTTCCTTGACCGGGGCGCCGCTGTCCGGGCGGTTCATGATGACGCGGCGCGGGTAGGCGATTTCGATGCCGTCTTTGTCGAAACGGGCTTTGAGGTCCCGGAGGATGGAGTTGCGCATCTCGATGAAGTCATCTTTTTCGTGCCAGACACCGAGCAGGAACTTCAACTGGGAATCGCCGAAGCCGGTCAGGGCGACAAGAGGCTCGGGTTCCACGAGGACGTGGGGATTCTCGTCGGCCACTTCCCGGAGCACGTTCATCACGCGATCGACGTCTTGCTCGTAGGAGAGGCCGAGTTGGATATCGTAGCGGCGGATCGGGTGGCGAGTGACGTTGATGAGCATGCCCTTGACTAGAGTCTCGTTGGGGATGCGGATGGTGATGT
The DNA here is from genome assembly GCA_945883495.1 of Akkermansia muciniphila. Classification (GTDB taxonomy): domain Bacteria; phylum Verrucomicrobiota; class Verrucomicrobiia; order Verrucomicrobiales; family DEV007; genus V1-115. The sequence continues at coordinate 16,260 of CAMCXS010000052.1, forward strand.
TGTCGAAGGTGCGGAGGGTGAGCGAAAGAAGGTCGATTGACTCGACGAAGCCGGTGTGTTCGCCGAGGCGGATGACGTCGCCAACCTCAAAAGGCTTCTCGAAGACGAGGAAGATTCCGCTGATGATGTTGGATAGGCTGGTTTGGGCGGCGAATCCGATGGCGATGCCCGCGATTCCGGCAGCTCCGAGTAGGGTGGTGAGCTGAAAGCCAAACTCCTTTAGGATCATGATGACGACCACAATCGAGAGGGTGTAGTCGACCGTTTTGCGGATGATTAGACGGGACTGAGGGGAGAGACGGCTGCTCAGCGGCCGGATCAAGAGCTGACTGAGGACGAACGCGAGAAAGAAGCCGAGCGCGAGGATGACGACGCTGCGGGCGATGGGATTGGCGTAGGGCTGGAAAGTGGCGAGAGGCTCTGGCAGCGTGATCATGAAGTCTTCGGCCATAAGTGACGGGGGACGATTCAGCGAAGATCGGCGAGGTGACGGAGATTTCCGAAGGTGCGCAGGAGCAAATTGTTTGAGGGGGCACGTTCGCGAGGCGGAATGATGAGGAGCGCGTCTCGCTCTTCGCCTGGAGCTCCCTTGCTGAAGGTGACTTGGCTGAGCTGCTGAGATGTGGACTTTACGATCGACGATGTATTCGTCCAGAGGTAGGTTTTCCCTTGATAGATTCCGAGATGTTGAACGCGCAGGCAGATCCGTTCGAAGGGAAGGGACGTGTTGGAGCGATTGCGGATCTTCACCGGGCAAATCGCCCGAAAGAGATAGGGGGGCAGTTCTTCCTGGTTGCGCACAGCCCGTGTCAGAGTGGCGTAGCATGGCTCTCCCTGTTGAGGCGTTCCAAACCAAGTCCGCGAAAGAGACCGGGTGGGAATGCTGGTCAAGTCAATCGCGGATTCCGGGGGGCCGACTTTGAGGCGCACGCTCAAGGGGATGCCGCAATAGAACCGGGCATGGGTGCCGGCGGGAATTTCGATTCGGGACACTGGTTTCGAAACAATGGGCCGGTCGGGCAGCTCAGGCACCAGGGTGAGGCGGTCGTCGGCGTGAGCGGTATCGACTGAAAAGCGGTTCACGACCATGCCAACGGGCAGCTCCGCTTCCTGGGCCAGGGTCCATCGAGCATCGTAAAGGTCATCGGTGGCGCTGAGATGCGCGATCTGCCACTCGCCCGGAAGATGGCGCACCCAAAGATCGAGGGGGCCGATCTCCCAGTGCCGGGTTGTTCCTGGAGGAATTTGGTAGGTTTGCCAGAAGGGGAGCATGATGACGGAGCGGAACGTGTGCCGAGCGGGGGCGCTTTTCCAGTGAAACCCTGCGCGAAGGCTTTCCGGAGCTCAGGTTTCGTGGTTGAGTGCGCGGCATGTCTTCAGGTCCTGCCCACCGATTTCTCTACCGCCGCCGCATTGAGTTCGCGGAGACCGACATGGCGGGGATTGTTCACTTCGCGAACTTTTTCCGGTTCATGGAGGAGGCCGAGCATGCGTTTTACCGGAGCCTTGGCTTTACGGTGCACGACTTCCGGCCGGCTCCGGGCGAACCGCGCATTGGCTGGCCACGGGTTCATGCGGAAGCGGACTTCCGGTTGCCGCTTGAATTTGAAGAAGAGGTGGAGATTGAAGTGCTCGTGGAAGAGGTCCGGAACAAGTCGATTCGCTACGTCTTCCGATTTTGGAAGGGGCCGGAAACCCAGCGACGGCTGGCGGCGACAGGCCGGTTCAGCGTGGTCTGCGTGAGGTTTATCGAAGAGGAGGCTCGGATGGAATCGATCGCGGTGCCAGGGTGGATTCGAGCAAGGCTGGAGGCAGCGCCGATGGCGTTGCTGGAGGGACCTTAGCAGTTTGGCGGGCTAGATATTCGAATAGTATTGAATATTCTGGATTTTGTTCTATTCTTTACAAATGTCCTCAACGCTGGGGCGTTTTCCGATGAGTTTATTTACTTCAATTTCCCTGCGGCAGCTGAGTTTTACGAGTTTGGTTGTGCTTTCGGCTGGCCTGATTATGGCTGCTATGTTGTACACCTACGGCAAACGAGACCGGGAGATCCAGCAGGAGCGCGCGATCTCGGAAACGACGTTCCGGATGAGCCAAGCACTGCGCGGCCGCGACTTGGGTCGGCACGAGTCCATCTCCGAGGCCATGAACTCGATCTGTTCGGACCAAAACGAATACGCCGTCTTCGCCCGGGAGTCGCAAGGCCAAGGCTGGCGGATGGTGTATGCCAACGCGGTTGACAAGGTGGATATGGCTATCGACCTGGAGACAAGTTCAGCGCTGAGCAATGCCAAGGAAGGGAGGACGGCGATGAGCGTGCGCGAAGAATTTGAGCCGTCGGATCTGACAAAGAAACGAAGTGACGAAGAGGCGGATCCATCTCGAATGCGCCGAGTCACGGTAGCGGCGCCGATTTTCTCATTGGAACCGGATGCAAAAGGGAGTGTGGCTCAGGTGGGAGTGGTCGCGCTCCGGGAAGACTTTCCGTCGCACTCCACCAATTTGGGGCGGTATGCGACGCAGGTGGGCCTGGGGTTGATCTTGGCGTTGTTGATGGCGGTTTCAGCCGGCTGGCTCTTTATCCGGGGCATGTCCCGGGACATTCAGGCATTGGTTCAGGGGATTGATCAGGTTTCCCAGGGGCGTTACGAGTATCGCATCAAAGTGACCCGGAAGGATGAGATCGGACGAGCGCAGACGGGATTCAATCTGCTGGCCCAGTATTTGGAGCGCGCCCGGGCAAAGGATAACGAGGCGATGCGGGAGCTGCTGACGGCGAAGAAAGAATCCGAAGCGGCCATGCTCGCGAAATCAGATTTCCTGGCAAACATGAGCCACGAAATCCGCACGCCGATGAATGGGATCATCGGAACCACCAGTTTGGTGCTGGAGACGCCGTTGAGCACCCAACAGCGAGACATGCTCAAGATCATCCGGGCCAGTGGACAATCTTTGCTGCATATCATCAACGACGTCCTCGACTACTCGAAGCTGGACACGGCCAAGATGGTGCTAGACGAGACCCCAGCCGACCTTCGCAAACTGTTTGATGAGGTGGGCGAGATGTTTGCTCCCACGATGGCGGAGCGGAATCTGGAATTGGTGCTCCGTGTGGACCGGAGTATCCCGGTTGCGATCTACGTAGACCGGGAGCGCCTGAAACAGATTTTGGTGAACTTGGTAGGCAACGCCGCAAAGTTCACGGAGAAAGGGGAGATCCAGGTCCGGGCGGAAGCGGTCGCCTTCAGCGGCAACCTCACGCAGCGGATTCGCATTGAAATAGAGGACACTGGGATTGGGATTCCGGAGAACAAGCTCGAGACGATTTTCGAGGCGTTCCAGCAGGCGGATGTGACCACGACTCGCAAATACGGTGGTTCGGGATTAGGATTGGCAATCGGCCGCAAGCTCAGTGCCTTGATGAATGGGCATCTCGGCGTGCGCAGCCAAGTCGGAGTGGGATCCGTGTTTCATCTAGAGTTTCCCTACCGGACGGTGCCCGAGCACTCGGAGATCCCCAATAAGAACCGGCTACTCGCGGAGCTGAAGCAGCGCCGGATCGCGGTGATTGCCAAAGGTTCGTCGGCACAGCTGATGAGCGGTTACTTGCGGGAGTGGGGGGCGTTGGCGACGTGCGTGCCTGGATTGGACGTGACGGCGTTGCAGCAACTTGCTGGAACTGAGCCAGAAGCCATCGTGGTGGAGTCGAACGTGGCGCCGGTCGATCAACTGCAAGCGTTTCTGCGGAGGCTGCTTGAGGCGAAATTTCCGACTGTGGTGGTGAGCCGCGTTGGCGAGTCTGTGGATTGGCTGGGGGCGCAGACGGATTTGCTGCAATGGGTGACCAAGCCGGTCAAGGAATTGGATTTAATTCACCGGTGCGCTGACGCCGTTAGCGGCCGCGCACCCGCGTTGAGTCATGAGGACGGGATTGTGTCCACGCAACATGGGGGAACATTTGCCTCCCAGTTTCCGGGAAAAGTGCTGCTCGTGGAAGATCAGCCGATGAATCAGAAGATCGTCTCCATGATGCTGCAGAAGCTGGGCTATGAAGTCGAAATCGCTGACAACGGACGTGAGGCGGTCGATCTGGTGAACGGTGGAGGTGCCTTTGACCTGGTGCTGATGGATCTGCAAATGCCGGTGATGGGTGGGGTGGAGGCCTCAAAGGAAATCCGTCGGAACTTCCTGCTCCCGAAGCAGCCTGTGATTGTGGCCCTGACCGGGCATGCCCTGACGGGCGTCCGCGAGGAGTGCCGCAAGGCGGGGATGGACCGGTTCATGACGAAGCCGGTCTCTTTGGACGACTTAAGACGCTGCATTAAGGATTCTCTGGGAACCCGAAAAGTAGCAGCTTGATCAGCGAATCAGGCCTTTGGCGTCGTTGAGCTTGGCCCCGGTCACGCAGATGTGAGTCTGAGTGGAGCCAGTAAGATCGGCCGCTGCGAGATCCGCGTTCTCGAAGTTGGCGCGGTAAAGATTGGCTTCCCGTAGCGTGGCTCCCGAGAGGTCGGCGCCGGTGAGATCACATTCGGTCAGATTCACTTTGTCGAGATTGACTCCACCGAGATCCGCCGCGCGCAAATCGCCCCGGGTGAAGTTCGTGCCGATGAATCGTGCCCCGCTGCAATCCACCTGGATCATGGACGTCCGGCTGAGGTCCGCGCCGCTAAAGTTCGTGCCGATGAAGCGGGCCCGGTCCATCCGAGCGCCCGGATAGCTGGTGTTGGACAGGTCCTGTCCCGTCTTGTCGAGCTGTTTGCCACGAAGGCCTTTAGAATCAAGCCAAAGCGCGTGTTGCGCCAACTCGTCGGGGGTAATGTTCGCCATTTGGGAGGGATTTTGCGGGTTCGGCAGTGAATTTGCAACCGTTCAATTCAACCCCTCGAAGTAGACGCTGGCACCGCCCAAAGCCGTCGCGCCACGGACCAGAGTGGCGTTGAGCCGAGCATGACGGCCATCGAGGTCCGTTTCCAGGCGGCTGACGGGCCGATAGACGCGTTGCAACTCAAAGTTATCTAGCTTAGCGACCAGGGCGTCCCGGACCGCCGGGACGTTGAACCCTCCGCCTGTGACCAAGAGTTGATCGACACGCTCAAACTGGTGCATGTCCAAAAAGCGCTCGGCGCTCAGGGCCACTTCTTCGGCGAAGCCATCGACGGCTTCCTTGACCGACTCGATCTCCGCTCCTTCCGCGATGCGGACGCCGCCCGCCCGGAAGGGACGCAAGGTGGCGTAGAAAAGGCGGTGGAAGTTTTCAATCCGCGGATCGCTGGCGCTGGCCATGTCGTCGAAGGCGAACTGCTGCTCCTCGGGCAAGGCGGCTCGTACTCGGCGATCAAGGTCCGCGATGCCCATTGGCTCGGAGTAGTGCGCATAACAGCCGCGACGGCTACTGGCGGCGGCTTCAAAGGCTTGGTCGGGCCGAGCCAGGTCGAACCCCAGCATCGCGAAGTCCGTAGTGTAACCGCCCAGGTCCGCAACGAAAACCCAGTGCGTTCGCTCCATGTCGTATTGACCGGAGAAACGCGCGTACTGGCGGGTGGCTTCGAAGAATTCGGAATCGCCAAACATTTCCGGGTAGAACGGAAAAGCTTCGCCACCGCTGATGGTGGGATCCGGAGTCCAGATGGCGTTGCGGCCCTCCGAGAAGATTCCGATGGAGTTAGCAACCGGCTCGGCGACGGCGGGGCGGACGGCGGTGGGATTCCAGCCTGTTTGGCCCAGAAGCTCGACCAAGGCGGCAGCGGCGGTGGTTTGCGCACCGAAGCTGGGCAGAGTGATCCGGACCGGCATGGTGGAGACGCCGGGAAGTCCGCTGGCGCGGCAGTAGCCATCAACGAAATCGCGCAGCCAACGGAAGTAACCGTGCCCGATGTGTTGAACGGGAGTGCCGTCTGAGGTGGAGCCAGGTCCGCCGTTGGCGAAGAAGAGAGGCTTCCAATTCCGGTAAACGCGGACTTCGCCCAAGGTCGAAGCTTTGGCGACCACGTCGTTTCCGTAGCACCAAACCTCTTTGCCCATTTCCATCCCGCGAGCCGCTAGGGTGGGAATGCAGAAGTTGTGCTCGTCCATTTTGAGCCACTCATCCTGAAGCAAACCGGTGAGCGAGCAGGCGCGGCCATCCGGGTCGAGCGGTGCCTGATTGCGAATGCCCACCTTGGTGAACGAATTTCCGAAATCGATGCTGATTTGGTAGTTCATTGAAAAAATTGGGAAGAGGTTCAGGTTCAGGAAACGGGCTCGACACAGGCTTTGGCGACGAGGTGCTGACCACGGGCGTTGCGCAGTTGCCAACCTTGCTGCGTGACTCGCACCTTTTGACCGGGATTGAGCTGACCGGAGCAGTGTTGCAGACGGCCATCGAAGTCGATCACCGCTCCCGGCTTGCCGACCGGGTCGAGACCTAAGCTGAAGAGTGTGTCTTCGAGAATCCCGCGAGCCTCCAGAGACTGGCTGTCTTGCCAAGCGAAGACGAGGAGTTCCGCGGCATCGCGTTGGAAGTCGAGATCATCTTCGTCTCGCGCGGGGAGGAGCTGACGGCGCACGTCTGAAGCCTGCGTTGCCGGGGGCGCTTGGATTTGCACACCGCAGATGGCGCGGAGGATATCCGCATCGGCGTAACCGGCTTCCGTGAGGGCTGCCTGCGCTTTTTTGTATTCGGCCCGGGCGCGGTCGATGTAGTCCTCCAGCCTAGGTGGTTTGCAACTGAGCCGGTGAGAACGTTGATTGCCAAGCACCGGAAGGATGTGAATCCCAGGGCTCTCCTTGAGTTCCTCAAAGATTTGTTCGCGCCAAGCCTCGGTGGCGCCTGTGTCGAGCTCTCCGAGCGCCCGGACGAGTTCGCTTTTGGTCCGGGGCTTTTCCTGGATGAGCGCGCGTGCGGTGTCCAGGTGCAACTGCTTCTCGTCCTTGTGCCAGAAGCGGTCTCCGGCGCAAGGGAAGACCGCTCCGGCAATGACCGCGCGATTCAAGAGGGAACGAAGGAGGTCTTCGGAGGCTTCCGGACCGTCGTAGGCCGTCCGCAACTGGCGAAAGGTGAGGGGACGAGGCGCCGCTTCCAATGCGGAAACGAGTCCCCGGCGGATTTTGGCTTCGGTGGAGCTGAGTGGACGGTCTACGGTCATTCAGGAGAATGTTAGGGTATCTTGATCTTCTGCGAGATCAAGATAATTCTCCTGGGGCCAGTTTGACCGCTTAGGCGCCGAGCCAGAGGAACTCGCGGGCCATCCGGTTCAAGGCCATGCGGGTGCGGGTGAATTCATGGCAAAGCAGGTCGTAAACCTCCGCCAAGGCGAATTCGTTGGCCAATGGATGGTTTCGCGCCGAGCGGAAAGAATCGCGGGCGACGCCTTCATAATAACGAACTCCGGGGGCGCCGCGCCGTTCTTCCCGATGCTCGAGAAAACGCGGGAAAAGGCCGGTTAAAACCATGAATTGATTCCCGCAGCGGACGTGAAGATAGAACTTATCGTAGGTGTTGGCGACGTTGAGTTCTTCGATGAAGTCGATGTGATATGGCGCTTCGCTGAGAGGTTCTCCGCGTTTTGGCTTGAGTGGGCCTTCCCCGGAGGCGAAATCCGCTAAGGTGGCGGAGACATAATCGCAAAGCCCGGCATGACCGAGGCCGGACTCCCGGAGGACGTGACGGAGTAGCACGTAAAAATAGAGCTGCGGCGTGATCGTAACGGGCGACTCCATGCCGATGATGGCCTGGAGGAGCTTGGGATGGTCGAGGAGGCAGTCTAGGGACTCGGGATCTGAGGCGAGTTGCATCAGGCATTCGGTTCCCTGCGCGGCTCCGTTGGATAGAGCTTTGGCAATGAACTCGAAGTCTCGTGGTTCAAGACGGCGCTTGCAGCTGGTTGGAACGGTGCGTATCACTCTGGATGCAGTTGTCGATTGGACGGAGTCGCTCTCGCACGGATTCAGCCAGACAGAACTCGTTGGAGCGAACTCTGGACCTTGGCGATAGCACGGTCCGTGCCAGCCTGACCAGAGTTGAAATTGCCGAGGAAAAGGGCTCCGCGCCCCGGAAACAGACCGGCTCCGCATGGTGATCTCCGCACGCCTTCTTATTTTCGTTCTCGTCCTGGCGGGATGGACGGCGGACCTGGCGGCTCAAGCCCCTTCCGTCCCGGCGCGGCTTTCCCTGGAAATGCTCTCCGGGGGCGCTCGGCTGCGGCTCGATGCCGACGACTTTTGCGTGGTGGCGGACCCCAGCCAGGAAGGCGCCCGCAACCTGCTGCCCAAACGATTCCGGGTCACGATCACAGGGGAAAATCGGGCCAGTTACACGGTCTCGGGGGAGAGTGAAGCCCCGGATGGTTGGCTTTCCCGGCACGAAATCGCGTTGTGCTTCGATGAGCAAATCGAGGGCCAGCTCGTGGCTCCGGTTGAACCCGATGGCGGGGATGTGCTTCGCTCCGCCCCGGTCCGGGTGGCGGTGGGTCCAGGGGACGAGCCGCTCATCGAGGTGTTCGCGACGTCTCCGCCGGCGGATCCAGCATGGCGAATCACGAGGCGGGGGAAATCGGTGCGCACGGAGGCGGCGCAAACCCGGACGTTGCAGGAAGGCCGTTGGCTGGAGAAGCCGCCCACGAGCCAAAAAAACGTGCTCACGCCTCGCTACCACATCGTCCTCGGGAGCGGAATCGAGGGCAGCGCGCCGCGGCACGGGCGGCTTGATGGACCACGGTTCGTGTTTGAGGACGAAGATTTGCGGGTGCCTCGGGCGATGACGCCGAACCGGCTGCTGGCGGGAGGCGAAATCGGCGCCACCTCCGTCAGCGATGACTTGCCCGGCCTTGAAGGCGGCTTTGGGAACACGTCGGTGACGATCCGCTGGGAACTCAGCGTCGGCAAAGCTCCGGACGTGGGTTGGTTTGAATCGGTGGCCCAAGGGAAGGGCTCGGCTTGGCCGGGATTCGGCTCGGAATCGCTCTTCGTGATCAAATTGACCCAGCCGGAGATGGTGGAATCGGTCGAATTTGGCTTGGAGGAGGTCTCCCGTCATCCCGGCATCGCGTTGAACGGTGGAGCGGCCTTGGTGCTTCGGCCCGAGGGCTGGCGGGATCAGGTTCGAGCCCGGCCGGTTTCCTACCGCGAGGAGGACTTGGTGCTGACCTGGGAGCGGGCGGAAGCGGTGCCACCGGCCTCGCCAGAAGATTCCGGGCCGGATCTTTTGTTGGGGGCGGACGGCGCGTCCGCGTTGGGACCGATTTCCCTGGCGCCGGTGAAAGACGAGATGCCGATCCGCGTTCGTGTGGCAGACTGGGGAGCCAAAGGGAAACTGACCGTCCGGGTTAAAGTGGAGGGGATTTGGGAGAATCTGCCCCCACGCGGGCCGGGGGCGTCCGGCGGCTGGATGCAGATTCCCGCCGGGGCCGACGCCGATGGCGTTCCGCTTGATTTTGAAAAAGGCGAGGGAGCGGACGATGCGGATGGCGACGGGTTGACCTGGGCGCAAGAGTACCGTGGAGTGATCGTGGCGGGGCAGCACCGGAGGCTTTCTCCGCTCCGGCGGGAGGTATTCCTGGTGGACCCGGGCGGTTGCCTGGGGGAGGAAGAGCGGATTGCGCTGGCTCGCCGGCTTTCGCCGTGGAATGTCGATTTGCTGTTTTTGGAGCCGGGTGAAAGCGCGATGGAATGCGTGCGGGTGATCGTGCTGGAAGATTTGCGTGAGCATTTTCTGCCAGCGTTGCTGCGGCTGGAAGATGGAGCGGCGCAACGGAAAGCGTTTCGAGCCATCCGGCCCCGGCCCGAATGCGGCGCCTTGTTCATCGATGGCAGAGTGGATCCAGTGTTGCTGGCCGGTGATTTGGCCCTGGTCCTGGGACTGAGCGATTTTGGCCCTGAACCATGATCATGCGGAGGACACAACTACTGGTGGTTTGCCTGGTGCTCGCCGGATGCGATCGGCTGGCGTTCGATCCGTTGCACGGCCGGTTGCAGGCGAGTTGGACGGTGAATCAGCTTCCGGAGTGCGAGGTGCCCAAGGGGGTGCCGGTGCTTGCGAAAGTGCAGATTCGCAACATCTACCGCTGGCGGGTTCGCGTTCCGAAGCAAGCGGCGCCGTCGATCCCCGGGGCGGCGGCAGTGACTTGGAAGCTGCTCCGCCCGTTGCCGCCCACGATCGCGGCCGGCGCGGAGATTGAAGGCTGGTGGCTGCTGGAGGGAGATTTGCCCGCTGGCCGTTACGAGGTGAATTTTGCGGATTCGGAGTCGATCGCTGGCTCTGGCGGAGTGGTGATGATCCGCGATGAGCCGGTTCCCGCCCCGTTGCTCTTGGAGCAGCGCGCGATGGTGGCGAAATTGAGCGGGACGGCGGGGGAGTTGGCGGCCGAGTTGCTACGTCAGTCCGAAGCAGAGATGCTGCCGTCCACGAGGTTGGTGATAGCGGACCTGCTGCACGAAGCGGGGCAGACGGGGGCCGCTGCGGTTCAGCTCGAAGCGTTTGCGGAACGGATCTACGGCGCGGAGGCACTTCCAAACTGGCTGCAATCGAGAATGAAGAGTGTCTCCCCCTCTCCAGATCCCAATCGTGACCACCCGCCAAACCCCAGGTAAGCTGAGCCTACGGAGAGTCCATTCGCCGGCATGGATCCCTGGCGGGAGCGCAATGGGGGCGCGGTTCTCCACCGCTTGATCCAGTATTCTTGCGATGTGCTCCGCTTGGGTTGCTGCTTTTTTGAACGCCGCGCGTCGCGTGTGAGCCCGACCGAAGTTCGGTTCGCTTGACGACCTGCCGTGAGGCGGTTTCATGAGCCATGCACCCACTCTCTCCCCGCGATGTCGTTTTTGATATCGGCAACGTCCTGTTGTTTTTCGACTTTCAGATCTTCGCCGGAAAGATCGCCGAGCATAGCCAGTTTCCGGCTGCTGAAGTGATGGCACGGCTGGAATCCCAGATGTGGGAGTTGGAGGCACGGGGGATGCCAGCGCCGGAATTCTTCCAGTATGCAGCGCAACGGATCGGCTACGTGGGAAGTCCCGAAGATTTTGTCCTGGCGTGGCAGGAGATCTTTGAGCCCAACGAGCCAGTCATCGAGTTCGCGACCCAACTCAAAGCGGCTGGGCATCGCCTTTTCTTGCTCTCGAATACGAATCCTTGGCACGCCGAGTATTTTTTGGCCAAATACCCGGTCTTTGAACTCTTCGATGCCCATGTCTTCAGTCACGAGGAGAAGTGCGCAAAGCCGGAGCCGCGGATTTATGAAATCGCTACGGAGCGTTTTGGGGTTGAGCCAGCCGAGACGCTCTACATCGACGACCGCCTCGAAAACGTGGAAGCTGGACGAGCCGCCGGTTATCGAACGTTCCACTACCTGAATCAGGACGTCCAGGAACTCTGGGACGCCGTCAACGGCTGAAAACTTGCGTCAGGCGCGGGCTGGCGGCGATCGCGGCGGGCGTGATCAATTTCTGATCCGCAGGCGGTTTGCCGCCCCAGCGTTGCTTGGCGATGCGCATCGCTTCCGGTGAGCTGAGGTCCAAACTGCCGAAGGCTTCCATTTCGCCCAACTCAATGCCGAGGGCACGTTGATACACTTTCCAGACCAATTCGGAACAGTAGATGTTCTGATCCGACCACTCGAAGAGGTGATCGTAGGGGCGCCCCATGTAGCGTTGGCCGGCGACCCGCAGCGCGGCGATGGCTTCCGGCGTGAGCACCGTGTCCGCGTTTTCCAATCGTTTGGCCCAAACTGCTCCGCCTTTGCCGCGCTCGATCCATTCGTTCATCGGCGTGAGGCGCACGGGGCCGACGGCTTCGAGGACCAACGGTTTGCCGTTGCGGATTTGGACGATGCCACAATGGGTATAGGGACTTTTGGTCACCAGCTGAATGGCCAGTGATTGAGAGGAGAGCGAAGTCTGGAACAAAATATCGCCTTCCTTGGGCACGTATTTCGTCTGGGCCCAAGCGGGGACGAGGGCGATGGCGACGAGAAGGGCGCTGAGGCGACAAAGGGCGGGCATGGGCATTCGAGGTGCTGGGAGGGAAAACTTGCGAGACGTAGGCAAGTTAGTAGTGGCCTGGATTCCAACGGTGGTCAACCGGGAGTGGAGGAGGGATGGGATTGACTTCTGAATATTCGATTTAATTGCGATTTTTAATGTGGCTGTTATTGAAATTAAGTGGAGTCGTGGCCCGCTTGTCGCCATTCGCGAAGGAAATCAAGAAGGCGGGTATCAAATTTTATAAACTTCCATTGATTGGAATTTTTGCCCGGCGTATAATACGGCATCATGAATGTTCGCCACGCCATGATTTTCTCGGTGATCCTAGGGATCACTCCGTCCCTGCGGGGGCAAGTGGATACTTCCGAGCAGTTCGTCAAAGCTGCGCTGGAGCGCATCGCTCAATTGGAGCGCCGTCTTGAACTTCTAGAGGGCGTACGGCCGGGGGCCGACTCGATCACTCCGGTAGCGGGGTTGCCTTCGTCTTCGGGGATGCACGTGGTCCAGGAAGGGGAGACCCTGCTTGGGATCGCGCGTCAGAATCATGTCTCCGTGGTCGAGTTGGAGAAAGCCAACCGGCTGCTTCCCGGAGCGACGATTCGTCAAGGGGACCAGTTGCTTATTCCTAAGGGAGCGGGGGCGCAGCCGCCTCCGGAGACACCGGTGCCGCCCGCGCCGACGCATTCCAACGCGGACGTGCCGATCGCGGCAAAGGCTCCGGATTGGGACGCTACCCATATTATCCGCGAAGGGGATACGCTATCCTCCATCGCCCGGACCTACGGAACCACCGCGACGGAGTTGGTTCGCCGCAACGGCATCCAGGATGCCAATCTCATCCGGGCTGGGCAGCAACTCCGGGTGCCGGACGGAGTGAGGCCGGCACAGAGCACGGCGATGACGCCGCCCACCTCTAATCCTCCAGGCCCCAGCCCGAGTGGGCCCCAAGAAGAAGAGACCTACCATTATTATGACGTCATGGACGGCGACACGCTGGTTTCGGTGGCGGCAACGTTCTACAGTACTCCCGATGAAATTGCCCGCCTCAACAACATCGGCCCCGGAGCGGAGTTGCGAGTGGGGCAACAGCTGGTGGTTCCGACCCGGCGTTACTTTGCGGAGAAAAAACGCCAAAACGGAATGAGTTAATGAGCTCAAAGCAGCCTGAACGCCGTCTAAATCGTAGCTCCGCGGATTGAAAGCTGGGCAAATGCGATTAGACGGAGGAACGTGGGGGATGTAAAAAGTCAGGACGCCTTAGTGATTGGCGGCGGGCTCATTGGGCTCTCCACGGCGTATCAGCTGCTGAAAACGCTTCCGCATCTCAAGGTGACGGTGCTGGAGCGGGAAGCTCGCTTGGCCCGGGTGCAAAGCGGACGATTGCCGGGCGTGCTAGATTCCGGGGCTGGAGGCGGCACGGGGCTGCTCGGTGCCAGTTTTTGCCGTGAAGGCCGCCTTGCTTTGGAACGTTTTTGTGACGAGGAGGAGGTGCCTTGGCGCCGTTGCGGCCAAGTTTTCGTTGCTACCGGTGAGGAAGAGCAGTGGCTCCGGCAGTGGCAGCAACGGGCCGAAGTCGCCGGCGTGGCCTGCGAGTGGTGGAGTGCCGAGCGCTTGCGAGAGCAGATGCCGAAGCTCAGCGGAGCGTCCGCGCTTTCCCTGCCGGAGACCGGCATGGTCGATTACGAGCAAGTTTGCGCCAAGCTAGCTCACCGGATTCATGAATTGGGGGGAGAATTTGTTGGGAATACGGAAGTTCACACGTTGACGGCTGTTTCCGAAGGTGTTCGCGTGGAGAGCAGCCAGGGCTCCTTTGAGGGCAAGGTGCTTTTCAATTGCGCGGGATTGCAAGCGGATGAACTGGCCCGCCGGGCTGGCGCGGCACCGGATTTCTGGCTGGTGCCGTTCCGGGCCTCGTTTCTGGAGCTCGATGCTGAGGGGCGGCGCTGGATTGACCGCGTGATCTACCGCGTGCCGCGGCCGGGGGCCTTGTTTGGAGCGGTGCGTCTGATCCCAGCGCCGAACGGACGGGTGGAGTGCGGTCCCTCAGTGACTCCGGCGGTATCAAGGGATCTCCGCGCCGGTTGGATTCGGGCCTGGAAGGACTTGGCGGCACAAATCCGTTATCCGGGATTTGTGCCGATGCTGAGCCGGGATTGGCCGTCCGCGCTGCGGGAAGGTTGGCGCCGTTGCCGTGGTGGCAATTTGATCGATGAAGTTCGTGAGGTTGTTCCTGAATTAGAAGCTTGGCACTTCGATGCCGCGCCCCCCGGCTTGTTCGCTCGAGGTCTGAAGTTGGATGGTACATTCGAGCACGAATTGCGGATCATTCGGGACGGACGGATGCAGCACGTCTGTTTTGTCCCCGAATCCGGCGGCGCGGCCGCACTGCAAATTGGCCGGACGCTCGTGGGGCAAGCGATCAGCTACTTGTTGTAAAACCTGGCATTGATTGGATTGCGCTTCCCAAAGGGAACGATATCGACGAATACTCCAGAACGCTCCCCCGTCCCAACCCGCAGAATTCCACGCCACGATGAAAACACCCTTACCGCGACTTTTGCTTGTTTTGAGCTGTGCGTTCCTTTCTTTCGGCTCACCCGCATATGCCGAAGAAACGTGGTACCCAGGTGAAGCGGAGTGCCTCGGAGTGATCGACGGACGGCCGCGAGTCATTTTGACCACGGAAGATGGCAAGAAGTTGGCTCTGGAGCTCCGTGGCGCCGCCGAGTCGCTCATGAGCAAGGTCTTGCCCGAAGGGAAAATCGCTAAACTGAAGGTCAAGGGCGAGTTGAAAAACCGAACTTTGATTGTCAGCGGCTACGAGATGCTGCCGGAAGAACAACCCTCGAATTGACGAATTCATCTTCGGTGGAAAGGTGGCCGGGATCCTCGCGTAACATGAAACCATTTTTCACCCTCCTTGGTGCGGCCATCCTCCTATCCTCATTCGGCTGCGCCGTGATGCCGGTCTACCCGGAGATGACAGGAGTGAGTTTCCATCACGGTGAACTCGCAGCCCGGTTCGCTGGCAGTCTCTTTGAGGTGGCGGAAGGGGTCCGCAAAGCCAGCCATCGTCTGCAGCTCGCTCCCGTGCGGGAGAGCAGTGATCCGGTGCAGGCCCGCATGGTCACTTATGATCCACACGGCACCCGGGTAGTCATCCGGCTCATCCCGGTGACGGATCAAATGACCGAAATCCGCATCCAAGCGGACGTGCTCGGCGATGAAGGATATTCCCGCCGAATTCTGAAGGAAGTTCAGAAGCACGTCCCCTGAACGAACGCGGCAATCAGGTCGCTTCTTCGCCCCGCGCCATCACCACCTTGCCGGTGCGAACCGTTTCGATGATTTCGTAAGCGGCGAGCAGGCGGATTGCCGCGTCGACCTTTTCGGTATCGCCGGTGATCATGACGATCATCGAGGACTCGGTGAGATCGATGGTTTTGCCGCCAAAGTGTTCGATGACTTGAAGCACCTCCGTACGGCGGGCGGCTCCGGTGAGGAGCTTGACGAGGACCATCTCCTTGACCACGGAATCGCTCTCCGTGTGTTCGTGGCAATGGATCACATCGACCAGCTTGTTCACTTGCTTGATGATTTGGTCGAGAATCTTCGGGTCACCGCTCACCCCGATGGTCATCCGGGAGAAACGCTCGTTCCGGCCGCGTGAGACGACGAGGGAATCGATGTTGTAGCCGCGGCGGGAGAAGAGCAGGGCGATCCGGGCGAGCACGCCAGGCTGGTTGTTCACATAAACGCTCAGCGTGTGCAGGCCGAGGATGTCGGCCTGGGGCGGCAGTTTCGTGTCCGTGGTGATGATCTCGCGTGAGTTGGAAGCGGGCATTTTAGGAAATTCGGAATTCGGAATTCGGAGTGCGGAACGGTGGCCCCAGGATCACGTGGAACCGATGGGCTTCTCCATCTTCTCCTTGGGCGGCTCAATGAGCATGTCTTCCAAGGCGGCACCGGCCGGGATCATGGGGAAGACGTTTTCCGTCTTAATGCACTCGGCGTTGATCACGGTTGGGCCGGTGCGGTTTTCCAAGGCGCGTTCCAACACCTTGCGGACGTCCGCTGGGCGTTTCACAGTGAGACCGAGCGCGCCATAGGCTTCGGCGATCTTCGCGAAGTCGGGGTTCCCTTCCAAATCGACGCCGCTCTCCCGGTTGTCGAAGAAGAGTTCCTGCCACTGGCGCACCATACCGAGGTAATGGTTGTTGAGCACCAGCACGATCACCGGCAGCTTGTTGATCACGGCGGTGGCCAGTTCGCACATCGTCATCTGGTAGCCGCCGTCGCCGACGATGGCCACGACCACGGCATCGGGATGAGCGCACTGGGCGCCGATGGCCGCGGGGAATCCAAATCCCATGGTGCCCGCACCGCCGGAGCTGATCCACTTCCACGGTTCGTCGTTCTTGTAGAATTGCGCGGCCCACATCTGGTGCTGGCCCACGTCCGTGGTGATGATGGCCTTGCCTTCAGTCACTTCGAAGAGCTCATCGATGACCTGCTGCATGCGCAATCCGCCCTGCTTCTTGTAGCTCAGCGGGAATTTGCGTTTGTAGCCTTCCAAGTGATCCAGCCACGGCGCCGAGGGAAGCGGCTTCAGGTGCGGGATCAGGGCGCGCATCGCAGTCTTGGCGTCGCCGCAAATCTTCGCGTCCACCTGGATCATCTTGTTGAACTCGGAGGCGTCGATATCGATGTGCACGATCTTCGCGTTGCGGCCGAAGCGCTCCGCTTTGCCGATGATCCGGTCATCGAACCGGGAACCGACGTTGAGGATCAAGTCGCACTCGACCATCGCCTTGTTGGCGTAGGCGGTGCCGTGCATCCCCAGCATGCCGAGCGACAGCGCGTGCGTCTCAGGGAACACGCCTTTGCCGAGCAAGGTCGAAGTCACCGGAGCGTTGAGGCGGGTCGCCATTTCCATGAGCTCAGGCTCGGCGCGGGAAATCATGACGCCGTGGCCGGCCAGAATCACCGGACGTTCCGCCGCGTTGATGAGGGCGGCAGCGGCCTTCACGTCCGCGTCGTCGATGTCGTAAGCCTCATCGATCGTGTAGCCCGGAAGATCGATCTCCGCGTCGAGATCACCGGTGAACGGGCTTTGACTGATGTTTTTCGGGATATCGATGAGCACCGGTCCGGGGCGGCCCGTGGTGGCGATGTGGAAGGCTTCGCGAGCGATGCGCGGGAGGTCATTGGTGTTGCGCACCAGGTAATTGTGCTTCACCACCGGCATGGTGATGCCGAAGATGTCGGCCTCTTGGAAGGCGTCTTTGCCGAGCATCCAGGTGACTTGCTGGCCGGTGAGAATGATCATCGGCACCGAGTCCATCTGCGCCGTCATGATGCCGGTGAGGGTGTTGCCGGCGCCCGGACCGCTGGTCACGAGAACCACAGCGGGCTTGCCGGTAGCCCGTGCGTAACCGTCCGCCATGTGAGTGGCCCCTTGTTCGTGACGGACCAGGATGAACTTCATCTTGGATTTGACCGTCTCCAAGGCATCGAAGATCGGCAGGGCCGCCCCGCCGGAGTATCCGAAGATGTACTCGATGCCCAATTGATCGAGAGTTTTGATAAGCGCCTGGGCGCCATCCATGGGCTCGTTTTGCGTAAACATGGCAGGAATGACCCTAAAAAGCCGCGCTTGAGGTCATCTTGCAATCAAAAACTCCCATTTTTTCACCAAAACCACCGCATCAACCAGGTCAACCAGGTCAAAAACCACTCAAATCCGCCCAAAAATCACCGCCGATCTCCTCTGTGCTTTCCAAAAACACCCAATTTTCCCCAAATCACGATTTCCGCACGCCAAGGTTGCACTTGCCGCGCTTTCATTAAGAATGCTTTCCCATCTATCTTTCCAAATTGGGGCTCCCGTCAGGCGCCCTTTTCAGTGTCACCCATGGAATTTTGCATTCTCGCCAGTGGCAGTGCCGGAAACAGCGCCGTCGTCCGCAGCGGCGATACCGCCCTGCTCATCGATGCCGGACTCAGCGCCAAACAGCTGGTGCGTCGCCTGGAAGTTCGCGGGATTGATCCCGATTCGCTCAGGGGGATCGTGCTGACCCACGAACACGGGGATCATACCGCCGGGCTCGATGTCTTTCTGCGCAAACGGGAGATTCCCGTCTTTTGCGAGATCCGCACCCGGGCCGTGCTCGCGGATTCCATCAAGAGCGCCGTTCGCTGGAACCTCTTTGAGAATGGCGACCGTTTTCAAATCGGCGACATCGAGGTCAACAGCTTCTCCATCCCGCACGATGCCGTGGAGCCGCTCGGGTTCGTCTTTTCCGCGCCCAATGGCACCCGGTTCGGCCTCGTCAGCGATATCGGCAAGCCGACCAACCTGGTGCGCCACAACTTGAGTGGGGTCGATAGCGTCTTCGTGGAGGCGAATTACGACGATTTGCTCCTCCAAAACGACACCAAACGTCCTTGGGCCACCAAACAACGGATCTCGGGAGATCACGGGCACCTTTCCAATGCCCAGGCGGCTTCCCTCATCGCGGACATCGCCCGGGAAAACCTGCACCGGGTCGTCCTCGGCCACCTGAGCCGGGATTGCAATCAACCCGAAGTCGCCATTCGCACCGTCCGGGAAGCCTTGCGTCAGCTCGGCCGGCCGGATGTGATCGTGGAATGCGCTGGGCAAGAGGAGCCCTTGCCGTTTTACCCAGTCCGGAGGCCATCGTTCGCGGAGGAAGAAGAGGAGGACGATTTCTTGGCGCCCGTCGCCCCGATTCGCCAAACGACAGGGGTCGCCGCCCCGGAACCGCGGGTGGATTGGGCGCCGCTTCCGGCGTGGCGGGCGCAGCAGGCTTCCTTGTTTGACGTCTAAGCCGGAGCTGGGGACTGGCTTCCGTCCCGCGTGACGGATTTGTCACCAAAAGCGCTGTGCCTTGTTTTGGGATCGATGTGAGGGAATGGGCGAACCAAGCCCATTCTTCCGATCACAATCATGGAAACACTGCACACGACTTTTCTGACTACTGATGAACTGGTGGCCGCCTCGGATCAATTGTTGCCGGTCCTGCGAGAAACGCTGGTGGGGAATCCGCTGCTCCTCGCCGTGGCGGCGGAGGCGGCGGCCGATGTGAACGCCATTAACTTGGCCGCCACCCGGGAACAGGGGAACAAGCTGACCGATCCCATCAAAGCGGCCGACGGCGCGAGGGACAATGCGTTCCGCACCCTGCGCGATTTCGCCAACGTCTGGGCGCACAACGAGACCGCCGCGGAAGCGAACCGGACCGCCGGGAATCGCCTGAGCGCCATTTTCAGCAAGCACGGGAATTCCCTGCACCGGCTGGGCTACAACAAGCAGAGCGGCGCCCTGGAAGGCTTGTTTGCCGATCTGGCCTCCGCGCAGTCCCAAGCGGACTTGAAACAGCTCAACTTGAACAGCTTCCATGCGGAACTGATCGCCGCGCAAGACGCGTTTGAAGCCGTTTGGGCCCAACGTTCGAATCCCTCCACGCAGGACACCCTGCCGTTGCTTGGGGAGCACGTCACTCCGTTGAAACGGCGACTCAGCTTCCTTTTGGAAGCGGTGGAGCAGTGGCAGCGCTTGGGGTTGCCCGAGACCACCGAGCCGTCGGTGACCAAGCTGAACGTCATCATCACGGATCTCATGACGCCGGTGCTGGCCCGGCAGACTCGCGAAGAAAACCTAGCCGCCAAGGAAGCCGCTCCCAAAAGCTGAGCCCACGGGCGGTCGGGTGCCGATTCCACCGAATTGCCCCGCGCAAGCCGTTGGCGGCCAAATCGGTGACGAATTTGGCTCGCGCAGTCCGTTGGGGGCCAAAACAGTGACGAATTTGGTCCGCGCAGACTGTTGGCGGTCAAAACAGTGACTGATTTGGCTCGCGCAGACTGTTGGCGGTCAAAACAGTGACGAATTTGGCTCGCGCAGACTGTTGGCGGTCAAAACAGTGACTGATTTGGCTCGCGCAGACTGTTGGGGGCCAAAACAGTGACTGATTTGGCTCGCGCAGACTGTTGGCGGTCAAAACAGTGACTGATTTGGCTCGCGCAGACTGTTTTGGACCGTTGGCGGCCAAGGATTCCAGGCCCAACGGGCCGAGACAAGAAAGCCCAGGGCGCAGGGAGCGTTTCGCGACCGCAGCCCTGGGAAATCCCACGACATCCGTCCCGCTCTGAAAGGTGCGGGAAAATCGGGACATCGGCCGGTTGTGTCGCGCTTCGAGCGCTCGAGGCCCGATGGGGCACGGATGAAATGGATGCGCACGGAGATGAAGATCGAGATCACCGTGGACGGTCCTGCGTGCCTCCTTCCGTAGGTTGGGCATTCTTGCCCGACCGTGTAAGCCCCAATGAATCGGGCGGACAACATGTCCACCCTACGACATCGAACCAAGTTCCAACGGAACTCAGGCATTCCTTGGATCGCCCAGCCGGAGGGCGGATCGCCCACGCCACTCCTCCTTAGGGCTGAAAGGCGCAGCAGGAGGAATGCAAATCACGATCGCTCCTGCGTGCCTCCGTCCGTAGGTTGGGCATTCTTGCCCGACCGTGTAAGTCCCAATCCTCCGTGCGGACAACATGTCCACCCTACGACATCGAACCAAGTTTCGCCAAAGATCAGGACTTCCTTGTGGCGCGCAGCCGGAGCAAGGAAAGCATCTCCGCCAGATCGACCAAGCCTTCGCTCCCTCGCCTCGAAACCCGCCCGGTGTGCATTCCGGATCGGATTCTGGGCTCCTGGTTTGACGTTTAGGCCTGTTTTCGGGCAGTGTGACCGGCATTGCCTCATGAGCACGTTGGTCGCTGTGTTTGCCTGGTTCTTCGCTGGCGTGCTTTCCGCGCAAACCCCCATCTCGTTCCCTCGGGATGGCGGCGTCCTTGACGTCCGCGAGTTTGGCGCCAAACCGGACGATGCCGTGGACGACACCGCCGCGATCCAAAAGGCTTTGGATGCGTTCCCCAACGGAAACCGCATCGTCTATCTCCCTCCGGGCAAGTGGATCGTGACCGATACCCTTGTCTGGCCCAAAGGGGAGGGCGGGAATGGGGAAAAGCGTACCATTCTTCAGGGGGCCGGCATGATGCTGACCAAAATCGTTCTTCCCGATGCCGCCCCTGGCTTTGCTGGTGACGCGCCAAAGTCCGTGATTTGGACCGGTAACAAGCCGGCGCAACGCTTTCGCAATGCGGTTCGCGACCTGACCATGGAGATTGGCGCGGGCAATCCGCGGGCGATTGCCTTGCAGTTCAATGCGAGCAACCAAGGCTGCATTCGCAACCTTATCCTCCGCGCGGCGCCTGACTCCGGCTGGATCGGGCTCGACATGGGCTTCACGGATGAGATCGGCCCACTCTTGGTGCGCCGTTTGTTGGTGGAAGGGTTCGAGACCGGGATCGTGACCAAATGGCCGGTGAACTCCAACACCTTTGAGCACATCATTCTGCGCGGCCAACGCAAGCTCGGCTGGCACAACTATCATCAGATGATTTTTGTGCGCAACCTGGCCAGCGACAACGCCGTCACCGCGCTCTATAACGAGAAGGATTCAAATGCGACGGTTACCCTCATCGATTCCAAGATCACCGGGATGCGTGCGTCGGCGGAGACGCCTGGTGTGCTCAATGAACGGCATATGTATCTGCGGAATGTCCAGGTCAATGGCTACGAGCTCCCGATCGATCACGCCGACAAAGGGCGCGACAAAGGCGATGTCACGAAAGCGGGCGTGATCGCGGAGGATACTTCCCATACCCACGTTTCTGGGCTGTTCCGCGACCTCAGTGATCACACCTTCGGATCGGCGGGGGCGGTGAAGCATCTGCCGGTCAAGGAAACACCCGAAGTTCCTTGGGGAGATCCGAGCAAGGAATGGGTCAATATCGAACGCTTTGGCGCGGACGGGACAGGCAAAGAGGATGCCAGCAAGGCACTGCAGCGTGCCATCGACTCCGGGGCCGCCACGATTTATCTGCCGGCCGGGAAAGAGTTTTTCTTCGACAGCGAGGTCGTGATCCGGGGGCCGGTGCGGCGCATCATCGGGCTGGAGGGGAGATTCTTTACGGAAGGCAAAGCCGTGTGGCGCTTCGTCGATGGCGGACGCAACGACGGTCCCGGATTGATCATTGAACGAATGACGAACCGCAGTGGCGGCCAGATGATCCAGTTGCGCCATGAATCGAAGCGCCCACTCATCGTCAGTTCGGTGACGGGAGTGGATGTCGAGGGCCACGGCCCGGGGGATCTCTTCGTTGATGACCTCTGTGGCCAGCTGAACTTAAACCAACCAGGCCAGAGCGCCTGGTGCCGCCAACTGAACATCGAGCACGAAGGCACCATGTGCCGCAACAACGGGGGCAAGCTCTGGATCTTAGGGATGAAGACCGAAAAAATCGGCACCATCATCGAGACGGTGAACGGCGGAATCACGGATGCTTCCGGCATTTTCTTGTATTCCAACGCCGGTTGGAGAGAAGGACTGCCGGCCTTCCTGATCGAGAACAGCACCGCGATGCTTTGCGGTATCAATGAGCGGAACTACAACCGCCAGCCGGTCAGTCTCTGGGTCCGGGAAACCCAAGGCGGCGAGACGCGCGAGATGAAGGACTTGCCTTGGGTGTATCTCAGCAAGTGAACCTCAAATCACCGCGGGAAAGCCCAGGCAGCGCGCGGACTCAGGGAGAGGGCCGCTTGGGGAATGAAAGGTGATGCTGCCGTCTTCCCCGCAAAACCAGACTTCGACCGCTCCCGCTTCGAAATAGAGCTCTTTCTTCAAGTTCATCTCCGCCTCGCGGTTGCTCGGGGAGAGAACTTCGACGCAGATTTCCGGAGCAATCTCGAAGGCCTGCTGTCCCTCGACGAGGTGGAAACGGTCCTCGGAATACCAGCCCACGTCCGCCGCCCGGACGCCGTCCATGGTCGATACCGGGCATTCCGGCAAGGCCATGCCGCCGAGTCTCCGAAGAAGCTCCAGCTGAATCTTCATCGTCCGGTGGCTGTGACTTCCCGAGGGGAGCGGCATCATGAGGATGTTTCCAAACCCGTTGGTTTCCACGCGGCCGGGAAATTCGGCCAGCGACTCGTCGGCTAGTACTTCGGCCCAACGCGCCCGATTGAAAGCGAGTTGTTCTTCCCTGGGCGGGGTCTCGATGATCAGCTTCACGCCGGAGAGCCTAGCATCTCTCTGGGGCAACTTCATTGCCTATTTCCCTCGATGCGCGACGTGTAAGGCGATCATGAGGATGGTTTTCGTTCTTCTGCTCTTGGCGGCCACCGCGTTTGCTGCACCGGATGCGAACCGGCTGGCCTATCTAGACGACCCTGCGCCGTTCTGGCCGGCGCCCTCCTCGCCGCGCCTGACCACACCGCAATGGATCGGCGAACCGGGCGTCGAAGCCGCGATTATTCTGGCGATCGATGACATGCGCGACCCCGCCAAATATGAGGCCTTTCTCCGGCCCATCCTGGAGCGTCTCAAGCGGATCGATGGCCGGGCGCCGGTCAGCATCATGACCAACGTGGTCGATCCGGCCGATCCCCAGTTGCAGACTTGGCTCGCGGAAGGCGTTTCCCTCGAGGTCCACACGCTGGCGCATCCGTGCCCGTGTCTGGGCAAGATGTCCCTGGAAGACGCGGCGGCCACCGTGCTGGGCGGGCTTGACTTGATGGCCAGCATCCCGAACAACCGGCCGGTGGCTTATCGCATGCCGTGTTGCGATTCCATGAACTCGGCGAGCCCTCGATTCTTCGCGGAGATTTTGCCGCGGCGCAGCGAGAAGGGGAATCAGCTGTTCATCGACTCCTCGGTCTTCACTTTACCGCCCGGAGAACGGTTTGCGAAGTATTTCCCCGCGGCGTTCCGGCCGCCGATGAAGAAGCCGCTCGGCGATTACGCGGGGTTCATCGAGGATTATCCGTTCCCGTATCAGATCGGCGATTCCTGCTTGGAGTTCCCCTGCATCGTCCCGAGCGATTGGGAGGCGTTCAACATCCTCGGCGCGGAATCGGCGACGATGTTGGAGGATTGGAAGGCGGCGCTCGACCGGATCGTGGAACAAAAGGGAGTCTTCACCGCCGTCTTCCATCCGCACGGCTGGAGCAGCGCGGCGCAGTGGGTGGAGCTTATCGACTACGCGGAAAGGACCTACGGAAAGCGGATCCAGTTCCTCAACTTCCGGGAGGCGCATGACCGCATCGTGAAAGCGGTGCCGCCGGGGCAACGGCTTGTTGATTTGGATGGCGATGGCTCCTTCGAGGGCGTCGTGCCCAAAGGGAAATTCGGCATCGTTCGGGATGGGGCGGTCTCGATGATCGCCACGAAAGCCGCTTGGACCTGGAAAAACGGAGCTTGGGAAGCTGATCACGCGCTGGCGCATGATGTGACGCTGTTGCGCGACTTCGATCGGGACGGCGTTTGTGAGTTGTTGGCGGGCTCGGAGATTTTCGCCTGGAAAGGGGAACGCTGGGAGCCGGCGGACTTCGCGCTTCCGCCCGGCTGTACCCCGCTCGATGCCGGGGGACGCGACAACGGCTTGCGATTTGTCGATCTCAACGGGGACGGGTTTGACGATGTGATCCAGTCGAACGACGCCGGTTACGTCATTGCGCTTTGGGCCGGTACGGTGAAGGCGAATCTGGGTTG
Source organism: Akkermansia muciniphila (assembly GCA_945883495.1). GTDB lineage: Bacteria > Verrucomicrobiota > Verrucomicrobiia > Verrucomicrobiales > DEV007 > V1-115. Next base: position 40,859 of record CAMCXS010000052.1, read on the forward strand.
GAAACGAGGCTGGCCCCATCTCGTCGCCCAAGGTCCGGTCGGCGAGAAGGCGCGGGTTTTGCCCTTCGTGAAGGAGGGGAAGAATCATGGCGCCTGGTTTCACTTCGGCTCCATCGTTTGGCAAAACGAAGACTACCCCGACTCGGTGCGCCGCAGTTTCCGCGAGGTGATCGCCTTTGACGTGCCGCCGGAGAAATCGCCCGAGGAAGCGCTCGCCGCGTTGCGCCCGCGTCCGGGGTTTGTGGCGGAACTCGTGGCGGCCGAACCGTTGATCGATGCGCCGGTGGCCTTTGATTGGGATGCGCGTGGCCGGCTTTGGGTGGTGGAGATGCGGGATTATCCCCTCGGTTGTCCGGAGGGCGGTGCCGTCAAGATTCTCACGGACGTGGACGGCGATGGCCGCTACGATGAGGCGAAAACCGTCGCGACAGGCCTGCCCTTTCCTTCGGGAATTTTGCCATGGCGCGACGGGGCCCTGGTGGCGGCGTCGCCCGACATCCTCTTCGTGAACGAGCGCGGTGAAAAACGGGTGCTCTTCACCGGCTTCAAAGAAGGCAATCAGCAGCATCGCGTCAACGGCTTCGAGTGGGGCCTCGACGGTTGGGGTTACGGAGCCAATGGCGACAGCGGCGGCGTGATCAACGGAGTGAACATCAGCGGCCGCGATTTCCGCTTCCGTCCAGAGAGCGGTGAGTTCGAGGCCGAGAGCGGCCAGACGCAATACGGCCGGCGGCGCGACGACTGGGGGAACTGGTTTGGGAACAACAATCCGGTCTGGCTCTGGCACTACACGATCTCCGATGCCCACCTCCGCCGGAATCCGCGGCTCGCGGTAAAAACCACCAAGCGCGTCTTGGCGAACTACGAAGACTCAACCCGAGTGTTTGCCGTCAGTGAGCTGCCGGTCCGTTTCAATCAGCCGCAGTCCGCCGGTCACGTGACGAGCGGTTGCAGCCCGGCGCCGTATCGCGACGAGCTCTTTGGGCCGGAGTTTGCCACCAGCGTCTTCAGCTGCGAACCGGTTCACAACGTGGTGCATCGGGAAGTGCTCTCGCCGGATGGCGCCACGTTCACGAGTCGCCGCGCCGCCGATGAGCTGGGCCGGGAATTCCTCGCGAGCACGGATCCCTGGTTCCGGCCGGTGTTCGCGAAAACCGGTCCGGACGGCGCGCTTTACGTGGCGGATTTTCACCGGTTCGTGCTCGAACATCCGCAATGGATCGCGCCCGAGACCCAGGCGCGGATCGATCTCCGGATCGGGGAGGGGAAGGGGCGGCTTTTCCGAATCTACCCAAAAGGAGCCAAGCCGCGGTCCATCCCGGACTTGCAGGCAGCGGACCCGGCGGCCCTCGACAGCCCCAACGGTTGGCAGCGCGACACGGCGCAACGGCTGCTCGTCGAGGCCAAGCGGACCGAGGCGGCGCCGGTGATTCGCCAACTGGCGGTTGCGGCATCGAACCCCAAAGTTCGCGTCCAAGCCCTTGCGACCTTGGCCACGCTCGGGACGCTGGATCCGGACACCACGGCCGAAGCCTTGCGCGATGCGGATCCACGGGTGCGTGTCCAGGCGTTGCGGGTGGCGCAGGATTGGGCCTCGATGCTGCCCCTGGCCGACGATCCCGAATTCCTCGTGCGCCACGAACTGGCCTTGCGGCTCGGAGATTTCCGGGACGAGAGGGCTGCGGCCGTGTTGGAGGCTTTGGCGAATCGCGAAGGCGATCACCCGCAGATGCGATTGGCGATTCTCTCTTCGGTGGCGCCGGAAAGTCCGCTGTTCGCGAAGCTGAACGATGCATCGAAGATCGCGATTCCGGCGATCGTTTTGCCCAAGCCCTCGACCGCCGATCGCGCCGCTGTCGTGGCTCGCTATGCTGAAGTGGCCACCCGCCAAGCTGATCCGGTCCGTGGCGCGGAGTTGTTCCGGGCTCAGTGCGCCGGTTGCCACCGTTTCCGAGGGGAGGGGATCGAGGCCGGGCCGGATTTGGGAATGGTGGCGGATAAACCGGTCGACTGGCTCCTCACCGCCATTCTCGATCCCAACGCCGCCGTGGAAGAGCGCTTCAAAACCTGGACGGTGAAGCTGAAAACCGGCGCGGAACTCCAAGGTATCCTGGCGGCGGAAACGGCGAACAACGT
>CAMCXS010000053.1 GCA_945883495.1 Akkermansia muciniphila
GATGTTGGCCAGTTCCGTGCGGATGTTCACCGGCTTTGCAAATCGTGGATCTACTCCCTCGGCACTTGCCATTCTTCGTCGAACAGCCCTTCGACGACCAATTGATCGGTGATGGCCTCGCCGTTCTTCTGCAATTGGAGCACGGAGTAATCGCCGAGCCGCTGGAAACTGACCACGGGTAGTTTGCGGGTCTCGCCGCGCTTCATGGTGTTGTGGCCGGCGTTGACGACGACGTAGCGATTTGGGTTCTTCGGATTGGCGCAAATGAAGGAGGGGAGGTGATCCTCGGCCTTGTAATCTTCCCGGCCCACTTTCACGGATTGCTTGGTCCACTTGATGGGCAGCAGATCGGCCAAGGCGGCGAGGATGCTGTTGCTGGCCGGATCCCCGAAAAGGACGAGGTGATGCGCGGCGACATCTTCCCGGGTGACGGCGCGATCGTCTTTGACTCGGACATCGGCTCGCATCCACTTCGCATAACTGGCGACGAAGTCTTCAAGCGCAGCCTTCGCATAGTCGTTGGCCAGCGGGTTGTTGGGCGTGCCGGTGGGGCGCACGACCAGGAAGCTATCCATCATGAAATCGTTGATCGGGCCTTGGATGCCGGGCTTTTTGCGAACGGTCGGATCCGCGGCAAGATCCGCGGCTTTCACAAAGCTGGATTGCCATTGGCTCCCTTTCTTCTGGAACAGCACGGCCGGAAGCATGTCGCCGGTGGCGCGGGTGGCTTTGAAGGGAAACGGCTTGCCGTCCAGGGTCATGTCGAGTCCCGCGACGGGATAATCCATGAGGATGCGCGTGATATTCTTGGTTTTGACTTCTTGCTTGCGGCCATCATCGCTGGTGAGGGCGTCGAGTTCGGCGCGGTCGTAGTGACGTTCCAGGCCGTCGATCTTGAAATTGAAGCAATCGCTATACCGAGTGGTGTAAGTGACGTAGCGGATGTGCTTCGGAGTGTGCCGGCCTTTGGCGCAGGCGGCGACGATGAAATTCTCCGACTCCTGTTTCGAATCCGGATGCCACTTGTGTTCCGTTTGGGGGCCGACAAGGAAGATGGCGGGCAGACTCGCGGAGGCGGTTGTGGGATAACGATTGAGGCCCTTCAGTTCAAATTCATAACCCTCCGTGACGAGTTGCTCCCGGATATTGACGGAGGCGGATAACTGCGGGTCCAATTCACCTCCGTAGCCGACCGTGGGCATGTTGGCGATATTGAGCGCCCAATCCACCATATTGTAGGTGCGGAAGGCGGAGCCTGGATGCGGTGGAGTGTTATCTGATTTAAAGCTGTTGCGACTGCCCGAACCGCCCGCTCCGGCTTCGAGCGCGACCCACCGGGCGGGGTGATGCAGCCCGACGCCCCAGGCCCCGGCGCCACCCATGGAGAAGCCGCGCAGAACGATGCGATCGGGATCAATGTTGTAGTGGCGTTGCACGTGCTCCACGGCTTCCAGGACATCGGCTTCGCCGCCCCAACGGAAGCTGTTGTTGGTCCGGCCGAAGACCTCGAGCTTGATGTAATCCTGAGAGGAGTCGGCGGGTTTGCCGCTGTCGTGGCTGGCGATGAAGCTAGCTTCGTTGATCGTCAGGCTGAAGCCGTGCAAGACGACGTCGAGCCGGGTCGGCTTTTTCGCGTTGTAGCTCTCCGGGATGATGAGGCCGTAGGGCTGCAGATCGCCATCGATTTTGGAACGATAGGCGCGGACGATTTGGCCGGTAGCCTCGGGCCACTTGGCCTCGCCAGACGAGAGATCCTTGGCGCGGGCGATGCCGTGGTCGAGGGTATCCAGGGTAGCCTTGACGTGATCCGGCAGGAAGAACTCCTCCGTCTCGTAGCGTAGCATGAGCAGGCCGGCCTTTTGGAACACGAGCACGTCGTCGAGCAAGGCCGGGTCCACGGCTTTGACGCCCCGGGGCAGGATGGGGGTGGCCGACGTCTTCGCCGCAAGTCCCTTCAATACCGTGGCGAATTCATCAAGCTTGGCTTGGATCTCCTGCTTCTCAGCGGCGGAAGGTTGGTAAGGAGGAGGGGCATCTGGCTGGACTTGAGCTAAAACGGATTGAGCCAACAAGGTGGCGACGAAAGCGAGTCGCAGTGGGTTCATCGGGAGTCGGGCGCTAGGAACGCTTTGCCATCAAGGACCAATACGGGCCGATTGTCATCCAGCTTTATTGATGCCTGATGAGCTCAGGGGAGAGCGGGCTTGACCGGCGACCCACTCGCTTGATCTCGCGGATACACCGCGCCCTGGACTTCAAGTCCGGCGACGAGTTCTCCCATGAGCCGACGCAGTTCGGTGGGGGCAGTGGCGGCCAAGTTGGTTTGCTCGAACGGATCCTGGGCCAGGTTGAACAGCTGATAGTGCGATCCTTCCGACGCGGCCGACGGAAAGTAGTGATAAATGACCTTCCAATCGCCATTGCGATAACTTGTGAAGTAATTCGATCGGTGCGGCGCGTGTGGATAGTGCATCAGGAACGATTGAGGATGGGCGGGATCGGCTTTTCCGGTGAAGAGCGGGACCAGGGAAGCGCCATCCGTCGGGTGACCAGCAGGAGGCTCCACACCGGTTGCGGAGAGGACGGTCGGGAAAAGGTCGTAGACGGCCGCCAGTTGGGTTTGCACGGCTCCGGGAGCGATCGGCAAGCCGCGCTGGGCTTCGTGGGCTGGGTTCGGTTTGGCCCACGCGGCGATGAACGGGACGCGCATCCCGCCCTCGTAGTGCGAGCCTTTCTTACCGCGCAACGGGGCCGCGCAGGCGACCGCGTGTTCGTGCCCGAGCGGGGCATCGGAGCCGTTGTCACCGAGGAAAATCACCAGGGTGTTTTCGGCAACGCCGAGGGTTTCGAGGTGAGTCAGCACATCTCCGAGTGATTTGTCCATGCCTTCGATGAGCGTGGCGAATGCCTGGGCGGCGGCTGGTTTCCCGGAGTCCGCGTAATGCGCCGCGAAGCGCGGGTCCGCTTCAAACGGGGAGTGGACCGCGTATTGCGCGAAGTAGAGGAAGAACGGCTGACCCGCCTGGACCGCATCCGCGACATGGGCATTGGCTTCCAGAGTCAGGGCCTCGGTGAGAAAGATGTCCTGGCCGTGGTATTTTTCTAAGCCGGGCACGGAATGCGTGGCCTGACGCTTGCCTTTGCCGGCGAAGTTCTCCAGCCCGTAGTAGCTGCCGGGTTGACCGATGGCGGCGCCCGCGACGTCGATGTCGAATCCAAGATGAGCAGGGGCGGCCTCAGGAAACTCTCTGGGGGCGAAATGGCCCTTGCCGACGTGGATGGTGCGATATCCCTGAGCCTTGAGAAGGGCAGGGAGGGTGACATCGCCCTGCTTCAAGCCGCGCCAATTCCAGTCGGGCGGGCCTTGCGGACCAGCGTTGTTTTGATCGGGATTGATCCAATTCGTGGTGCGGTGGCGGGCTGCGTTCTGGCCGGTGAGGATCGAGATCCGGGTCGGAGAGCAAACGCTCATGGCGCAGAATTGGTTGAAGCGAACTCCTTGCGCCGCGAGCCGCTCCATGTTTGGCGTGCGGTAGAATTCGTTGAGCGGATAGCGTTTCGGCTGGCCGGATTCGTCCGTGAGAAACGGGACGGACGTATCCATGACGCCCATGTCATCCACGAGCATGATGACCACGTTGGGCGGCTGGAGGGCGGCAAACGCTGCGGTCAAACTGAGGAGGAGCGGGAGCAAGCAGCGCAACAAGCGGTTCATGGGGGAGAGTGTGTGGGACGGGCGTCCAAATCGCAAGCCTCAGACATCCTGAGGCGCCGGGAAACGCGATGAACCACTGATGCCGTTCAAACCGGATAGGCGATGATGAAGCCTGATGGGCCTCCGGATCCAAGCCCGAAGGCGGTTGCGGACTCGCGCACCGTGCACCTCCGCAACCACCTTCGTGGTTGGAAGATTTTCTTGTCCGGTAACCCCGCAATCCGTTTCCCTGTTGTCTGTCACAAAATCGTCACCTGCGAATCCTTGCCGAACTACAAGCTTTCGGAGATTGGGTATTGCCTGACAGATCCACTTGCATCCCATTTAGACCATGCCTTACGCCAATATCTCTCACGAGCTTGATCAAGAGGTCGTCGACCAAGTCCTCGCGACGACCGCCGCCATCGAGAAGCTTTTGCCTTTTCTGATCGGGTTGAACAAGGACGAGCGCAAAGCGCTGCCCAAGATGACTGGAAAAACGCGTTTCTTCACCAGTGATGCGCTGCAAGCGGCCGGGCAGAATCCTGAGCTCTGCCCGCGCTATATGGATCTGGAAGAAATGGAGCGAGATCTGGCCCTCTTCGATGCGCTCTCCCGAATCAGTCAACCGTTGCGCATGCTGAGCCGGAAGCTGGAGGATACGACGATGGCCGTGGGCAGTGAAGCCTTTACCGCCGCCCTGGCCTTTTACAATACCGCCAAACGGGCAGCCAAGGACGGAGTGCCCGGTGCGGAGGAAGTCGCCTCCGCGCTCAAGGTCCGCTTCGAGCAGGCCAAAGCGAAGGACGATTCCACGGAAAAGACGGCGGGAAAATAAGCCGCAGCCGGCCCGGCATCCCACTTCCGAAGTGGGGGGAGGCACTTCCATGAGGCGATGACGCGGCTTTCGGCTCCGTCATCGCGATCTTGAATCGCGTCATCCCATAGTGGACGCGCGTCATCGCATCCGCGAACCGCGTGATCCCAGCCAATGGACGCGATCACGCGTCTCCGGATGGCGCCATCGTATCCTTTTGCCCCGTGATCGCGTCCGTGGACCGCGAGCTCTCCTTTCCGGGACGCGAGAGCGGAATTCAAAGCCGGGAGCGGAATTCTTGGGAATTCCGCTACAAAGCCGGGAACGGAATTCTGGGAATTCCGCTACAAAGCCGGGAACGGAATTCTTGGGAATTCCGCTACAAACCCGGGAACGGAATTCTGGGGAATGCCGCTACAAAGCCGAGAGCGGAATTCTGGGGAATTCCGCTACAAAGCCGGGAGCGGAATTCTTGGGAATTCCGCTACAAAGCCGAGAGCGGAATTCTTGGGAATTCCGCTACAAAGCCGGGAACGGAATTCTTGGGAATTCCGCTACAAAGCCTCGACTTCGTAGTAGAGACGCCCACGCACTTCGCCATTTCTGACGATCCCCCCGAGAGGCCGTCATCGAAGAGCTCGAGACCGCCCCGGAACTGCTGGCGGTGAAATCGCAAGCTTCAGCGGCCCGGCCGATGCAAAACGCCCAGGTTCCGGGGGCGATGTCCCCGTAACCGCGGGTGGTTCGCTTCCTGCTCCAGATGAGTGGCGGACTCATGCGATGCAGATACCAAAGGTCAGGGGCGCGATCGTGGGGTGGGGATGTCCGTCGGGTTGTTTCGTGAAATCGCCGCCCGCGCAATTCACGGACGCCTTCATTGCGGGCGAACCAATCCAGCCATCTCCAAGTCATCATGAATGGGTATCATTCTTCAAAACGGCCGGACTCCGCACGATGGGGACGGCACCTAGTGGAGACGAGAGTTCGCGAACTCGGGACGTGGTCCCAAAATATTGAACTCAACGGAGTGCATACGGCGCCCAATCACTCCCTCGGGGATTATCCGGCGGTGCAATGGCATCGCTTTGCCGATGCGCTTCCGGCGGATCTCAGCGGAAAATCGGTGCTGGAGATCGGCTGCAATGCGGGCTTCTTCTCCGTGGAGATGAAGCGGAGAGGGGCGTTCCGGGTTCTTGGGATTGATCTGGACGAACGTCATCTTACCCAGGCGCGCTTCGCCGCGGAGGTGAACGGCCTGGATATCGAGTTTCGGCATTTGTCGGTTTATGATATCGCCTCCCTAGAAGAGGTCTTTGACTTGGTTCTCTTCATGGGGGTGTTCGATCACTTGCGGCATCCGCTCTTGGCGCTGGATTTGATTCACGAGCATGCCGCCCGCGATCTGCTCGTCTTTCAGTCGATGCAGCGGGGAAGCGAGGAAACGTTTCCGGTCCCGCAGGATCACACGGTTGAGGAGCGCAAGATGTTTGATCATCCTGGCTACCCGAAGTTGCATTTCATCGAGCATAGTTTCCGCGGAGATCCCACGAACTGGTGGGTGCCCAATCGCGCCTGTACGGAGGCGATGCTGCGGAGTGCTGGGTTCGAGATATTGAGCCGGGCCGGGGAGGAGGTCTATCTTTGCCGATGGCGCGAGCTGAAACTAGAAGACTGGGATCATCGCGCCGTTTACCCGGCGCACGGAGTGCCTCCCGAAGAGGAGAATGGGCTGGGGATCTCGGCCGTGGAGGAGATTTATGATTGAAGCGAGGGGTGCGACGCAAGCCACTCTCACCGGCTAGCTATGGCGGTCCGGCGCACAGGGATGTCGTGCTCGGCCAGGAAGTGCTTCACGTCGTCCACAGTGAATTCGCCGAAGTGAAAAATGCTGGCGGCGAGGACGGCGTCGGCTTTGCCGGCTTTGAGGACATCCGCCATGTGTTGCAGGGTTCCCGCTCCTCCGCTGGCGATCACCGGGATGTGGACGGCGGAGGCGACGGCGGCCGTCAGTCCCAAATCGTAGCCGTCTTTGGTGCCATCGGCGTCCATGCTGGTGAGCAGGATTTCACCGGCTCCGCGGCGTTCCACCTCTTGGGCCCAAGCCACGGCGTCGAGCGTCGTCGGTTTCCGGCCGCCGTGGGTGTAAACCGTCCAGCCGCCTTCGGGATTCCGTTTGGCGTCGATCGCGACCACGATGCATTGGGCGCCGAAGGCATCAAAGCCTTCCGAAATCGTCTCTGGGCGCTGCACGGCGGCGGTGTTGATCCCGACCTTGTCCGCGCCCGCCAGGAGCATGGCCCGCATGTCGGCGACGGTGCGGATGCCGCCTCCTACCGTGAGGGGCATGAAACACTGTTCCGCGGTGTGGCGGACCACGTCGATCATGGTTTGGCGGTTGTCGGAGGAGGCGGTGATGTCGAGGAACACAAGTTCATCGGCGCCTTGCAAGTTGTAGGCGATGGCGCACTCGACGGGATCCCCGGCGTCGCGGAGTTGGAGGAACTGGGTTCCCTTGACGACGCGGCCGCCGGTGACGTCGAGGCAGGGGATAATGCGCTTCGTGAGCATGCGCGATTTGCAGGTTTGTAAAAATTAAACTAGTCTTAATGAATTGATGGATCGACGTCCCGTGGAGGAGCTTGAGGCGGACTATTTCACCTACCTGGAGGTGGAGAGGAACGCTTCGCCCTGTACGTTGAAGAACTACGAACACGCGTTGCGCCGATTTCGCAACCGGTCTCGGGGGTTTGAGCACTGGTTCGCCTGTGAGGCGGAGGATTTTCGCGGGTATTTGTTCGACTTGATGAAGGCGGAGACGGCTCGGGCGACCTTGCGGCTCCATTTTGCGGCGCTGCGGGGCTTTTACCGGTATTTGCGGCGCCGGGGAGGCTTGGCGAAGGACCCGTTGCTGGAAGTGCAACTGCCGAAGCGAGAACGCAAGCTCCCGGTGGTGCTGACGGTGGCGCAAGTTTTGGAGTTGTTGGAGCTTCCGTTCCGGGTGGAGTTGCCCCGGCAAGCCCCGTCTTGGTTGCCGGCTCGTGATGCGGCGATTTTGGAGCTGTTTTACGGCTCGGGGATTCGGGTTTCCGAGTTGACGCAGTTGAACGTGGCCGACTGCGACGCGGCCATGGAGACGGTGCGAGTTCGGGGAAAAGGGGGCAAAGACCGGATTTGCCCCGTGGGGCCGCCCGCGATTCGCGCCGTGGAACGTTACCGGTTTGAGGCAGGGGTCCGCGAGGGCGCCTTATTTATTAGCAAGCTGCGCAAACGGCTTTCCGCCCGGTCGGTGGAGATGCTGCTGGAGAAGTACTTGGCGCAATCGTCGATCCCGATCCGGGTCAGTCCGCACAAATTGCGACACAGCTTCGCCACGCATCTGCTGGAAAACGGAGCGGACCTGAGGTGTGTCCAGGAGCTGTTGGGCCACGCCAGCCTTTCGACGACGCAGCTTTACACCCATGTGACCGTGGAGCGGGTGAAAAAGGTCTACGACCAAGCCCATCCGAGAGCATGAAGCAAGAAAAGCGAAAACTTTTGGCCATTCTCTGGCGGTCGTGCCAGGGTGGCTTTGGTTCATGGCGGACGAGATTCACATCGAAGGGCGGGATTTGCACCGCTCCTTCCAGATCGGAAAGAAAGTCATCGAAGTGCTGCGCGGCGTCGATCTCACGGTCCGCCGGGGCGAACGGCTATTCCTTTGCGGGGCGTCGGGCGCCGGGAAGACTTCGTTGCTTTACACCCTGGCTGGATTGGAACGTCCGAACCGAGGCGAGGTGCGAGTGGGCGGGCGCTCACTCTACGATCAACCGGCCCATGACCAAGCGCGGGTGCGCAACCGGATGATGGGCTACGTCTTCCAGAGTTACTTTTTGCTGCCGGAGCTGACCGCTCTGGAGAACGTCATGCTGCCCTCGATGATCGGTGGGCAACGGTCGGAGGAGCGGGCCAAGTCGCTTTTGGAACGGGTCGGCCTGGCGGGGCGTTTGCAGCACCTGCCTGCGGAGCTTTCTGGAGGCGAACAGCAGAGGGTGGCGATCGCCCGGGCCTTGATCAACGATCCGGAAATCATTTTCGCCGATGAACCGACCGGAAATCTGGATTCGAAAACGGGAGTGGCGGTGATGGAATCGCTGCTAGAAATGGTCAGCGAGCAAAAACGGACGCTCGTGGTGGTGACGCACGACGTTCATTTAGCGGAGAGCGGCGATCGCAAACTCATTTTGGCCGACGGCAAGCTGGTCAAGTGACATGAATGTGGTAGCGGTTGCGCGACAAGCAGAAAATTCAGCACTTCGTTGACAGAGGAAAATGGGACTAAAGGTACACATTGACGGCCAGTTGCTAGATGAGAAGGACGCCAAGATCTCCGTGTTTGATCATGGGCTGCTTTACGGTGACGGGGTGTTCGAAGGGATTCGTTTCTACGAGGGCCGGGTTTTCCGGTGCGAGGAACACATCAAGCGGCTGTTCGCTTCGGCGAAGGCGATTGCCCTGGAGCTTCCGTGCAGCCCGGCGGAAGTGACCGAGGCGATGATGGAGACGATCCGGGCCAACGAGCTGCGGGATGGTTACGTGCGGTTGGTGGTGACTCGTGGGGCGGGGGAATTGGGGCTCAATCCTTACCTCTGCAAGCGGGCGTCGATCATCATCATCGCATCGACGATCAAGCTGTATCCACAGGAGAAATATGAGCAGGGGCTCAACTTGGTGACGTGCAGCACGCGTCGCCCCGCTCCAGCAGCTTTGAGTCCGGCGGTGAAGTCGTTGAACTACCTGAACAACGTGATGGCCAAGATCGAAGCGATCAACGCCAACGCGGAAGAGGGCGTCATGCTCAACGAGCAAGGGTTCGTGGCCGAATGCACCGGGGACAATCTCTTCATCGTGCGCGAAGGGACCGTGGTCACTCCACCGGTATCCGCAGGAGCGTTGAACGGCATTACCCGCCGGGTCATTTTCGAAATCGCCCCGACGTTGGGAGTGCCGATCGTGGAGGAAGAATTGACCCGATACGATCTCTACACGGCGGACGAGTGCTTCCTGACAGGGACCGCGGCCGAGGTGGTGCCGGTGGCGAATTATGATCGCCGCGTCATTGGGGACGGCAAGCCGGGCAAGGTGACGTTGCGCTTCATTGAAAGTTTCCGGCACTTGGTCAAAAACACTGGCACCCCCATTTACAGTTGAAGCGTAATCCCTTATCCTGACCCAGGAGAGGGAGGCGAGGATCCGGATCACCGCAAACCATGCAGTGCGATGTCTGCCACCAGAGTAATGCCACGATTTTCCTGACCCAAGTGGTCGAAGGGAAGGTCCAGAAAGTCAATCTTTGCCAAGGCTGCGCCCAGTCGAAGGGAGTTACCGATTCGACCGGGTTCAACCTAGCGGAGTTGCTGAAGGGCGTGGGCAAGGAGACGATTCAGGCGAATTCGTCCCGAGGGTTGCTGTGCCCGAATTGCGGCTTTTCGCAGAGCGACTTCAAGAAATCCGGCCGCCTTGGCTGCAGCGAATGCTACGGCGTCTTCCATGACGGCTTGGAAGGTCTGCTCAAGGCGATGCACAAGGGCGTGAGCCACACCGGCAAACGCCCCGGCCAACCTCCGCAACCCGCGCGGCGCGCCGATTACTCCGGGCAGATCGATCTTCTGCGCAAGCGTTTGTCCGCATCGGTCGAGGCGGAGAATTACGAGGAGGCAGCGCAGCTTCGTGACGAATTGCGCCAACTCGAATCCCGGATTCTCGACACCGAACCATGAGGACCGTGCAAGGAATGGTTCAGACGGTGCAATCATTCCGTCAAAAGCTCGTCTAAACAGACACTCGAATGGATTTTCCCGCTCTGCTCCGGAACCCCGCGGATTGGATGACCAAGTCCGGTCCCAACGGAGACATTGTCGTCACCAGCCGGGTCCGGTTGGCGCGGAATTTGAAGGCGATGGCGTTCCCCGGGTGGTCGCGCAAGGACGACCGGACCGAGGTGTTGCAAGGTTTGCGTCCCGTGATTGAGGGGTTGCCCGGCATGCAGGATGCTTTCTCCCGGGAGCTGAAGGATTTGGATGCCATCCGCAAGCAAGTGCTGGTGGAGCGGCACCTGATCAGTCGCGAGCATGCCGCGAAGAGCGTGGGCAGCGCGGCCATCATGAACCCGCAGCAAACCATCAGCATCATGATCAACGAGGAGGACCATCTGCGGATGCAGGCGATCCTTCCAGGGTTGCAGTTGCACGAGGCGTTGGCGGCGATCGACCGGGTTGATTCCGAGCTGGAGCGCTCCGTGAAGTATGCCTTTGATCCGAAGTGGGGCTATCTCACGGCTTGCCCGACGAATTTGGGAACGGGGATGCGAGCCTCGGCGATGCTGCACCTGCCGGCTTTGGTCCTGAGCGAGCAGATCAATCAGGTGGTCCAAGCGGTGAACAAGATTGGCTTGGCGGTGCGTGGGCTCTACGGGGAAGGCACCGAGGCGTTGGCCAACTTGTTCCAGATTTCCAACCAATCGACCCTAGGCGAAAGCGAGCGGGAGATCATCGCCCGGTTGGAGAAAGTGATTTTGCAAGTGATCGACCACGAGAAGAACGCTCGGCAAAAGCTTGCGGTGGAGAAGCCGGCGGTGCTTCGTGATCAGATCGGGCGTGCCTATGCCATTTTGCGGCATGCGCACATTCTGCCCAGCAAAGAGGCGCTGAACCTCCTCTCGATGCTTCGGTTGGGCATCGATCTTGGGTTTTTCCCGAGAGAGGAGCGCAGTTTGACGGACATGCTCCTGATGGAGATTCAACCGGCGCACCTGCAAATTGAGGCCAAGCGGAAGTTGAGCGCGGAGGAACGGGACCACCTTCGAGCGGAAATCCTGCGGCGTAAGTTGAAAAACCTCCCTGAGCCCGGTATTAGTGCGGGTGAGGAACCGGGGGGGGCCTCCAACTGAGTTCAATTCACTGCTAATCGTTCCCCTTATACATGAATAACTTTACCCCCAGAGCCCAACAGGTCCTGGCCCTTGCGCGCAAGGAAGCGGACCGGTTCAATCACAATTATGTTGGCACCGAGCACCTGCTCCTCGGCTTGATCAAGCTGGGTCAAGGGGTGGCCGTCAATGTCCTTCAGAAGATGGATCTCAACTTAGAGACCGTCCGGATGGAGGTGGAAAAACAAGTGGGATCTGGCGGCGATCAGAAGATGGTGGGGAATATCCCCTACACTCCACGCGTCAAAAAGGTGTTGGGATTGGCCGGCAAAGAGGCCAAAGCGCTCAACCACTCCTATGTCGGCACCGAACACATTCTCCTTGGCTTGCTACGGGAAGGTGAGGGCGTCGCGGCTCGCGTCTTACGGACTCTCGATGTGGACATCGAGCGCACTCGGAACGAGATTCTAAAGGAGCTTGATCCAAACTATACCCCTGATGACGTGGACGAATCCGACATCGAGGAAAGCAACACCAAGAAAGATTCCAAAACCCCGGCGCTTCGTGCGTTCGGCCGGGATCTGACCGAGCTCGCTCAAGATGGGGAGCTGGATCCGGTGATCGGCCGGGCCTCCGAAATTGAGCGAGTCATCCAAATCCTCTGCCGCCGCACCAAGAACAACCCGGTGCTCATTGGAGAGGCCGGGGTTGGCAAAACCGCGATCGCCGAAGGCTTGGCGCAGGAAATCGTCTCCGGAAACGTTCCCGAGATCCTTCGCGGCAAAAAGGTGATCACGCTCGACCTCGCTCTCATGGTCGCCGGGACAAAGTACCGCGGCCAATTCGAGGAGCGGATCAAGGCCGTCATGGATGAGATCCGCCGTACCCGGAACGTCATTCTCTTCATCGACGAGCTGCACACCATCGTCGGCGCGGGATCTGCGGAAGGAGCCATGGATGCTTCCAACATCATCAAGCCGTCCTTGAGCCGGGGTGAGTTGCAGTGCATCGGCGCGACGACGCTCACCGAGTATCGCAAATACATCGAGAAGGATGCTGCCTTGGCGCGCCGTTTCCAGAGCGTCAAGGTCGATGAGCCGAACGTCGAAGACGCGATTAAGATCCTCAAGGGCTTGCGCGGCAAATACGAAGCTCACCACAAGGCCGAGTATACCGATAAGGCCATCGAGTCCTCCGTTCGGCTTTCCGCGCGTTACCTCACCGACCGGTTTTTGCCGGACAAGGCAATCGACGTCATGGATGAGGCAGGAGCCAAGGCTCGCATCGGGGCGATGACGCGTCCTCCGGAGTTCAAAACGATTGAGGCGGAAATCGACCGCATCGTGATCTCCAAGGAAGCCGCGATCCAAGAACAGGATTTTGAGAAAGCGGCCGCGCTTCGCGATCAGGAGAAATCGAAGAAACTGGAGCTTGAGCGCCAGATCGAGGCTTGGCGTGGCAGCAACGAGGAGAAGAAGGTCATCGTCGACGAGGATGAAATCATGTCCGTCGTCGCTCGCTGGACCGGCGTCCCGTTGCAGCGCATGGAGCAAGCGGAAGCGACCAAGCTTCTGACCATGGAAGACGAGCTGAAGAAGCGCGTCATCGGCCAGGACGAAGCCGTCTCCGCGATCAGCAAGGCCCTGATTCGCTCCCGGGCGGACCTCAAAGACCCGCGTCGGCCCATCGGTTCGTTCATCTTCCTCGGCCCCACTGGTGTCGGTAAGACCTTCTTGGCCAAGAATTTGGCCGAGTTCATGTTCGGTGATCAGGACGCCTTGATCCAGATCGACATGTCCGAGTACATGGAGAAGTTCACCTCCAGCCGTCTGATTGGTTCGCCTCCGGGCTATGTCGGTTACGAAGAGGGCGGTCAACTCTCCGAAGCGGTTCGCCGCAAGCCGTACTCCGTGGTGCTCTTCGACGAGATCGAAAAAGCCCACCCGGATGTGATGAACCTTCTCCTCCAGATCCTGGAAGAAGGCCAAATCACCGATAGCTTCGGGCGCCGGATTGATTTCCGGAACACCATCATCATCCTCACTTCCAATGTCGGGGCCAACCTCGTCGAGAAGCAAAAGTCCGTTGGCTTTGGAGCCGTCGGCAAAGACGTGATGGAATACGGTGGGATGAAGGAGCGTATTTTGGAAGAAACCAAGAAGACCTTCAAACCGGAGTTCATCAACCGTCTCGACCAAGTGGTCGTCTTTCGCGCACTCGGGAAGGAGGAGTTGCTCACCATCGTCAACCTTGAGGTGGATAAGGTATCCAAGCGTTTGGAGGCGAAGAATATCTCCATCAAGCTCGACAAGATGGCCCTGGATTTCCTCATCGAGGAAGGTTCCGACACCACGTTCGGCGCCCGCCCGATGCGTCGCGCTGTGGAACGTTACATTGAGGATCCGCTCGCCGAGAAACTCCTGCGTGGGGACATCAAGGAAGGCGATCAAGTATCCGTAACTCGCAAGAAGGAGGAAAAGGAACTGAAGTTCCTCCCAAAGTCGACGACCAAGAAGTCACCGGCTAAGTCCGCCGAGTGACATTGCCCCAGGCCGGTTTTGACCGGTCCCGGAGCCGCCTAGATTTGGGGGCCCGCAGCGGCGAATGCCGTTCCGGGCCCCTTAAGTTTTTCGTAATTGGCGTGCCTCGAGCCACCGTTGACGAGGCCTAGCTAGACGGCGCACTCCATCCGGTATTGCAACCAACTCGCTAACGCATCCGCCAGCGGGCCATCCGCGTCTTCCTCGGCGGCGCAGAGATCTGCCGCTAAGGCTTGCAGCAGATCGGACGGCTGCCCGAAGCCGAGGTCGGCGGCGATGGATTGAATCAGGTCGAGTTCGCGGGGCGAGACGGTCAAGCTGATCGCAGTCATGGATGGAGGTGGCTGGCTGGTGATCGGCTATCCTTGGAGCACGGAACCTTCGCGGAGATCGGCCTCCGCCGCGCGCGCCGCGAACGCTTCCGGGGAATCCGCGAAGAGCGGGCTGATCTCAAAGGAAAACGCGGGCAGGCCAGTCGCGTCCACGGGGATCGACTGCCCGGCGGCGAGGGCCCAGCGCGCCCACTGACGCAATTGGTCTTCCCGGCAAGTCTTGGGAGAATCGTTCCCCTCGGCGTTCTTCACCGGGCTGAACTCGTCTTCCCGCGCGGTTTCCACGATCACCGGATCTTTGGCGAAGGGCAGCGCGTCGAAGACGAACATCTCGAACTTGATCCCGTTCGGCTCGGTCGGTTCCACGGGTTGACCGTTGGCGTCGACGGTGGGGATCTTCTTCTTCGCGAGGTGGAACGGAAGCCGCAGGGCGGGATCCTCGGCGGCGCCCATCCGTTCCACGAGTTCCCGCGAGAAGATGTGGATGGCGATGCTGCCAGCGCGGAAACGGATCTTGCCGTCTGAATCGGTGGCGTTGGTGAGGTCCGCCGGAAGGTCACTGTATTCCAGGACCTCGGCCTTGCCTCCGCGTTGCACGAAGACGCCCACCTTTTCTCCGGCGTAAGCCTTCATACAGGTTTTGCTGGTCAATTCCGATCCGGCCAGCAGGTGGAAGCCGATGAACGCGGGGTCAATGCAATGGACGAGCGGATTGTCGACCTGGAAATAGCTGACGATATCGATCCCCATCGACGCCATTTTGGCGGTGCAACCGTTGCGGACCAGGGCGCGGAGGGAACCGCCGTGGCCATCCGGGCTGAGGGCGATCTGATCCGGCGCGGCGAGGAGAATCTTGCCATCGAACGTCACGGCCGGCATGAGGCCCTGGGAGAAGAACTGGATCAACCCGGGCTCGATCCCAAAGAAATTGTGCGCTTCGAAGAACGCCACGGTCGCCTCGTGGTTGATGTCCGAGGTCATGATGAACCACGGGATTGGCTTCCCGTAGCGGCGGGAGGCGGCCAGAATCTTTTCCGCGAACACCTGGAAAAGCGTCTTCTTGGTCACCGGCGTGACGGGGAAAGTGCCCTTGGGGCCGTCGAAGCCAAGCCGGGTTCCTTGTCCGCCCGCCACGGTGAACGCGGCCACGCGACCGGCGCGGAGCGCTTCTTCGCCAGCGGCTTTGGCGGCGGCCCATTGGGCGGCGTCGCCACCGGCGCGGGGCAGCGGGATGTAGGGAGCAGGCTCCACTCCGGCGACATCCACGGACGATCCACCGCTGGCGCGGACCAAGGTATTCACCAAGTGATCAATCTCCGTGAGGTCAATCGCGGCTGCCTGGCGCAGGAGCGTTTCCTGGGCGGCCGGGGCGAGTTGGTCGAAGAAGTGGAAAACTTGGTCTTGTCCGGCGTTGCGGTAAGCTTGGCGAATTGAGTCGGGCGTCATGAGCGAGTGTAAGGGTCCCGCAGGGTAGCGCGAAGCGGCGGAAAATCGAACGGATTCTAACCGCGCAATTCCTTGGAGCGTTGGGTCGCGGCGCGGACCGCTTCGATCAGAGCGGAGCGGAGACCTTTTTCCTCGAGCTTGGCCAGGCCGGCGATGGTCGTGCCGCCAGGGCTGGTGACTTGGTCCCGGAGGACGGCGGGGTGCTCATCGCTTTGCAGGACCATGGCGGCGGCGCCAGCCACCGTTTGCGCCGCCAGTTGCAGGGCCAAGGCGCGGGGCAGACCTTCGCGGACCCCGCCGTCGGCCAGCGCTTCGATCACCGTATAAATATAGGCGGGACCGCTGCCGCTCAGGCCGGTGACGGCATCCAATTGCTCTTCCTTGACCTTCGCCGCCACGCCGATGCCGCCGAAGAGCGCGGTCACGGTGCCGGAATCGGCTTCCGTGGCGCGGAGTCCAAGCGCAAAGGCGCTGGCTCCTTGGCCGACCAGCGCGGGCGTGTTCGGCATGACGCGGACGACGCGGTGCCGGTTCTCCGACCAAGCTTCCAGCTGATCCAGCGAGATGCCGGCGGCGATGGAGATGAGGAGGCGATCTTCCGCTCCAGACGAGGCTTCTGCCAAGGTCGCCCGGACGTCCTGCGGTTTGACACAGAGCAGAATCAGATCGCTTTCGGTAAAGATCGCCCGGTTCGATTCCGCGCCTCGGATCCCCGTCCAGCGTTCCAGCGCCGCTTGGACGGACGGCGTGTGAACGTCATGCACGAGCACATCCTCCGCGCGGCAGAAGTGGGTGCGGAGCGCGCCACCGAGCAGCGCGGCTCCCATTTTTCCTACGCCAATAAATCCGAGCCTCATGCGCGGACTCTCCCGCGCCGGGGCGGGGACGTCAACGGAAGTCCGGCAGCGGACTGAATCCGTGTTCCAACTCGTGGTTCATTTGTTCCGCGTTCGCGGTGAGGGTCTCCGCCGTGAGGGCTTGGATGACTTGGGCAGCTTTGGTCAGTTCCGCGGGCGTGCTGCCGCCCGAAAGCCGCTCGCAGGAGTCGGCGAACGCGCGGGCGTCGCGTTGCGCACGTTCCGCTTCGAGGTTGGCCAAGGCGGAGCGATGGTCGAAGAGGCTAGCGGCGAAAACGCCCAGAGCCGTGCCTGCAGCGACGAGCCAGCCGACGGCGCCGGTTCCGCCCAGGATGGCTTCCGTGGCCAGGGCCAGAGCGAGCAGTGCGGTGGAGATCCAGGTCCCCGTGGCGAGCTTGCGGTAGCGTTGCTTGGCCACGTGCGCCCGGGCGGTGCGTGTCGCGAATCGCTCGGCCTCAAGGCGTAGCCACGTGGTTTTTAGATGTTGGATTCGTTCGGGGCTCGGCTTGCCGGTTGCTTCCGGTTGGGCCAAGCCCGACATCCAGAAATCAAGCGCCACGGTAAGCCAGCGCGGCGCCCGGGAGTTCAGCGGTATCTCGGCGGCTCGCAATCCAGGCAGTCCGGAGACGCAACGGACGAAGTGCAGCCGCATCGCCTCACCCAGCGCGGTGTGATGCGTGCCTAGGTGGAGCCAACGTCCGTGGAGGAAGCGGGCCAACGCCGCCAGAAGGAGGAGCGGGAGTCCCACGCACAAAAGTAATTGGTGCACCCCGGAAGTGGTTTCCGCCGCCGCAATCAAGAGCGCTCCCGCCAAGGGCGCGCAGAGCGACCAAGCTACCTGTGCGGCACGGGCCAGCGGACGGAAGCGGGCGCCCATCGCGGTATTCATCGCGTAGCGCTCCAACGTGGCCGCTTGGCCGCGGGTCAGTTCGACCACTGCCCCTTCTGGAGCGAGTTCCGCCTTGTGCCCGGCCACCGCTTCTTCCAAGACCGGAGCCAGACGGCTCGTCCGTTGATTGAAGGCCCGGACGTGACGGGCGAACTCCGTGAAACTGGCTTTCGCCAACGTCGGTGGAAGATGTTGCCGTTTGGCCCGGCTGCCCCGGGAGAGGTCCCAAAACTCCACCGGCCCGCCGAAAACCGGGTCGTCATCCCCAATCCGTCCCTCACGCTTCCAGCGGAGCAGATGGGCGATGTCCTCGTTCTGGTCTTGACCGGGCGCGAGGCAGAGAATCACGTGGCTGTGCCGGACCAGGGTTTCCACCGGGTTGGCCTCCAGGGCAATTTCCGTCGTGAGCGAGACGGGACAGCCTGCCTTGCTCGTCACCTGACGGAGCCAGTTCGCTTGCGCGATCCTCGGCGGGACCAGCAGCCGGAAGGGCGTGGAGGGGAACTCCCGTTGCAGCCGCTCCAGGAGCGTCGAAACCGGTTCCAGGTGAGCGGCGTGACCAGGGTCTGAACCCGGCTCAATCCAAATGCCGACGACCAACGGAATGCGCTCGGGCAAAATCGGGATTTCCGGGGGATTCGCGACCGCTTTGGCGGGGCGCGAGGCGGGGAGGACGACGGCGGGACGCGGAGAGGCGACGAGGGTTTCCACGGTGTTGGCAGGGGCAGGGAAGGATGCTAGCAGATCTTCGACGTGAAGTCTTGTCGCAACCTTCACGAGAGCGACATCAGGATCGGACTTGTAACGACCGTGGATTTCAACGATGAGATTCATGCCGCACTGGCATCGATGGAACTACGTCACCTGCGCTACTTTCAGGCCGTCGCCGAGGAACTGAGCTACTCCAAGGCGGCTCGGCGGCTACGGATCGCCCAACCGGCCTTAAGCCGGGCGGTGCAAGAGATCGAGCAAGAGTTGGGGGGGATGCTTTTCGATCGCGGCCGACGGACCATTCGACTAACCCCGGCTGGCGCGGTGCTCTTGCGGGACACTGGGTTGGTGTTTGAGCAGATCGACGACATGGTGCGGCGCGTGCGGCGCACGGCGGCGGGGGAGGAAGGGGAGTTGCGGCTGGGCTACATCGGGCCACCGACGCGTGGGTTTCTTGGCGCGCTGCTGAAAGCGTACCGGCAACGCCACCCCAAGGTCACCGTCGTCTTGGAAGAGCGAACGCCGGAACGCGTGGCCGAAATGGTCTCGAAAGGGCGGCTTTCGATCGGGTTGACCCGGCCGGTGTTGGCGGCGGATTCGTTGGGATTGAAGTCGTTGACCCTCTGGGAAGAGCCGTTCGCGGCCTTGGTCGCGGAAGATCATCCGCTGGCGGGACGGGGCAGCTTGGCGTGGCGGGATTTGGCGGGCCTGCCGGTGATTCTTCTGGCTCGCCGGGAAGGGGCGAGCTCTCACGACACCATTTGGGCGGCGTGCGAAGAAGCGGGATTTCACCCCAAAATTGCCCATGCGCCGAGCGTGATAGGCACCGTGTTGCAATACGTGGAAGCCGGGGCCGGGATCGGTGTGGTGCCGGCCAGTGTTTTGCCGCAGTCCGCCTCCGTGCGGATGTTGGCCCTGGAACCATCGCGCGGGGTGCCCTTGGTAATGGTGTGGGCAGAGGAGGGGAACGATCCGGCTGTCACCGCCTTCCGGGAATTGGTCCGGCAGTGGCTCGATGAGGGGAACTTGCGGCCACCTTGATTCCGGTTTAGGACTGCGCGAGCGCCTCATCCATGACCCGGGTCAGCATGGCCAAATCGACTGGCTTGGGGAGCACGTTGAGATTCGCGGATTGCGCCACGGCTTGAGGCCCGGTGTCGCCCCGTGAGACCAGGGCGGTGAGCATGATGACCGGCACGTGTTTGAGGTCGGGATCGTCGCTGAACCGGGCCAGGAGATCCCCTCCGTCCAGTCCGGGCATGACCACGTCCAAGAGGATGACATCCGGGCGGAAACTGCGCGCCGTTGAGTGGGCTCGCATCGAGTTGTTCTCCACCATAACCTGGTATTTCCCGGATTTCTCCAGGTTCATCTTGAGGAGCCGGGTGAACCCTTCCTCGTCATCGATCAACAGGACCTTCTGGCTCATGGCGGTCGATCGTTTCAGGTTGGAGCAGCGTTGTCAATTCTCCCATGAGCGGAGGGGGCAAGGCAGGTGTGGCGGCCTGAGGCGGAGCTCCCAAGAATTCCGATCGAACTTGCTGGCAATCTTCGGGATGATGGCTAGGCTTTTTTGCCATGAATCCTCTCGCCATTGCCCTCGCCAGTCTGCTGATGCTGGCTACCGCCTGCGCGGGCTTGGTGGAGGTTGAGAACCAATACCGGGCGGAGTATGAGCTGAAAGTGCGGGCGAAGCACGCCGCCGCCGTGGCGGAATTGGATGAGAAATACGCTGGGGCGCTCGAGCGGGCTTTGGGAGACGCGAGCAAGGCGGGCCGACTCGAAGCGGCTGTGGCTCTGAAAACCGAAATCCAGCGGATACAGGAGAAGGGGGCTTTCCCAGCGGAGGACGAAGGTGCCTCTCCGGAGGTGGCGCAGTTCCGGCAAACCTACCGGACTCAATCGGAGAAACTCGTAATCGAGCGGGAGAGAATGACTTCCCCGATCGTTCAGGAATTTGGAATGGCCTTGGTCGCCTTGCAGAACGAGCTGACTCAGGCCGGTAAATTGGAGGACGCCTTGGTGGTAAGGAATTATATCGCAGCCGGGATTTACAAGAATCTGACGGGAGGGGCGATGGCGGTTGAACCCTCCTCCGCCACGCCGGAGCGGCCGTTCGCGAACAGCTTGGGGATGAAATTCGTGCCCGTGCCGGTCGTGGGCGGTCCGACTGCAGGGAAAGCGATTCTTTTCTGCATTTGGGAGACGCGGGTCCAGGATTATGAGACGTTTGTCAACGAGACTAAAGTTCCCTGGCCCAAGCCGAGTTTCCCTCAGGGGCCGGACCACCCAGCGGTCAATGTTACCTGGGACGATGCCAACGCCTTTTGTGTCTGGTTGACGGAAGCTGAGCGAGGCAAACGCAAGATAGGCCCGAACGATCTCTACCGTTTGCCGAGCGACCACGAGTGGAGTTGCGCGCTGGGGCTGGGGAAGGACGAAGACGCCTCCAAAATGCCTGCGGACAAGGACGGAAGAGTTCCGGGGTTTCCCTGGGGCAAGGACTTTCCGCCCCCACCCAAATATGGAAACTTCAAGTGGTCGGTGCCTGGGGGGGATGACGATGGCTTTACCAGCACGGCGCCGGTGGGGAGTTTCCAGGTAAGTGCGCTTGGGCTCTATGACCTGAGCGGAAATGTCTGGGAGTGGTGCGAGGATTGTTACAAATCAGACTCCCCAGCCAAGCGGGTGTTGCGCGGCGGTTCCTGGGGGGCGGATGGTGGATTTTACCTGGGATCGTCGCGGCGCGACAACCAGAACCCAGGAAACCGGAGTGATCGGATGGGGTTCCGTTGTGCGTTGGAGGCCGGGAGTGACGGGCTCACGCGGAGGGACTGCGGTTATTGACTGCCGGAAAGGCTGTTCGCGCCGCATCCCCGTACAGGTGAAGGCGTCTTTTTGCCAACATCGTCCTTTCTAGTTCTTCGCGTCTCTGCGCCTGGCCTGAGAACGCAGTTGCTCCGGGTGTGATGTTCCCTTTTCCGGTTCTAGGCTAATGGGTGCAATACATCGGCCCGTAAAACGTCTCGTAACGCCGGAACCAAAGAAATTTCCGTAACAGCAACGGAATTGGCTCATTCAGCCGCTCGTCCCCGGTGACATTGCCAACTTGTCGCTCGAACTTCAGTTCTTCTCCGTGCCGACGATACACCAAGCGGACATTGCCTTCGTATTCGCTCACGAGTCGACGCAGTTCGAAGTAGGGAAATATTTTGCCGTGGTTCGCGAAGTGTTGCAATCTGGTTGGGCTGCCGGTCGGGTCCAGGAGATCTGGTTCTGACTTCACCAGTTCCACGAGATCCCGTTGGTAGCCGAAGTGGTCGACCCGCTTGAGGAACAGGTGATTCCCAAACGCCTCGCTCCGCAGGTTGCTGTACATCGAGAAGCAGGTCTGCGTCTTCAGGCCGATCCACGGATTGAGCCCGTTCCCCAGGACCAACAGGACGGCCAGCCAAGCCACTGACCCCGCCGGGCGGTGGGGCCATTCCAGCGATTCATGGCGTACGCGCCAACTCGCTGCGACGTGCGTCCCGCCCGACCAGAGCCCAAAGATGGCCCAAAGCCAAAAGCCGATCCGGTTCGCCACCTCAAAGGTATCCCGCGTCCGGCCCAAGACCGTATAGCAGATGGCCTGCGAGAGCACCCCAGCCAGGAACACCGCGATGACGATCCGTGGCAGCCACGTCTCGAGGGAAACGGGGCAGCGCCTGCGTAGCCACGCCAGTTGGGCTCGAGTCAACCGCTGCCACTCCGCCACCGCCGTCGCCGGGAGGAAGAGGAAGTAGAGCGCAAACAAGAGGGCGCTGAAGCTGTAAATCCCGCCCGCCGGATGAATCGAAAGCCAGAGGTGAAAGAGCACGCCGAGGAGAAAGCCAAACGGTCGCGTGCGCCGGATCAGCAGCAGGACGGGGATGCCAAACTCCAACGCCAGCGATCCGTAAATCGCACCGTAGAGAGCCCAATCCGCCGTGGGCAGGAAGGGCAGGAACGAGGCCATGTCCCGGTGCAGATCCGCTCCGCAACTCACCTCTGGATTCAGGTAATCCCAGTTCAGCTTCTGGATGGCCGCCCACCAGTAGACGATCACCGCCTGGACCCGCAGAATGGGAGACACTCGGGCGATGATTTCTTCTCCGCCACGCGGTTGCGGAGGCCGGCCCGCCAACGCTTGGCCTAGCCCCAACAGCAATACGCCGCTGGTGGCGCCTCCGAGGAGCGGATTGCGTGGCGCTTCCGTGGCCATCAGG
The DNA here is from genome assembly GCA_945883495.1 of Akkermansia muciniphila. Classification (GTDB taxonomy): domain Bacteria; phylum Verrucomicrobiota; class Verrucomicrobiia; order Verrucomicrobiales; family DEV007; genus V1-115. The sequence continues at coordinate 22,438 of CAMCXS010000053.1, forward strand.
AAGGCCGCCTTGGCCCCGCCGGCCACGAAGAAGGCACGGAACCGGCGGACGAACTCCCGTTCAATCAGCACCCAGCCCGGAAACCCCAAGCCCGCTTGGCTTACCACCCCAATAGTGACGATGAGGATGGTGACGTTGAGCATGCCCTCAAAGAGCATGTGGTTCGGCACGAACGGCAGCTTTTGCCAGAGATTCAGCAGCGAAAACACTAGCAAGGCGCTGAATCGAACCACGCAGCGCGGTTCCAGTACCACCAAACAGGTCGCGAACGTCAGCAGCCATCCCTCCCAGGTTTGCAACCAGAAGGTAAAGGAGAGCTGATGGACCAGCGTGGCCAGCGCCCAAAGCAAGGCGAAACAGGGAAACATCCCGGCAGCCCGTGCGGAACGGGTATCGAACATGAAGAGGGAAGCTCAGGCTAAGACGGAATTTCTGCTGAACGCATTCCGCCCATATTTTTCCATCGCTTCCATCCCCACTCTTTCGGAACTCATTTGCGCTCCAGGATTTCCACTTCGTAACCGTCGGGATCCGTCACGAACGCCATCTTCGACTTCGCGCCCGAAGGGAATGCCTGCCGCCAGTCGCCCGGCCAAACGTCAATCCCCGCCTTCTCCAAACCATCGCAATATTCTACGATGTCCGGCACCCCAAGCGCGGTATGCATCAAGTCCTCGGGGAAGGACACCTTGAACTCCGGGGAGTAACACAATTCCATGAAGTGGTCGTTTCCCTCCAATTCGAGAAACGCGAGTTGATTGCCGGCCGGAGACTTGTCCGTCCGTCGGCCCAGCCGATATCCAAGTTTCTCGTAAAAGGCGATGCTCCGGTCCAAGTCCGCCACCCGGATGCGCGTATGCAGGAATTTGATCATGATTATCTATCTCGTAGAAACGGCGGCAATTCGCCGTCGGGGTTAAAGGCCGGGCTCGTCACCTTCTTGCGGCTCGCCGGCTCCATGGATTTGAGGAATTGAAAGATGTCGCTGTCCGTGGAGAGCACCAGCGTTGTGTCCTGCCCGAGCAACGTCCGGTAAACTTCCATGGTCTGCACGAATTGATAGAACTCCGCCGCTTCGGGCGACGAGTTGTAAGCATCCGCATAAATCCGTGCCGCCTCCGCGTCCGCCTTGCCTTTGATCGTCTCGACTTCTTTGTAGGCGCCCGACTCGATGTCCTTCAACTCGCGATCTTTTTCCCCAAGAATCCGGTCGGCCTCGCCATCTCCCTCGGACCGGAAACGCTCCGCGATCCGCGCTCGCTCGCTGACCATCCGGCTGTAAATGGTGGTTTCTACCTCGGGCTGGTAGTTCACCCGCTTCAATTGGACATCGAGCAATTCGATCCCCCATGGTTTTGCCTTGAGCTTCTCCACCGCCCGGGTGCGGATTTCTTCCTCGATCTTGGCGCGGCCATAACGGATCGCTCGTAGTTGGCTGGTTTCACCCAGGTTGGTGGACGCGATATCCGTCACCTGTGCTTTCCGGTCGACTTCGGAACGAATGATCTCCGCCGCTTCGTGACTGCCGACGGTTTTTGGGATTTCGCTACCAAGGATATCGTCTAAGCGAGACCGCGCACTGCGGATGTCTCGCACGTTTTCGACGAATGCCAACGGATCCGAAATCCGCCAGCGTCCATATGCATCCACGATGATATTGGTTTTGTCCTTGGTGGGCATTTCCCGGGAGGGACCGTCCCACTCCAGCACGCGCTTCTCTAAACGGATGACCTGATGGACCAGAGGCATCTTGAAATGCAAGCCGGCGGTCAGGACCGGTTGCCCCACTGGAAGACCGCCTTGGGTAACAATAACTTGCTCGGTCATGTCGACGGTATACACGCCGTCGAACGCGACCAATACGAGGAGAAGGACCGCGACCAGCAGTCCGAGGGTTCCTGAAAGTTTGTTCATTTCGATTTTCCTTTAGAGTTTCCATCACCGAGTTGGAGCAGCGGCAATGCCTGCGTCCCGCTCTCGTCGATAATCACCTTTTTGCCTAGGCTCGGCAGCACCTCGCCCAGGGTTTCCAAATAGATCCGCCGTTTCGTAATTTCAGGAGATCGCTGGTACTCGGTGAGGAGCGCCTTGAACTTCGCGACATCTCCCTCGGCTTCATTGATCCGTTTGGATTGATATCCCAAGGCTTCATTAATCATTTTCTGCGCGGTTCCTTTCATCCGCGGCACGGCGGTTTCGTATTCGCGCTGGGCGACGTTGATCTTCTGCTGGCGCTCTTGCTGCGCCTTGTTCACATCGTTGAACGAAGGCTGGACCGCCAGTGGTGGATCCACGAAGCGTAATTGCACCAAGTCAATGGCGATGCCCATGTCATAGGATTGCGTGATCTCGCGCAATTGCTCGACGGCTTCCCGTTCGATTTCGTCTTTGCCCACCGTGATCACCTCATCCACGGTCCGATCGCCAATCACCGAGCGCATTACCGCTTCCGCCGCATCGCGCAGGGTCTCTTCAGGCTGATGAACGTTGAAGAGGTAAGAGAGGGCATCCTGAATGGTATATTGCACCACCCACTGCACGAGAACGGCATTGAGATCGCCCGTGACCATGTTCTGCTCGAACTTCTGCTCTTCCCAACTCGATGACTGATAGCGATTCGTGCTGCCTTCCGAACCGAACCCGAACTCCATTTTCATCTGGCGCCGCGTCGGGACGATGGTCGCTTCTTCAATGCCGAGCGGCAGCTTCAGGTTGAAGCCGCGGTCCGCTTGACGGACATAATTTCCGAAGCGGGTCACGATCGCGACCGAATCCACCGGCACGGTATAGACGGAACTCGTGATGCCCCAAATGGCCAGCAGAGCGAGGAGTCCCCCCGCGAGCTTGCCAATGGAGATGTCGATTTGCGGAGCGGAAGAAGCTCGACGGTTCATGGTGTTTTCTGGGCGTTTGCGGAAACCTCAATCCATTCGGCCATCGAGCCGCTGATTTTCCGGATTGGGTCTTCAGCACCCAATCTTTGGCAGGCAGGACGGCCTGTCCATTGCAAAGAGGGAGTTCCCGAGTAGTGGCGTCTGTCCCGGAACCTCAACGGCCCGCCTCGGCTGGCCGCTCCGGCCTCTCCAATTGAAACGTCCCCAGATTGCTCCGCTCCGAGCGGAAGCTGGACTGCAAACGATCCGGCGCCAGAACGCCCTCTTGGGCATACGTTCCCCAGGGAAACATTTTTTTCGTGCCTTCCAGATCGTAACGGCCGTCCGGCCGGCGCTTCACGTCTCCTTCCATCCGGAAGCTGGCCTTCATCCAACCCGCCCACGTCGCCCAGTAGCGGAACGACAGGGTATCTTCATCCTTGCGCTCCACGAGGCAACGCAACTGGCCGCTGTGCCCATTCGCGGCGCTGATCCATTCCCCGGTCCACGGTCCGGTGACGTCGTTCTTGGGAATCGGCGCTGCCATGCTTTGTTTCCACGCCCGGTCGAACCCCGGAGTCGCGCAAGAAGCCAACGCCATCGCCGCGCTGCTGAGCAGAACCTGAACCAACCGCTTCATCATGTGCCTTAGGAATAGATCTCGGAGCCTTGCTCCTGGAACTCGCGCGCCTTGGCGTCCATTCCGGCCCGCAGCGCTTCCGTCTCGTCCACGCCCTGTTCCGCAGCGAACTTGCGGACATCTTCCGTAATCTTCATGGAGCAGAAGGTCGGTCCACACATCGAACAAAAGTGCGCAGTCTTCGCCCCGTCCTGCGGCAAGGTCTCGTCGTGGAAATCCCGCGCTCGCAGCGGATCGAGAGAGAGGTTAAACTGATCTTCCCAACGGAATTCAAACCGCGCCTTGGACAACGCATTGTCCCGATACTGCGCCCCAGGATGCCCTTTGGCCAAATCCGCGGCGTGGGCCGCGATCTTGTAGGTGACCACGCCTTCCCGGACATCGTCCCGGTTCGGCAAGCCCAGGTGTTCCTTCGGCGTCACGTAACAGAGCATCGCCGTCCCGTACCAACCGATCATCGCCGCGCCGATCCCGCTCGTGATGTGGTCGTATCCCGGTGCAATGTCCGTCGTCAGTGGCCCCAGGGTGTAGAACGGTGCTTCGTGGCACCATTCCAACTGCTTGTGCATGTTTTCCTCGATCATGTGCATCGGCACGTGCCCCGGGCCTTCGCACATCACTTGCACGCCTTTTTCCCAAGCACGCTTCGTCAGCTCGCCCTGGGTCTGCAATTCTCCGAATTGGGCATAGTCGTTGGCGTCCGCGATCGACCCCGGCCGCAGGCCATCGCCGATCGAGAACGAGATATCGTATGCGGCCATCAGATCGCAGATGTCGTCCCAATGATCGTAGAGGAAATTCTCCCGGTGATGGGTCAAGCACCATTTCGCCATGATCGAGCCGCCGCGACTGACGATGCCCGTCATCCGGTGCGCGGTGTGCGGGATGAAGCGCAGCAACACGCCAGCGTGAATCGTGAAGTAATCGACCCCCTGCTCGGCCTGTTCCACCAAGGTGTCGCGGAAGACCTCCCAGCAGAGATCCTCGACCCGCCCGTTGACCTTCTCCAGCGCTTGGTAGATCGGCACGGTGCCAATCGGAACCGGCGAATTGCGGATGATCCATTCGCGGGTGGCATGGATGTTCTTGCCGGTAGAAAGGTCCATCACCGTGTCCGCGCCCCATTTCGTAGACCAGCGCAGTTTTTCGACTTCCTCGTCGATGGTCGAGGCCACCGCTGAGTTCCCGATGTTGGCGTTGATTTTGACCAGGAAATTGCGGCCAATGATCATCGGCTCCAACTCCGGGTGATTGATGTTCGCGGGAATGATGGCTCGGCCGCGCGCTACCTCATCCCGGACGAATTCCGGGGTGATTTCCTCGGGGATGGCCGCTCCAAAACTGCGTCCGGGATGGCGGAAACCAAGCTGGTTCGAACGGGCTCCGGCCGCGTCGCGCTGTTGCGCCCGGCCCATGTTTTCACGGATCGCGATGAATTCCATCTCTGGGGTCACGATCCCTTGCCGGGCATACCACAGCTGACTCACGGGATGGCTCTTCGCCCGCAGGGGACGGCGCATCAGCCCCGGAAACCACTTGAGCCGGTTGCGCTCGGACTTCCCGGTGTTGAAACGCTCCGCATGCGAGTCCGAGAGATACCCGTTGTCCTCCGGCTTCACCGCCCGGCCCTCGTACTCCTCGACGTCCCCGCGCGCCCGGATCCAATCCGCCCTCAACGCTGGCAAACCAGTCTCCACGGATCCATCGAAAGCCGGATCCCCCCATGGTCCCGATGGATCATAGATCCGAACCGGAGGATTCTCTTCCACCCGCCCGTCGGCGTGCCGGGTCGGCGAGAGATCCACTTCGCGCATCGGCACCAGCACATCGGGGAAACGCCTGCCGCGGACATAAACACGGTGGCTTTTGGGAAACAGCGACTCCGCTTCGCGGCGGATTTCAGGCTTGAGGTCGGGCTTGATCATCGGAATGAAATGGTGGGCTCCCTAGCAGCTACGACGGCGGCGGTGCCCTGGGAGGCCGCAATTCATCGAACCTCCCATTTCATCCGAACTCCCTGCGGCGGCATTACCCGCTTCAGGTTCAAAGGGTTCCCGGGTCTCCCCAGGATCTCAGCCCAGCCGGTGAATACCGGACTCCGCACCCCCGTCGCTAGAGTCGAGTCTACGCCCGCCATTCTTGAAGTCAATCCCCTCCCTCCCGTCTTTGCATAGAGTGTTTGCCAGGACCACTCCCTCGGTGCAGAATCCGTCCCATCCTCCATGCTGAAGATCTTCGATCGCTATCTGGGCAAGCAGCTTGTCTCCTCGACCTTCTTCGCCGTCTTCGTTCTCAGCATGGTGCTGGTTCTGGGCAACGTATTCCAGAAGCTCATCTCCAAGCTCGATGACCACCCTGAACTAGGCTGGGGTTTCGTCCTCGAGTTCATGCTCAACGTCCTCCCGTTCTCCCTCATTTTCACGATTCCTTGGGGGATGCTCACCTCCATCCTCCTCATTTACGGCCGTCTCTCCGCAGACAATGAGCTAACCGCCTTGCGAATGGCCGGACTCAGCATGTGGCGCATTTGTGCCCCTGTCTTCACCGTCGGCCTCATCGCGACGGTCGCCGCTTTTTGGCTGAACACCGATCTCGCCCCCAAATCCCAGTCGCGTATCGCCCAGGTCTTCTTCCGCATCGCCACGCAGAATCCAGGAGCCATGTTCATCAATGACGAGGTTATTAACACCCTACCGGGTTATCTCCTCTACACCGAGGAACGCCAGCTCCTCGACGATGGCACCGGCCGCTACCGCCTCAAAAACCTGCAAATGGTGAAACTCAGTGAGCGAGCCCGGCCAGACATCTTTATCCGCGCTGCGGAAGGTATCATCGGGTTCGATCCTGGCAATATGGACGACCTCATCATGGAGCTTGATGATGCCCACATTGAAAAAGCGGAGAGCGACGAAAAAAACGAGTTCCAGCTTCATCACTTCGTGAAGCCCGGCCACGCCACGCTCCAAATCTCCCTGGCCGCCCTTCGCGAACGCCATCGCAAAATGAAGCCGAGCTTCATGACGCTCACGGAGTTGCGCCAGAAGGTGGCTGAAGAACTCGATCCCGTGCTCAAAAGCTCCTACCTCACGGAGATGAACAAGCGTCTGTCTCTCTCTCTCGCTTGTATCACCTTCTGCTTGGTCGGGGTCCCGCTCGGCGTTACCGCCCAGCGGCGCGAAACCTCCATCGGGTTCGCCCTTAGCATGATCATCGCGATCTGCTACTTTGTGTTCATTATCGTGGCGGACTCATTCTCCACCAATCCGGCCGCGTATCCCCACCTCATGATGTGGCTGCCCAACATCATTTTCATGAGCCTCGGCGCCGTCATGTTCGCCCGTCTCAGTCGCAAGTAATCGTCGGCAGACCTGTCAAGGGTGAGGGGCAGTGCCTCAGCTTGGCGGCAGGCTCGGAGGTGTCCAATGAACCCTCCAGCCCCAATTCGCCCCGGCCATTCTGAGCCCGAGCAGTAACCGCAGATCGCCGTCTTTACGTTTCCGGGGCTCTGGCAGCTGGTTAGGCAGTTCTCAAGCCGTTACCTTCCACCAGTGGCTCGGAGTTCTCCCCTGGCGCTCACCGGATCGAAGACCAAAGCGAGCAAATGGACCAAATGTCTTTTGTTCAAAAAAGCAGTTGCACTTCATTTGAATGCATGTTCATATGATCTCATGAGCTTCACCCAGAGATCACGTTTATCCCACCTCACCGCCCCGTCATCGGAACGCCAGAATCAGGAGCTTCGGGTTACGGACTACAGCAAACAGCTCCGGCTGCCCCTCTCTGAACACGTCGCCGATTACAGTCAGAGGGACCTCGACGCGACCGAGGGCTTCCTCCGGTACTTGCTCATGCTCGAAAGTGAACCCTCCTCATCCTTGGCGAAACAACTCATTCGCGATGGAATAGAGCTCCCTGAGCCAGAATCGCTGGATGACAGTGCCGTCTCCCAGAAGCTCGACGAGGTCATTCAAGGTCTCGTCAAGCTTCACACCTACTTGATCCATACCGATCACCTCAGCGACCGCGAACTCTACGAGCATCTCTGGTGGGAAGCCCTCAACGAGCCCGAATACGAATTCGACGACGGCATGGGACAGTACCAAACCACCATCGACTTGGTCGGAGACGGCAGCGAATCCTCGACGGAGATTTACCACCGTTACTACGCGGACGAATTGGACCGGGACTGGTGGCTCAGCGAAAATCCCGACGGCTACCTGCCCGATATGGAACCCGCGCCATACGACCGCGATCGCCATCTGCCTCGTCCCGCCTTTTGAGTGAGCGGCGGGTGGCAAGAAGGATTTGCTTTCCGAATCCGCGACCTGATTACCGAATGGAAGCGGGATCTGACGGATGAAAGGTCGTTTGGCCTGGAGAACTCCACCACGGAGCTTGCCGTGCACCTGAGTGGAAGCTGCGTGCCAAATCCAAATCCAAGAGCACCGCGGTAAAGCGGTTCCACAAGGCCCACGGGAAAACGTGGGAATCGCGTCGACGGTCAAAGTTCTCTAGTCGCCAAACGGCTGATGCGGCTGCCGTGGACTGGCGACGAGCGGGCAGGGCCCAGGCCGAGGGACGCCGATTTAGGCCTGAGGATTCGTGGCTCGGACTCTTAGCCAGCGAGTTCCACCGCGGTGCGTGACAACCGGAGCCGTTGCCACTTGCAGGACTTTGGACTGGGGTGGGTGATTCCCAAGGGCTTTGCTCGTCCCTCACTTCGCCCTGGGCTGACTTGTCCGGGCCCGCTGCCCCTTTAGCTGCAAGATAGAACTCTGAGGAAAGTTTAGCTTCCGTCCGCGATTTCCACCCAGACTGATTTTGCTCTGGAAACCTGCCGGATTGCCGCCATGATCCGCCATGCGTTCACGTTGGTCCGATTCGGAGGCAGCCGGCTTTTCCGGTGATTTGGGAAAACGGGTCTATACTTCCCGGCTTTTGGGAGCGGATTCGGAGCTGGTTTTGCATGGGGGCGGCAATACCTCTGTGAAGATCCGGGAGACCGACTTCTTCGGCGATCCGGTCGATGTGATCTACGTGAAAGGCAGTGGCTGGGATTTGGCCACGATCAAAGAAGCAGGGTTCGCTCCGGTGCGGATGGCGCCGCTCTTGAAGATGGCGGACATGCCGCAGCTTTCCGACGCGGACATGGTGAAGCATCAGCGGGCGGCGATGCTGGATCCCGAAGCGCCTAATCCGTCGATCGAGGCAATTTTGCACGCGGTGATTCCGTTCCGGTTCGTGGACCACACTCATGCGAACGCGATCATCGCGCTGACGAATCATCCGGAAGGCGAGGAACGGGTTCGCGCGGTGTTCGGTGGGAAAGTGCTCACAGTTCCCTACGTGATGCCAGGGTTCATTCTGGCGCGGACGGTGTGGGAACTGATTCGCGGCCGCGATTTGGCGGCGGAGGGGATTCGCGGGATCATCCTCATGAATCACGGGATCTTCACCTTCGCGGACGATGCCCGGGGCAGTTACGAAAGCATGATCGAGATGGTCTCGGCGGCGGAGGCGGCATTGGACGCATCGGGCGCGAAGCTGGCATCGGTCCCCCCGGCGCCAGCGGATCTGCTGGGGCTGGCGGAACTGCGGGGACGAGTCTCCAAACTGCGGGGCGCGGCGATGATCGCCCGGCTTGATTCGACCGAAGCGGCGGCGGGTTACGCCTCCTTGCCGAACATCGCGGACTTAGCGACGCGTGGACCGGCGACCCCGGATCACAGCATTCGCACCAAGCGGATTCCGGCGGTGCTGGGCGAAGACAAGGCGGCGTCATTGCAGTCCTACGCGTCGGAGTACGCAGCCTATTTTGAGCGGCACGCCAACGGGCAGACGATGCTCGATCCTGCGCCGCGAGTCGTGGTTTGGCCGGGTCAAGGTGTGGTGGGTTTTGGGCAAAGCGTGGCGGACGCGGAAGCCATTCTCGACATCGCAAGGGCGACTTGGGAAACGGTTCAAAAGGCGGAGAGCACCGGTGGATGGCGGGCGCTTTCCGAGAAGGACATTTTCGATGTCGAATACTGGGACCTGGAACAGGCGAAGCTGCGCAAAGGCGGCCAGCCCAAGGTGCATCAGGGCAAAGTGGCCTTGGTCACGGGATCGGCGGCGGGGATTGGGTTTGCCTGTGCCGAGGCGCTGGCGCTACAAGGGGCGAAGGTGATCGGCTTGGACTTGAGCCCGGAGATCGAGGAAGGCATGGCGAGCCTGGGCGGCATTGGCCGGATCGTCAATTTGACCAACGACGAGGCGGTCATCGAGGCAGTGGAAAGCACGGTGCGTCAGTTTGGGGGGATCGATATTGTGGTGAGCAACGCCGGGATCTTCACCGCCGGACAATACCTTGATGACCTGGCACAGGAGAACTGGGACAAGTCGATGGCGGTCAACCTAACGAGCCATCAAAAGCTGCTCAAATACACCATCCCTTATCTGAAACACGGGATCGATGCGGCCATCGTCCTGGTGGGCTCGCGCAACGTGCAAGCTCCGGGCGCAGGCGCCGCGAGTTACTCCTGCGCGAAAGCGGCGCTGACGCAACTCTGCCGGGTGGCCGCGTTGGAACTGGCTCCGGTGGGCGTGCGGTGCAACATCATTCACCCGGACGCGGTGTTCGACACCAAGCTCTGGACGCCGGAGAATCTGGCCCGCTCCGCGGAACGCTACGGAATGACGGTGGAGGAATACAAATCCCGCAACCTGTTGCGCACCGAGATCAAGTCCCGCGACGTCGGCGCCATGGTGGCTGCAATGGCGAGTCCGCTCTTTGGCAAAACCACCGGAGCGCAAATCCCGGTGGATGGCGGCAACGACCGTGTCATTTGACCCGAACCGAAAGAACTTGCTGGCAAAGCCCGAACCCTATTGAATCCCAGGACCCACAACACTGTCATGCTGAACAAGAAACTGGTAAATGATCCCCTGAAAGTGGCCGACGAATTGCTCGACGGCTTGGTTGAAGCCTACGATGGCGAGTGCGTGAAAGTGGGGCGTCGCTCCATCGTCAAGACGGCCATTCCGCAGGGGAAAGTGGCTCTGCTCGTCGGAGGCGGCAGTGGTCACGAGCCGATTTACCACGGTTTGGTGGGACGGAACTTGGCGGACGGCGCCGCTTGTGGCGACATCTTCGCGGCTCCGACCCCCGATATCGTCTTGGAGGCCACTCGCGCGGTGAACCGTGGCAATGGCGTCCTGTATCTCTACGGCAATTACGCCGGGGACGTGATGAACTTCGACATCGGCGGCGAGGATGCCGTGGATGAAGGGATCGACGTCCGCACCGTGCTGATTTGGGATGACGTTTGTTCGGCCCCGCACACGCAGAAGAACAAGCGGCGCGGCGTGGCGGGCTTGGTTCCGATCGTGAAGATCGCGGGAGCGGCTTCGCAGTCCGTGAAGAGCTTGGCAGAGCTGGAGCGTATCGCTCGCAAGGCGGTGCTCAACACCCGGTCCGTGGGGGTTTCCATGTCCCCCGGCTCGATTCCTGCGACAGGCAAGCCGACCTTCGACATCGATCCAGACAAGATCGGGCTCGGGATGGGGATTCACGGGGAGCCTGGCGTGGCGGAGATCCCGATGACCACGGCGGACGATCTCACGGTGAAGATGCTGGATCTCATCTTCCAGGATTTCATCGTGGACAGCGAGGTGGAGGAGCTTCGTGCCGGGGACGAGATCGTCTTCTTCGTGAACAGCCTCGGAGCCACCACGATGATGGAATGTCTGATCGCGCTGCGCAAAGCGAAGCAGGTGCTCAATGCCAAAGGGATCAAGGTCTACGACACGATTGTCGGCCCGCTCGTCACCTGCCAAGAAATGTCGGGTATCTCCTTCAGCGTTACCAAGCTGGACGCGGAATTGAAGGGATACTGGAACCTGCCTTGCGAATCCGTCTGTTACAGCAAGATGGAAACGCTCGGTGCGGCGGTGGCGCCGTCTGCTCCGGCTCCGGTGGCGGCTTCGGTACCCTCGGGTCCTGGGTTCGACGTGAATCAAGTCCATGAGATGCTCCGCCAAGTGGCATCGAAGATCATCGCGGCGGAACCGATCCTAACCGATGCCGACCGTGCCTTGGGCGATGGCGACCATGGGCTGGGCATGCAACGCGGGATGGAAGCGGTCTTGGAAGCTCTCAGCGGACGGACGTTCGCGACCGTGGACGAACCGTTCACCGAGATGGGCAAGGCGATGATGTCGTCCATGGGCGGCGCTTCCGGCGTCGTGTTTGGGACTCTGTTCCGCTCCGCCGGACGTGAGTTGAAGGGACGTTCCGTGCTGGATGCCGCTGGTTTGGCGGTGTCTATGCAATCCGCGGTGGAGTCGATCCAACAGCGTGGCGGCGCCAAGCCCGGGGACAAGACCATGCTGGACGCGCTCGATCCGGCGGCGCGCCGGGCGGCGGAAGTGGCGTCGTTGCCCTTGACGGAAGCGCTCAAGGAAGTTTCCGATGCCGCCACGGCGGGGATGGAAGCAAGCCGGGACATGATCGCAACGATGGGCCGGGCGAAGACTTTGGGCGAGCGATCGATCGGGCATCCCGACGCCGGCGCCGTCTCGATCGCCATTATTTTTCAAACGATGCGGGATTACGCGAATCCCTGAGCCCCCAGAGAAGCTTACACCGCCACCCGGTTGAGTAGTAAGATGGCGGTGGGGTTGTTGACAATGCGAAAAACCTGTGAATAAAGTTTTTTGTCAACCCCACCTCCTCTTCAAATTTAGCCGCGCCCCCAGTGAAAGCCTCTTTTGATTTGCAGGTATCGGATCGATCCCATCTCCCGTGTTTCTACCGGGAGTTTCTTGAGGAACGTGACCAAATCCTGCGAAACAAGCGGCTTCTGAGCGAGGGCGCGGGGCACGACGTCGATTTCGATGTCGCCCTGATGGATTGGGTAATGCATCACCGCGAGACATGGCTCGCTTCTCGTTCCCGGCGGGTGCCGAACTGACCGGTGCTAAGTGTCAGTCCTGGCGGACTTGGGATCAGGAACAAATCGCTTTGGGCGTCATGCGGGCGGCCTTGTGCCGGTCGCAATAGTGCGGCTGGGCGGTGGTGGCATACAATAGAAATTGGCGGGTCATGTTGGCGGCAAGCTCCGCAGGTGACCGGCGAGGTGGTGGGGACGTTCGCGTGACTTTGAGGATGGCGGCTTGCGTGAGGAATGAACCACACGGGGAGTGCCTGCCGGCAGCACCACGCGACGTGTGGCGCTGAGATCCCGGACGATGAGTTTGCGGAGGAGGGCACGCGTTTCCGCGCGCATGCTGGGCTTCAAGTGCTCACGAGCTTCGGGACAAATTCGCGTGTCGGGCTGGGGCGCGTCGATTTGCGGAGTTCGAGCCATTGATCGGTAAAGTCGGAAATGAAGCGGTAAGCGGAGCCATTGCGCAGCAAGCGGCGGCGATTCGTGTTGGTTACGCAACGGAGTTCATGGGGTAGTAAAAATGGCGGTTTTGGCTCAGCGGATGGAAACGACCTCCAGATTCAGGTCGTCCATGAAGTGGCCGGGGATTTCCACAATGCCGGATTCGAGCTTGGGAAAAGTCTTGGATCACGGAGAAATGCAACATGAGCAAGCGGCCCTTCGCCGTGATGGGCGCCTCGCCCGTCACGTGGTGCCACTGGTGCGCCGACCCGGTAGCGGAAGTTCGCGCGACGCGGAGGCACTGCTGTTTTCCCGCGTCCAGAAAACTTCAGCTGGCGAGATCCTGGGACAAGGCATCGGTCTGGCGGTGGCGCAACGACATTTCCTCCGCTCCCTCCGCGGCCGGTTCTTCGATGATGACTTCGTCAACGGCGGCGTGGGGCAAGCAAGCATGGACAAAGGCCCACAACTCCGGCTCATGAAGCGTCCACAAACGCAGGAAGTCGGCCACGGAGTCCGGCGGCGGGGATGAGGAGTCAGCTTCTATGCAGGCAGGCGATAGGTGTTCACCCTATCTCTGCCGGAGGATGCGCGATCCAACGAAGTTATTTTTAGGAGCAGGTTTCCTGCGGGCGACGCTGGTCCCGGGCTAGCCTAATGGCTCGAGGAGAAGCAACATGGTGTGTGTGGGGCGGGGGGCGCTTCCCAAGATCTCAGATAGTAACCAGAGGTGAATCTTGTCGGATTTTGATCACGACTTTGGCGATCTCGCCAGATTCTTCCCACACCACGCACGGCGCGTGAGCGTCCTCGGGAAAGAAGATCGTGAACTGCCCCGGTGACATCTGCAGCGGCGTGTGCGCGGAGATGAGGCGCCATTTGGCGATGTCTTTGGTGTCGTCGTATGGACGAGTCTGTTCCGCCATCGCGGCAAGTGGCGCCCAGAGAATGGTTTCCCTGCCGCGAACGATGTATTGAATGTCGATGTAACGCCGATGGGCTTCAAACTCCGCTTCGGCCAGTGGCTTGGTGGTGACACGTTGCACCAAGGCGAAGACGTCGTCGCCATCGATCTCGTGGCGCCCGTCCGCTTCGGTTCCGGTGATGGCGTGGAGGAACGCGAACGCCTTGGCGAAGCGCGGATGAAGAGCTTCGTAGAGGGCGGAATGATCGAGAGAATCGAGAACCATGGCGGCGGGGTGGATTTTGGGATAGTTGCGCAATGACGGAATGCAAGGAATCGTTTGCGGCTCTCCATTGATCATGCCTTTGCCGACTCGCACCCAAGAAGGAACTCGTTTTGAAGTCTGGGCCCCGGCACGGCGGTCCATGGCGGTCCGGGTGGCGGGCCGGGATTTTCCGTTGGAGCGGAGTGAGGAGGGCTGGTGGAAAGCGACGGTGGCGAAGGCTTTGGCCGGAGAGGATTATTGGTTTGTCCTGGATGGGGAGACGCAGCGGCCGGATCCGCGTTCCCGGTTTCAGCCGCAGGGCGTGCATGGTCCATCGCGGGTGGTAGATCCTTCCAGCTATGCGTGGCAAGATGACGGATGGCGCGGCGTCGCGAAACAGGATTTGGTAATTTATGAAATCCACGTGGGAACCTTCTCAGCCGAAGGGACTTATGCGGGGGCGTTGCGGCGGCTTGATCACATTTTGGAGTTGGGCGCGACGGCGGTGGAGTTGATGCCGCTTGCCCAAGCGCCGGGGCGTTGGAACTGGGGATATGACGGCGTCAACCTGTTCGCCCCGAATCACCACTACGGGAGTCCAGACGATCTTCGCCGATTTGTCGATGGTTGTCACCAGCGCGGGTTGGCGGTGATTTTGGACGTGGTCTACAACCACTTCGGACCGGAGGGAAACTACCTCTGGGACTTCGGGCCGTATTTCTCGCAACGGCATCACACGCCGTGGGGGCCGGCCCTGAATTTCGATGGACCGGACCGTGAGCCGGTGCGGCGATTTATCGTGGAGAACGCGGTTTTCTGGTTGGAAGAGTATCACTTCGATGGACTTCGCCTCGACGCGATCCGGCTGATGCAGGACGACAGCGCATTGCACATCACCGAGGAGATTGCCCGGGCGGTTCACGATTGGGCGGCCGACAAACCCTATCCGGTGCATCTGATCGCTGAATCGAACGTTCATGACCCGGTGCTGTTGGAGGCGAGCCGGGGCCGGGGCACCTACGATCTGCTGTGGAACGACGAAATTCCCCACGCGCTCTTTTCGGCGGTTCTGGGGCAACATCGCATCGACGCCCGCACCTATCGGGGCATGGTCGATTTGGGGCAGGCATTAGATACCGGCTTCGTGTTTGAGCGGCACCAGACTGGCACCGAGATTATCCGGACGCCGGAACCGCGCCGGTGCGATTTGCGGTCGATGATGCAAGGATTGCAGACCCATGATCAGGTGGGGAATCATCCGGAAGGTCGCCGCTTGCATCAGGTCGCTTCGCCGGAATTGCAGCGGGCCGGGGCGGCCATGGTCCTGCTCTATCCAGCGGTGCCGATGTGCTTTATGGGCGAAGAGTTCGCGGCTTCGAGCCCTTTCTGTTTCTTCGTCGATTTCGGCGATGCTCATCTTCGCGAAGCAGTGGTGGAAGGGCGGAAGCGGGATTATCACCAGCACGACTGGGAAAACTTCGTGTCGCCGGTGGAGGAATCGACCTTTCTGCGCTCCAAGCTGTGCGGTATGGAGGACGGTGACGCCGGAATGTGGAACTGGTATCGTGCTTTGATCGCGCTCCGCAAAGCGTGGCAGGCGTCCGGAACCTTGGACGCGTCACGGTTGGTGGTCACCGGGGAGCCGGAGAAAGGGCAGTTCCGGTTGAGCTACGCGGGAGGCTCCGAGGAGGTGTGGGTGAACTTGGGACCAACCGGCATGGCATTGCCCGGAGGGAAGAAGGTTCGGCTTTATTCGGGATGGGAAGGATTTGGCGGGAGTTTGCCGGACACCGAGACGCCTTCCGAACTCCGGGAAGGTTCGGCGGCAGTGATTTCCAAGCTCGCGGATTGACTCGGAGGCGTTTCCTGTTCCAGAGTGGCGGCAACATGAAACTAGCACGCGCTCTCGTTGTCCTGACGCTGATGGCCCAAGCTTCCTCCCTCTACGCCGGCGATGAAGTGGTGGTCCCAGTCTCTCCTCGCCCGAATCCGTTTGCCCCGATTGGCCGGGCAATTGGGACCGTGGTGGCGGGAATTGGCGAATGGATCGGCTCGATCTTCATTGGCTCTGCCGAAGAGATCGGGTTGACGGCAGCGGGAGCGGTGAATGCGACCGATACGTTTGTCACCGAGAAAGTGCCTCTGGTGTTTGAAGGCGCGGCTCGTTACGCGAACGACACCAAGAGCGACAACGAGTAAGAAGCTCGCTGCGCTCTTGGGAATCATTCAAGCGCCGTCTCAAGCGCTGAGCACGGCGCCGTGGCGTTGCAGGAATTCGTGGCAGAGCGTTTCGTAAGCTTCGGCTCCCTTGGAATCGGGCGCGTATTCCAGGATGGTTTTGCCGTGGCTGGGGGCTTCCCCGAGCTTCACATTGCGCGGAATCACCGTATCATAAGCGATGCT
This sequence comes from Akkermansia muciniphila, assembly GCA_945883495.1. Classification (GTDB taxonomy): domain Bacteria; phylum Verrucomicrobiota; class Verrucomicrobiia; order Verrucomicrobiales; family DEV007; genus V1-115. The sequence continues at coordinate 38,891 of CAMCXS010000053.1, forward strand.
ATTCATCTGCTGACGCACTTCCTTGATCACTTCCTCGGTAAGATTGGTGCGACCGTCCGCCATGGTGAGGACGATGCCTTCGATGACCACACCAGGATTGACGCCGGTGGCGCGGATTTCGTTGAGGACATCGACCATTTTGGTCAAGCCGATGAGGCTCAAGTATTCGCATTGAACGGGAATGACGATCTCGTCCGCCGCAGCCAAGGCACAAGTCATGAGGACGCCCAGCGATGGCGGGCAATCAATCAAGAGATAGTCGTAAGGAGCGATTGTCTTGTAATTTTGCAGCGGGGCGTGGAGGCGAGCGAGACGATGTTCGTCGGCACCTAGATCCACCTCGATGCCAGAGAGATCTGCGTTGGCGGGGATGAGGTGAAGATTCTCGATGTTCGTGGCCACGGGCAAACGGCTGACATCTCCTTGGCCGAGCATCGTTTCGTAGATGCTGGTGTGCTCTTCGGGGTTGAGGCCCAGAGTTTCAGTGGCGTTGGCCTGAGGATCGAGGTCGAGCACGAGGACTTTCTGTCCCGCCCGGGCTAGATAAGCGCCGAGATTGACCGCGGTCGTAGTTTTCCCGACCCCTCCCTTATGGTTGGACAGAGCAATGATTTTCATGGCGAACCGATAATAAAAGCGGACTAATAGGTAAGATGTCCTGACCGTGTCACAATCAAAAGCTTTTGGCAATCGGGTTTTCACGTTTGCTGGTTGGCAACGGGGTGCGACCCCTTGAGATAGTCCTTATGAGTTCTTCCGATCCCACCGCGACGATCCCCTTTGCCTTGACTGAAAAGTGGCTTTCTGATGCCGCTGGCTGGAAAGTCCTGAAGGAGGCGCGAGCGCTCCAGCAAGCCGGAGCGGTCTCCGAGGTCCGTGTGGAAGGGCGCAATCTCAAGGGAGTGATCATCGTCCAGGGAAAGCCCCAAGTGGCCGGATTTGAGATCGAGAGCCGCACGGATTTGCGCAATCTCTGTTCTTGCCACCTTTCGCGGCGTTACGGGCAAGTTTGCGTCCATTCCACGGCCGTGGCGATGACCCACATATTGGGCGGAACGAGTGCTCCGGTGGCGGCGAAACCGGGGAAATCCGCCCCTGCGCCATCCTGTCCGGAACCCGTCAGAGAAAAACCGGAGACGCGGGGCGGCGTTTGCGTCCGGCTCGACGTCCGGTTCGCCGAACTTTGGGAGAAAGGGCGGATTCCGGTGCGTGTGGAGGCCGCCGCTGACGGTGCGGGCGTGATCTGGAAATGGCTCGACCGTGCAAAGATCAGCAAACTGCCGGCTGTTTGTGTCGTCAATCCGGAGCAGGCGATCGATCTCTTTGAAGCGATTCAGGATACTGGGGCGGCGCGCCGGGGGGACGACGCTCTGGCGGTGGCGGGGACTCCGGCGGCCCGGGTCCGGGTGCGGCTGGAGAATTGCGCGAATGGCGATTTCCGCCTCACCCCTCAGGTCCGGAAGGGGAATGAACAGCGGTGGCTGCGGGCGGGGAACCGGCGTTGGGTGTATTTCCCGGAACGTGCCTTGCTGGAACCGGTGCGTCCTGCTCCCGCTGGGGGCGAGTCCGCGTATGCGGAACTGCTCGACGGGAAAGAAGTGACGATCCCGCCGGGGCTGTTGCTGGCCGGATTGAGTGCGTGGCATGATTGCGTCGAGTTTCTGTCCGAGCCGGGGCAGGGCATCGTACTGCGGCCGGGGACGCCTCGATTTTCCGCCCGCTTCGAGGGCTCGTTCAATGCGCTGAGCGGGGTCGTTACGGTCACCTATGACGACGTGGTGACGTTCCGCTTGGGCGCGGCGCCTCCAGGAGGATCGTTTCCCTACCGGGCTACGGACGGGAGTTTTGTGACGCGCAATGCCGGAGCGGAGCGCTACGGGGCGGCGCGTTTGGAAGAGTTCGGCTTCGCCGGACCCGATGCAGCTGGGCAGTTTCAACTTCGTGGCGAGAAGGAAGTGGGCCGGTTTTATGCCCGGGGCTATCCGGAGCTTTCGCGGACTTGGAAGGTGGAGCTGGGCGAGCGGTTCCAGCATGTCAGCCGCCAAGTGGAGGTGATCCGGCCGAAGCTGGTGGAGCGCGGGACGGACGCGAATTGGTTTGGATTTGCGCTGAGCTACTCGGGAGCGGGCGGAGTGGAAATCAGCCGCCAGGAGATCCAGAAGCTTTTGGCAAAAGGGCAGAGCAAGGTGCAACTGGCCAACGGGCGCACCGCCTTCGTGGATCTGGAAGCTTGCGCGGAGGCCGATGAGGTGATTTTCGATGCGCAGCCGCGCCAGGAAGACGGTTTGTTCCGGGTGCGCGCGGCGCAGGCCGGATTTTTGCGTACGGCGTTTCAGGGGGAGGCCGTGCCGGATGAACCGGTGGATTTGCGGAACCTGGGGGAGCTTGGAATCACGTTGCGCGATTACCAACGAGACGGGGTGCGCTGGCTCGCGAGCGTGTGGCGGGGACCGGCGGGTGCGGGCTTGTTGGCGGATGAGATGGGATTGGGAAAAACTCTGCAATCGCTAGCCGCAGCGGAGTGGCTTTGGAGAGAAGGGGGGGCAGGGCAAATTCTCGTCGTGTCGCCCACATCGCTGCTCCACAACTGGCGCCAAGAGGCGACGCGTTTTTTGCCGGGTCGGCGTTGCCATGTGTTGCACGGGGCGAAGCGTTGGGAGGAAGAGACGGAGATCGAGGCGGCGGATCTGCTGGTTACGAGCTATGCGTTGCTGGTCCGGGACGTGGAGGCGCTGGCGGGCCGGGAGTTCCTCGCGGTGATCCTTGACGAAGCGGGGGCGATCAAAAACCCGGACACCCAAAGCGCCAAGGCGGCGCGGAAACTGCGGGCCCGGGCCCGGCTTGCCTTGAGTGGAACGCCCGTGGAAAACAGTGTCCGGGAGCTTTGGTCCATTTATGAATTCCTGATTCCTGGCTATCTGGGGCGCCGCGAAGAGTTCCGAGATCGCTACGAGCAACCGGTGGCCAGCGGAGCCGCGCCGCGTCCGGTGTTGGAACGGTTACGACAGCGGATTCAGCCGGTAATGCTGCGTCGGCTCAAGGAAACCGTGGCCAAGGAATTGCCACCAAAGATCGAGCAGGTACGCACCTGCGAGTTGACCGCCGGCCAAGCCAAGCTCTACGAGGCCATCTTGCGGGAATCTCGCAAACAAATCGATGACGCCCTCTCCAAGAAGAGCGAGGGCCAAGCCCGGATGACGATGTTGACCGCGCTGTTGCGCCTCCGGCAAGTCTGTTGCGATCCCCGGCTGCTCGGGGTGGACGACGCCGCCAAGGTGGGCTCCGCGAAGCTGGAGTTGTTCAACGAGCTCCTGGAGGAGTGCGAGAGCGGCGGACACAAGGTGCTCGTATTCAGCCAGTTCACCGGGATGTTAAAACTGCTCCGGGAAACGTTGGACGAACGAGGCACGGCATATTGTTACCTGGATGGCTCCTCCACGGATCGCGCTGCCCAGGTTGAGCGATTCCAAGGGAGCCAAGGGCCGGGGCTTTTCCTGATCAGCTTGAAGGCGGGTGGCTACGGTTTGACTCTCACCGCGGCGGACACGGTGGTCCATTATGACCCGTGGTGGAACCCGGCGGTGGAGGCTCAGGCGACGGACCGGGCGCACCGGATTGGTCAGTTGCGGCCAGTCAGTTCCTACAAACTGATCGCCGCTGGAACGGTCGAAGAGAAGATCGTCGACTTGCAGCGCAAGAAGCGGGATGTGATCGAGGCCGCTCTAGACGACGCAGCCCCGCTAATGCAGGGCTTGTCGTTCGATGATTTGCGGGAGGTGATGGGTTGAAACGGCTCCCGCGGGTTCATGCCCGCGAGAGCGCGTCAGGAGTTCCTATCAGCGGGCGTATCCGCCGAAGGTGAATTTGATGTTCTGGTTGGAGGTGATTCGGAAGAAGAAGTCGTCGTAGTCCCAGTCCGGGTTGCCACCGGCGACGATCAAGTCTTCGTAGCCGACCGTCATGTCGAGATTGCTGTTTGAACTGAGGTCCTTGATCTTTGCCGAGTTCGTGGATTGCCCAGAAAAAGGCGCGGAGCTGGAGAGCAGGGTGAATCTCG